>NZ_JAVDVJ010000025.1:0-1260 GCF_031456825.1 Luteimonas sp. 3794 | reverse complement strand
TGGAGTGGCCCGGCTAATTCGGACACCTGATAACGGGGACAATGGTCCCGGAGGTGTTCCATGGTCAAGCGTCAGCAGTTCACGGCCGAGTTCAAACTTGAAGCGGTGCGGCAGATGCGAGTAGGTAGCAAACCTATCGCTCAGTTGTCGCGAGAGCTCGGCATTCCGCGTAACCGCTTGTACAAGTGGAATCAGGCTGTGCAAACACATGGCGAGCAGGCGGCATTTCCTGGCTCAGGCCGTCGCTCGTTGGAGCAAGCCGAGCTGATGCGATTACGGGGCGCGTTGGCGCGAGCCGAGCAGGAGCTCGAGATCCTAAAAAAAGCGGAGGCGTACTTCGCGGAAACACCAACGCGCGGTACGCCTGGATCCAAGCGCAGCAAGCGGCCTACCCGGTGACTGCGCTGTGCCGTGCCTTGAGTGTGTCGCGAAGTGGCTTCCACGCATGGCAACACCGTGCACCCAGTGCACGCCAGCAGGCCGATGCGCGGCTGGCGCTGGTGATCCAGGCTACGCACATTGAGTATCGGCAGGCTTATGGCACGCGCCGCCTTTGGCGCGTACTGAATGATCGTGGCGAGTCATGCGGGCGGCATCGCGTTGCACGCCTGCGGCGTCGGCATGGCGTGGTCACGCTTCGACGCCGGCGTTTCCTGCGCGCACGCGCTCCTTACGCGCGTGTACCGGCCGCTCCGAATCGACTGACTTGGCCCTTCTCAAGCGCTGCTCCCGATCGCGTATGGGTCGGCGATATCACGCACATCCCAACGCGGGAGGGCTGGCTCTATCTCGCCACCGTCCTGGACGTGTGCAGCAGACGTATCGTTGGCTGGGCGATGGCGTCGCAACAGACCCGCGACCTGGCCGGACGCGCCCTGGAGATGGCTATCGTCCATCGACGTCCCGCGGCGAATGTGATCCTCCATCACGATCGCGGCAGCCAGTACACGAGTGCTCGCTACCGTGCGAAAGCGGCGGCAGCACACATGGTGCTGAGCATGAGCCGGCCGGGCATGCCTTATGACAATGCGATGGCAGAAAGCTTCTTCAGCACACTGAAACTGGAACTCGTACCTGACAAGGCCTTCGCCTCACGAGACGCCGCTCGGCTCGCAGTGTTCGATTACATCGAGACCTTCTACAACCGCACCCGCATGCACTCTGCGCTGGGTTACAAATCGCCTGATCAATACGAAAAGCAGTTCAATCGCCTAGGGTATGTGCCCTAGGTTCCTTGTCCGAGAAACCCGGGGCACTCCA
>NZ_JAVDVJ010000024.1:0-1564 GCF_031456825.1 Luteimonas sp. 3794 | reverse complement strand
GCATCGGCTTGAATGAGTAAAAAGGAGACTTCCCACTTCAGCGGCAAGCCGCTCGGCATCGAGTGCCATGATTGTGTTTCGACGAACAATCAAATGAAGGGGAAGTCTCCAATGGGCACTATAACCATGGGTGTGGACCTGGCAAAGCAGGTGTTTGCAGTGGCCGAGCTGGACGCTGGCGGCCGGGTCCGGCAGCGTCGGGACCTCAAGCGCGATGCCTTTGCCGCATGGCTGGCCCAACTGCCGCCCGGCACAGTGGTGGCGATGGAAGCGTGCAGCGGGGCGCATCACTGGGCGCGTCGCTGCCTTGCGCACGGGCTGGTGCCGCGCCTGATGGCGGCGCAGTTCGTCAAACCGTTCCGCAAGTCGCAGGGCAACAAGAACGACCGCAACGATGCCGAGGCGATCGCGACCGCGGCGCGACAGGGCAACATGCGCTTCGTGGCAGTGAAGACGGTCGACCAGCAGGCGCGGCTGAGTTGGCATCGCGTGCGCGAAGGCTATAAAGCCGAAGGCATGGCGATCAGCAACCGCCTGCGCGGGCTGCTGGCCGAGTTCGGCGTGGTGGTGGCACGCAGCGACCACGCGCTGCGTCGGGCGCTTGGGGATGAGACCGTGCGCCAGCAGTTGCCGGCGATGCTGCATGGGCTGCTCGATGATCTGCAGCAACACTGGCAAAAGGTGCGCGAGCGGATTGCCGCTTGTGATGCCGGCATCGCTAAGCATGCAAAAGCCGATGTGCGCAGCCGGCGCGCCCAGCAGATGCTCGGTGTGGGACCGCTGACCGCCGATGCGATAGTTGCCACGATCGGCGATGGCCGCGAGTTCACGCACGGCCGGCAGCTGTCGGCATGGCTGGGCCTAACGCCCACGCAACACTCCAGCGGCGGCAAGCAACGCCTCGGGCAGATCAGCCGTCGCGGCGACAGTTATTTGCGCACCTTGCTGATCCAAGGCGCGAGAAGCAGTTTGCAGCGGGCGAATGCGGTTGCGCTGGAGAAGGCGAGTGCCGAGCAGATCTGGATCCGCGGCTTGGCGCAACGCATGCCCTTCGGAAAGATGCTGGTGGCGATCGCCAACAAACACGCGCGGCAGCTGTGGGCAATGCTGGTACGTGATGAGGATTACGACGCCGAAGCCTGGCTCAGGCACCCGATGGTGCAGAGGCCGGCAAAGCGCAAGACACACGTCATGGCCGCCTGAAAGCGGGGCACGGCGCACGAGGTCCAACGCCAGAGCGACGAGGTAGCAAGCGGTCAGACCGTCCCGGAGAGAGCCTGACTAACAAGGTGGCGCCATCGCATGACACGGCTGATCCCCGTGCATGGGCGAAACCGATGAATGAGAGAGGCCTTCGGGTGCGGTTTTTACCCTGGTCCGGATCAGTAACGCCGATCCAACAAGACCGATTACGGAAATGCAGTCTGGCAACGCTTTGATCACAGATCACTCTGGCGAGTGTTACTGCAATACCCGACAACAGGAGAACAGCAAATGCCTCAACGCTCAGGCGCGGCGCTCATGCACTCGGAGTTGACAGGAAGCTCCTTACGGAATTGTTAGG
>NZ_JAVDVJ010000023.1:0-5652 GCF_031456825.1 Luteimonas sp. 3794 | reverse complement strand
AAAAACCCTGGCGATGACCTACTCTCGCATGCTAGATGCACACTACCATCGGCGCATGTACGTTTCACTTCCGAGTTCGGAATGGGATCGGGTGGTTCCATACAGCTATAGTCACCAGGGAGAGGGTGGAGGGTCGCAGGTCGGCCCGATTTTCGACGCAGGTATGCGATCGAAAGAGGGACTGACAGCGCTCACGCTCTCAGAGGTTGGGAAGTAGCGAACATTTTGGACGACTCATTCGTGTCGTTGGCCAAGGATGCTTCGGTTAGAAGCAACTTGAGGTTATATGGTCAAGCCACACGGATCATTAGTACTGGTTAGCTCAACACATTGCTGTGCTTACACACCCAGCCTATCAACCACCTGGTCTTGATGGTTCCTTCAGGGGAGTCAAGCTCCCGGGAGATCTCATCTTGAGGCGCGCTTCCCGCTTAGATGCTTTCAGCGGTTATCGCTTCCGAACATAGCTACCCGGCAGTGCCACTGGCGTGACAACCGGAACACCAGAGGTTCGTCCACTCCGGTCCTCTCGTACTAGGAGCAGCCCCTCTCAAATCTCCAACGCCCATGGCAGATAGGGACCGAACTGTCTCACGACGTTCTGAACCCAGCTCGCGTACCACTTTAAATGGCGAACAGCCATACCCTTGGGACCGACTACAGCCCCAGGATGTGATGAGCCGACATCGAGGTGCCAAACACCGCCGTCGATATGAACTCTTGGGCGGTATCAGCCTGTTATCCCCGGAGTACCTTTTATCCGTTGAGCGATGGCCCTTCCATACAGAACCACCGGATCACTAAGTCCTAGTTTCCTACCTGCTTGATCCGTCGATCTCGCAGTCAAGCACGCTTATGCCTTTGCACACAGTGCGCGATGTCCGACCGCGCTGAGCGTACCTTCGAGCTCCTCCGTTACTCTTTGGGAGGAGACCGCCCCAGTCAAACTACCCACCATACATGGTCCCCGATCCGGATAACGGACCTAGGTTAGAACGTCAAGCACGACAGGGTGGTATTTCAAGGTTGGCTCCACCACAGCTAGCGCCATGGTTTCAAAGCCTCCCACCTATCCTACACAGACGAACTCAACGTTCAATGTAAAGCTATAGTAAAGGTTCACGGGGTCTTTCCGTCTTGCCACGGGAACGCTGCATCTTCACAGCGATTTCAATTTCACTGAGTCTCGGGTGGAGACAGCGCCGCCATCGTTACGCCATTCGTGCAGGTCGGAACTTACCCGACAAGGAATTTCGCTACCTTAGGACCGTTATAGTTACGGCCGCCGTTTACCGGGGCTTCGATCAAGAGCTTCGCCTTGCGGCTGACCCCATCAATTAACCTTCCGGCACCGGGCAGGCGTCAGACCCTATACGTCCACTTTCGTGTTTGCAGAGTCCTGTGTTTTTGATAAACAGTCGCAGCGGCCTGGTCACTGCGGCCCCCGATCGCTGTAGCCCGCATGGGCCACGATCAAGGGCGCACCTTCTCCCGAAGTTACGGTGCTATGTTGCCTAGTTCCTTCACCCGAGTTCTCTCAAGCGCCTTAGAATTCTCTTCCTACCCACCTGTGTCGGTTTACGGTACGGTCTGCATAAGCTGAAGCTTAGGGGCTTTTCCTGGAAGCGTGGTATCAGTCACTTCGCTCTAATGAGCTCGTCTCGGTGCTCGGAGTTAAAGGGTCCCGGATTTGCCTAAGACCCACTCCTACCGCCTTTCCCCAGGACAACCAACGCCTGGTAGACCTAACCTTCTCCGTCCCCCCATCGCACTTATGCGAGGTGCTGGAATATTAACCAGCTTCCCATCGACTACGCATTTCTGCCTCGCCTTAGGGGCCGACTCACCCTGCGTCGATTAACGTTGCGCAAGGAAACCTTGGGCTTTCGGCGTGGAGGCTTTTCACCCCCATTATCGTTACTCATGTCAGCATTCGCACTTCCGATACCTCCAGCAGACTTCTCAATCTGCCTTCGACGGCTTACGGAACGCTCCTCTACCGCGCACATATAAATATGTGCACCCCAAGCTTCGGTTTATCACTTAGCCCCGTTAAATCTTCCGCGCAGACCGACTCGACCAGTGAGCTATTACGCTTTCTTTAAAGGGTGGCTGCTTCTAAGCCAACCTCCTGGCTGTCTGTGCCTTTCCACATCGTTTCCCACTTAGTGATAATTTGGGACCTTAGCTGTGGGTCTGGGTTGTTTCCCTTTTCACGACGGACGTTAGCACCCGCCGTGTGTCTCCCATGCAGTCTGTCTTGGTATTCGGAGTTTGCAATGGTTTGGTAAGTCGCAATGACCCCCTAGCCATAACAGTGCTCTACCCCCAAGAAGATTCACATGAGGCGCTACCTAAATAGCTTTCGAGGAGAACCAGCTATCTCCGGGTTCGATTAGCTTTTCACTCCTAATCACACCTCATCCCCTACCTTTGCAACGGGAGTGGGTTCGGACCTCCAGTTGATGTTACTCAACCTTCATCCTGGGCATGACTAGATCACCCGGTTTCGGGTCTATTGCCCGCGACTATGCGCCCTTATCAGACTCGGTTTCCCTTCGCCTCCCCTATACGGTTAAGCTTGCCACGAACAATAAGTCGCTGACCCATTATACAAAAGGTACGCAGTCACTCCTTGCGGAGCTCCTACTGCTTGTACGCACACGGTTTCAGGGTCTATTTCACTCCCCTCTCCGGGGTTCTTTTCGCCTTTCCCTCACGGTACTGGTTCACTATCGGTCGGTCAGGAGTATTTAGCCTTGGAGGATGGTCCCCCCATATTCAGACAGGGTTTCTCGTGCCCCGCCCTACTCATTTTTCATCGATATGGCCCTTTCGCATACAGGGCTATCACCTTCTATGGCCGGTCTTTCCAGGACCGTTTTGCTAAAACCATATCGACTTTTGGGCTGTTCCCCGTTCGCTCGTCACTACTCAGGGAATCTCGGTTGATTTCTTTTCCTACGGTTACTTAGATATTTCAGTTCACCGCGTTCGCCCTGCATGGCTATGTATTCACCATGCAGTACCTCCTAGGAGGTGGGTTTCCCCATTCGGACATTACCGGATCAAAGCTTGTTGCCAGCTCCCCGATACTTTTCGCAGGCTACCACGTCCTTCATCGCCTCTGACCGCCAAGGCATCCACCGTGTGCGCTTATTCGCTTGACCATATAACCCCAAGTTGCCTCGGAGCCATACTTCTGTCGATGGGTACAAAGCATCGACGCAAATATAACGACTCAATTTACTAGGGACTCGAGGTCCCCGCCTTAGCCACACGACACGTATGAGTTCTTGTCTCAGACGCTCGCTACTTCCCTATTTTTCAAAGAACCGTCGTCAGGCCACAGTGCCCGGCGACATTCAAATCTGATGTGTGCGCAGCGATCGGTGAATCATCAATCAAGAATGGTGGAGCCTGTCGGGATCGAACCGACGACCCCCTGCTTGCAAAGCAGGTGCTCTCCCAGCTGAGCTAAGGCCCCATGTGGTGGGTCTGGGAGGACTCGAACCACCGGCCTCACCCTTATCAGGGGTGCGCTCTAACCACCTGAGCTACAGACCCAGTCTTGCTTGATTACCAATCGTGCAGGTTACTTATGAGGACGCCTGGACAAGCGATGCAGCCTTGTCTCTAAAGGAGGTGATCCAGCCGCACCTTCCGATACGGCTACCTTGTTACGACTTCACCCCAGTCATCGGCCACACCGTGGCAAGCGCCCTCCCGAAGGTTAAGCTACCTGCTTCTGGTGCAACAAACTCCCATGGTGTGACGGGCGGTGTGTACAAGGCCCGGGAACGTATTCACCGCAGCAATGCTGATCTGCGATTACTAGCGATTCCGACTTCACGGAGTCGAGTTGCAGACTCCGATCCGGACTGAGAGAAGGTTTCTGGGATTGGCTTGCCCTCGCGGGTTTGCAGCCCTCTGTCCTTCCCATTGTAGTACGTGTGTAGCCCTGGCCGTAAGGGCCATGATGACTTGACGTCATCCCCACCTTCCTCCGGTTTGTCACCGGCGGTCTCCTTAGAGTTCCCACCATTACGTGCTGGCAACTAAGGACAAGGGTTGCGCTCGTTGCGGGACTTAACCCAACATCTCACGACACGAGCTGACGACAGCCATGCAGCACCTGTGTCACGGTTCCCGAAGGCACCAATCCATCTCTGGAAAGTTCCGTGCATGTCAAGGCCAGGTAAGGTTCTTCGCGTTGCATCGAATTAAACCACATACTCCACCGCTTGTGCGGGCCCCCGTCAATTCCTTTGAGTTTCAGTCTTGCGACCGTACTCCCCAGGCGGCGAACTTAACGCGTTAGCTTCGATACTGAGTTCCTAATTGAACCCAACATCCAGTTCGCATCGTTTAGGGCGTGGACTACCAGGGTATCTAATCCTGTTTGCTCCCCACGCTTTCGTGCCTCAGTGTCAGTGCTGGTCCAGGTAGTCGCCTTCGCCACGGATGTTCCTCCCGATCTCTACGCATTTCACTGCTACACCGGGAATTCCACTACCCTCTACCGCACTCTAGCCTGCCAGTATCCAATGCAATTCCCAGGTTGAGCCCAGGGCTTTCACATCAGACTTAACAAACCACCTACGCACGCTTTACGCCCAGTAATTCCGAGTAACGCTTGCACCCTTCGTATTACCGCGGCTGCTGGCACGAAGTTAGCCGGTGCTTATTCTTTGGGTACCGTCAGAACAATCGGGTATTAACCGACTGCTTTTCTTTCCCAACAAAAGGGCTTTACAACCCGAAGGCCTTCTTCACCCACGCGGCATGGCTGGATCAGGCTTGCGCCCATTGTCCAATATTCCCCACTGCTGCCTCCCGTAGGAGTCTGGACCGTGTCTCAGTTCCAGTGTGGCTGATCATCCTCTCAGACCAGCTACGGATCGTCGCCTTGGTGGGCCTTTACCCCGCCAACTAGCTAATCCGACATCGGCTCATCTATCTGCGCGAAGCCCGAAGGTCCTCCGCTTTCACCCGTAGGTCGTATGCGGTATTAGCGTAAGTTTCCCTACGTTATCCCCCACAAATAGGCAGATTCCGATGTATTCCTCACCCGTCCGCCACTCGCCACCCAAGGAGCAAGCTCCTCTGTGCTGCCGTTCGACTTGCATGTGTTAGGCCTGCCGCCAGCGTTCACTCTGAGCCAGGATCAAACTCTTCACTTAAAATTTTCGACATCACCGAGGTGATATCTAATGCTTCGAGTGCAGTCGTCTTTTCCAGAACTCGAACTACTCACCAGCATTTGCATGCTTTTGAATCTTTCTTGCTCTTTCTAGAACGTCTGCTAATGGACTAACACCACCAGCCAGACGTCCGCATAAGTATCCTGCGCACACTGTCAAAGATCTTCGGAAGCGGCCTCAGCGCCTGCTTCCCAGTGCTTCGAAGTTTCCTCCGAAGCGAGCCGCCCATCATAGCGCGGTTTTGGCTTTCGTCAACACCTCGGTGAGGGTTGGTTTCCGCCGTCTTCAGCGTCCGGCCCGAAGGCGTTTCGTTGAAGCGAGCCGCACATCTTACCGCGACTTTCGAGGCTGTCAACACCGCGTGAAGGCTGTTGTCGTTCTCGCCCCGATTCAACCGCTGCCCCGAAGTGCAGCCCGTCAAGCGGGGGGCGAATTATGCATAGATGAA
>NZ_JAVDVJ010000022.1:0-9233 GCF_031456825.1 Luteimonas sp. 3794 | reverse complement strand
CCGCTCCTCGCCTGCCGCGGCACGCAGCCCAAACTCGCTGCGCTCAGACATGGGCTGCTCTTCGGCCACGCCAGGCTCCGGTGCTCGGCTCGCTCTACGGCTCGATTCGAGTCAGAAGCCAAGGCAAAGCAAGAGCAAGAGCAAGAGCAAGAGCCAAAGAAGCATCCGACGCCCGGCCGGGCGCCAGATGCTGAAAAAACGTATCAGCCTGCGGCAGCAGCCGTCTCCCCCTGCACACCCCGCGCCCGCCGGATCAACCGCGCACTGCCGTGCCGCAGGTCATCGAGGATCGCGTAGATCGTCGGCAGGAACAGCAGGCTGACCACGGTCGAGAACGCCAGGCCACCGGCCACCGCACGCGCCATCGGTGAATACGCCAGGCCACCGAGCACCACGGTGTCGCTGAGCGAGATCGGGATCATCGCCAGGATTGCCGTGCCCATCGTCATCAGGATCGGACGCAGACGCTCGCGGCTGCCCTCGACCAGCGCCTCGAGTCGCGGCATGCCGCGTCGCCTGAGATTGTTGATGTGCTCGACCATGATGATGCCGTTGTTCACCACCACGCCCATCAGCACCAGAATGCCGATGAAGGCCATCACCGTGAACGACGTGCCGGTGAGCCAGAACAGCCAGAACACGCCGAACACCGAGAACACCACGCAGCTCATGATCGCCGCCGGGAACAGCAGCGATTCGAACACTGCCGCCATCACCACGTAGATCATGATCACCGCGATGAGCAGGTTGAACACCATCTGCCGGCTGGCCTCGGCGTCATCCTCGAATCCGCTGCCGGAGAACGTGTAGCCGTAGCCAGCGGGAAACGCGACCGTCTCGAGTGTCTGCTCCAGCGCCTTGCGTGCATCAGGCATCGTGGTGTCGCCGGCGAGGTTAGCCTGCAGCGTCAGCGAGGTCTGGCGGTCGGCGCGGGTGATCCGGCTGGCCGACGGCTCTACGCGCATGTCGACCAGACTCGTCAGCGGCACGCTGCGCCCGTCGGGCGACCGCACCATGAAGCTGGCGATATCGGCTTCGTTGAACTGCTCGGCGCCCGCGAAGCGCACCCAGACCGGCACTTCTTCCTCACCACGGCGGAACTCGCGCAGCTGGCTGCCGCGCAGCGCCAGCCCGACGAAGCTCGACACCTGCTCGGCGCTGAAACCAAACGCGGCCGCGCGGTCGCGGTCGACGCGGATGGTGAGCTCCTGGTTGAGATCGCCGGCATCCACGCGCACATCGCGCAGGGCTGGATTGGCTGCAAGCATCGGGATCACCCCGTCGGCGATCTCGCGCAGCACCTGGGTCGAGTCGCCGACCAGTTGCACCTGCACGCCCTGGCTGGCGCCACCGCCGCCACCGCCCTGGCCCGAGCTCCCGCGGATGCCCACTTCCGCGCGCGCCGATTTGGGTAGCGCCGCGCTGATCGCCTCGGTGAGCGGCTTGGTATCGCCGACCGAATCCTCGAAGGTGATCATCGTGCCCGAATCGCCGCCCTCGCCGAACCAGGAGTAGAGCTGCCGGATCCGGTAGATTTCGCGATTCTCGTCGAGGAAGGTCTCGAAGCGGCGGACCTCGTCGGACCGCTGCTGCAGGTTGTAGCTGCCCTTCCACTGGTAGTAGAGCTGGATCTCCTTGCCGCCGCTGCCGTCGCCAAACATGTCGAACTTGGTCTGGGTCATCGGCACCAGGCTGACCGCGACCATCAGCAGGATGCCGAATACGCTCCAGCCGCGATGTTCCAGCGACCAGCGCAGCACGCGCGCATACCGGCGCTGCATGCGCGGGATCAGGCCATCGGGACGCGCCACGGCGGGCGGCGTCTTCATCCGCGCCGCCATCATCGGGATCAGGCTCACCGCGACCAGCCACGAGGCCAGCAGCGACACCGAGATGGTGATCGCCAGCTGGGACATGAAGATGCTGATCTGGTTGGTTTCGCCGAGCAGATTGGGCACGAACACGATGCAGTGGCTCAGCGTGCCGGCCGACAGCGCGATCGCGACATGGCGGGTGCCCAGCACCGAGGCCAGCCAGGGCTGGTCGGGCATGCGCTCGCGTTCCTGGTAGATGCTCTCCACCACCACCACCGCATTGTCGACCAGCATGCCGACTGCGAGCAGCAGCCCCATCAGCGACAGCACGTTGAGCGTGACGCCGAAGAAGTGCATGAAGCCGAGCGTGATGATGAAGCATATCGGAATCGCCAGCGTCACCATCAGCGTCGATGGCCAGTGCCGCAGGAAGAAGTACAGCACGATGATCGACAGCACCAGGCCGATTGCGCCCGCCTCCACCAGCTCCGTCAACGACGAGGTGACGTCCTCGCCCATGTTCTGGGTGACCTTGACGTCGATGTCCTCGAGCCCCGGCTCGCTGCGCGCGCTGTCGACTTCCGCCAGCACGTTGCGTGCGACCTCGACGAGGTTCGCGTCGCGCTCCTTGTAGATTTCCAGCCCCACGGCCGCGCGTCCGTCGAGGCGACGGCCGTAATCCATACGTTGCGGTCGCAGGCGGACATCGGCGACGTCCGACAGGCGCAGACCCTGCTGGTTGATCACCAGATCGCGCAACTGCTGCAGGTCGTCGACCTCGCCAATCGGCTGCACGCGCAGCCGCTGTCCGCCGTCGAGGATCTGCCCGGCAGAAACCGAGAAGTTCATCGCACGCAGACGGGTCGCCAGCGCGTTGAGTTCGATCCCGTGCGCCGTCAGCCGGTCGGGCTGGACCGCGATCTCGACCTCGTTCGGTGCCGCGCCGCTGATCTCCACGCGCGCCACGCCGGGCACGCGCTCGAGCCTGCGCTTGAGCTGGCGGTCGATGAGCTCGTAGCTGCCGGAGAGGTCGACGTTAGCCGCGAGCCGCAGCCGCAGCACCGGCTGATCGCTGGTCGAGAACTTCTGCACGAAGTAGCGACGGAAATCGTCGGGCAGATCGCTGCGGATCGCGTCGATGCGCTCGCGTGCTTCCGACGCGCTGATCGTGATATCCCGGTCCCAGTCGCTGAACTCGAGAATCACGAACGCGCCATCCGCTGCCGCCTGCCCGCGCATGCGCTTGATGCCGCTCATCGTCGCCAGCGTCTCCTCCGCCGGCCGCAGCAGATTCTGCTCCGCTTCGGCGGGCGTGGCGCCGGTATAGGGCAACTGCACGAACAGGAACGGCGCCGAAATATCCGGCAGCGCTTCCAGCGGCAGGCGCACCGAGGCGATCAGCCCGATGACGACCATCGATACGAAACACATGATGGTCGTGACCGGACGCCGCAGACTCAGCTCGGCGATGCTCATATCGCGCTGACCTCCGCGTCGGGACGATCGGCGGCGGCGCCGAGGCGCGCGCGGCGGCCGCGTTCGGCGTAGTACGCATCGGACTTGCGGTCCAGCAGGTCGTAGACGACCGGGATCACCAGCAGCGTCAGGACGGTCGACACCGCGAGGCCGCCCATCACCACGATCGCCATCGGCGAGCGCACCTCGGCGCCATCACCGAAGGCGAGTGCCAGCGGGAGGAAGCCGAACAGCGTAGACAGCGTGGTCATGATGATCGGCCGCAGGCGCGAGCGTGCACCGTCGATCAACGCATCGCGCTTGGCCACGCCAGCCTCGCGCAGCTGGTTGACCTTGTCGATCAGGATGATCGCGTTCTTCACCACCAGACCGACCATCAGGATCAATCCGATGAAGGCCACGACGGAGATCGTGTTGCCGGTCAGCAGCAGTGCGCCGATCGCGCCGACCATCGCCAGCGGGATGGTGAACAGGATCACGAAGGGATGCAGCAGCGATTCGAACTGCGAGGCCATCACCAGATAGACCAGGAAGATCGCCAGCGCGAACGCCATCAGCAGCGACCGCATCGAGTCCGCGAGCTCCTCGCCCTGGCCGCCGATGTGCAGGCCGACTTCGGGGCCGAGCGGATTCTCCGCCACCATCTGCCGCACCTCATCCATCGCGGTGCCCAGATCGATTCCGCGCAGATTCGCCGAGACCACCGCCACACGCACCTGGTCGGCGCGATGGATCTCGCTCGGGCCCACGGTCGCCACCACATCGGCTACCGAATCGAGGCGCACCGGCGATGCGCTGCCCGGATTGACGATCAGGTTGCGGATGCGGTCGACCGAATCGCGTTCGTTCTCCTGCGCGCGCACCAGCACGTCGATCTTGCGGTCGCGGAAGTTGTAGCGCGTGGCGACTTCGCCGCGCACCGCGCGCACCACCGCATCGGCGATCTGACGCGTGGTCAGGCCGAACGCGCCAGCGCGCTCCTGGTCGAACACGATCTGGATCTCGGGAAAACCCTGCTCCACCGTGCTCTTGACGTCGGCATAGTGCGGATTGGCCCGCAGCAGTTCGGTCATGCGCTGGCCGGCCCTGGCCAGACCTTCCAGATCCTGCCCGCGCAATTCGATTTCCAGCGGGGTCGAGAAGCTGAAGACCTGCGGACGGGCGAAGTCCACTGCGACACCGGGGTACTGCTGCATCGTCTCGCGCAGGCGCTCGGTCTGCTGCGCTTCGAACTCGCGACTGCCGCCACCGCTCATGACGATGCTCAGCTTGCCGATGTTCTCGCCGCTCTCGGTCGGATTCGCGTCCAGCCGCGTGCCGCTGCCGCTCACGCCGAACAGCAGTTCGACGCCGTCGTCGCCGGCGTGCGCCTGCTGCACCTCACGCATGATGCGATCGGTCTCGCGCAGCGGCGTGCCAGGCGGCAATTTGGCCGTCATCTCGAAGCGGTCCTGCGCCAGCTGCGGGATCAGGTCGGTACCGAGCAGCGGCACCGCGAGCATGCTGACCAGGAACACCGCGGTCGCGATGCCCAGCACCAGCCATGGGCGCGCCAGCGCGGCCGGAAGCATTTTCAGATAGCGACGCTCGGCGCGGTTGTAGGGCGACATCGCCAGATCGCTGGCCCGGCCCATGACACGCCCGGTACCACCCGATACGAAGCGCCACGCACGCACCACCGCCCAGGCAATACCGAACAGTACGCCGCGGACACCGGCGCCGATGCCACGACCGGTCGCCGCAATCGGCTTCTGCCAACGGCTTTCAGGATGCCACTGCGGATGCGGCGCTTCTTCCGGAAACGCCAGCGGCGGACGGCCCTTGAGCGAGGCCATCATCGGAATCAGCGTCAACGCCACGAACATCGACACACCGACCGCGATCGCGATCGTCATCGCCTGGTCACGGAACAACTGACCGGCGATCCCTTCGACGAATACCAGCGGCAGGAACACCGCGATGATCGTCAACGTCGACGCGACGACGGCCATGCCGACTTCACGGGTGCCGGAGATCGCGGCCTCCAGAATTCCCAGCCCGCGCTCGCGCGCCTTGGCGATGCTCTCGAGCACGACGATCGAATCGTCAATGACCAGGCCGGTCGCCAACGCCAGTCCGCCCAGCGACATGACATTGAGGCTCAGTCCCAGCTGATCCATGAAGAAGAACGTGGTGATGATCGAGATCGGCAGCGACAGGCTGACCACCAGCGTGCTCCAGCCGTTGCGCAGGAACAGGAAGATGATCAGCACCGCCAGCGTGCCGCCGATCAACGCGTCGGTGCGCACGTCGTGGATCGCGGCCCGCACGAACTTCGATTGGTCGTCGACCACCGTCAGGGTCATGTCCGGCGGCAATTCCTTGCGGATGACGTCCAGCCGCGCCTGTACCGCATCCGCGGTCGCCACGGTGTTCGCGTCGCCTTCCTTGTAGATCGCCAGCTCCACTGCTTCGGCGCCGCCGAGGCGGATGATGCTTTCGCGTTCCTTGAAGCCCTGCCGCACGGTGGCGACATCGCGCAGACGGATCGCGCGGCCAGCGCCGATCGTCGAGCTGTCCGCGCCCGACGCGCTCTGCACCGATGCTGCAGCCGCCAGCACCGCCTGCGAACCGCTCGCGGCAGCGATCGCGGCCATCTGCTGCGCGGCGCTTGCCGCGCCGTCGTCACCGCCCGACTGCGTGGCGACGAGCATCTCGCCGATCTGCTCGACGCTCGAGAACTGGTTGACCGTACGCACGAGATAACGCTGCGTGCCCTGATCGAGCCGCCCGCCGGAGAGGTTGATGTTCTCCTGCTGCAGACGCTGGATGACGTTCTCGATCGGCAGACCGATCCGCGCCATCTGCTGCAGGTCGAGATCGACCTGCACCTCGTCCTCGAAACCACCGCCGACCTTGACCGCGGCCACACCGACGACGGGCTCGATCTTCTTCTTCAGATCGTCATCCGCGTAGCGACGCATGCGGGTGAGTTCGTCGACCGCGTCGCCCTTGTCGCCGGCGGTCAGCGCGAGGCGCAGGATCGGCTCGGTCGAGGGATTGAAACGCAGCAGCACAGGCGGCGTGACTTCGAGCGGCAACTGCAGCGTCTCGAGCTTGTCGCGCACTTCCAGACTCGCCTGATCCATGTCGGTGCCCCAGGCGAACTCCAGCACCACATCGCTCTGGCCGGTACGCGAGATCGAGCGCAGCTTGCGCACGCCCTTGACCACGCCGACGGCTTCTTCCACCGGCTCGCTGACCAGCGTCTCGATCTCCGACGGCGCCGCGCCTGTGTATTCAGTGCGCACGGTCAGCGTGGGATAGCTGAGGTCGGGCAGCAGGTTGACCTTGAGATTGGTCAGCGCGATCAGGCCGAACAGCATCATGCTGATCGCGACCATCCATACCGTCACCCGGCGACGCGTGGAGAACTCGACCAGATCGAACCGGCCGGACGGCGCGGCGTGCGGATCCAAGGCCGGGCCGTCGCCGGCGGGGCCGTCGTGCGGCGCGCCGGCCATTACTTCGCGTCGCTCTTGGCGTCGGCGGCGGCAGGCGCGGCCGCGACCGGCGCTTCACCGATCACCTGCACCGGGCTGCCTTCGCGCAGCGCGACCTTGCCGGCGGTGACCACCGGATCGCCGTCTTCCAGGCCGCTGCGGACTTCGATCAGGTTGCCGTCGACGTAGCCCAGCACCACCGGCACGCGCACCGCCTTGCCGTCGCGTACGGTGTACACCGCGGTCTCGTCACCCTCGTCGAGCAGCGCGCTGCGCGGGATCACCAGTGCATCGGTGCGCTGGTCGTAATCGATATGGATGCGGCCGAACATGCCGGCGCGCAGCGAGTCGTTGCCGGCGAATGCGGTGACCACGCGGAACGTGCCGCTGCGCGATTCCACGATCGGCGCGACACGCTCGACCACCCCTTCAAAGCTTTCGCCCGGCAGCGCATCGACTTGCAGACGCACCGGCTGGCCACGCTTGAGCACGCGCAGCTCGCGTTCGGGCACGTTGAGCGTGGCCTCGATGCGCGCGTTGTCGACAATGCTGAAGATCGGCGTGTTGATCTGCACGAAATTGCCGGTGCGGATCATGCGCTGCGAGATCACGCCGGCGATCGGCGCGGTCACGGTGGTGTAGGACAGCTCAAGTTCCGCCATCTGATGCTGGGCGCGCGCGGTGTCGAGATCGAACTTGATCTGGTCGAGATCATTGGCGCTGATCATCTGCTGGTCCACCAGCTGCTGCGCGCGACGGTAGCTGTTCTCAAGCTTGCCCATCGTGGCGCGGCTCTGCAGCACGGCCAGGCGGACGCGGTCCGGGTCAAGCCGCACCAGCGGCTGGCCGGCGCGGATGGTGTCGCCCTCCTCGACCAGCACCTCGAGCGCGATGCCCGAGGTCTTGGCGACCACATCGGCGCCGCGCGGCACTTCCAGCGCGGCCGTGCCGACGTAGCTGGCCGCCACACTGCGGCGCACGACCGCCTCGGTCTCCACCGGGACGGGGGCCGGTGCGCTGTCGCCGGGCTTGGCCTGGGCATCGCCTCCCCCCTTGCATGCGGACAGACCAAGGGCGGCGGCTACGAGGATGACGCCAGTCAGGACGCGTCCTACGGACGCGAAAGCATGCAGTGTGGACATGTGGATTCGATTGACCCCTACGGTGTTGTAGCAAGGTATATCACCAGTGCATGACGTTGAATGCGCCATAGGTCATGGTGACCTCCGGTGGAGAGCGCCGCATATGTTGTGGCCCATTGGGTTTGCGACCCGCCCGTGGCTATACTGGCCCGGTTGTGCACCGGTTCATGCAGGATGTTCTGTCTACTACCGGTGCAGTCACGCTTCCCAGACAGCACTTTCAGCCATTCAGGATTGCGGATAACTCGATGACGCGACTGCTGATGCTCGCCGCCTGCTTTGCCCTCGCCACGCCCGCCCTGAGTGCGTCCGCGCAGGATGCGGCTACGCCTGCCGCCGACGCGCCGACCACCAATGCGCCGCTGACCGGCAATGCCGACACCGGCCGCGCGTTGACCTATACCTGCCAGGGCTGTCACGGCGTCGACGGCTACCGCAACGTCTATCCGCACTACCACGTGCCCAAGATCGGCGGTCAATCGCCCGAATATCTGGTCAACGCCCTGCACGAATACAAGCGCGGCACCCGTCGTCACCCGACGATGCAGGCGCAGGCGCAAAGCTTCACCGACCAGGACATCGCCGATATCGCCGCCTTTCTTTCGGAGCTGACCAAGTGAGCGGCGCGATGATTCGGCCGATCCGCGCCCTGCCCGCACTCGTGCTCGCCGGCCTGCTGGCCGCCTGCGGCGGCCAGTCGCACGATCCCGGAGCCCAGCCCGCACGCAGCTCGTCCGCAGGCCTGCCGTCCGGCACCACCGAAGCCGGCGAACAGGCTGCCAACGTCAAGAGCGCAGCGACCGGCCAGACCTGCATCGACTGCCACGGCGCAGGCGGCAACGAACCGATCGATCCGACCTATCCCAAGATCGGCGGACAGTTCCGCGACTACCTCGCCCATTCGCTGCAGGCCTACCGCGACGGCGACCGCGAACACGCGCTGATGTCGCAGCAGGCGACGGGTCTGAGCGATCAGCAGATTGCCGATCTCGCCGCTTACTTCGCGGCGCAACCGAGCCAGCTGCGCGATCTGCGCGGAGCGCACGACCGCTGAGCAGGTTTGGCGGCGCGTGCGCGCGCCGCCCGAAGACTCATGCCCGCTGTTTCGGTAGACGAGCAGCTGTAGTTCCCACTTCAGCTTTTGCTTCGACTTCGACTTTCGACTTTCGACTTTGGCTTTGGCTTTGGCTTTGGCTTTCAGCCTTTGACGTTAATCGAGCCGTAAAGCGAGCCGAGCACCGGAGCCTGGCGCGGCCGTAGAGCAGCCCATGTCTGAGCGCAGCGAGTTTGGGCTGCGTGCCGCGTCAGGCGAGGAGCAC
>NZ_JAVDVJ010000021.1:0-37926 GCF_031456825.1 Luteimonas sp. 3794 | reverse complement strand
ATCTGGTCAGCGGGGATGCGGCACTGGCGACGGCGTTGCAGGCATCGCTTGAAACGCCTTGAGGGGCGCTACGTGGATGCAGCAGCGCGGTCGCGCGCGAGCGCGCTCCTACAGGGCGGACCTGTTGTGCCGTCTTTGTAGGAGCGCGCTCGCGCGCGAATCAGCAGACCCCGAACGGCAGCGCGCCGGTGGAGACCACGCGCTGGCCGACGGTGTCGCCCTGCAGGAAGGCGATCGCATCGGCGACGACGGCGGCATCGTTGGCGATGCGGTGATGGCCCAGGCCGGTGGTACTGAGCAGGTGCGCCTGGGGCCAGTAGCGCGCGTAGCGTTCGCCTTCGGCCCAGGGCACGTCACGGTCTTCGAGGTCGTGCACCACCAGCGCCGGGCGGGCGATGCGCGGGGCGGTGGCGTGGGCCTGCAGGTCGGCGACGGACTGGGCGGTCACGGCTTCGTAGTCGTCGAAAATCCGTTTGGTCAGATGTTGGGCCAGGCCGATGACGCCGGCGAAGCGACGGGCGGCGTCGACGGGATCGGCGGCGGGTGCCAGCAGGATCGCCCGCTCGGCCTGCAGGCCACGGCTGAGCGCGATGGCCACGGCCGCGCCGCCCAGCGAATGTCCGATCACGCCCGCGAGCGGGCCCAGGTGCGCGGCCACGGCCTGCACGCCCGCGACGAACATCGGCAGGTTGGCGCGGCGGCCGCTGCTGCGGCCATGTGCCGGCTGGTCGAACGCGACGACCGCATAGCCGGCGCGCTGTAGCGGCGCCACCCACGGCAGGAAACGCAGGCCGTAACTGGACCAGCCGTGGGCCAGCAGGACGCAGGGCTGGGTGTCCGGATCGCCCCAGGTGTAGACGGTCAGCTGCTCGCGACCGAGCGGCAGACGATGGATGCGCGCGCTATTGGCGTCCGCATTGCGAGCCCGCTCGCGAGAGGCCGACATCGGCGTGCCGAACAGGTCGAACGCGCGATGCAGCGTACCCTTCGGAGCCAGCCAGCTGCCCAGCCGGAAGCGCCAGCGCAGCAGCGCGAGCCCGGCATTTTTTCGAACGATCGTGCTATTTGAGGGCGCGGCGGCGGTGGCCATGGCGGGTTCCAGGGATCAGGCGGTGGGAGTCGGGTTCGACGCGGCTCCGGACTCGGGCTCCGTGCCTGCGCCATAGGACGCGAGCAACCGATCCAGCGAACGCAGCGCGAGCTGGCGCGCGTGGTCGGGGTCGTACAGGCGGGCGGTGTGCAGCCCTTCGGTGACGGCGAAGATCTCGAAGGCGAGCAGCATGGGATCGGTCGACGGGGCCAGCTCGCCGGCGTCGACGCACATGCCGATGGCCTTCGCCAGCTGCTGGCGCCAGTGCTGCAGCCAGCGCACGGTGCGCTCGCGCAGCGCACCCGGACGCGCGTCGTATTCGTTGGCCGCGCCCAGCATCACGCAGCCGTCGGGGTTGTCCAGCACCCACTGGAACCAGCCCTCGGCGATCGCGCGCAGGCGCGGCAGGCCGCGCGGCCGGGCCAGTGCCGGCGCCACGACGACCGCTGCGAAGCGTTCCGCGGTCCAGTCGAGCACGCTGAGCTGCAGATCCTCGCGCGAGCCGAAATGGGCGAACACCCCGCTCTTGGACATGCCGGCGGCGCCGGCCAGATCGCCGATCGACAGGCCTTCGAGGCCCTGGCGCGAGGCGATAGCGTAGGCGCGCTCGACGATCATCTCGCGGGTCGCGCTGCCTTTGCTGGTGGCGGGTACAGGGGTCATGCCGGGATAAATAGCACGAACGTTCGTATTTTCAAACCCGGCCGTTCGGGCCTTAGGGAAGGTCTGAACAATTCCGCTTTTGGCCGTCATTCCCGCGGCTTTCAACGGACGCATGTCCGGTCAGGCGGGAATCCAGCGTCTTTGGTTTTCAGAGGCTTGAAGTCACTGGATCCCCGCCTGACCGGACATGCGTCCGTTGAAAGCCGCGGGGATGACGGCAGTTATTCAGACCTTCCTTAGTCCGCCCCGCAGGCCGGTGCGGCCCATTCGGACTCCGGGTATGCGCCTCCGTCATGACCCATGGGTTGCACACGACGGGTGCTTTCAGCGCCTCGCACAGGCGGCGGCCCCGGAAACGGGACTTGTGGGTGATGGCTGCAACCGGTGCCGCATTCGCGCCTGCAGAGAGGCTGGCCGGACGCCAGGCTCAACGCCCTGACGGGGTGTCCAGTGCCTCGCGAAGACGCAGGCGGCAATCCGCCAAGCCCGATTCCGACCGGTGAATCCGCACCGGCGCGGTGGTGCTGCGCTCGCCGAGAATCCGGCACAGCGTGGCCTGCAATGTCGCGCCGTCATCGTCGAAACCGCCATGGCTCGTCGCCGCACTGCCATCCGCCGCATGCGCGGGATCGCCCTGCACCGGGGCCTGGATCCAGTCGAGCTTGCCGGTCGCCAGCAGGTCACGGATGGCGCCGTTGGATTCGATGAAGCGCGCCATACCCAGCAGCGGGGTGCCGTTGCGGTGTTCGCGGCGCACCCAGCTGCGGGCGCGCTCTTCGAAGGCGTGGGCGACGAGGTACAGCAGCGACTTGTTGTAGACGCGGGCGCAGTGGTCGTCCTGTTCGGCGCGGTCGCTCAGGGTGAACAGGCCGGCGTGGCCGATGCGGCTCTCGGCCAGTGCAGGCGCGAAGCTCTGTTCGAACAGGGCCATCGTCATCGCCGGCGCCCACAGGTTGAGGCTGGCGATGCGCTGGCCGATGCCCTGCATGCTGGCGGCCGGGCCTGTGGGCACGAGCCCGTCGGCGGTGATCAGCTGCGCCAGCGGCGCGAGCAGGATCGAGCCGGCACTGTGGCCGACGAGGTGCAGTTCGACGCTCGGATCGGCCTGCATCCATTCGCCGAGCAGGCGCGCGACCTGCGCGGCGCCGCCGGCTTCGGTGAGTTGATCGCCGCTGCGGATGACGGCGGTCGTCGCCAGCAGCGCGTTCTCCTTCATCTCGTTCCACATCGCCTTGCCGCCCAGCGCGCGCGCCAGCGGTTCGATGGTGTCGTCGATGCGATCGAGCAGCACGCCCTTGGCCGTGTCCATCAGGCCTTCGGTGCGCGGGCGCACGGCGTCGCGCAGGATGTTGCCGAGCGTGCTCCAGAAATCGCTCTTCCACACGAAGCACAGCGGGTAGATCTGCTGCGGCAGCATCAGCTCGCGCAGATCGGCGACACGCTGGATCGCGGCCTGTTCCGGCACGAGGCCGCCGTGGGCGTAGAGCATCACGCGCTTTTTCGGCCAGTCGCGGGTGATGCGCGGCAGGTCTTCGCGGATGAGGTTGCGCACCGCGTCCTGGCCGGTGCCGAAGCGCCCGCTGGTGCGCAGGCGGCCGTCGTTGCCGAGGCTGACGATGTGCGGGCGCAGGTCGGCCTGCGAGTAGCCGTTCGACTGCCGTGCCAGCGCCGAGTTGCTGGCGGCCACGGCCTGCACGCGTTGCAGGCGCACGGGCACGGCGAGGCGCGCGACCCAGACATCGGTGCCGCGCTGCAGCCATTCGTCGTAGCTGATCCAGGCGTAGCCGCGCTTGCCCCAGCCGGTACCCCAGGAGTTCTGGATCCAGAAGCCGTCGCGGTCGTAGCCGACGATCGCAAACGCGTGGTAGCCGGCGATCGGTTGCTCGGTCCAATCGATGACGCCCGACTTGGGCGGCGCCATCCAGTCGGCGTGCACCGCGGCCGAGGCGTAGAGCACGCCCACTTCGGCGAACGCGGCGTGCATCGCCACCAGATCCTTGTGGTTGACGCGGTAGTAGGCACCGAGCGGATGTGCCTGCGCGGCGCGCGCGCGTTCTTCGGTGTAGACCTCGTCCAGCGGGCCGGTGGTGTCGGGCCAGCAGTCCTCGGCGCACACGCCGTGGCGGTGCCAGCCCTTCATCGCGCCGCGGCAGCTGGAGCCGTCGTAGTCCTCGCCTTCCCACTCGTCGTAGCGGCGGGCCATGTCGTAGAGCATGCGCGTGCTCATGCGCAGCGTGACCGGGTCGGGCCGGCGGCGTCGCAGCAGGGTGTGCGCGACGGTCGCCAGGCCGTAGGCGGTGCAGGCGCCCTCCTCGCCCTGGTCGAGCACCGGCACGCGCAATGCGATGAAGCGCGAGAGCGGCATTTCGCTGGGCACGTCGACCAGGGTGGGTTCGAACATGCGGTCGCGGAAATCCGCGGTATCGGGGCGTGCGTCGAGCAGCCGCTGGGTGGTCGCCTTGCGCGCCGCGCGGCGCGTGGTCTTTCGGGTCGCCATGAAGCCTCCGTGGTGCGCATATCGAACGCGCCCGGGCCTGCCGGGCGGACAGCGACGGATCCCCCGCCGCAGTGTGCAACGGATCGATGACGGTCGCGATATGACACCCACAGTGCGCGCGGCCGATCGCAGGCGCCGCGACGGTGGGTCATTCCCGCGAAAGCGGATGTGCTCTCCAACAGCCGAATGGCTGGTCAATCCATGGGCGCTCGACCCGATCGCGCAAACGTCCTTGGATTCCCGCCTTCGCGGGAATGACGACGGGTCAATCCATGGACTCTCGACCCGACCGCGCAAACGTCCTTGGACGACCAGCCCTCCGGGCTGTTGAAGAGCGCTTCCCGCCTTCGCGGGAATGACGATTTGTTGGTTGGGATAACACCCGCATCCGCGTTCTGCGATGCTTGTGCGGATGACCACAGGCCTGCGCCCATGAAGAAACGCGTCAAAAAAATTGTCGGCTGGGGCCTGTTCACGCTGCTGGTGATGGCAGTGAGCAGCATCTTCGTGGCCGACCACCTGCTGCCGCCGGCCAGCGGTGTGCCCAGTCACGTGCTGCCACTGGCCGACGACGCCACGGCGCTCGACCGCGAACTGGTGCCACTGCTGGCACGCCATGACGGCAAGACCGGCGCGATCATGCTGCCCGACGGCGTGGACGCCTACGCCGCGCGTGCGATCTCCGCGCGCCAGGCCGGGCGCAGCCTCGACCTGCAGTACTACATCTGGCACGACGACCTGACCGGGCGGATGCTCGCGCACGAGGCCTGGATGGCCGCCGAGCGCGGCGTGCGCGTGCGGATCCTGCTCGACGACATGGGCATCGGCAAGATGGACGACACCCTGCTAGCGATGGACTCGCACGCCAATATCGAGCTGCGCGTCTACAACCCGTTCCGCAACCGCACCGGCGTGATGCGTCTGCTGGAGATGGTGCAGCGCGCCTGGGGCGTGAACCACCGCATGCACAACAAGGCGTGGATCGCCGACGGCCGCGTGGCGGTGGTGGGCGGTCGCAACATCGGCGTGGAGTACTTCAGCGCGGCCGAGGAATTCAACTTCCACGATCTCGACATGGTGCTGTTCGGCCCGGCAGTGGCCGATGCCAACGCGATCTTCGATGACTTCTGGAACAGCGAGGCGGCGGTGCCGATCGAGGCACTGAACCGCAAGTCGAAATCGACGATCCGCGCAGTGCTGGCGCAGATCCAGGAGGAATCGCGCAGCGACGAGGCGCAGCGCTATCTGGAGGCGATGGAGCTGTCGCCGAGCGTGCGCGGCTATTTCTCGCAGGCGCTCACGCCGATCTGGAGCGAGCACATCCGCATCCTGTCCGACCCGCCGATCAAATGGCGCGGCGACGACCGCGAGGACTGGCTGGTCGAGCGCCTGGTCGGCGACATCGTGGACGCCGAGCGCTCGGCGCTGCTGATCTCGCCCTACTTCGTGCCCGGCGTGCAGGGCACCAGCGGACTGGTCCACCTGGCGCAGCGCGGCGTGCATGTGGCGGTGGTGACCAATTCGCTGGCGGCGAACGACGTGGTCGCGGTGCATGGCGGCTACGTGCGGTATCGCACGACGCTGCTCGAAGGCGGCGTGCATCTGTTCGAAGCCCGCAGCCGCGCCGAGGCGAAGGCCGCCAGCAGCCTGTTCGGCAGCAGCGGCGCCAGCCTGCACACCAAGGCGATCCTGGTCGACGGCCGACGCGGCTTCGTCGGCTCGTTCAACCTCGACCCGCGCTCGGCCAACCTCAACACCGAAATGGGCGTGCTGTTCGACGACCCCGCGCTGGGCGCGGCGCTGTTCGAGGAATACCGACACCTCACCGCACCGGGCATGAGCTATTGGGTGTACCTCAACAGCGACGGCGACACCCGCTGGCTCGACCGCACCGAAGACCCGCCGGCGCCTCTGAAACTCGAACCCGACAGCACCCGCCTGCAGCGCGTGAGCGCGAATGTGGTGCGCTGGCTGCCGGTGGAGTCGCAGCTGTAAGGTCGCATTGCCGCTCGAAGCCCTCCCCCGCTCGCGGGGGAGGGTTGGGTGGGGGCGAACCGTCAGGCTGTGCGAGGCGCGAACCAGGCGAGTCGGAAGGGCCTCGCTTTTTTGAGCTCGTCATCCCGACGAAGGCCGGAAGTGCTTCACAACAGCGCTTAATGCTGGTCATCCAGCGAATTGAGGGCCGGTAGCGGAGCAGCAACGCCATGTGCGTGATTGAGGCGGCAAGCCTGCTGGCAGGTTTGCGATCTCGGCCGACTGGAAGTCGCTGGATCCCGGCCTTCGCCGGGATGACGGCTTCTGGCTTATCGCGACCCAGACGACTTGGAGGTCGGCCAGCTCTTTACAGCGAGCCGAGCGAACAACGCCAAACCGCCCCAACCGCTTGATCCTGAAGCCCTTCGGACCCGAAAGTTGCACCTTCAACCAATTCACGGGGCAGGGGCGTAAAATGCCGCGGTCACTCTCACCCTGCGGCCCTGCCGGACCGATCCGGTCGCCAAGACCGACCCGCACAGCCCCCACGCCGCCTCCTGCCACCAGACGTCGGGCCCATCGCCCGTGACGGAGTTTTGAATGATTTTCGAGCACCTCGACACCTACGGCCACGAGCAGGTCGTGTTCTGCCACAACAAGGACGTGGGTCTGAAGGCGATCATCGCGATCCACAACACCGTGCTGGGTCCGGCGCTGGGCGGCACCCGCATGTGGCCGTACGACTCCGAGCAGGACGCGCTCAACGATGTGCTGCGCCTGTCGCGTGGCATGACGTACAAGAACGCGGTCGCCGGCCTGAATCTCGGTGGCGGCAAGGCGGTGATCATCGGTGATCCGGCGTCCGACAAGTCGGAAGGCCTGTTCCGCGCGTTCGGCCAGTTCGTCGAGTCGCTGGGCGGCCGCTACATCACTGCCGAGGACGTCGGCATCGACGTCAACGACATGGAACTGGTGTATCGCGAAACCCAGTTCGTCACCGGCGTGCACCAGGTCCATGGCGGCTCGGGCGACCCGTCGCCGTTCACTGCCTACGGCACGATGCAGGGCCTGCTGGCCGCGCTGAACCGCAAGTTCGGCAATGAAGACGTGGGCAACTACAGCTACGCCGTGCAGGGCCTGGGCCATGTCGGCATCGAGTTCGTGAAGCTGCTCGCCGAGCGCGGTGCGAAAGTGTTCGTCACCGACATCAACAAGGATCGCGTGGCACGCGCGGTGGACGAGTACGGCGCCGAAGCCGTGGGTCTGGACGAGATCTACGACGTCAACGCCGATGTCTATTCGCCGTGCGCGCTCGGCGGTACGGTCAACGAGCAGACGTTGCCGCGCCTGAAGGCCAAGATCATCTGCGGCGCGGCGAACAACCAGCTCGTCAACAACGCGATCGGCGACGAGGTCGAGAAGCGCGGCATCCTCTACGCGCCCGACTACGCGGTCAACGCAGGCGGCGTGATGAACATCTCGCTGGAGATCGACGGCTACAACCGCGAACGCGCGATGCGGATGATGCGCACGATCTATCACAACCTCACGCGCATCTTCGAGATCTCCGAACGCGAGGGCGTGCCGACCTACATGGCCGCCGACCGCCTCGCCGAGGAGCGCATCCAGACCATGGGCAAGCTGAAACTGCCGCTCGGCCGCGCGCAGCCGCGCTTCCAGGGCCGCGTACGCGGCGGCTGATCCGGCCGTCTCGAAAGTTTCACGAAAACGCCACCTTCGGGTGGCGTTTTTGCTTGCGCGCGGCGCGTTGCTTAACGGTTGCGGAGGACCGCACCGGCGCCACTGCCACTGCCGGATCGCAGGTGTAGCCTAGCCGCCCCGACGTCTCCCGACGCCCTCCCCCAGGAGATTCCAATGCCCCGTCTGACCCGCACCCGCACCCTCGTGCTCGCCATGGCCGCCCTGCTCGCCCCGACGTTTGCCGTCGCCCAGCAGTACGACTACGAGCGGCAGGACACCTGGCAGTACCCGGCGTCGCTGGGCCAGTCCCCGATCGACATCGAGCGCGCGGTGGCGACCGAAGGCGACATGGAAGAAGCCCAGGCGATCGAACTGCGCGACACCGAAGCGGCGCTGCGCGTGGTCGACAACGGCCACGCGGTGGAAGTGGAAGCGCATGGCCCGGACGCGCTGATCCGCGGGCGCCATTTCGAACTGATGCAGTTCCATTTCCACGCCGCCAGCGAACACACCATCGACGGCGAATCGTTCCCGCTCGAAGGCCACTTCGTGTTCAAGGCGAAGGACGGCCGCCTGGCCGTGGTCGGCGTGATGTATCGCGAGGGCGAGCCCAACAAGCTGGCCGGCGAAGTGCTCCAGGCGCTGGGCGACGCGCACGAGGGCGAGATTGAAAGCGAGGACATCGCGATCATGCTGCCGCGCGACAAGAGCTACCACCACTATCTCGGGTCGCTGACCACGCCGCCGCTGACCGAGAACGTCGAGTGGTACGTGCTGGACAACCCGGTGACGCTGTCGGCAGAACAGATCGCCGGCTTCAACGCCCGCTACAGCCACAACAACCGCAAGGTCCAGCCGCTCAACGAACGCCCGCTGATCCATTACGCGGCGCATTGATCGCGCACTTATTTGTAGGAGCGCGCTCGCGCGCGATCAGGCCTGCCTGGGAACATCGCCCGCCCGCGCCCTCGTGCGGGCGTGGCCCTTTTCTCCTACTCCATCGAGCCAAACCGCATCCCAGACGCGCATTGAGTTCGGGCTTGTCTGTAGGAGCGCGCTCGCGCGCGAATTGCGCTCGCAAGAGCACCGTGCCAAGCGGCGTCACTTACAGAGGCTCGGGTGGATTCCCTGTGGCTTCGAGATGGTGTGCGTCCGAATATTCAGGCATGCCTTGTCCAGTCCAAAGCAACGGTCATCGCGCACTCCGTATCGGCCGAAGGTCTGAAGCCGATCGGCCCTACCTGGTCACCGCCTCCACCTGGAAACGGCGCAGGTTGTTCACTGATTTCGACAACGCGCGAGCAGCGTGCTGCGCCTTCACGAGCCCGCGTGCTGCTGGGGATTCGAGGCTCTTGGCCTGGGTTCTGATGCCCGATCATGCGCACTGGCTGTTGCAGCTGGGCACCGAATCGCTCGGACGCGTGGTGGCGCGGATGAAGTCGGCCGTCAGCCGCAACCTGCATAGCCAATGGGGTGACGCAGGACCCGTCTGGTCCAACGCATTTCATGACCGTGCAATCCGCCGCGACGAGGATCTACACGCCGCTGCGCGCTACGTCGTCGCCAATCCTTTGCGTGCAGGACTCTGCAGATCGCTTGGCGACTATCCGTTCTGGGACGCGGTCTGGCTCGCCGGAAACGAGGGCGAAATACAGGAGCGCGCGTGCTGGCGGGATTGGCGTCCTTCTGGACTGCCCTGATTCGCGCGCGAGCGCGCTCCTACAGAAAAAAGGCTGCTTGTGAGCAGCCTTTTTTGCGGGGATTGCTGGCAGATCAGAACCCGACCGCAACCCGCATCGATGCCATGCGATCACTGCCGCGCGGTCCGAAGCGCTGGTCGACGCCCAGCATCATCCGCGCACGCGGCGTCAGCCAGGATTCGAGGCCGACCCCCGCAAGACCGCCGGAACGCGCCGGCGCGAACCCGGAGATAGGCGCCCAGCTTTCGACACCGGTGAAGCTCGCCTGCAGATCGAACCCGCTAGACGACAGCGTCTGCTGCCATTCGCCATAGCCGTGCAGCGAGAATCCGGGCGCATCCCAGCGCGCGCGCAGGCCGGCGATCGCCTGGCTGCGTTCGACGTCCCAGCCTGGAGTGCGCAGGCCGAAGCCGTCGCCGCCGCGTTCGTCGAACCCGTCGCTGCGCAGACGCACCTGTTCGGCGCCGACATACGGCCCGAACGCAGTCGTGCCGACGCGCCACTGATGGCCGGCCTCGACCGCCGCCTGCGTGTAATTGCCTGCGTAGCGCGTCGACACACCCTGCCAGTCCGCGCCCGAAAACAGCTGTCGCTGCATGTCGCGATCGAAGCGGCCGCTGCCGAGCTGCGCCATGACGTAGCTGTCGCCGAAGCTGTGCGCCAGATAGGCCTGCGCCTGGGTCTGCCGGTCGCGATTGCGGTCACCGCGGGCCGCGGCGATGCCGGCACCGCGCAGTTCGCCGAAGGCGAAGCCGGCCACCAGTCCGCTACCAAGCAGATGATCGCGGCCGATGCTCCAGCCATCGACGCTGAAACCATCGCGCGCGAATCCGCCGCTGCCGCCCTGCCCCAGCGATTCCCGCCACACGCCGGCAGACGCATCGCGCGCCGCCAATGCGCCCACCCGGGATGCGACCGCGCGTCGACCCATGTCGACGTTGTCGAATGTCGCCGTCAGCGCCGCCGCATGCTGCGCGCCCGACAGGCTCTCGAGCGCGGCGACCGCGGCCGCTTCGCTCTGGATACCCTGGAATTCGCCAGCCACCCGGACGAAGCCGTCAGCGATGGCACCACCGCTCACCGACGACTGGCCATCGACCTGCGCGAACGCCCCTTCCACCCGTTCAGCCGCGCCCATCGACTGCGCAGTGATCCCGCTCATCGACGCTGCCGCGGCCGTCACGTTGAGACGGATCACATCGATCCAGGCGAGGTTGGTGTCGTAGCGCAGATTGCCTTCGAGGAAGACGCCCGGCCCGCTGGTGAGACTGCCGAACACGCCGCTCACGCCGCCAGCGGCTTCGACGACGTTCTCGCGGCGCTGGGTCGTATACCCGCTGATGACGCCGGTGACCTGCAGTTCGCCTGCGAGGCTGGCGCTACCGCTCACCTGCAACGGCGCCCCCATCTGCCACGCGAGACGGCCTGCAGATCCTTGCTGGAAGTTGCCGGCGATGGTCCGCGCCGGCGTGTTGCCGATCACCGCAAACGTGCCGTTGTTGACGAGGTTGCCGCCCACGCGCGCGCCGGCAAACTGCAGCGTGGCGCCGGACATCACCGTCGCCGCGCCCGGAATCGAGGAGGCGAACGCGAGCGTGCCGCCCTCGGCGCGCGTGGCACCGCGATATGTGGACGCGCCCGTGACCTGCAGCGTGCCGCTACCGCGCTTGATCAGACCGCCCGCGCCGCTGATGTGGTTGGCCCAGGTCGACGTGCCGCTGTTGAAGTTCGCAGTGACATCACCCCAGTCGAACTTCGCCGGCCCGCGGACGGCCTTGCCGACGTTGAGCACGCCGTAGCCGAACACCGCGTCCACACCGGGCGCGCCGATGTCGGTCGCGGTGCCCAGGATGGTTTGCCGCACGAGGTCATTGTCGAAATACGGGAAGGCTTCCCAGACGAGCGCGGCCGCGCCCGAGACCAGCGGCGCCGCGAGTGAGGTGCCGCTGTAGCGGTAATAGGTGGGCGCGTTCGGGGCGTCGTTGGTGCCGGTGACGATCACCGTGCCAGGCGCCACCAGGCAGTAACGCATCGCGACACCGCAGGCGTTCGAATAGCTGGCGAGCGTCGTGGTGCTGTTCTCGGCCAGGGCCGACACGCTGAGCCAGCCCCGCTCCAGATCCGCGGCCGGCATGCTGCCGCCAGTGCCGGGTTTGCTCGGCAGCGCCGCGGTATCGGACGGATTGTCGAAGCCGGAGTTGCCCGAGGCGAACACCACCAGACCGCCGTGATTGATGATGAACGGCCGGTACTCGCTCGCGACCTGCGCAGTGATCCCGAGGTTGGTCCAGTACAGGCCACCCCAGGAGTTGTTCATCACCTTGACGTTGCGGCTGATGAGGTCGCGGTGGATGGTGGTCAGGCCCAGCGGGCCGTCGATCTCGTTGCCGCCGCCGGTGCCGTCGTCCTCGGGTGGCTTGTCGCGGATGATGCGGGCCGAGACGATCTCCGCGTTCTGCGCCACGCCGCCGGGCCAAGTGCCGAAGGGGCGCCCGGCCGCGGTCTGCGCGACCGCGGTGCCGTGGCCGACGACATCGTCGACGGTCAGGTTGTTGCCGGAGGCGCCGATGTAGGTCAGGTTGGCCACCACCCGGTCGCGCAGTGCGGGATGGTCGCGGTTGACGCCGGTGTCGAGAAAGCCGATCCGTACGCCGCGCCCGGTGAAGCCCGCTTCGTGCGCGGCAAAGGTATTGGTGTCGGCAAGATGCCGGCTGTAGGCCGGATTCGGCGGCTGCACCACGGTGGGCGGCGGCGTGGAGGGCGGCGGCGACAGCGGCGGCGGGGGTGTGGGGATCACCAGCCCCCCACTCGAGCCGCCACCGCCACATGCCGCCAACGCCGTACCCAGCGCGCAGGCCAGGATCGTCCGTGAAAGTCCGTGCCCGCCGCGCACGCGCATTGCTCTCGACACCATGTCCGCTCTCCTCGATGCGGACACGTCGCCCGCCTGCACCCCTGCCGCCGCATCTATACCTGCAATTGCCGCAGCGTGCCATCGTCCGGGTCCCGGTTCCGCACATGCGGGCGCCCGGTGCGATAATCGGCGGACCATGCAGTTCACCTATCGGAGTCACCTCCCCCATGACTGACATCGTCATCGTCGGCGCCAAGCGCACCGCCATCGGTTCCATGCTCGGCCAGTTCACCGGCGTTCCCACGACCACGCTCGGCGCAGCCGCGATCACCGCCGCCCTCGAACACGCCGGCGTGGCACCCGACCTCATCGACGAAGCCATCATGGGCTGCGTGCTGCCGGCCGGTCTGGGCCAGGCGCCTGCGCGCCAGGCTTCGCGCGCGGCGGGCATTCCCGACAAGGCCGGCTGCGTGACCATCAACAAGGTCTGCGGCTCCGGCATGCAGGCAGTGATGTTCGGCCACGACCTGATCAAGGCCGGCACCGCGAAATTCGTCGTCGCCGGCGGCATGGAGTCGATGACCAATGCCCCACACCTGCTCAATGGCTCGCGTACCGGCATCCGCTATGGCAGCGCGGAGATGCTCGACCACATGGCCTGGGACGGCCTGACCAACCCCGACGACGCCAAGTCGATGGGCGTGTTCGGTGACGTCGCCAGCCACGAGTACGGCTTCACCCGCGAGGATCTCGACGCCTACGCCGTCGAAAGCGCCACCCGGGCGAAGAAGGCGATCGAAAGCGGCGCATTCAAGAACGAAATCGCGCCCGTCACCGTCAAGACCCGCAAGGGCGAGGCGACGTTCGACACCGACGAGGCGCCGGGCAAGATCCAGGTCGAAAAGATCCCGACCCTGCGCGCGGCCTTCGGCAAGGACGGCGTGCTGACCGCGGCCAGTTCCTCGAGCATCTCTGACGGTGCCGCCGCGCTGGTGCTGACCTCGTCCGACGAAGCCGCCGCGCACGGCCTCACGCCGCTGGCGCGCATCGTCGCCCACGCGCGTCATTCGCAGGCCCCCGAGTGGTTCACGACCGCGCCGGTGACCGCGATCCAGAACGTGCTCGATAAAGCAGGCTGGAAGATCGAGGACGTCGACCTGTTCGAGGTCAACGAAGCGTTCGCCAATGTCGCGATGGCGCCGATGAAGGATCTCGGCATTCCGCACGACCGGCTCAACGTGAATGGGGGCGCACTGGCGCTCGGCCATCCCATCGGCGCGAGCGGTGCGCGCCTGATCGTCACGCTGATTCACGCGCTCAAAGCGCGCGGCCTGAAGCGCGGTATTGCCACGCTTTGTATTGGCGGTGGCGAAGCGACCGCAATTGCCGTGCAAATGGCGTGATCTTCGGATAACGTGTTTTTTACGAAAAAACCACGCACGTCCCGCTTGACACCCGTCAGAGGCTTGTCATCATGTCGGCGGCGCGCATTCAAGCGCGTTGCCCACACTTTCAGACGAGGAAGAAACAATGACGATCAATAAGGCTCTGCTTGCCCTGGCTCTGGGTATGGCGCTGGCTGCTTGCAGCAACGCCGACCAGGCCAACAGCTCGGCTGAAGGCGCTGCTGACGCAGCTGCCGACGCACAGGCTGCTGCGAACGAAACGCAGGATCCGGCCGTTGCCGGCACCGCGCAGGCTGCTGCCGACGACGCCGCTGCCGCTGCTGACGCCGCTGCCGACGCTGCTGCCCAGGCCGCCGCTGCCGGTACGGACGACGCTGCCGAGCACGCTGCCGACGCCGCTGACCACGCAGAGACCAAGGCTGAAGACGCCAAGGACGCTGCTGAGGAAGTGTCGCCGTAATTTGCTTCGATGGCTTCGGCCATCTGTAAGTGAATTCGAAGGCCGCCGGGGTTTCCCGGCGGCCTTTTTTCATGCCCGCAGTACGGCGGCGGCTGCCGCCTGAACAGGCGGTCTGCCAACGTACGCGCAGCCGCGTGACCTTTGCGCGCGCCTCACACGGGCGCATTCAATCTTCGCGCCGTTCCCATCCAAACAGGAAACCACGCCATGCATTTCAAGCCGATGACTGCTGTTGTTGCCGCGTCGCTGCTCGCGCTTGCCGCGTGCAGCAACTCCAACGATGCCGAGCGCGAACGCGCCGAAGCGGCTGCGGCCACCGAGAGCGCCGGCCGGGCGATCTCCGACGCGGCAGCCGCGACCGCAGACGCCGCCCGCGCCACTGCAGACGCGGCTGGCCAGCAGAGCCGTGACGCGATCCGGGACGCCGAAGTGGCCGCGCAGGACGCCGCGCGCCGCGCCGACGCGGCTGCGGACGAGGCCGCCCGCGCAACCGGCCAGGCGACACAGGACGCGGGTCAGGCGATCGAGAACGCCGGCGAACGCATGGAAGAGCGCGCCGATCGCTGATCGCCGCCGCCGCGCACACAGCCCGCCTTACGGCGGGCTTTTTTTTAGGCGGCCCACCAGCCTCGACAACCTGCGGCCTCGACACTGCCGCATCCCCGCCGGACTCTGACGCCCTAGCCGTGGACACCATGCCTGCCTGGCTGCAGCTCTGCGCTGCGTGGCGCTCGAGCGGAAACAAGATGGGTGCTGTCGCCAGCGCTTCACGGATCGATCCAAGGTCTGCGATCCCCGGCCACGCAACGATCGCTCCGTTCTGCGATCCGCAGGCCTGTCCCGCCGCCTTCGCGAGACATCTCGCGTAACGCTTCTTCAACATGCGGCAAGTGCTTGCCCTGTCTCGGATCTGCCCCAACGGTCACAGTTGGATGTCGTCGTTTGCGTGCTAGGCTCGGGGTCCGCGTTTGCCCACCGCGGCGGCGCGGAAATACCCTTTCGAGCGGTGGTTTCCGCTCTCCTGTCCATTTCCGAGGTAACGCGCGACATGGCCATTTTTCCGCAGTCCGGCACCGTCAAGAAAGATTCCCCCGCTTTCGGCGCCGATGCGCCGCCGCCCGCTCCGGCGCGCGACACGGCGTCCCCCGCGGTCGCGGATTTCCAGACGGCGACACCGCCGGTCTCGCCCGCTCCGGCGCCCTCGCCTGCACCGGCAACAGCGGCAACGCCCCGTCCCGCGCCGCCGGTCAGCAAGGAATCGATCATCGCCGCCGACCTCACGATCGAGGGCAAGATCGAAGGTACCGGCGATGTGCGAATCGCCGGCCGGTTCAAGGGCGACGTCAACGTGCAGGGCAACCTGACCATCGAACACGGCGCCAAGCTCAATGGCGGTGTCCGCGCCCAGCAGGTGCTGGTCTCGGGCGAACTGGAAGGCAACATCGAATCCGCCTCGCTCGTGGAACTGCGGGATTCGGCCGTGCTGACCGGTGACCTCAAGGCAGGCTCGTTGACCGTGGCCTCAGGCTCGAAGATCCGTGGTCACATCGAATGCGGCTGGGGCGATGTGAAGCCCGGTCCGACGCCCGGCGGCAACACGAAGGACAAGGCCGCCAACGACAAGTCCAGCGACTGATCGTGAGCAGTCGTCCCGGCGCGGCAGGTGCCACCCGCACCTGCCCGCACTGCAAGACCGTGATCCTGGAAAGTGCGGCGCGCTGTCCGGCGTGCCAGCACTTCCTGAAGATCGACAGCGCGCCCGGTTCGCCGATCGTGGCGCGCAACGCGGTCAAGCGGGAGGAAACCACCACCGCCCTCCAGGTCGAGGGCCGGATCCGGCACCCGTTGGAAGGCGGCGCCTGGGAGTACTCGGTGGTGCTGGCCATCCGCGACGAAGACGGCAAGGAGATCACCCGCCAGGTCGTCGGCGTCGGCGCATTGCTGGTGGGCGACGAGCGGACCTTCAGCCTCTCGGTGGAAGTCACGCCGACCAGTGACGCACGGCGGCCGACGCGGTCTCCATTGAGCCGGGGGCGCCACTAGCGCGTTCCGGCCAACTCGCGGCACCATGCACGACCACATGACAAGGAAGTCCAATGCCAGCCACTGCCCCGTGTGCACGTGTCGTCGTCCTGCTCGCCGCTGCGCTCATGTGCGCCGCCTGCGTGCCTGACGCACCCACCATCGACTCCGCCGTCGAGAGGCCGCCGGGCGCCGATCCCGTCGCGACCGCGGTTGCAGACGCCCCAGCGGCGACCGCATTGACCGGCCCGACGTACGACGCGCCCTGCGTGCCGCACGAAGCGAACGCGGAAGCGCGCATTGCGGAGTTTACGGAACTGCCGCCGCGTACTCATGCATTTGCGACTCGCGAAGACATCCGGGCTTGTGTAACGTTCCGCTCGCAGGACGAGGGCGGCCGACGCAGCGCGGTCTTCAGCAACTACCGGCCCGGCGTCCGCTTTGTCGGCACCAACAGCGACGCCACCGCCACGCACCTGTGCAGTTTGCGTTTTGACGCCGCGGGCGCCGTCGAACCCGGGTCCACCGTCGCCGCGTACCTGAAGTGCGAGACGCCGGTCGAGATCGAGGATGGTGAGACATTCGTGCTGGTCGAGGGGGGGCGCGAAGTCGGCGGCGGTACGGTGGTACTGCCGTCCGCCTGAGGTTGCGGCGCGTTCTTCAGCTGGAGGGCGGTCCGCAACTGTCACAGCCGCCGCAGGAACTGGCCGCAACCGGCGCCGGTGCAACGCGTCTTCCCAACGCGTGCATCCACGCCGGCCTGCCCGCGCGCAACAGCGCCAACGCGAGCGCAATGCGCAGGCGACGCGCCGCATTCGGGGCCAGCTTCTTCAGCACCACCCACGCACTGAACAGCACGGCCAGGGCGACGACGATGTATTGCAGAAGCAGTCCGGCGGTCATCGTCGGCGTGCTCAACCCGCGCCCAGCGCGCGCGCGACTTGATAGACCAGCAGCGATGCGAGGTACGCCAGCGCGAACAGGTAGCCGGCATTGAGCGCCATCAGCTTCCACGAGCCGGTTTCGCGCTTGATCGTCGCCCAGGTCGACAGGCACTGCGGCGCGTAGATGAACCACACGAGCAGCGACAGACCGGTCGCGAGCGACCAGCCGTCGGTGATGATCGGCGTGAGTGCCTGCGCCGCGGCGGCGTCATCGGTTGCAGAGAGCGCATAGACCGTTGCCAGCGACGCGACCGCCACCTCGCGCGCGGCCAGCCCTGGGATCAGCGCGATGCAGATCTGCCAGTTGAACCCCAGCGGCGCGAACAGCACCGCGAGCGCATGGCCGATGCGGCCGCCGAAGCTGTATTCGATCGCGGCCCCGGTCGCTCCGTCCGGCGGTGCCGGGAAGGACAGCAGGAACCACAGCAATACCGTCAGCGCGAGGATGATGCCGCCCACGCGCTTGAGGAAGATCATCGCGCGCTCCTTGAGTCCGATCGCGAGATCGCGCGGGTGCGGGAGGCGATAAGAGGGCAACTCGAGCATCAGCGCGTGTTCGCGCGTGTCGCGCCGCCATTTCTTCATTGTGTAGGACACCGCGAGCGCGCTTAGGATGCCGGCCAGATACAGCGCGAACAGCACCAGCCCCTGCAGGTTAAGCACGCCCCAGACCTGGCGCTGCGGGATGAAGGCGCCGATCAGCAACGCATAGACAGGCAGCCGCGCCGAGCACGTCATCAGCGGCGCCACCATGATCGTCGCCAGGCGGTCGCGTGGATCCTGGATCGAACGCGTCGCCATGATCCCGGGGATCGCACAGGCGAAGCTCGACAGCAGCGGAATGAAGGACCGCCCGGACAGTCCCGCGCCTTTCATGACGCGGTCGAGCAGGAAGGCCGCGCGCGGCAGATAGCCGGACTCCTCGAGCGCGAGGATGAAGAGAAATAGGATCAGGATCTGCGGCAGGAACACGATCACCCCGCCGAGGCCGGCGATGATGCCGTCGGCGAGCAGGCTGGTCAGCGGGCCTTCCGGGAACGTCGTCGACACCCAGGCGCCGAGCGCGGAAGAACCGGCGTCGATCAGGTCCATCAGCGGCGCGGCCCAGGCATACACGGCCTGGAAGATCAGGAACATGATCGTCGCCAGCGCCAGCAGCCCGAACACCGGATGCAGCAGCCAGCGGTCGAGGGCATCGTCGATGCGCGCGGTGCGACGCGGCATGGTCACGGCTGCGGCCAGCAGCGCACGCGTCTCCGCATGCAGATCGTCGTCTTCAGCCGCGGGCGGCGGCTGCGGATCTCGGGTCACGTCGGCCAAGCGCGCCAGCAGCGCCCGCGCGCCGTCGCGGCGGATCGCGACGGTCTCGACCACCGGGATGCCCAGCTTGGCCTCCAGCACCGCGCGGTCGATGACGATGCCGCGCTGTTGCGCGGCGTCGGCCATGTTCAGGGCGACGACCATCGGCACGCCGAGCGTGCGCAGCTCCAGCACAAAGCGCAGATGCAGACGCAGGTTGGTCGCATCGACCACGCACACCAGCACGTCCGGGGCGGGCTCGCCGGGATAGAAACCGCGGCACAGATCGCGGGTGATCGCCTCGTCCAGGCTGGCCGGCTGCAGGCTGTAGGTCCCGGGCAGATCGAGCAAGGCCCAGGCCTGTCCGTCCGGTCCATGCATGCGGCCTTCCTTGCGCTCGACGGTCACGCCGGCGTAGTTGGCGACCTTCTGGCGGCTGCCGGTCAGCAGGTTGAACAGCGCGGTCTTGCCAGCATTGGGGCTGCCGACCAGCGCGAAACGCGGTGCCGCAATCGTGGCGCTCATGCCGCAGGCGTCACGCGGACGTGCACGCGGGCGGCTTCGCTGCGGCGAAGCGCGAAGCGCGTGTAGCCGACCTGCACCAGCAGCGGATCGCCCCCGAACGGCCCGGCCGCGACCACCTCGACCGGCTCGCCTGGCACGAATCCGAGCTCGGCAAGACGACGCGCGATGGGATCGATTGCAGTCACGCTCTCGATGTCTTCGACGAGGGCGGGCGTGCGGCGCGGCAGCTGGCAGAGGTTCACGGTGGCGCTCTGTTATCGAGAATGGTTCGCAATTCTACGCCCGGTCGCGCCGCGTAGAAGACGCCGATGCAGCGTCGTTGCGGATCCAGTCCGTTTCGGTGTCGAGATGCCGGCGGCAAAGCGCATGTGCGGAGTCAGGTAGTACCGATGCGCGACAGGAGAGAAAATCAGGGACAGGGTTTCCGCGCTGTCACGCTGCGAAACCGGCCCGAAGGGCGAGCGCCGTAGGCGTGCGTCAAACCGTCGTCGCCGGACGCGATCCTCCGCGATTAGCGGTGGAGATCCCCTGCGCGTCTCGGCCAACAGGGCACAGTGGGACCTTCACGGCCCCGCAGCACGAACCCGCTCCGCTCAAACATGGGCTGCTGCTGCAGCCCCGCCCTGCCGATGCTCGGCTCGCTTTACGGCTCGATGAGACAAGAGCGAAAGCGACAAGCCGAAGCCCAGCCCACGCTTCGAAGACCACTGGGCCACCCATGGCCGATCGCCCACAGATCGCCCGTTCTCCTTGCACGACATGGACCACGACGCCTTCCTGCCGGACACCACGATCATCCCGACCGGACCGGCGAGAGCCTGGACGCACCCGCGCGACGGCGCTACAACAGATCTCATCTCTCCCGCATCCGGAGTGGCACTGGCACCGCGCGCATGACGCACCCATCGGACACGGGGAACACCGGACTGCTGGAACGCCAGGCCCATGCGCTGGCCTTGCCCGATGCGCTGTCGCTGGCCGCAGACGACCGTAATCTGCCCGCCGATGTCCGCGCCCTGCTCTCCCGCGCGCGCGATGCGCTGGCGGCGACGCGCGCCGAGGCCGACGCCGCCGGTCTGCGTTACCACGCACTCTTCGACGCCGTCCCCGACCCGGTCAGCATCCTCGATGCGGAGGGCATCGTGCTCGACCTCAACCGCGCCGGCGAGCAGGCCTATGGCCGGCCGCGCGCGGACATCGTGGGCCAACCGATCGAAGTGTTGAATCCGGACCTGCCGCGCGACCATCTCGCGCCGGTCTGGGATGCGGTGCATCGCGGACGCACCTACGTCATCGAAGTCACCAACATGCGCGGCGACGGCTCGCGCTTCCCGGTCGAGGTGCATACCGCAGGTTTCGAACACGACGGCCAGCCCTGCCTCGTCGCGGTGGCGCGCGATCTGAGCGAACGCCGTGAGGCGGAGGTGCGCTATCGCGAGCTGATGGATGTCATGGACCGCGGCATCGCGATCCACGATGTCGCCGGCAGGTTCGTCTACGGCAATCCGGCGGCGCTGCGCCTGCTGGGCATCCGCCAGGGCACCTCGCTCGGCGACACGTCCAACCTCGGCGAATGGCTCGCGATCGCTCCCGACGGCAACGAGATGCCCTGGGCCGAACTGCCGCCGGTGCGGGCGCTGCGCGACGGCCGCATCGTCGAAAGCACGCTGGTCGGCCTCTACCACCGCATGCGCCGCGAGCTGTACTGGCTGACGGTCACCGCCGTGCCGCAGTACCCGCCGGGCGGTGACCGGCCCCACCAGGTGCTGTCGCTGTTCTCGGACGTCAGTGCACTCAAGCGCGACAGCGCAATGTTCGATCGCGTGCAGGCCCTGGCCCATATCGGCGGCTGGGAGCTCGACTGCGGCACCGATCGGCTCTATCTGACGGCGGAAGCCGTACACATTCTCGACCCTACGCAACCGCCGACGACGATGGAGGCGCTGATCGGCCTGCTGCTGTTGCCAGACCGCACCCGGCTGCGCGATGCGCTCGGCGCAGCGATGGTCGACGCCGCCGGCTTCGACATCGAACTGCAGGGCATGCGCAGCGACGGCGGCACGTTCTGGGTGCGCGCGATCGGCGGGCCGCGCCAGGGCGATCCGGCGACCTCACGCTTGACCGGCACGCTGCAGGACATCGCCCGCGACAAGCACGACGAGGCGATCCTGCGGGCGCAGGCGCGTACCGATCCGCTGACCGGCCTGCTCAACCGCGACGCGATCCTGTGCGAACTCGACGCGCGCATGGCCGATCCCGCGCGCGCCGGCGTGGCCGTGCTCTACATCGATCTCGACCGCTTCAAGTTCGTCAACGACGCGCTCGGCCATGCCGCGGGCGACGAACTGCTGATCGCCGCCGCGCACCGCATTGGGCAGGCCGTCGGCAGCTCGGGCAGCATCGCCCGGTTCGGTGGCGACGAGTTTCTGGTGGTCTGCGACGCCGGGGCCGGCGCCAGTCACGCAGAGCGCGTGGCCAGTGCGATTCTCGATGCATTCGGTGACGGCTTCCGCTTCGACACCGAGGAGTTCTCGATCACCGCGAGCATCGGCATCGCGCGCGCGCCCGATGACGGCGACCGGCCGCAGACGCTGATCCAGAATGCGGATGCGGCGATGTACGAAAGCAAGCGGCGCATCCGCAACGGCTGGCAGCTGTTCACCCCGGCGCTGGCGCAGACCCAGCAGGACCGGTTGCGGGTGGAGACGCATCTGCGGCGCGCGATCGACAACGACGAGTTCCACCTCGTCTACCAACCACAGGTCGACCTGCGCAGCCGGCGCGTGATCGCTGCCGAGGCCCTGATCCGCTGGCGCAACCGGCAGCTCGGCGAAATGCGGCCGGACCACTTCATCGACCATGCGGAAAGCACCGGCGACATCGTCCGCATCGGCGCCTGGGTGCTGCGCGAAGCCTGCCGGCAGACGGCGGCGTGGCGCGACGCCGGCCTGGGCGTGGTGCGCGTGGCAGTGAATGTGTCCTACCGGCAGTTCCTCGGCGACGAACTCGCCGCGCATGTCCATGACGTGCTGGCGGAATTCGCCCTGCCGGGCAGCGCGCTGGAACTGGAATTCACCGAGCGCGTGTTGATCGAGGACGCGCCCGACACGCTGCGCACCTTCGCCGCGCTGCGCGACATGGGCGTGCAGCTGAGCATCGACGATTTCGGCGAGGGTTACAGCGGCCTGAACTATCTGCGCCGGTTGCCGATCCACGGGCTCAAGCTCAGCCAGCTGTTCGTCGGTGGCGTGCCGGGTGATCGTTCCGATGTCGCCGTGTGCCAGGCGGTGGCGGGCATCGCGCGCAGTCTCGGTCTGGGGCTCGTGGCCGAAGGCATCGAGTCGGAAGCGCAACGCCGGTTCCTGCTCGATCTCGGCGTCACGGTCGGTCAGGGCTTCCTGTTCGCGCCGGGACTGTCGCCCGACGAGTTCTCCCGGCGTCTGCATGGCGGACCCGGCCCACCCGCCTGAACACGCCTATCGGAGCTGGCCTGATCGGCGTATGCGGCCGGCCGGTTAAACTAAGGGTTTTCCGTCCAAGGATCCGCACATGACGCCCGATTCCGTCCGCGCCCTCATCACCGGTGGCGTCTCCGGCCTCGGCCTCGCCGTGGCCCGCCACCTCGTCGCCGGCGGCGGCAAGGTCGTGCTGTTCGACGTCAACGACGATAAGGGCGCCGACGCGGTCGCCGCGCTCGGCGACACCAATGCGCGCTACCTGCGCACCGATGTGACCGACGAAGCCGGCGTGGTCGCGAACGTCGACGCCGCGCGCGATTTCCTCGGTGGGCTCAACGTCGCCGTGAACTGCGCCGGCATCCTCGGCGCCGGCCGCGTGCTGGGCCGCGAGGCACCGATGCCGCTGGACACCTTCAGCCGCACCGTCATGGTGAACCTGGTCGGCAGCTTCAACGTGGCCAAGGCCGCGGCCGCCGTCATGCAGCGCAACGATGCGGGCGAAGACGGCGAGCGCGGCGTGATCGTCAACACGGCATCGGTCGCGGCGTACGAAGGCCAGATCGGTCAGGCGGCGTATTCGGCGTCCAAGGGCGGCGTGGTCGCCATGACCCTGCCGATGGCGCGCGAGCTCGCGCGGTTCGGCATCCGCGTCAACACGATCGCGCCGGGCATCTTCTGGACGCCGATGGTGGACGGCATGCCTGACGACGTGCAGCAGTCGCTGTCGGCCTCGATCCCGTTCCCGTCGCGTCTGGGACGTCCCGAGGAATTCGCCGACCTCGTCGCCTACATCGTCGGCAGTCGCTACCTCAACGGCGAGACCATCCGCCTCGACGGCGCGGTGCGGCTGGCGCCGAAGTAAGCGATGGGCTTGTTCGCTGCCACCGAGTATCCCGCGCGCCGGGCACTGCCCCTTCCCCCGCATGGCGGGGGAAGGTTGGGATGGGGGCGAACGTTCCGGTCGCGGGAACGACTTTCGCGGTCATCCGCAGGCTGTCGCGAGCCCAAGGTTTGCCCCCACCCAACCCTCCCCCGCCCCGCAGGGGAGGGCTTCAATACCGCGCGCGTAACGGGTCTCCTTGCGGCTTTGATGGCCTGCCTGCTGACCTCCCTGCCCGCTGCAGCGCAGACCTCCGTATCGGCCCGTGTTGCCGCCACGCTTGAAGCCGCCGGCTACACCGCGGTTCCGATGACCCGCCACGGCGATGCCCATCTGACCGTGGCGGCCCGTATGAACGACGTGGCCGGCACCTTCATCATCGATACCGGTGCAGGCCGCACCGTGATCGACCGCGCGGCACAATCGCGCTTCGACCAGGGCCGGGCGACGCGCGATGGAGGCCGGGCGACCGGCGCCGGCGGCACCGGCATGGCGATCAGCGCCCTGCCCGGCAACCGCCTGCGCATCGGCGGCTACCGCGACGACGCGTTCACCGTGCACTTCCTCGCGCTCGACCACGTCAACGCGGCGTTCTCGCAACGCGGCGAAGCGCCGGTCGATGGCGTGATCGGCGCCGACATCCTCGAACGCGGCGGCGCCGTGATCGACTATCCGAACCTGCGGCTCTATCTCCGCAACTCAGCTGCCGCGGACGCGGCGGCGTCCTCTCCATCCAGCAGCGAACAACGATGAAAGCCTACGACGTCAAGAAAGGAAACGTGATTGAACACAACGGCACCGTCTACCAGGTGCGTGATATCGAGCGCAGCGCGCCGCAGGGTCGAGGCGGCGGACTCAAGATGCGTTTCACGCTGTACAGCGTGCCGGGCGGCAACAAGTTCGACCTCAACATCGGCGGCGACGACGATCTGAAGGAAGTCGAACTGCAGCGCCGGCAAGCGACGTTCTCGTACAAGGACGGCGAGGCGTTCGTGTTCATGGATGACGAGGATTACACGCCCTATACGCTCGACGCCGACGTCGTGGGCGACGCCAGCGGCTATATCACCGATGCGTTGTCGGGCTGCTATGTGCAGATCATCGACGAACAGCCGGTCGGATTGCAGCTGCCGCCAAGCGTGGTGCTGGAAGTGATCGAGACGCCGCCCGAACTGAAGGGCGGGACCGCGACCAAACGCCCGAAACCGGCAAGGCTCAACACCGGCATCGAAATCCAGGTCCCGGAATACATCAGCAACGGCGAGCGGATCCTGGTCAGCACCAGTACCGGCGAATTTGGCGGTCGCGCGGACTGAGCGACACGGGACCGGCGTCCGCCACCCATCCCGCATGTGCAATAGGTGATGTAGGAGCGCGCTTGCGCGCGATGGGTTTTCCCGGGAGCGCCCATCGCGCGCAAGCGCGCTCCTACACGTCCACGCGCCCAAAGATGGCACCGCGACCGAACACGCGAAGCACGCGACCCTCAATACCGGCATCGAGATCCAGGTGTCCGAATACATCACCAACGACGAGCGCGTGTGGGTCGATACGACCACCGGTGAGTTCGGCGGTCGCGCGGACTGAATGCATCGCAGGACGGACGCATCCCCTGCCCGTCCCTCGTGCAATTGTTTTTGTAGGAGCGCGCTTGCGCGCGATGGGCTTTCCCGGTCAAGCCCCATCGCGCGCAAGCGCGCTCCTACAGGTTCGTGCACGCTCAGTCGAGTTGCAGGCCGCCTGCTTTGCGATGCAACTCGCGCAAGCGCGTGCCCAGGGTGTCCACGTTGCGATCCAGCGCTGCCACCCGCGCCCGCACCTCGGGTGGCAGCGCCATGCGTGCCTCGTCTTCCAATTGCCCACGCAGTCCGCGCAGGCCCAGCGCCCGCGCTTCCACATCCTCCTGCAACGCAGCGCGTTCGTCGGCCTGCGGCAATCCGTAGCCATCCGGCAGCAACTGCGCCGGTCGACTGAGTGCATCACCGGCCGCCAGCAACGCACGCAGGGTTGCGACAGCTGGCGCGGCGTCAACGGCGTACCGTGGATCGAGCAACTGCCGCTTGAGCACATCGCGCAATCGCAATTCTTCCCGTCGCCGCGCCGCATGTTCCAGCACCAGCAGCGCCGCGCCGTCGCGCAGTTGCGCAGACGCGAGCCAGGGCGCGCGCATATCCGGCGTCAGATCCAGCCAGGCGTCGACCCGCGCGACTGGCAACGGCTGCGCTGCGCGCGCGACGTCTAACAAAGCCTGGTACTCCGCGTCGGCGGACGGAAAGTAATAGCCGCCGCGTACCGTGTCCTCGCGATCGAGTACCGTCGGATCCGCATCGCCACTGCGTACGAGTTTCCGCAACAACCCGGTCGGCGTGATGCTGCGCAACCGCGCGTCGGCCAGGCGCGGCACGCCGGTCTGCAGCAGCTTCCAGGTCTCGACCGCGCAGTTGTTGCCCACGAAGTAGTAGCGACCGTCGTAGCTCCAATGCAGGTTCGCGGCCTGCGTCAGCAGCGAGGTGATCTCGCCGGTCGACAGCTGCAGCGGGATCGACTGCAGGCCGCGCAGTTCGATCCGCGTGTATTCGTCGATCACCTGATCGAGCGGCAGCACGAACAGCCGCGAGGGATAGCGCCCGGTCAGCCCGCGCAGGCTGGAGATCTGCACATCATCGACGAAGGCGCGGAACGACAGCACGCGGTGATGCGCGAGATCGAGGCGGCAATCCGGTCCGGGCGCACGACCGGGCGCGCAGATCACCAGCCGCAGCATGCTGTGGCCCCAGCGGCTCATCGGCCGTGCATTGCCTTCGGCCAGCAGGTAATCGATGGCGTACACGCGCGCCGGATCCAGCGCGAGCAGTGGCGCGGCATCGGCACCCGGCTCGGCTTCCACGAATGGAAGATCCGGCGCGCAGGGCGCGTGCGGCGGGGCCCAGTCGAAGTGCGCCGCGAAGTAGGCATGCAGCGCCGGCCGGCGGCAGGCGTACTCGGCGTCGAGCAGGAAATGCTCGAGATTGACCGCGACGAACTCGGCCGGCGACGCCCGCTCGTAGGCATCGGGGCTGCGGTCGTGCATCGCGTTGCCGCGCACACGCATGCCGAAGCGCAGCGGGCGTTGCGGCCAGCCGGCGAGATCGCGCAGGCGTGGATCGCGCGACAGACCGCCATGCGGCGAACGGTCGTAGCGATGCGCTAACTCGTGCAGCAGCGCGACGTGCAGGGGCTGCGCCGACGCGTCGTCGGCCAGCAAGGTGCGACGCAGGCGTAGATGCGCGCCGAACGTCCGGCCATGCACGTCGTCGGGCAGATCGTCACGCCAGTCGACGACGACATCGAGTCCCGCCGCATCCCGCCACCTCGGCGGCAGGCGCACCAATGCAGCGGAGATCGCCGCGCCGGCGCGCGCAGATTCGGCAGGCGCCAGCGGCGTACCCGCAACCTGCTGCGTGATCGACCAGCCGGCCGCCGATGCGGCCGGCGCCAGCAGCATGACAACAAGAAACAGGGCGGCGCGCAGATGCAAGCGCGCCAGCCGGATCAACGCGCCAGGATCGCCTGGGCGAGTGCGAGGTCCGACGCGTCGCGCGCGGCGCTCTGGGTCTCGCGCAGATGGCGCAGCGCCGCTTCCAGGCGTGCACCGCGGATGCGACCGTCGCTGGCAACGAAACCGGCGGCGTCCTCGCGTGCCTGCAGCACCACCTTGTCATTGCCGGACGTGCTACCCGACGAGGCCGACGACCCACCGGACGCGGCGCCCGCACTGGTGCCGGCAAAGCTACCTGCAAAGGCCGACGCGGACAGACCGGTCAACAGAAGGACGAGCGCGGTACGAACCATCATGCGGGGGACCTCGGGGACGGGAGCGACAGCCGACACTCTAGCGTCGGCGTATTGCATGGGGCTGAACCGGGCGCTCAATCGAATAGCTTGCCGGGGTTGAGAATACCGGCCGGATCCAGCGCCTGCCGGATGCCGCGCATGACCGCGATCTCCGCCGGGCTGCGCGTCGATTCCAGATACGGCTTCTTGACCAGACCGATGCCGTGTTCGGCCGAGATGCTGCCGCCGTGCTCGGCCAGCGTCGCCGCCAGCAGCTTGGTCACCCGCTCGCACTCGACGACGAAATTGGCGTTGTCCATGTCGGCCGGCTTGAGCACGTTGATATGCAGGTTGCCATCGCCGATGTGGCCGAACCAGACCACCTCGAACTGCGGATACTCGGCCGTGAGCAGCGCCTGGGTGCGGGCGAGGAAGCCCGGCATCGCCGAGATCCGCACCGACACGTCGTTCTTGTAGGGCACATGCGGCGCGAGGCTTTCGGTAATGCCCTCGCGCAGGCGCCACAGCGCCGCGGCCTGGGTGTCGCCGTGGCTGATCACGCCGTCCTCGACCCAGCCCTGCTCCATGCAGTACTCGAATGCCGACAGCACCTGCACCTCGCCGGCCTCGCCCTCGCAGGCGAACTCGGCGACGACGTAATACGGATACACCGCCTCAAACGGCGGCTGCGCACCGTGCGCGACGACGTGGTGCAGCGCGCGATCGGTAAAGAACTCGAACGCCTCCAGCGGCAGGCGCGCACGCAGCGCCTGGAAGACTTCCATCAGCACCTCGAACGACGGCAGCGCGAGCAGCATGACCCGCGTCTCCGGTGGCGGCGCGGCCAGGCGCAGCGTCGCCTCGACGATGATGCCGAGCGTGCCTTCCGATGCCACCACCAGATGCCGCAGGTCGTAGCCGCTGGAGTTCTTGACCAGACCACGATTGAGATCGAGCAGCTCGCCGGTCGCGGTGACCAGCTTGACCCCGGCCACCCACTCGCGCGTATTGCCGTAGCGCACCACACGGATGCCGCCGGCATTGGTCGCGATGTTGCCGCCGATCGAGCATGAGCCACGCGCGGCGAAATCCACCGGGTACTGCAGATCGTGAGACCGCGCCGCCTCCTGCACCGCTTCCAGCGCGATGCCGGCCTCGACGGTCAGCAGGCGATCGGCGGGCTCGAAACCGAGCACCTTGTTCATGCGCTGCAGGCTCAGCACCAGCTCGCCGTTCGCGGCGACGGCGCCGCCGGACAGGCCGGTCCGACCGCCCGATGGCACCACGGCCACGTTTTCCGCATGCGCCCAGCGCATCGTCGCCTGCACCTCGTCGATGCTGGCCGGCAGCGCGATCGCCAGCGGCGCCGGGGTCCAGCGCCGGGTCCAGTCGACGCCGTAATGCGCGAGGTCCGCAGGCTCAGTCAGCAACCGCAGTGTCGGCACGGCGGCCTGGAGGCTGGAGATGCGGGAGTCGGACATCGTCGGGCGCCGGAGCAAACGGGCCGCCAGCGTGCCAGCGCGTCCCGGGTGCGTCCAGCGCTGCGGCGCAACACGCCCGGCCCGATTCTGGCACCATGGCCCGCGCTGTCCCCCACGCGCGAACCCATTAGATGAAGACCTCGTTTCCCCGGCAGGACATCCGCGTCCTGCTGCTCGAAGGCGTCAGCCAGAGCGCTGTCGATACCTTTCATGCCGCCGGCTATTCGCAGGTCGAGGTCTACCCCAAGTCGCTGCCTGAAGACCAGCTGCGGGCGAAGATCGCCGACGCGCACATCATCGGCATCCGCTCGCGCACGCATCTGAGCGCCGAAGTCCTGGCCGACGCGCGCCGGCTGATGGCGATCGGCTGTTTCTGCATCGGCACCAACCAGGTCGATGTCGAGGCGGCGGAGCTGGCCGGCATTCCGGTGTTCAACGCGCCCTACTCCAACACGCGCTCGGTGGCCGAACTCGTCGTCGCCGAGGCGATCATGCTGCTGCGCGGAATTCCGCAGAAGAACGCCGAATGTCACCGCGGCGGCTGGAGCAAATCGGCGCTCGGCAGCCACGAGGCACGCGGCAAGACGCTGGGCATCGTGGGCTACGGCCATATCGGCACCCAGGTCGGCGTGCTCGCCGAATCGCTCGGCATGCAGGTGCTCTTCCACGACATCGAAGCCAAGCTCTCGCTCGGCAACGCGCGCAGCGCGACCAGCCTCGACGATCTGCTCGCGCGCAGCGACGTGGTGACCCTGCACGTGCCAGAGACGCCGTCGACGAAGCTGATGTTCGGCGCCCCCGAAATCAATGCGATGAAGCCGGGCGCGCATCTGATCAACGCCTCGCGCGGCACCGTGGTCGACATCGACGCGCTCGATGCCGCGCTGCGCAGCGGCCAGGTCGGCGGCGCCGCGATCGACGTGTTCCCGGTCGAGCCCAAGGGCAACGACGACGCGTTCGAATCACCGTTGCTGGGCCATGACAACGTGCTGCTGACCCCGCATGTCGGCGGCAGCACGCTGGAAGCGCAGGACAACATCGGCATCGAGGTCGCGGCCAAGCTGGTGCGCTACAGCGACAACGGCAGCACGTTGTCGGCGGTCAACTTTCCCGAAGTCACCTTGCCCGAGCACATCGGCAGCCATCGGCTGCTGCATCTGCACCGCAACGTGCCCGGCGTGCTGTCGAAGGTCAACGAGGTGTTCTCGCGCGAGGCGATCAACATCGACGGCCAGTACCTGCGTACCACCGCCAACGTGGGCTACGTGGTCATCGATGTCGCCGCGACCGAGGAACAGGCCGCGCACCTGCGCAGCGAACTGTCGAAGATCGAGGGCACCTTGCGTACGCGCGTCCTCTATTGAGGCCGCGCCGCCGTCGGCCTCAGTAGTTCGCCCACAGGCCGGGCGTGGCGAGTTCAAGCACGTGCCCGTCCGGATCCTCGAAGTAGAGGCTGCGTCCGCCGGCAGGCCACGACATCTCGCCGCGTAGCGGTACGCCGTGCGCTTCGAGACGCGCTTTCCAGCCGTCGTAGGCGTCGGCGCTGATCCGCAACGCCATGTGCAGCGGCCCTGCCCCGTCGTGGCCGGGCACGGTGCCGCGTTCTCCGGTGACGTCCGCCTGCGACGCGCCGCGCGCGAACACGAGCAGCACGCTGCTGGCCCCGGCATCGAATGCGGTGAGGCGATCCGTACGCAGCATCACCGGCAGACCGAGCACGTCTGCGAAAAAGTGCACCGCGCGTGGCATGTCTTCGACATACAGGGCGGTCTCGAGCACGCCGCCGATCGGCGGCACAGAATACTGGGAAGGCGTCATCATCTGCGCATGGTGTGCGCTTTGCACCGCGGCCGCAAAGGGCAGGCATCCGCGCGTGTGTTCGTGGCGCCGTGTGCGCGGTACAGCAGGATCAGGGATGCCGGTCCCGCACCTCGATCCATCGCTGCGCCATGCGCCGCAGGGAGGCGTCGTGCGCCTCGCCCTCCGCGACTTCGGCGATCGGACGCCACGCCAACGCGAGCGACTCCTCACTGATGGCGAAGCTCTCGTCGGCGCCCGCGCGCACGAGATAACGCACGTCGTAATGCCAGTGCCCGGGCACACCCTTGTGCTCGGGAATCCAGTGGCGGTCGATATCGAAGATGTCCGGTTGCACGGTCACGTCGACCAGTCCGGTTTCCTCTTCTGTCTCACGCAGCGCCACGCGCGCGAGATCGCGGTCGCCGTCGGCGTGTCCGCCCGGTTGCAGCCACATGCCCAGCTTGCGGTGATGGGTCAGCAGCGTGCGCATGCCGTCACCGCTGACGACCAGCGCCGAGGCCGTGAAGTGGCCGGTCAGCCGCGCACGCTCGAACGGGTCTTCGGCATCGTCGAGCAGATCGATGAATTCACTGGCAAGCGATTGCTGGATCGGATGCCGCACGCCGAAATCGGCGAAAGCGTCCGCCAGTGTCTGCACTGCGATGGACACAGCGGCTGGGCGTTCGGAATCAGGCGCGGACGGGTGCGACATCGATGAATTTGCTGCAGCGCGGCGTGACGGGAGGCGCAGCATCGGCGTTCCCGCGCGTGCACACAAGCGGCAGTTGCGTTGCTTGTGCCGGAACGCAGCGTTTGGCATGGTACGGCGATTGCCGCGTGGCCGCGGGGGGGATTCGACGGCGCGTCCGTCAATCTTCGCGGACCGCACCGAACGACCAACCGGGGACACCGATGTTCAAGAACCTGATGATTACCAAGCCGATCGCGGCGCAACCGCATGTCGATGCGGGCGAGCCGGTCGAAGGCAGCCTCAGCGGCGAAGTCGGCTTCAAGCGGACGCTCACCGCCAAGCATCTGGTGATGCTGGGGCTCGGCGCGGTCATCGGCGCAGGCATCTTCGTCATCACCGGTACCGCGGCGGCCAATCACGCCGGTCCGGCGATCATGCTGAGCTTCGTCATCGCCGGTTTCGCCTGCGCGATGGCCGGTCTGTGCTACGCGGAATTCGCGGCGATGATCCCGGCCTCGGGCAGTGCCTACAGCTACACCTACGCGACCCTCGGCGAAGCGCTGGCCTGGTTCGTCGGCTGGAGTCTGGTGCTCGAATACCTGTTCGCGGCATCGACGGTCGCAGTCGGCTGGTCGGGCTACACGGTGAGCTTCCTCGACAGTCTCGGCGTGCATCTGCCTGCCGCACTGACCCAGGCGCCGATCAACTTCTGCACGCATGAAGCGGCGCTGGCCGGCGCATGCGAGTTCGGCAAGTTCGTCACCACTGGTGCGCTGTTCAACCTGCCTGCAGTGCTGATCATCGGCGCGGTCGGCGTGCTGTGCTACGTGGGTATCACCCAGTCGGCGACCGCGAACGCGATCATCGTCTCGATCAAGGTGCTGGTGATCCTGTTGCTGCTGGGCTTCGGCGCGCAGTACGTCGATACCCAGAACTGGCTGCCGTTCGTGCCGGAAAACCAGGGCGGCGACCGCTTCGGCTGGGAAGGCGTGCTGCGCGGCGCGTCGATCGTGTTCTTCGCCTACATCGGTTTCGATGCGGTCTCCACCGCGGCGCAGGAGGTCAAGAATCCGCAGCGCGACATGCCGATCGGCATCCTCGGCTCGCTGTTCCTGTGCACGCTGATCTATATCGCGGTGTCCGCGGTGCTGACCGGCATGGTGCCCTACACCGTGCTCGGCACGGCCAAGCCGGTCGCGACTGCGCTCGAGGCGTATCCCAGCCTGTTGTGGCTCAAGACACTGGTCGAGATCGGCGCGATTGCCGGTCTGACGACGGTGATCCTGGTGATGCTGATGGGCCAGCCACGCATCTTCTTCTCGATGGCGCAGGACGGCCTGCTGCCGCGCTTCTTCGGCGCGATCCACAAGCGCTACCGCACGCCCCACAAGGGCACCGTGCTGGTGGCCTTCGTCGCGGCGATCATGGCGGCGTTCCTGCCGATCCAGCTGCTCGGCGATGTGGTGTCGATGGGCACCCTGGTCGCGTTCGCCACCGTGTGCCTGGGCGTGATGGTCCTGCGCCGCACCCAGCCGAACCTGCATCGCCCGTTCCGCGTGCCGGCCGTGTTCCTGGTCGGCACCCTCGGCGTGCTGGCCTGCCTGGGCCTGGTCGCGACGATGCCGCTGCTGAACTGGATGGTGCTGCTGGTGTGGACGATCATCGGCTTCACCATCTACTTCCTCTACGGCTACAAGCACAGCCGCCTCCGGCAGCAGCTGCCGCCGCGCTGATCCGATCCAACCGCACGGCCCGCCTACCGCGGGCCGTGTGTCCTTGAGCCTCACGACCAGCGGCCGCTCGCGCCGCCTCCACGCGGATCGCACGATGTCCACGACTGCCACGGCCAAGAAGATCGGTCCGGTACTGGCGACCTTCATGGTCGCCAACAACATGATCGGCTCGGGTTTCTTCCTGCTGCCGGCAACGCTCGCGCGCTCCGGCGCGGTCACCGTCTTTTCCTGGCTGATCGGCACCCTGCTCGCGGTCGCGCTGGGCGGCGCGTTCGCCCGCCTCGCGCGCCAGTACCCGGATCTCACCTCGCCCGACGACTACATCCGCCCGAGCCTCGGTCGAGACATGGGGTTTCTCGCCACAACGGCCTACTGGCTGTCGTCGTGGGTCGGCAACAACGCGATCGCGGTGGCGGCGGTCGGCTATCTGGTGATCCTGTTGCCGGTCGGCGACAGCGCCGGCGTCCAGCTCGCCGGCCAGGTGCTGCTGATCTGGTCGATGTTCGCGTTGAACCTGCTGGGCCCGCGCAACATCGCGCGCTTCCAGTCGTTCTGCGTGGTCTTCGGCCTGCTGCCGGTCGCGGCGATCCTGATCGCCGGCTGGGCGTACTTCGATCCCGACATCTACCGCGCCGGCTGGAACGTCAGCGGCGAGTCCGATGCGGCGGTGGCGATCGGCTCGCTGGCGACCGTGTTCTGGGCCTTCATCGGCCTGGAAACCGGCGCGATGGTCGCCGGCGTGGTGCGCAATCCCGAGCGCAACGTGCCGATCGCGACCCTCGGCGGCATCCTGCTCGCGGGCGTGGTCTACATGGTGTCCTCGGTGTTGATGATGGGCATCGTGCCGGTGGAACAACTGGCGAGTTCCAGTGCACCGTTCGCACTCGTCGCCGGGCAGATGTTCGGCGTCTGGGCGATCCCGGTCATCGCCGCAGCCGCCGCGCTCAAGGCCACCGGCACGCTGGGCGGCTGGATGCTGGTCACCGGCGAATCCGGCGCGCGGGCCGCACAGCGCGGCTTCCTGCCGGCGATCTTCGGTCGACTGCTGAAGAACGGCGCCGCCGGGCCGGGCCTGCTGATCGTCGTGATTTCGATGACGCTGATCGCTTTCACCACCGTGTCGGACACGGTGGGCAGCCAGTTCGAAACCATCATCAACATGGCGGTGACCTTGGTGGTGATGGCCTACGCCGCTGCAGGCCTGAGCCTGCTGCTGGGCAACCGCGCGCATCCGGCCGGTCGACGCGAGCGGCTGCTCGGCATGGGCGCGCTGATCGCCTGCGGCCTGCTGGTCTGGTCGACGCCGATCGACACGTTGATGGGCGCGGCGATCATCGCGCTGCTGGCACTGGCCGCGTTCCGCGGTTTTTCCAGGCGTCGCCACGACGCAATGCCGCGATGAGTCGCGACGAGGCGTACTGGTTTCCCGCGAAGACGCTCGGTTACGGCTGGGGCCTGCCGCGGCGCTGGCAGGGCTGGGTGGTCCTGGCCGTGTACCTCGGCGCGATCGCGATCATTGCGTGGCGGTTTCCGCCGTCGGTGCACCCCGCCGCTTTCGGTCTTTGCATACTCGTCGCGACCGCGCTGCTGATTGCGGTTTGCGCCCTGAAGGGCGAGCCGCCGCGCTGGCGCTGGACACGCTGACGCAGGCGGCGGCACGTTAGAATCCGCGCCATGTCCGATACGACCGCACCCTACGACGTCCACCGCCTGCGCGAACTCGCTGGCGAGTTGATCGTCAACATCCGCGAACTCGCCCAGTCTGGCTGGACGCCCGCCACCAGCAGCAACTTCTCGCGCCGTCTCGATGATCGCCATGCCGCGATCACCGTATCGGGCCGCGACAAGGGCAAGCTGAAGGAAGACGACATCATGGTCGTCGACTTCGACGGTGCGGCCGTCGGCAGTGACCATCGCCCTTCGGCCGAGACGCTGCTGCACACGCAGCTCTATCGCCGGTTTCCGGACATCGGCTGCATCCTGCACACGCATTCGCCGACCCAGACCATCGCCTCGCGCCTGTTCGCCGCCGAGGGCCATGTGCGCCTGGAAGGCTACGAACTGCTCAAGGCCTTCGGCGGCAACCGCACGCACGAGATGGCGGTCGACGTGCCGGTACTGCCCAACAGCCAGGACATGCAGGTGCTGTCGGCGCAGGTCGAAGCGCTGCTCGACGCCGGCCCCATGTGGGGCTATCTGATCGACGGCCACGGCCTGTACGCCTGGGGCCGCGACATGGCCGAGGCGCGCCGCCACCTGGAAGCCTTCGAGTTCCTGCTGCACTGCGAACTCGAACTGCGTCGCCTGCGCGCCGGGCACTGACCCCATCGCAGCGTCACCAGCGGTGGAACGATGGTGTTCCGCCGCGGTCAACGTGTCAGCAGCGCGGCTTTGCTAGGCTGATGGCCCCGCACGCGCCGAGCCAGACCACCATGAGCCGCCTCCGCATTTTCGATGCCGCCGCCCCCGATGCGCCGCTGTTCGACAGCCGCGACGGCGACGCGATCGCCCGCGAACTGCAGGCGATCGGCGTCACCTTCGAACGTTGGCAGGCCGCCCAGCCGGTTGCCGCGGGTGCCTCGCAGGACGAGGTCATCGCTGCCTACAAGGCCGATATCGACCGCATCAGCGCCGAGCGCGGCTTCAAGTCCGTCGACGTGATCAGCATCGCGCCCGACAACCCGAAGCGCGACGAGCTGCGCGCCAAGTTCCTCGACGAACACTTCCACAAGGAAGACGAAGTGCGTTTCTTCGTCGACGGCTCGGGCCTGTTCACCCTGCACGTCGAGGGCAAGGTCTACGAGATCGAATGCGTCAAGGACGACCTGATCGGCGTGCCCGACGGCGTGACCCACTGGTTCGACATGGGCAGCGAACCGCGCTTCGTGGCGATCCGCTTCTTCGAGCAGCCCGACGGCTGGATCGGCCACTTCACCGGCTCCGACATCGCGCAGAAGTTTCCTCGGTACGAGCCGGGTTCGCGTTGAGGCTGCGTCCGGAAATCTGAGGGCCGAGCGATTTGGCGGACGGGTGCTGCGGACTCCCAGCGCTTCCGCCTGCGCGGGAATGACGAATTCAAAGAGAGTCGCGCGGAGCCAGCTGAGCGCACCATTCCGACGCTCGCCAACCGGGGGCGTCTCGACACCCGACGCCTTACACTTCAACGCCCGCAACCACCGGCTGAAGCACGGATGATCCTGACCGACATCGAAGGCACCACCAGCAGCATCTCGTTCGTCAAGGACGTGCTGTTTCCGTACGCGCACCGCGCCCTGCCCGGCTTCGTCGCCGCGCATCGTGACGATCCTGAAGTGCGCCGCTGGCTCGACGTGGTCGCGACCGAACACGGCGCGATCTGCGATGACGCGGTGATCGTCGAGACGCTGCAGGGCTGGATCGACGCCGACCGCAAGCACACCGCGCTCAAGGCGCTGCAGGGCATGATCTGGTCGGCCGGTTACCGGGACGCCGATTTCACCGCGCACATCTATCCCGATGCCGCCGACGCGCTGCGCCGCTGGCATGCGGCCGGTGAGGCGCTGGCGGTGTATTCGTCCGGTTCTGTGCCGGCGCAGAAACTCTTCTTCGGCCACAGCGATGCGGGCGACCTGACCGGTCTGGTCTCGAACTGGTTCGACACCGAAGTCGGCGGCAAGCGTGAGGCCGAGAGCTACGCGCGCATCGCCGACGCACTGGATGCCGCGCCGGCCGAAATCCTGTTCCTGTCGGACGTGGTCGAGGAACTCGATGCCGCACGCGACGCCGGCATGCGCACCGTGCTGGTCGACCGGCTCGGCGACTACCCGCAGCCGCGCGACGCAACGACCGCGAACGGTCACACGCGCGTGACCGCGTTCGACCAGATCGACGCGATCCGCTGACATGCGGCCGGCGTCCGATCGGTCGACGCTGCACCGCTGGCACGCGACGGCGCTGCTGTGCCTGCTGGTCTGCGCGCCGCTGCAGGCGGCCGAATCGCTGGCCACACGCGATCATGCGCTGATCGATGCTGCGGTCGCCGCGATGCCGAACGGCACCGGCGATGCGCCGGCGCTGTACGTCGTCGGCGTTGCAGGCGATGCCGGCGAAGACGTCTTCCGCAACGAGGTGCGTTTTCTCACCGATCGGGTTGCGCCGCGCCTCGGCGCAGGCACGCGGGCACTCGCGCTGGTCAACAACATCGACAGTCTTAAAGGCGCCGGCACCCCACTCGCCACCCCGGCAAACCTGCGCCACACGCTGTCGGCGGTCGGGGCGCACATGGACCGCGAACGCGACGTGCTGCTGCTTTACCTGACGATGCACGGCTCGCCCGATCACGCCCTCGGCCTGGTCTTGCCAGACGACAGCGAAGACACGATCACGCCCGATGCACTGCGCGCGGCGCTCGACGACTCGGGCATCGTCCACCGCGTCATCGTGATCTCGGCCTGCTACTCGGGTGGCTTCGTGCCCGCGCTCAAGACGCCTGACACGCTGGTGTTGACCGCCGCACGTCCCGACCGGCCTTCGTTCGGCTGCGGCAGCGAATCGACGATCACCTTCTTCGGCCACGCCTGGCTGCTCGACGGGCTCAACGCCGATCGCGATTTCGCGAATGCCTATCGCCTCGCGGCACGCGCGATCAAGCAGCGCGAACGCAAGCTCGGCTACGCGCGCTCGGCCCCGCAGATCGCCGCGGGTGCACGCATCGGGCAGACGCTGGCGCGCTGGGAGGCGACGCTGCCTTCCTCGCCTGCGCCCGCGGTGTATCCGTACCCGATCACGCCCTGATCGCGCGGCGACACCAAAACGCTTTTTGTAGGAGCGCGCTCGCGCGCGATCGGGTCTTCCCCCTGAAAACCCATCGCGCGCCCCGCCGGCGGCGGCCAACCCGGCCCCCCCGGCGTCAAAATGACTCGCAGCGGGGCGGGTGGGGGGGAACGCGCGCGGGCC
>NZ_JAVDVJ010000020.1:0-51511 GCF_031456825.1 Luteimonas sp. 3794 | reverse complement strand
CCAAACTCGCTGCGCTCAGACATGGGCTGCTCTTCGGCCACGCCAGGCTCCGGTGCTCGGCTCGCTCTACGGCTCGATTCAAGTCAAAAGCCAAGACCAAAGCCAAAGCGGGAACCACAGCAACAACCAAAGCCAAAGCGCGGCGGCCACAGAACCAGACCAGCATCCGCAATTACCAACTCGGCATGCCCGAGCTCCGACGACGGAGCGCTTCAACCGGCGAAGTGATCCCAACCGGTGCGCACCGGCATCCAGGGCGCGCCGTTCGCAGTTGCGACGACGCCCTGCCCTTCAACAATGCGCCCGATCCGGGTCACCGGCACACGCGCATCCAGCGCAGCCGCAAAAATGGCGTCGCGTTGTGCGGCCGGCGCGGCGAAGCACAACTCGTAATCATCGCCGCCGCTCGCCTGCAGCGCGCGACGTGTCTCAACGTCGGAAACTACAGCGCGCAGTGCATCTGACACGGGCAAAGCATCCACGTCGACCTCCGCACGCACGTTGCTCGCGCGGCAGACATGCGCGAGATCGGCCAGCAAGCCGTCGGAGATGTCGATCGCAGCATGCGCCACTTCGGAGAGTCGCAAACCGAGCGTGACCCGCGGTGTCGGCCGATCGAGTCGAGCGCGCAACACAGGATCGCGCGCGCCGCCCGCCGACCACTGCGCCAGTGCAGCGGCCGCATCACCGGGCGTGCCGCTGACCCAGATATCGTCGCCAACCCGCGCCGCATCGCGCCGCAGCGCGCGGCCGGGCGAGACGAAGCCGAACATGGTCACGCAGACCGACAGCGGCCCGCGCGTCGTGTCACCGCCGACCAGGGCCACCGCATGCTGGCGCGCCAGCGCGTCGAAACCGTCGAGAAACGCACCCACCCACGCCGCATCGGGTTCCGGCAGCGACAACGACAGCGTGCACCACGCCGGCGTCGCGCCCATCGCCGCGAGGTCGGACAGGTTCACCGCCAGCGCTTTCCAGCCGATGTCGGCCGGCGCGGTGTCGTGCGGGAAATGAATGCCGGCGTTGAGCGTGTCCATCCCCACGACGAGCTGCATGCCGGCAGGCGGCTGCAGCAGTGCGGCATCGTCGCCGATGCCCAGTACCACATCGTGGCGCGCGATGATGCGCGCGCGAATGCGGTCGATCAGGTCGAATTCGCCGGCGGCCATTCCGACGGCGCCGGGCTCAGCGCCCGCGCAGCGCGCCAACTTCCGGCGCGCGCCATGCGGCCGCGGCCTTGTCGAGCACGCCGTTGACGTAGGTGTGGCCGTGTTCGGAGCCGAAACGCTTGACCGTCTTCAGTGCCTCGTCGATGACGACGCGGTACGGCACGTCGACGCGGTGCTGCAGTTCGTAGGCGGCGATGCGCAGCATCGCGCGCTCGATCGGATCGACCTCTTCGATCGTGCGGTCCAGGAACGGCGCCAGCGCCGCATCGAGTTCGCGGTAACGCGTGCCGACGCCGTGGACCAGATCCTCGAAGTAGGCGAGATCGGCGACTTCCTTGGCCTGCTCGTGCGCGAACTGGGCCACGATCTCGCGCGGCTCGGTGCCCGACATCTGCATCGCGTAGATGGCCTGCAGCGCGCGGCGGCGCGCGCGCGAGCGCAGCACGGGGTCGACGCCATGGGGTTTGCGGGTCTGGTTCATCCGATCTTGTCCAACAGGTTGCTCATTTCGATGGCGACCAGCGCCGCTTCTTCGCCCTTGTTGCCGTGGCTGCCGCCGGCGCGCTTCTCGGCGTCGACGTAGTCCTCCACCGCGAGCACGCCGTTGGCGACCGGCACGCGGCTGTCGAGGGCCACGCGCATCAGCGCATCGCTGCAGCCGTCGGCCACCTGCTCGTAGTGGCGCGTGTCACCGCGCACCACGCAACCCAGGCCCAGCAGCGCGGCGTGCGCGCCGGCCGCGGCCAGCCGCGCACAGACCACCGGGATCTCCCAGGCGCCGGGGACGCGGATCACGTCGACCGCGTCTTCGGCGACGCCGTGATCGGCGAACGCCTTGCGCGCGCCGGCGATCAGGGCGTCGGTGATCTTGGGGTTCCAGCGACTGGCGACGATCGCGTAACGCGCGCCGGCCGGGGCGCGCAGGTCGCCTTCGAGGTAGCTCATGGGCATGGGGATTCGCGCAAGGCCGGTCAGTTTAACGCGCGTCAGGGCGTGACGTATTCGACGACCTCGAGACCGTAGCCGGCGAGGCCCACCTGCTTGCGCGGCGTGCCCAGCACGCGCAGTCGGCCAAGGCCCAGATCGGCCAGGATCTGGCCACCGGCGCCGTTGCGCCGCCACTGGCCCACGTCCTTGTCCTTGCCGGGCGCCCGCACCACGGCTTCCTTGCGCAGCCGCGCCAGCAGCGCGTCCGAGTCACGCGGCGCCGACAGCACCACCATCACGCCCTGCCCGGCCTCGGCAATCGCGCGCAGCGCATCGCTGCCAGCCACGCCGAAATCGTCGCGACGCCAGTGCAGCAGGTCGGCCAGCGGGTTCTCCACCTGCACGCGCACGAGCGTCGGCGTGGCCGCGTCGGGCGTGCCTCGGACCAGCGCGAAATGCAGGTCGTGGGCGATACGGTCGCGATAGGTCACCAGATGGAAGGCGCCGAACTCGGTCTCGATCTCGAGTTCATCGATGCGCTCGACGGTGTGCTCGGTGGCGAGGCGATGGGCGATGAGATCGGCGATCGAGCCCATCTTCAGGCCATGCTCGCGGGCGAAGACTTCCAGCTCCGGGCGGCGCGCCATGCTGCCGTCGGGATTGAGGATCTCCACCAGCACGCCGGCCGGCTCCAGACCCGCGAGCATCGCCAGATCGACGCCGGCCTCGGTGTGCCCGGCGCGCGTCAGCACGCCGCCGGGCTGGGCGACCAGCGGGAAAATGTGGCCGGGCTGGTGCAGATCCTCGGGCTTCGCGTTCGCCTTCACCGCAGTGCGGATCGTATGCGCGCGGTCATGCGCCGAGATGCCGGTGGTCACGCCTTCGGCGGCCTCGATGCTGACGGTGAAGTTGGTCTGGAACTGCGCGGTGTTCGCGCGGACCATCGGCGCCAGGCCCAGCTGCGCGGCGCGGCTCGGCGTCACCGGCAGGCACACCAGGCCGCGGCCGTGGGTGACCATGAAATTGATGTCCGACGGCTTGACCAGCTCGGCGGCCATGATCAGGTCGCCTTCGTTTTCGCGGTCCTCGTCGTCGACGATGACGACCATGCGGCCCTGGCGGATCTCTTCCAAGAGTTCGGGAACCGGCGCGAAGTTCATGCCGCCACTCCCGCCGGGACAACGCCCGCGCTGAGCAGGCGCTCGACGTAGCGCGCGACCAGATCGACTTCCAGATTCACCGCCTCGCCAACCGCCGTGTTGCCGAACGCGGTGTGGGCGACGGTGTGGGGCACCAGCGCGACCTCGAAACCGGTTGCATCGACGGCATTGACCGTCAGGCTGACGCCGTCGACGCAGATCGAGCCCTTGTGCGCGATGTACTTGAGCAGGGCGGCCGGCGCCTCGAAGCGCCAGCGCTGCGCGCGCGCATCGTCGTGCACCGAAGCGACACTGCCGACGCCGTCGACGTGGCCGCTGACCATGTGGCCACCGAGACGATCGGTCGGGCGCATCGCGCGTTCCAGATTTACCGCGCGGCCGGGCGCCAACGCGCCGAGCGTGGTCAGCGACAGGGTTTCGGTGGAGGCGTCGGCCTCGAAATGCGCGGAGTCGAACGCGACCACGGTCAGGCACACGCCATTGACCGCGATGCTTTCGCCCATCGCCACGCCCTCGAATGGCAGCGTGCCGACCGCGATGCGCAGCCGCGCGTCGCCGCCACGCGACTCAGTGGAAACCAGGCGTCCGACGCCCTCGATCAGTCCGGTGAACATGTCGCTGCCTCCGTCCGCGCGGAAGCCCGCACGGTCAAGCCGAAAGGGAACGGTCCGGGACGCGACAGCGTGCGCGACCGCTGGGCCACGCAAGAGGTCGTCTTCTCGCATCCGGACTCTGACCGTCGGCTCCGGAGTTCGACCGGATCTGCTGACCCGCCGGCGTGTGCCGGCAGCGCTCGCGGGCTCGCGCGTCGCCGCGCCTACCGCCGGTGGGGACTTCCACCCCGCCCCGAAGACATTCGATTGTGTGTTGCCGGAAAGGCCGGCCCGGGGATTCTACCAGCGCCACTGGCGCGACCCGTGCGCCGGAGCGAGACGCTTCATTGCAAGGACAGCCCGGGACGGCAGGTGTACCGCGCCCTGTAGGAGCGCGCTCGCGCGCGATGGGGTAGTCGGGTGAAAGCCTTTCGCGCGCAAGCGCGCTCCTACGGGGGCTGTATCAGGCGGCCGGCTTCGGACGCAGCAACACCCGCAGATCGTCGCCGACCCGGCGTGTGTCGATCGTCTGCAGATGCAGGCGCTGCGCCATGCGGTCGATGCCGAGCCCGTCGAACAGCGGTCGCCCACGCTCACCCAGCAAGACCGGCGCGACGTAGAGCAGCAGTTCGTCGACGAGGCCGGCACGCAGGAAGGCGCCCGACAGCGTGGCGCCGGCCTCGACCTGGACTTCGTTGATCTCGCCTCCGCCCAGTGCCGTCAGCACCGCGGTTAGGTCGAGCTGTCCGTCGCCACCGCGGCCGATGGCCACGCGTGGCGCGTCGAAGCCCTGCGGCACCTTGGTGTCCTGCGCGTGGACGTAGATCGTCGGCGCTGCGGCATCGCGGATGTTGCCGCGCGCGATCGTCGCCAGCCCCGGATCAAGCACCACCCGCAGCGGCACCGCGAACGGCGCGTCCTCTGCGAGGCGCACGGTCAGGTGCGGATCGTCGGCCAGCACCGTACCGCTGCCCGTGAGCAGCGCACCGGCGCGTGCGCGCCAGCGCATCACGTCGGCGCGCGAGGCCTCGCCGCTGATCCACTTCGAATCGCCGTTCGCCATCGCGGTGCGCCCGTCGAGGCTGCAGGCGAGCTTCACACGCAACCACGGCCGGCCGCGCTCGATGCGCGACAGGAATCCGCGATTGAGCGCGCGCGCCTGCGTTTCCATCAGGCCCGATTCGACTGCGATCCCCGCCGCGCGCAGACGGTCGAAGCCGGCGCCGTCGACCTGCGGAAACGGGTCGCGCATCGCCGCGACCACGCGCGACACACCGGCTTCGATCAGCGCATCGGCGCACGGCCCGGTGCTGCCGGTATGCGCGCAGGGTTCCAGCGTCACGTACGCCGTCGCGCCGCGCGCACGGTCGCCGGCCGCCTGCAGCGCGATCACTTCCGCATGCGGGCCGCCTTTCTGCACGTGGAAGCCCTCGCCGACGACCGCGCCGCCCGCAGTGAGCACACAGCCGACCATCGGGTTGGGGCGCGTCGTCCATGCGCCGCGCTCGGCGAGGCGCAGCGCCTGGGCCATGAAACGGTGATCGTCGGCAGTGAAAGCGGTCATGAGGCCTCGGCGACGCGTGCGACAGAGGGGAGCCATTGTAGGGGCGCGCTTACGCGCGACCCGGCATTCTCGGCGCCCCGTCGCGCGGAAGTGCGGTCCCACAAGAATTCTGCGAAAGCTCAGCGTCTGCGAGGCGTCTTGACCGGCGCCGTCTCGCCTTCGAGCAGCGGCAGTTGACCATCGCCCGGCAGGTCGCGTTCGAGCCGGTCGAGTTCCTCACGGAAGTCGGCCACGTCCTCGAACGAGCGGTAGACCGACGCGAAGCGCACGAATCCGACGTGGTCGAGCTTGCGCAGTTCGGCGATCACGAATTCGCCGACCCGGCGCGAGGACACCTCGCGTTCCGCGGTCATGCGCAGGTGATGCACGACCGCGCGCACCGTCGCCTCGATCTGTTCCTCCGAGACCGGGCGCTTGTGCAGCGCGCGATCCATGCTCAGCCGCAGCTTGCGCGCATCGAACGGTTCACGCCGCCCGTCGCCCTTGATGATCGTCGGCAGCTTGAGCTCGATCGTCTCCAGCGTGCTGAAACGCTCCCCACAGGCTTCGCACTCGCGGCGGCGACGGATCGTCGCGCCGTCCTCGGACACGCGCGAATCGATCACGCGGGTGTCGGTGTGCTGACAGAAGGGGCAATGCATGCGGTGGAGACCGGCCTGGAAGGCAGTGTGGGACGCAGTATCGCCGAGACGTGCCGCGGGCGGCTAGCGCGGACGCCGCGCCGACCAGAACAGCCAGGTCAGATGCGCGACGGACGGCAACAGCGCGGGGCCGAGTGCGAGCATCAACAAGCTGCGGCCGACAACGCGCGTGCCGTCGGAGCCACCAAAAGCCGGCCCGCCGTCGTACCAGGCGGATCCGAACATCCAGAGCGTTGCCGCAATGCCCGAACCGATCCCCCACCACCAGCCACGCGAGATACGCAGCAGTCCCAGGCGACCGCTGCGCAGAAATCCGATGCTCAGACGCAACCAGGCGATCAGACCCGCAAGCCCCATCAGCGACAGCATGAATATCCAAGCCGGCGCGCCGAGCATCGACATGTACACGCCCACCAGCGCCACACCGCCACCGATCCACAGCACCGGCATCCCCAATATCAGCGCGTGCACTGCATAGACGATGCGTTGACGGTGATCCCCATGCCATGGATCGACAGGTTCACCCACTTCGCCCGATCCGGTCGCAGGTGTCGGGCCCGGCGCTACGCGTTCCAGCGCAGCGCCAGAGCGCTCAGCCATACACCGGGTATTTCGCACACTGAGCGGCAACCTTGTCGCGCACCTTGGCGATAACAGTCTCGTCGGCCGGCGCGTCGAGCACGTCGCAGATCCAGTGCGCGAGATCCGTGCAGTCCTGTTCGACGTAGCCACGCGTGGTGACCGCCGGCGTGCCCAGGCGCAGGCCCGAAGTCACGAAGGGCTTACGCGGATCGTTGGGCACCGCGTTCTTGTTGACCGTGATATGCGCCTCGCCCAACGCCTCTTCCGCATCCTTGCCGCTGACGTCCTTGCCGATCATGTCGACCAGCATCAGGTGGTTCTCGGTGCCACCAGAGACGATCTTGTAGCCGCGTTCGATGATGACCTTCGCCATCGCCTGCGCGTTCTTCACCACCTGCTGCTGATAGGTCTTGAACGCGGGCTCCAGCGCTTCTTTGAACGCGACCGCCTTGCCGGCGATCACGTGCATCAGCGGGCCACCCTGGATGCCGGGGAACACGATCGACTGCAGCTTTTTCTCGATCGCTTCGCCCGCGCCCTTGGCGACGATGATGCCGCCGCGCGGTCCGCGCAGCGTCTTGTGCGTGGTGGAGGTGACGACGTGCGCGTGCGGCAGCGGGCTCGGGTAGACGCCCGCGGCCACGAGACCGGCGACGTGGGCCATGTCGACGAACAGGATCGCGTCGACCTTGTCGGCGATGGCGCGGAAGCGTGCCCAGTCGACAACCTGGGAGTACGCCGAGAACCCGGCGACGACCATCTTCGGCTTGTGCTCGAGCGCGAGGCGCTCGACCTCGTCGTAATCGATCAGGCCGGCATCGTCGACGCCGTACTGGATCGCGTTGAACAGCTTGCCCGAGACGTTGACCTTGGCGCCGTGGGTCAGGTGACCGCCGTGCGCCAGCGACATGCCGAGGATCGTGTCGCCCGGCTGCAGCAGCGCCAGATACACCGCCTGGTTGGCCTGCGAACCCGAGTGCGGCTGCACATTGGCATAGTCCGCGTCGAACAGCTGCTTCACGCGGTCGATCGCCAGCTGCTCGGCGATGTCGACGTATTCGCAGCCGCCGTAATAGCGCTTGCCCGGATAGCCTTCGGCGTACTTGTTCGTGAGCTGGCTGCCCTGCGCCTCCATCACCAGCGCGCTGCAGTAGTTCTCCGAGGCGATCAGCTCGACATGGTCTTCCTGGCGGCGGACCTCGTTCGCGATGGCCTGGGCGAGGTCGGGATCGTAGCTTTCGAGACGGGCGTCGCGCTGGAACATCGAGGGCTCCGGAACAGTGAACGGCGAGGCCGGCCATTGTAGCGCCGGCCCGCCCGGCGCGCGGCCCCGCCGGGCGTGAGCCGTTATAATCGCCGCCATCCCTTCCCCACCCGACGCCGCCCGACCGGGCCCCGGCGCGGGCCGGCACAACCGGAGCCCCCATGTCGCAATACATCTACACCATGAACCGCGTGTCCAAGGTGGTCCCGCCGAAGCGGCAGATCATCAAGGACATCTCGCTGTCGTTCTTCCCGGGCGCGAAGATCGGCCTGCTGGGCCTCAACGGCTCCGGCAAGTCCACCGTGCTGAAGATCATGGCCGGCGTGGACCAGGATTTCGAAGGCGAGGCGCGTGCGCAGGCCGGCACCAAGGTCGGCTACCTGGCGCAGGAGCCGGAGCTCGATCCGGAGATGACGGTCCGCGAAGCGGTCGAGGAAGGCGTGGGCGAAGTGCTGCAGGCCCAGGCCGCGCTGGACAAGGTCTACGACGCCTACGCCGAGGAAGGCGCCGATTTCGACGCGCTGGCCAAGGAACAGGAACGCCTGGAGGCGATTCTCGCCGCGGGCGATGCGCACACGCTGGAAAACCAGCTGGACGTGGCCGCCGATGCGCTGCGTCTGCCGCCGTGGGAGGCCAAGGTCGGCAACCTGTCTGGCGGTGAGAAGCGCCGCGTCGCGCTGTGCCGCCTGCTGCTGCAGAAGCCGGACATGCTGCTGCTCGACGAACCGACCAACCATCTCGACGCCGAGTCGGTGGAATGGCTGGAGCAGTTCCTCGCGCGCTACACCGGCACCGTCGTCGCGGTCACCCATGACCGCTACTTCCTCGACAACGCCGCCGAGTGGATCCTCGAGCTCGACCGCGGCCGCGGCATTCCGTGGAAGGGCAACTACACCGAATGGCTGACGCAGAAGGACGAGCGCCTGAAGCAGGAAGACAACCAAGAGAAGTCACGCCAGAAGGCGATCCAGAAGGAACTGGAATGGTCGCGGCAGAACGCCAAGGGCGGCCGCACCAAGGGCAAGGCGCGTCTGGCCCGCCTGGAAGAGCTGCAGTCGGTGGATTACCAGAAGCGCAACGAGACCAACGAGCTGTTCATCCCGCCGGGCGAACGCCTGGGCAACGCGGTGATGGAGTTCAAGAACGTCAGCAAGAAGTTCGGCGACCGCCTGCTGATCGACAACCTGTCGATGATCATCCCGCCGGGCGCGATCGTCGGCATCATCGGCCCGAACGGCGCGGGTAAATCCACCCTGTTCAAGATGATCACGGGGCAGGAAAAGCCAGATTCGGGCGAGATCGTCGTGGGACCGACCGTGCAGCTGAGTTACGTCGACCAGAGCCGCGATGCGCTGGAGGGCAACCACAACGTCTTCCAGGAAATCGCCGGCGGCCTCGACATCCTCAACATCAACGGCGTCGAGATCCAGTCGCGCGCCTACATCGGCCGCTTCAACTTCAAGGGCCAGGACCAGCAGAAGCTGGTGGGCACGCTTTCGGGTGGCGAGCGCGGCCGTCTGCACATGGCCAAGACCCTGTTGCAGGGTGGCAACGTGCTGCTGCTCGACGAACCGTCGAACGATCTCGACATCGAAACCCTGCGGTCACTCGAAGACGCGCTGCTGGAGTTCCCCGGCAATACCTTCGTGATCTCGCATGACCGCTGGTTCCTCGACCGCATCGCCACGCACATCATCGCGTTCGAAGGCGACAGCCACGTCGAGTTCTTCCAGGGCAACTACCGCGAGTACGAAGAAGACAAGCGCCGCCGCATGGGCGACGACGCCGGTCCGAAGCGGCTGCGGTTCAAGGCGCTGAAGTAATCGTCGTGGCTCGGCATCCGCGCAGGTACGCGCGGACCAGATGCCAGGCGGACGTGAGCCCCTCTCCCTCCGGGAGAGGGGTTGGGGTGAGGGCAGCGCAGACAACCGGGAGCCCCGCATGACCATCCAGACTCTGCAAGAACTCGAAGGCCTTAAGCGCGCCGGCGCACTCGTCGCGCGCATCCTGTCGACGATGCGCGAGCAGGCACTGGCCGGCACGACACCGCGTGAGCTCGATGCCGTCGGCGCAGACATGCTGCACGACGCCGGCGCGCACTCCGCGCCGGTGCTGACCTACGGCTTCCCGGCCGCGACCTGCATCAGCGTCAACCGGGTCGTCGCGCACGGCATCCCGGATGCCACGCCGCTGCGCGATGGCGACCTGGTCAACATCGACGTCTCGGCCGAACTCGACGGGTTCTTCGCCGACACCGGCGCCAGCTTCGTCGTCGGCACCGCCAGCCCCGCGCAGCAGCGCCTGCTCGACGCGACCCGCGAAGCACGCGACGCCGCGATCGCCCAGCTGCGTGCGGGCGAACTGCTCAGCGGCATCGGCCGCACCATCGAGACCGTCGCCGCACGTCGGGGTTTCCGCGTCATCCGCAACCTGCAGAGCCACGGCGTCGGCCGTGCGCTGCACGAATCGCCCGGTTCGATTCCCGGCTACTTCGATCGTCGCGACACCCGTCGCCTGCACGACGGCATGGTCATCACCGTCGAGCCGTTCCTGGCCACGCATGCCACGCGCACCGAAGAGCTGGACGACGGCTGGTCGCTGATCTGCCCCAAGGGCTTCGGGGCGCAGTTCGAACACACCGTCGTCGTCACCCACGGCGCACCGATCATCGTCACCTGAGAGCCGTTACATGACGCCCACCTTCATGCAGGCGCTGCGTGCGCGCTGGCAATCCGCCGACACGCTCGTCTGCGTCGGCCTCGATCCCGAACCGGCGAAGTTTCCGACGCGGTTCGCCAATGATCCCGACGCGGTGTTCGCGTTCTGCCGCGACATCGCCGACGCGAGCGCCGAGTACGCCTGCGCGTTCAAGCCGCAGATCGCGCACTTCGCCGCCCTCGGCGCCGAAGCCGCTCTGCAGCGCCTGATCGCGCATCTGCATGCCACGCATCCCGGCGTGCCGGTGATCCTCGACGCCAAGCGCGGCGACATCGGTAGTACCGCGCAGCGCTACGTCGCCGAGGCATTCGATCGCTTCGAGGCCGACGCGGTCACGGTGAATCCCTATCTCGGGCGCGACTCGGTGCAGCCGTTTCTCGACCGCAGCGACAAGGGCGTCGTGATCCTGTGCCGCACCTCGAACCCGGGTGCGGCCGACCTGCAGGACCTGCCGGTCGCGCAAGCTGGCGCCACGCGGCCGCTGTATCAGAAGGTCGCCGAGACCATTGCGCGCGAGTGGAACGGCCACGGCAACGTGTCGCTGGTGGTCGGTGCGACCTGGCCCGAACAGCTGCGCGAAGTCCGCGCGATCGTCGGCGACATGCCGTTCCTGGTGCCCGGCGTCGGCGCACAGGGCGGCGATGTCGAGGCGGTGGTCGGCAATGCGAAGACTGCGGACGGCACCGGTCTGATGGTCAGTTCCTCACGCGCGATCCTCTACGCGTCGAACGGCGACGATTACGCAGACGCGGCGGCACGCGAGGCGCGTGCGTTGCGGGATGCGATCAACCGGTTTCGTTGAGGGCGCGCGAGAAGACCATTCCAGCCCAGATTTCTAGAGCCCTTCTTCCTCCGGGGTGAAGCGGCACGCTTGCGAGCCACTGGCTTGCGTGCCGATGAACGCCCTCGCGTCAACGCAAGGGCCGGGGCGCGGAGCGGGGGTTGGGGTGAGGGAGCTTTACGGAAACTGCTCAGTAAACCCCTGCCCTCACCCGACGCGCTTTGCGCGTCGACCCCGGATCAGGTCCGGGGCAGGCTCTCTCCCAAAGGGAGAGGTGCCAGCGTTACTGCGAAGATGCAGGCGAAAGCGCTTCTTCCTCAGCGAACAACTTCCACGAACACCGGATTCGAGTAGAACCACAGGTCCTGCCACGGGTCCTCGCCGGCCACATCCGGCGTTGGTTCGATCTGCGCATTCGACGTACCGCGCACGCGCACGAAGCCACGCGTCTGCGGCGCCGGCAGCGTGAGCTCGAATGCGATGCGGTTGCCGGTCTGCTGCCACTGCGTCGGGCGCACGGTGTGCACGGTCATGTCCGGCGTGCCGTCGGCAGTCGCCTGCCCGGCGATCACGTCGATGTGGTCGATCGGATTGCGGTCACCGTTGAAGTTGGTGCCCTCAGGCACGGTCACCGCGACCTGCACCGTCACCTGCGCATCAGCAGCCACCTGCAACGTGCCGCCCATCGTCGCTGGCGCCTTGCCCCCGGCGTGGACCTGCAGATCCAGCGTGTCGATCAGATCACCGGTCACCGCGAACATACGGCCATGTCGCAGGCCATCGAGAACATCCGCGCTGTCGTGGCGCGCCAGCACGTAGGTCTTGCTGTACTCCCCCGGCCAGAAATCGGCGCCGCCGATGTCGACGTTGCGATGCGAATCGGAGGTCGAGGTGATCCAGAAGCGCCTGCCCTCGGCGAGCAGCGTGTCCCAGACGCCGCCGAGCTGCGCCGTCATCTGGTCGAAGCCACCCCAGGTTTTGGCGGCATCGTTGCGATAAAGGCCGCGATGGCGCCGGTCCGCCTGATGGCCCGGCGCGCCCTCCATGCCGACGAGCACGTCCGGCGCCGCATCCTGCCAGGCGCGCAGTTCGCCCGGCTCGACCTGGCCCCAGACGCCGACTGCGGTCGCGGTGCGTGAGGGATGGTTGACGAACATCAGCGGCTGCGGTTCCTGCGCCTGCATGTAGCGCAGCGCGGCGAGCATCGCCTCGGGCGTGTCGCGCGCGTCGTCGTCGACCTCGCGCCGGTTGAAGCGGCGTTCCAGCTCGACCAGCATCGTGTTCTCGTGCGCGCCGGGCGCCATGATCAACGACGCGTGCTCGCCGGCCGGCACGTCGAATTCCATGCCGTGGAACTGCAGCACCTCGGGCACTTCGACTCGCGCCTGCTGCAGCGCAGGCCAAGCGGAATCGTGTGTGACCGCCGAATGGTTTGGACCGCCATGGTCGGTGTGCACCATCCATGTCAGGCCGTGCCGACGGGCTTCCTCTGCATTGCGGGTACGCGAGTACGGTGAGTCGCCACCGCGGATCGGCGTGGGCGGCGACGTGGCCTCGTCCCAGTTGACGCTCCACTCGCTGTGGACGTGGTGGTCGCCTGCCAGCCAGCTGCGGCCTTCGCTGGCGTCGCTGGCGTGCGCGACGCCGGCGAGCGCCAGCAACAGCAAGGGGAAGCACGCGCGGCGCACGCGCATGGACGGAACGGGCTGGGCAGTCATACGGATATCCGGTTGTGAAGTGCACGCGACGCGAACGCACGGCCGGGCATTTCATCGCACTGCGATGTCATCCCGATGAAACCGAACGAGCATCCGGCGGCAGTGTGCTGCATGGCTGGCCGGGGTAACCGCGTCATGGCATCGCCCGCACATCGACCACATCGCGCAGAACGGCAACGTCGTCCTGCAGTGAGACGCTGAGGGCGAAGCTGCCGACATGGATGAAAGCGCCCACCTCACCAGCCACGAGGAGGTGCCCCACGCGCCTTCGGAAACATGCGGCACACCAATCAGCACCGCGGGCTTCAGGCCAGTCTATGACCCGTGAGCGCTACCGCCTTGGTCCAGTGCGTGTCTACCCTGCGGACCGAAACAGCGTGCGGATCTGCCCCGCACCGCCCCGCACGTCCGCGCTTGCACCGCTGTTGGCTCTCGCAGCATTCGCAAGAAGTCGCAGGCCGTGGCACAGCGCCGACAGCGCGCCACGCACGCGCAGCCACCCGCGGCGATCCATCACGCCTCCAAGGCTGGGTCAGCCGAGGAAGTCGAGCACGGGCTGACTGAAATTACCCAAGCCGGGGAACACTGTCGGCAGATCGGCATCGGCCACGCCGAGCCAGCGGGCGAACGTAGCGCCGAACTGGTTGGTCGACGTCGTGGGTATCATGCGCCCGCGCTCGACGGCCTGAGGCCCGTCCAGTTCGAGCAAGGGATAGGCACCATGTACGCGGCGGCCACGCAGCGGGCCGCCTGTGCCCGACGCGCCACCCATCATCAGCTGCACCCCGCCCCAAGCATGGTCGGTACCGTTGCCGTTGCTGTTGAGGGTGCGTCCGAAGTCGCTCATCGTGAAGCTCACGACGTCATTGAGCGCGCCCACTTCGACCAGCGCATTGCGGAATGCGGCGAGCCCCTCGCTCAGCCTCGACAGCAGACGCGCGTGGCTGCCTTCCGCCATCTGGTTGTCGTGCGTGTCGAAGCCGCCGAGCGTCGCGTAATAGATCTGGCGGGAATGGTTGATCGCGCTGCCACGGCTGGCCTTGATCATCCGCGCGATCATCCGCAGCTGCGACGCCAGGCTTTCATTAGCCGGAAACGCGGTCGTGATGTCCCCGCCCGCGGCCGGATCGAGGGCCGCACGCAAGGTGTCGCTGATCTGCATCGTGCCCTCGCCGAGCACGGCGTAGTGGTCCTGCATGATCGGCGTATAGCGACGGTCGAGCATCGTCTCCAACGCTTCACGGCGGATGCGTTCGGCGGCGTTGGTGGCACTGGTGAACCGGCGAAGCGCGACCGGTCCGCCCGTGCCCATGCCGTAGGCGGTCGTCGCGCTGCCGCTCTGGAACAGGTTGTTGCCGGCCAGCGAGATCGTCGGCGGCAGGGTCGAAAGCCCGGCCGCATTGGCGAACTCGAGGCGGTCGGCGCAGCGGCCGCCCCAGCCCGTGGTCGAACTGGCCAGCTCGGATTCGCCCCGCATCCACAGGCGTTGCTGGTCGTTGTGGGAATACAGCGCCTGCGGCAGCCGCCGGCTGCGCGCGATGTACTCGGCCTTGGTCACCGGTTGCACCAGCGTCCCGACGTTGGCCATGAAGCCCAGTTCGCCCCTGTCGAACAGTGGCTTGAGCGACGCACACGATGGATGCAGGCCCCAGGTCTTGCCGGCTGTGTCGGTCACCTGCACCAGTGCATCGCGCGCCAGGCCCAGACCCTGCGAGTTGCTGGCGGCATTGAACACGCCGCCCCGGCTCGCTAGGTAGACATCGTGTTCCTCGCGCACATGCGGCACGAGCATGTTGAAGGAGTCGTTGCCGCCGAGCAGGAAGATGCAGACGACGGCCCGGTAGCCGGGCGTCGCCACGGGGGAGGCGGCGAGCGCACGCCCCATGAGTTGCAGTTGGGGCAGCGTCGCCACAGCCGCGCCACCAGCGAGCAGCGCGCCGAGCCGGGCGATGAACTGGCGACGCGAGGTGCGGGAATAGGTGTCCATCGTGACCTCAGCGCTGGATGACGAATTCGGGAGAGGCAACGGCGAGCTGCACCAGCGAACGCACGCGCTCGTCGGCAGGCCGCCGCTCGATTTTGAGGCGATCGAGCATCAACACCATCACAGCCCGGTTGTCCGCTGTGAGCGCGCCCGCCAGCAGCAGGGTATTGATCTGGTCGACCATGGCGACGTGGTTGTCCTGTTCTGCCAGCGTCAGTAGCGGGCGGATGTCGAGTACCGGCGCCGACGTGTTGGCAGTGGGCGGCGCAGACTGCAGCTGCGACCAGCCCGCACTGTCGAGCTGGTTGAACACACTGACGAAGGTGGCTTCGTTGTAGAGCTGGAGTTCCGGCGCGTAGAGCCCGGCGGCGCCGTTGGCACCCTGCAGCCGATAGTCGGGCTCGAAGAAGTTGAACACCGAAGGCGCCCGCAGCGAATCCTGGCCGAGGCTGGTGGCGAAGTCCCACGCGTTTGAAAAGCCGAAGTAGTACTGCCCGTCGGCACGTGGGAAATAGCGGGCATCGAACGCACGCCACAACGCGGTGAGCTGCAGCAAGGGCTCGCGGGCCTTGCCGTAACTGGCGTTGTCAGGTGCCGGCGGAATCCGCGCCTCGACGTCGAGCAGGATCGCCTTGATCACACGCCCGAGGTCGCCGCCGGTATCGGTCCACACCTTGGCCACGCGCGCGATGTATTGCGGGCTGGGATTGCTGGTGACGAAACGCTGGATCAACTGCCGGCTGATGAACGGCGCGACGTTCGGATGCGTCGAGAGGGCGTCGAGCATCTTCGCAAGACTGGCGACGCAGTTGCTGCCCTCGTTGATGACCACGCCGTTGAAGATGGTCTTGGGCTGGTCGTCGTGGAACTCTGGCACGCAGCTCATCGGGCGCGCCTCGTTGTCGGCGCCCCAGCGCCAGAACGTGTCGCGGGTGTTGCCCGGCCAGGTCCAGCCAGTGAGCACCCGCGCCATGCTTTTGACCGTTTCCTGGTCGTAGGTCGGGATGGTGCGCCCCTGGGCATCGAGCTTGGGACTGAAATCGGGGTTGCGCTCGACCAGGCCGATCGAAAACAGCTGCATCAGCTCACGTGCGTAGTTCTCGTCGGGCACGATGGTGACCCGTACGCCCTGCCCGTTGTTGTAGCTCGTCGACTTGCGGTTCGACATGTGGCTCAGGTACAGCCCCATCGCCGGATGCAGCGTGACCTGTTCCACCAGCTGCCGATACGAGCCGAATGCGCCACGCGCGAGCATGTCCTGGTAGTCGCTGATGCGACCGAAATTCGCTGTGTTGTAGTCCCGGTCGGAGACGACGAAGATTTCGCTCAGCGCGAAGCCCATGCGCATGCGCAACTGGTCGGGTCGTGTCGTCGCCTGCCAGAGCCAGTAGTTGCGGCGCTCAGCGTAATTGAGCTGCGCCACCGGGATCGACAGGATGTGCGGCGTCACCAGCGTGGCCGGCGTGCGGACCGGGTCGAGCTGCTCGTCGATCCACGCCGCATATCCGATCCGGCGAAGTCGGTCGATGTCGGCACGCGTCGGCCCGAACGTGGCCTGCACCAGAAAGCGTGCGGCCTCGGCATCGGTGGCGGGAATGGCGTTGAAGGCCGGCGCAGGTGCGGGCGCGGGTGCACCGGGCGCAGGCGATGGCGCGGCGTCTCCGCCTCCTCCGCCGCCACAGGCGGACAGCATCAAGGCCACGAGCGCGATCGGCGCCCAAGCGGTTCTGGACATTCGAATTTCCCCGGTTGCAGCAGCGGCGTGTCCCCGGCGTTAGCGTACACATGGCGTGAACACATTCGACAGTCGGGCGGCTCGCAGTGCATGCGGATCGTCCGCTCTGCCAACCCAGTCGCACTTTTCGGGGGGTTGGCTCAGCCGGCGGCGCGTGCCGCGGCGCGTGCGGCCGCCACAGGCAGCCGCAACCAGACCATCGCCCAGACCCCGATCCGGACAGGCCAGGTGCGATGCCGGGCCTCGAAGCGACGGAAATAACGCCACAGACCCCGATGCTTGTGCCATTCCACGAACACTGGACGGGCGCGACTGGAAACTCCGCGCACATGCACGACCACGATGTCGTTGGCCACGGCGACGACGGCGCCCGCCTCGCGCGCCCGTCGGCACAGGTCCAAGTCCTCGGCATGCAGACGATACCCCTCGTCGAACCCGTCGATCCGGTTGAACAGGACCCTCGGCAGCAGCATCAGCGCTCCCGAGACCGCGTCGACGGGTTGCAGCGCCTGCTGCGGATCGCTGGGCACGGACAGGTTTCTCGCCGCCGCGCGACGCAGCATCGCGGCGAAATCGGGATCGCGGCGGCGCGCAGCCGGATCGTGCACACCATCCTCGCCGACGAGGTCGGTGCCCAGCAGGCTGTCGGTCCCCAGTGCGCGGGCATGCGCGTGCAGCCGCGACAGTGTGTCGGATTCGACCATGCAGTCCGGGTTGACGAATGCGATCCAGCCCGCGTCCGCAGCGCGCGCGCCTTGGTTGCAGGCCACACCGAAACCGGGGTTGTCGGGATTTCCGATGAAGCGCACGCGCGGGTCGAGCGAAGCATGCCGTTGCACGATCCCGAGTGTCGTGTCGCTGGACGCGTTGTCGACGATGCGGATCTGGGCGACGCCATTGGCCGCGCGCAGGCGCGTGAGACAGGCATCGATCGTGCTGCCGCTCTGATGGGTGACGACGACGGCGACGATATCGGCCAGGTTGGGAACTGCGTCAGTCACTTCGGCGCCGTGTCTACGGTGGGCGCGACATTGTCCGATGCATCGGGTGCAGTTGGCGTGTCGCCAGCGCTGCTTGCCCTCGCTGCCCTCACCCCACCATCCGCTTCGCGGATGGCGCCCCCCTCTCCCGGGAGGGAGAGGGATGTGGGCAGACCGACTGCGTCCGCCGTTTCGTCGTAGAACAGCTGCTGCTGCGCTGGCGCGTTTTCCAGCGCCTCGAAGTCGCGCTGCAGCGCCACGCGCGTCGCGTATAGCGGGTCCTGCATCAGGAAGCTCGCGAGCCGCGAATGCCAGGATGGCCAGCGCACAGCGAGCGCGTCCATGTCGCCATCGGCCGGACCACCCTCGCCGCCGCGCGCGACGAATGCGGTCTCGCACAGCGCGTTGCGCCAGCCCAGTCCCGCCATGCGCAACGACAGGTCGATCAAAGCGGCATACCAGGAGTGGTAGCTCGATGCATCGAGCCCACCGGCTTTACGGCGCGCGTTGCCACGCAGCAGCACCGCATGACCGATGGCGGCCGGCAGTTCCGGGTACAGCGGCGGCAGGCCCTGGCAGGCGCGCGCGAGGCGGGAGAGGTCATCGGGCACCGGATTGATCTCGCCGATCCGCGGCCAAGCGGCGGATTCGCCGGCGTTGCTCCACGGCGTCGCGGTGGCGATGGACGCATCGCGCGTGAAGCAGGCTGCCAGTGCGTTGGCCCAGCCCTGCGCGGGAATCGCATCCGGCGCGAGCACGATGACATCCGCATCGCCGCAGGCGCGTAGCACGTCGTCGAGATGCGCGACCTCGCCGATCGAGCGCTGGCGGCAGGTGTAGTCGGCCTGCAGCGGCGTGCTGGCGAGCCAGCGCTGCACGACCTCCGCGCCGCGCGGCCCGATGCGCGCATCGTCGGCCAGCCAGATCCGCGTGCCCGCCGGTGTGCCGGCGTCAAGCGCGGCCAGGCACGCGTCGAGCGCGTCGTCGTCATGCCCGACCGGCAGCAGGATCACCGGCAGCTCAGCCATGCGCATTAACTCCGCGCATCGCGGCACTCAGTCCTGCGAACGCTGCAGCGGCTGCAGCGCGCGGAAACGGCGCCCGTACTCGTCGGTCAACTGCCGCGCCTCGAGCGGATTGCGCACGATGGTCGGCGTCAGCAGCACGATGACTTCGCTACGTTCGGTTCCCGAGCGCTGTGAACCGAACAGGCCGCCGATCACGGGAATGCGGCTGAGACCCGGAATCCCGGCCGAGGTGCGCGACACCTGGTCACGGATCAGACCTGCCAGCATCACCGTGTCGCCTGCCTGCACCGCAGCCTCGGTCTTGAGCCGGCGCGTATCGATGCGCACATTGCCCTGCGAATCGGCGGTGTTCTGCGGCTGCGGCGAACTCACTTCCTGCACGATGTCGAGGAACACCATGCCGTCGCGGGTGACGCGCGGACGGACCTTGAGGATCGTGCCGGTTTCAATGTACTGGACCTGGGTGTACTGGCTGTCGCCGAGGATCGGATTCACACTACTCGATGAAATGGGAATGCTCGCGCCGACGTTGAACTCGGCCATTGCGTTGTTGCGCACGAACACCGACGGGGATTGCAGAATCTGTACATCGGTCACTTCGTCCAGAGCCCGGATCACCGCGGCTGCGTCGTTCCTCACCAGCGTCCAGGCCAAGCCGGGCCCCGTGGATGCACCGCCGACCGCGGCACCCAGCGTGCTCCAGCGGCTCGGCCCGCCGATACCTGGCTCACCCGGCCCAGGAAACGGCCCGATACTGTTGTCACTGACGCCCTGCCCGATGAACCAGTTCACGCCGTATTCGAGATCGCCGCTAAGGAGCACTTCGACCACCTGGGCTTCGATGTGCACCTGCGCCGGCATTACGTCGAGCCGCTCGACGACATCGCGAATCGAACGCCAGGCCGCCGGCGTCGTGCGCACCAGCAGGGTGTTGGTTTCATCGACCGCCGACACGCCGACGCGATCGCCTTCCACTTCCAACGTCACGCTGCTCGGACCGTCCTGCTGCTCGCTGAGCTGCATCTGGCCCACGCCGCCCCCTCCACCGCTCATCCCGGAACCGCCGCCGCGATTGTTGCTGCCGAGGCCGGAACTGCCGCCACTATCAAAACCGGATGAGCCGTCCGTACCGCCCGTGCGCAAGGTGTTGCCGGTCAAGCCCGGCATCAGCGACGCCGCGTCCTGGCCCCCGCTTCGTCCGCTGCCACCGCCGAACACTTCCGACAATCGCTGCGCGAGTTCGCGGGCCTTGATGAACTTCAGTTCGTAGGAGAACAGCTTCGGATCCTGGCCGGCGTTGTCGATGCGCTCCAGCCATTGCTGGATCTCGCCCAGATAATCGGCCTGCGGCGTGATCACCAGCACCGCGTTCGCGCCTTCCAGTGGCATGAAGCGGAACATGCCCGAGACCGGCGATTCGCTGTCCGCGCCGAACACCTTTTCCAGATCGGCGACGACCTGCGTGGCTTTGCCCGACTGCAACGGGAACACGCCGACCGACATGCCCGACAGCCAGTCGACGTCGAAGATCTCGATCGTGCGCAGGTAGTTGTCGAGTTCGGAGCGGCTGCCGGAAATCGTGATGACGTTGCGCGCGTTGTCGGCCGAGACGATCGCGTTCGGACGCGCGTACGGCTCGAGCACCTTCTCCATCTCGGTCGCGGAGATGTAGCGCAGCGGCACGGTACGCACTTCGAAACCACGCGCCGCACCGGTACTGCCGGTACGCGGCGCGACGGTGCCGGTCGCGAGCGCGGTGTCGGCGGCGACAATGTTGTAGCGGCCGTCGCTGTAGATCATGCGGGCGTTGTTCCAGCCCAGCACCATCTCCAACAGGCTCAGCGCCTGGGCCGCGCTCACCGGCTGCGGCGTTGCCAGGGTGACCGTGCCCTGCACTTCCGGCGCGATGACGTAGTTCTGGCCGAGCATGTCGCCGAGGATCGCCTTGGCGACGGCGTGCACCGATTCGCCTTCGAAATTGAACGAGGCCTGCCCGCTGGTCGCGCCCAGTGTCGGCGGCGCGGCGGAGGCGGCGCGCTGGTTGAGTACGGTGCCACTGCCGCGGCGGATCTGCGGCTGCGGACGCTCGTCATCGGCCAGCAGCGGCTGCGTGCGGGCGCCGGGCGCCGATGCGGTATCGGCGGACGAGGTGCCCGCTTCCGCACCCTGGCGCAGGTCCGCGTCGCGGCGCATCGAAGCAGTCGGCGCACTGGCGCAGCCGGCGAGCAGTGCGATGCCGGTGCCGAGGGCGATGGCCCGGAGGTGGAAGGCTGGCGTCTGGAAAGGCTTCATCGACGGGAGTCTAGTCCTGGGCGGAATTGGGTTGCTGTTGCTGCTGGCGCAGACGTGCGCGCCGTTCTTCGATCCGGCGACGGATGGCTTCGACCTGCGCTTCCGACGGACCGGCGGCCTGCGCGGCCTCGGGCACGGCGCCACCGTCCGCGTTTATCGGCGACGCGCCCGTTGGGTCGACGCGATTGCGTGGCTGCGGCGACGCGCTGGCATTCGCAGCGTTTGCGGCGCGCGCTGCCGCCTCCGCAGCTTGCTGCGCGGCCTGCTCGGGCGACGCCGGGGGACGCGATGCCGCCTGCGCCGGTGACCGGCCGTCCGGGGGCGGCGTCGGGGTCATCGGTGTGGGCGGCTGTCCGCCGCTGCCGTCGAACACGCGCAGTTCCAGCGTGCGCGGACCTTCGGGCGTGGTGAACACCACGCTGCGCGCATCCACCGAATCGAGCAGCCAGTTCGTCGCTTCGGGCGGACCTTCGCCGACCTTGAGCCGGATCGAATCGCCGCCGCCGCTGGGCTGCAGGATCGCCATTGCGAAATCGGGCGTGCGCAGCACGCTGGTCAGCACGTAGTCGAATCCGGTGCCGCTGCCCTCGCCCTCGTCCTGCGGATCGATGAAGAACGGATGCGGCCGACGGTCGCCGCTGAACAACGGACGCGCGGCGACTTCGTCAAAGCTCGACAGCGGCGGCGCTGGCGCGGTATTCGCAGGGGCAGGACCGATCGGCGCGGCGACGCTGCCATCGTCCTCCAGCGCGCCGATGCGGCTGCCGAGTCCGGCCAGCGACAGCAGCGCGAACAGCAGCGCCCAGCCACCGACCGCGGCCACCAGCCAGGTGTGTGCGTTGGTGGCATCAATCCGCATCGTTGCCTCCATCGACCACCGCCGGCTGCCTACGTGCGGCGGTGCTGGGGGCGGGCGTCGCGCCGGTCGTCGGCAGCACGTAGCCGGACAGGTCGAAACTCACGTCGACGCCGCCACTGGTCGCCCCGGCCGCGAGCGTGTGCCGCTGGCTGAGGATGTTGAGATTGTCGACGAACAGAAGGGGCGTGCCCGTCTCCAGCGAATGCAGCACCGCAGCCAGTTCCGGATTGCCGCAGCGCAGCCGCACCTGCACCGTCGCACGCGGATACTTGTCGGTGCGCGGGCCGGCGATCGGCGAGCGGTTGCTGATCGCGCAGCTGCGGTTGCCGGGGCTCGCGTCGAGCACCGCGCTTTCGAGACGCTGCACCAGCGCCGCGGTCGCGAGCTCGACGCCGGCCTGCGGCATGAAACCGGGGGTCTCTTCCATCGACGCGCGGGCGCGCTCGAGCTCGGCGCGCACCAGTGGCGCCTGCTCGAGTTCGCGGCGGATGCGCAACTCGCGCTCCTGCAGCGTGTCGATACGTGTGCCGAGCTCGCGCATCGACTGGGTCCACCAAGGATGGATCAGCAACAGATATCCCAGCAGCAGCACGCCGAGCAGCAGCGCGAGTGCCAGCCAGCGGTCGCGGGCCGACACGGGCCTATCGGGCATCGTCCGCACGCACGGGCTCCTGTGGTGTGGAGACAGCGGGCACCGGCACGGCCGCGGGCGGCGGCACGAGTTCGGCGGTCAACGTGAAGCGGTCGGAACGTGTGCGCGGATCGTTCTGCAGCGCGCCAGCCAGCGCAGGCGCGCGCCACAGCGTGGAGCCCGCCAGCTGACCGACCAGCGCCGAGGCTTCGGTGCTCAGACCGATCAGCAACACGCGGTCGCCTTCGATCGCGGCCTTCTCCAGCGATGTGGAATCCGGCAGCCGGCGCGCGAGTTCGTCGAGCACTGCGACGGTCAGCGGCCGCGCGGCGCGTTGCGCCTGCAGGAACGCCATGCCTTCGCGCAGATCGGTCAGCTGCTGGCGTTGCGCGGATGCCGCGCGCGCACGCGTCGCCTCCGACGCGACACGCGCTTCCAGTGCATCGGCGGCGGCGCTGCGGTTCTCGCGCATCTGCCACAGGCCGAACGCGGTCAGCAGCACGGCGATGCCGAGGATCAGCAGTTGCACGCGGCGCTGCGGATCCTCGCGGCGACGACGACGTGCGTCGTCGATCAGGTTGACGCCCAGCGGGCCGCCGTCGCCGGCGAGATCGATGCCGGCGAGCATCGGCGCCAGCGGACCGAGCGCCGCGAGCTGTGCGTCGATCGCGGCGCGCGGCACCACCACCAGTTCCACGTCGATCTGGCCGTCGCCGCGCCGGCCGAGCACGCGGTGGTCGTAGCGCACGTCAGCGGCGGCGAACGGCGTCTGCCGGTCGATCTCGAAGCCGAGCACATCGTGCAGGCGGTCGCCGGCGGCTTCGGGCAGGGTCAGTTGCCGACGCAGGCCGGTACGCGCGGGCAGCAGCAGCCAGCGCGGCAGCTCGATCGTCCGCGGCGCGAGCAGGGCAGCCAGCGGATCGCCGGCGGTGTCGTCGAACGAGACGCGCGGCACGTTCGCGAGGTCGCGCACGCCATCGGCATCCTGGAGTTGCAGCGCGATATCCGCACCACTGCCGACCAGCAGCAGACGTCGGCTGGCGAGCCCGAACAGCTCGCGCACGCGCGCCGGCAACCAGGCCGACAGCGCCGCGCCCCACCACGACAGAAACGTGCGGACACGTACGGACGTGCGGCCGTCCAGACGCCATGTGCGACGGCCGGGCGCGCGTTCGGCCGGAGATGCGGGTGTAGCGGACATCATCGTGGTGACGCTCCTTCCTCCCAACGCAGCACGGTGTAGGCCGTGCCCGGTACGGCGCCACCGCCGGTCCTGACGACTGCACGCAACCGCGCGGTCCGTCCTTCCGGGAGCCGCGCCTGGCTCTCGACACTATACGTGCCGCTGCCGCCGCCCAGCAGGGCGCCCATGAGCTGCGCCGCAGTGGCTTCGCGTGCGGCGAGGATCGGATCGGCTTCCACGCCCATCGCCCGCAGCACCGGCGCGGCGGCGAACTGCGGATCAGGCGTCGGCAGCCGGGTGTAGATGGTGAGGTAAGGGGCGACGGCCTCGAACAGCTCCGGCGTCATGCCCAGTACCTGTTCGACCTCGGCAACGCTTTCGAACGGCGCGTTCTTGGCGCCGTAGGGCCGCCCCGCGCTGGCGTAGTCCGCGGCTTCGGCGCCGCCGGTGATCTGCACGAAATCGTCGCCGTCGCGCCAGTCGATGATCGCGCCGGCGACCTGCACGGCGATGCTCTGTTCAGCGCCGGTGACCTGCAGCAGCGCGGCCAGCAGCGAAGCGTCGGCGGCGTTGAGATCGACCTTGCCGGTCTCGTCGACGAGGTTCAGTTCCACATCGATGTCGTGGAAGCGCCAGGCGTAGGGACGCCCGTCGGGCTGCCACTGCAATGCAGGATCATCCATCGCCAGCCGCGTCAGCGCGTACTCAAGGCCCGCGCGCGCAGCCTGGTCGCCGGCGACACCGCGGCTGAGCACACGGCCCTGCTGCTGTTCGATGCGCGCGGTCAACGCGAAGGCGCCGACCAGCGCGGCCAGCAGCGTGATCAGCCACAGCACCAGCAGCAGCGCCGCGCCGCGATGCGCGCGCGCGCTCATGGCAGTGCCACCGGGGCGGCTTGTCCGGTGCCCTGCGGCAAGGTGACCACGAGCGTGGGCCAGACGCCGTCGCGCTCGGTCTCGATCTGCACTTCGACCTGCAACGGCAATGCAGCAGGTCCCCAGCGCTCCTGCCATTCGCCGAGCGCACCCGTCTCGTCGAAGCCGCGATAGCGCAGGCGCAGTTCGACGAGATCGTCGACCAGGGGTTCCGGCGGACGTGGACTGGGCGGCTCGATCGTGCGACCGGTCATCACCATGCCGAATGCGACCGTCAGGCGCTGCGCGCCGCGCACGTCGTCGACCGCGATGTCGTGCAGATGCGGCCCGCCCTGCCCCAGATAGTTCGGCAGATCGGCAACAAAGCGCAGACGCTGCGGCTCGCCGACGAACTGCGAGATCTCGCCGGTGCTTTCGTCGGTCTGGAATGCGATCTGCTGCGCGGATGCGACGCGCCGGCGCAGGAAGCCTTCCACCGCGCGCATCCGCTCGCTGCGCTGTGACAGCGCTTCCCCGCGATCGACGGTCGCCGTCGCGGCGCGCAACGTGGTCAGCGCCAAAGCGAGTCCAGCGGCCAGCAACACCGTCGCCAGCAGCACCTCGATCAACGTGAAACCGCGCGCGTGCTTCATGGCGTCAGCACCCCGGGCGCATCGGATTCGCGCAGCCGCAACGTGTGCACCTGCAGCCGCTCGCGCGGACCACGCTCGCCCCAGTCGACCGCCAGTGCGATCTCGAACAACTGCTGGCCGGACGGATCAAGGAGTGTCGGCGGCATCTGCGGATCGACGTAGGGCACGATCTCCAGCGTCCAGCGATAGCGCCCGTCCTCGAACTCGCCAGTGGTACTGCCTGGCACCACAGGAATATCGATGCCGATGCCATCCAGCAGCGACTGCGCATGCAGCGCCGCGCGCCCGGAATCCGCCGCCCAGCGCACCTGGCGCGTGCCGTTCGACAACGTGCCGAGCAACAGCATCAGCGCGATGCCCAGCACCGCGAAGGCCACGATGACTTCGATCAAGGTGTATCCGCGCTGGCCGCGATGACTCATTCGTCCGCGTTCGCGCGGGATAGACGCACTTCGCCGGTCAGCCAGGCCACATCGACCTGCCACGCCGCCTCGCGCAACAACACACGCACACGACCGCCAGTCGCGGCGCCGTCGGCGAAGAACAGGATCACGCCTTCGCTGTCGCTCGACTGCAGTTCGCGCGCACCGGTGAATTCGACTGCTAGTGGTTCCGGAATCGTGCCGTGACGGCCATTGGGCGCCTGCCAGGTGCGCGCCTGCGGATCGATCACGAAGCGCTGCGGCTCGCCGGTCGAGATCGCCTGCGCCCGGGTGTAACGCAACTGCGCGGCGATCGTCTTGCTTGTGGACTGCAGCGCGATGCGATCGAAACCGCCGCTCATGGCGGCCGCCGCCAGCACGCCGGTCACGGCAATCAGGCCGACGACCAGCAGCACTTCGAGCAGTGAGAAACCGCGAACCCTGGCGATGCGGTGCGACATCTGGCGCGGCGACGTTCCGGAGCGGGAGCAGCCCCGGAATCTAGCATCATCAGCGCCGCTATCCACAGCGCGCGGGCCGCTTATTCGTAACGGATATCTGCGTTGACGCTATCGCCGCCAGGCTTGCGATCAGCGCCGTAGCTGACGATCTCGAAGGGCTGACTGTTGCCCGGCGCGGCGAACTCGTAGGGCGTGTTCCAGGGATCGCGCAGCTCCGCGTCCTTCGCGTACGGGCCGAGCCAGCCACTGGCGCCGCCGGGCGCGGTGACAAGATCTCCCAGCGAATTGGGCAGCGTGCCGGTATCCATTTCGTACTGGTGCACCTTTTCGGCCAGCGTCTGCACCTGCGCCTTGGCGAGGTTCACGCGCGCGCGGTCGCCGCCGCCGAGGATGCGGGTCGCGGCGAACGCGACGATGCCACCGATCAGTACGACGACGAGGATGATCTCGATCAGGCTGAAACCGCCCTGCGCGCTGCGCGGGCTGCCGAGGGGACGCGATCTGCGGATGTGCTGCATCGACACTGCCTCGCTCAAGAGTCTGGTCCGCATTGTATGACGCCGCGCAGCTGAACCTAGCCGATGACGCTGGTCAGGTCGTAGATCGGCACCAGCACCGCGAGGATCACCACCATCACCACCAGCGCGAGCAGCATCGTAATCGCCGGCACCAGCGCGGCGAGCATGCGGTCGAGCGATGTACCGGTCTGCTGGTCGAAGGTGTCCGCGGTCTTGAGCAGCATGGCGTCGAGCGCGCCCGACTCCTCGCCGACCTGGATCATCTGGATTGCGAGCCGCGGAAAACGTTTGCTGCGACCCAGCGCCGTCGACAGGCCGACACCGTTCTTGACCTCCGACTCGGCCGATTCGACGTCCGCCGACAGCGCCAGATTGCCCAGCACCTTGCGGCCGATGCCCAGCGCCGCGATCAGCGGCACACCGTTGCGCAGCAGCGTGCCCAGCGTGCGGGCCAGCCGCGCGGTTTCGATACGCGCGACCAGTGGGCCGAAGATCCTGCGCTGGAGCAGCCAGGCGTCGAACCGCAGCCGGAACCGCGCGTCGCGCAGCTTCAGCACGAAGGCGTAGATCGCGATCACCGGCACCGCCAGCATCAGGATCCACCAGTCGCGCACGAACTCGCCGAGGCCGAGCACGATCTTGGTGAACATCGGCAGTTCCGCATCCAGGCTGTCGTACATCGCTGCGAACTGCGGCACCACGTAACCGAGCAGGAACATCAACGACGCGCCGACCATGACGATCAGGATCGCCGGGTAGATCAGCGCGTTGACCACGCGGCCGCGCAACAGGCGCGCGCTTTCGAGGTAATCGGCGAGGCGCTGCAGCGTGTCTTCGAGACTACCGCCAGCTTCGCCGGCGCGCACCATGTTCACGTACAGCCGCGAGAACGTACCGTGCTGGCGTTCGAGCGCGGTCGACAGCGACACACCGCCGCGCACCGCGTCACGCAGTTCGGTGATCGTGCGCTTGGCTTCCGGCTCCTCGGGCAGATCGAGCAGGATCGTCAGTGCGCGATCCAGCGGCTGACCGGCGTTGAGCAGCGTCGCGAGCTGCTGGGTGAACTGCACCAGCCGCGGCCCCGAGAACGGCTTGGGCTTGAACAACGCCTTCCAGTCCTCGACCGCCCGCGCCTCGCTTGCCGGCCGCGCCTCGATTGGCAGATGGCCCTGCTCCTGCAGCCGCAGCGCGACCTCGGCTTCGCTGGCGGCGTCCATCGTGCCGTCGAGCGTTTCACCGCGGGTGTTGAGGGCTTTGTAGCGGTAGAGGGTCATTGGGGCGGCGCAATACGCACAAACGAAGTGAGGGGAGAGAAATCTTTGCCGACCTGGTATCCAGAGGTGCAAGCCACTGGATTCCCGCGTTCGCGGGAATGACGCGTTATGGGAGGCCGAAGTTTGCGGACGGCTGGACGTTGACTGCCGTCATTCCCGCGAACGCGGGAATCCAGCGCCTTCCCGTATTGCCGGTGGTCCCCGCCACTTACCCGATGATCTCGCTCCACAGATCTCGCCAGTACGGATTCGCAGACTCGATCAAATCCACCTTCCACGCTCGCCGCCATTTCTTGATCTGCTTCTCGCGAGCGATCGCCGACGGCATCGTTTCGTGTCGTTCGAACCAGACCAGATGATGGGTGTCGTAGCGCGCGCTGAAGCCGTCTATCACGGATGTTCGGTGTTGCCAGACCCGCTGCGCCAGGTTCGATGTGACGCCCAGATACAGCGTGCCATTGCGCGCGCGCGCCAGCAGGTAGACACAGGGATTCCGCTCCATTGACGACGACCTCTTCCTTGAGGTGGCGCGTCGCCGCACCGTGGCGGAAAACGCCCGAGGCGCTGGATCCCCGCGTTTGCGGGGATGACGTGGCGCGAGAGCCTGAAGCTTTGCGCAATGCTGCCATCACGCGTCCTCCGTCACCCGCAGCACTTCCTCGATCGTCGTCTTCCCAGCCAGCGCCTTGAGGATGCCGTCCTCGTACATCGTGCGCATGCCCGATTCGCGGGCGAGCTGTTCGAGCTCGCCCATGCCGGCGTGACGCATCACCGCGCGGCGCAGCGTGTCGTTCATGACCAGGAACTCGACGATCGTCGTGCGGCCGAGGTAGCCGGTAGGCGCACCAGCCGACGGGCCCGGGCGATACAGCACGATCTCGCCTTCCGGCTGGAACCGGCGCAGCTCGAAGCGTTCGATCTCCTCGGGCGATGCCGCGTAGCGCACGGCGTGCGTGGGCTCGAGCCTGCGCACGAGGCGCTGGGCGAGGATGCCGTTGATCGTCGAGGTGAGCAGGTAATCCTCGACGCCCATGTCGAGCATGCGGGTGATGCCGCCGGCGGCGTTGTTGGTGTGCAGCGTGCTGAGCACCAGATGGCCGGTCAGTGCTGACTGGATCGCGATGCGCGCGGTTTCCAGGTCGCGCATTTCGCCGATCATGATGATGTCCGGATCCTGGCGGACGATCGAACGCAGGGCGTGCGCGAAATCGAGACCGATCTGCGGCTTGGCCTGGATCTGGTTGATACCTTCGATCTGGTATTCGACCGGATCTTCGACGGTGATGATCTTGACGTCCGGCGTATTGAGCTGCGACAGCGCGGTGTAGAGCGTCGTGGTCTTGCCCGAACCGGTCGGGCCGGTGACCAGCAGGATGCCGTGCGGCTGGTCGAGCACCTTGTTGAACTGCGGCAGGAATTCGTCGGTGAACCCGAGCCGATAGAAATCGAAGACCACGGTTTCGCGATCGAGCAGACGCATCACCACGCTCTCGCCGTGCGCGGTCGGCATTGTGGAGACGCGCAGGTCGAGCTCCTTGCCCTGCACGCGCAGCATGATGCGGCCGTCCTGCGGCAACCGGCGCTCGGCGATATTGAGCCGCGCCATGATCTTGATGCGGCTGATCACCGCCGCGGTGAGATTCACCGGTGGGCTTTCGCCGTCGATCAGTACGCCGTCGACGCGATAGCGCACTTTCAGACGGCTCTCGAACGGTTCGATGTGGATGTCGGAGGCGCGCAGCTCGACCGCGCGCTGGATCACGAGGTTCACCAGCCGGATCACCGGCGCTTCGGACGCGAGGTCGCGCAGATGCTCGACGTCGTCGACATCGCCACCGCCCTCGCCATCGGCCGATTCGATGATCGTGCCCATCGCGCTGCGACCCTGGCCGTACCAGCGTTCGATCAGATCGTCGATCTCCGAGCGCAGGCCGACGGCGGGCGCAATCTCGCAGCCGGTCGCCAGGCGCACGGCTTCGAGCGCGTAAGCATCAAACGGATCGGACATCCACACCTGCAGGCGGCCGCGACTTTCGCCGATCGGCAGCACATGGAACTGGCGCAGGAATCGCACTGACAAGGGCTGCGCGCCCTCGACGAGCTCCGGCGGATCTTCGGGCACCGACTTGGCAGACAGCAATGGCAGGCCCAGTTCTGCGGCGCAGGCTTCGGCATGGTCGCGCTCCGACACCAGACCCAGACGCCCGAGCAATGTCAGCAGACTGCCGCCGGCCTCGGCATGCAGGCGCTGCGCGCGCGCCAGATCGACATCCTTGAGCCGGCCGCTGGCGCGCAGGCGCGCGACGATGCGCGCTTCAGGCGTGTCGGGCGTCGCTGTGGAATCCTCGAGCACCGCATTCACTGCACGGCCATCCCATCAATTACGGATCGGCCGACTTTAGCAGTCGAAGGCGCCGGGCGCGGGCTGGATCAGCCTTGTGGCAGGTCGCTCGTTGCTGGCGCCGCGCCCTGCTTGAGGTCGGCCGGTGGCGGGTCTTCGCGGCGCATCTCGTCGGCGCTCGGCTTGCGGTCGCGGCTGCTCGGCGCCGGCACGTAGAAGCCGACACGTTCGAAGAAGCGGCGGTAGAAACCGGCGTCCTGCACGGTGCTGCTGGCGGTGCGCACCAGCGAATCCTCGCGACTGCCGACCGGCAGCGACAGCGAGCCGATTCCGCCGACACCGACGCTTGCCGAATTGGAACTCTTGCGCATCACGTAGCGATCCAGCAGGGCGCTGACGAACAGCAGGGAGCGCTCGTTGCCGCGCGACACACAGGACACGCGTACCGACAACTGCGTGTGCACGTCGTCCTCGGGCTGGAAATTCTTGGTCGCTTCCACCGCGTCGTCGCTGGACTTGCCGACTGCATAGCCCTGCCCCAGCAGCGCCAGACGCGCCGCGCTGCAGACCTGTGCCGGCGGCAGCTCGTAGGTACGCGAGTAGGTCTCGTCGGAATCGAAGGATTCGCCCATGAACGGCGCGTCCTCCCGCGCATTGCGTCCGCATGCGGCCAGCAGGAGCACGGCAACGGCCAGGGTGGTCAAACGCGGCAGGAATCGAACGGATCGCATCGGGGCAGGTCGGAAACCGGGACCGCGGCATGATACCGGTGCGCGAAGCGTCCAATCCGACCCGGCTTGCACGGTTCATCGTGCAGACGGACCCGCCGCGACGCGTCAATGCGCCTTGGGCGGCGCCTCCGGCGGTGCGTTGCGGGTTTGCCGCTCGGCCTCGAGCCAGTCGAGATGCTCGACCAGTGTGCGCCCCTGCGCTTCGGCCTCGGCGCTGGCCGCAGCATCGAGCGCTTTCGACACCGACAGCCGCGTGGCAATGCCGATCGCGTGGCGCGAGGCCGCGGTGTGCCGCAGCATCGCGAGCACCATCGCCGCGCTTGGCGTGGCGGCGACAGGCTCGCCGCGCAGCACGAGCGTCCACTCACCCTCGTGATAGGTCGCACCGGCGAGCACGCGCTCATCGGGCCCTTTGAGTTGCGCATGGATCTGCGGCGTGCCCGCGATGCCGTCGCTGCGACGCGGCGCATTGCGACGTCTTGCGTCGCGGCGGGACTTGGACGAGATGGACATCGGACGGCGGTCGTACGGAAGCCTGGCGCGACAGTATCCCAGATCGGCGCGGGGCCGCTGACCACTCCATCACGTGTGCGCTGCTGGAATGCAGGACCCGACCTCGAGGAGATTCCCATGGTCCAGGTGCTGCTATCCCTCCACGCATCGCGTGCATGCCGTCCCGCATTCCTGTCGCCATCGCGCGCATGCGACGCAGTGGGGGTTTGCTGATGCGGGTGGCGCGCGCGGCTTGCCGCAGATGGACCGACCGCGCCGGACACGTGGCGTGAGCGCGGCACAGGCGGAGCCGTCGCTGCGGTCGCCATCTGAAAGCAACACGAAGCCGTCCCCTGGACGGATCGGCGCGATCGATCTGGCACGGGGCTTCGCAGTCGTCCTGATGATCCTCAGCCATGGCACCAACGGCCTGATGCCGTTCGACGACTTCCCCGCCTGGGGCCAGGTGCCGGTCCACGCGATCACCAAGTTCTCCTCGTCACTGTTCGTGATCGTGTTCGGCATCGCGCTCGCCGTGGCGTTCGTGCCCAAGACCACGGCGCCCGACTGGCCACAGCGCCGCAACCGCCTGTTGTGGCGCGGGCTGGTGGTGCTGTTCTGGTACAAGGTGCTCACCGTCGTGGAGATGTACGGCCGCCACGACACGGGGGCGATCGTCGACACCCTGCTGTATCGCGATTTTCCCTCGTTCGTCGAGATCCTCGGCTTCTATGCCATCGCGCTGTTGTGGATTCCGTGGCTGCTGCCGCTGTGGGCGAAGACGCCTGCCTGGCTGCGCTGGCTGAGTCCTGTGCCGGTTGCGTTCGCGTCGTGGTGGCTGCTGCACCATTTCGATTTCTGGGGCGTGCCGCAACTGCAGGCGCTGATCGTCGAGCATCCCGATTACTACACCTGGGGCCAGCTTGCGCGCGGGCCGTTGATCCTGGTCGGCCTGCTGATCGGCGGCGTGCTGCTGCAGGCGTATCGCGCGCCACGCACGCGCTGGGCACTGGCCGGCGTGCTGGCGCTGGTATCGGCGGCATTGTTCGCCTGGTTCCTGATCCGCGCCGGCGAGCTGCGCCCGCTGCTGGTCGATATTGCGCGCAACACCGGCAAGCACCCCCCGCAACTGATGTTCATGCTCTTCAGCACCGGCGGCGCGTTCGCGTTGCTGGCGCTGGCGGTCGCCGGCGGCGAATGGCTGGCCAAGTGGCTGCGTCCGATCGCGGTCATCGGCAGCGATGCGCTGATGGCCTTCATCGTGCACATCAGCGTGATCTTCCTGCTGCTGCGCGAGACGCTGGGGCTGTACCAGTCCGTGACCTACGAGCGCGCGCTGCTGTTGACCGCTTTGCTGCTGGCCGCAACCGCGACCTGGATCTGGCTCTGGGGCGCGATGAAGCGCGCACTGAAGCGTTCGTCCGACAGCGAAGTTCAGCGCAAGTGAAGCGGCCGGTCACCAGGCTCCTGAGCCCATGCTGAGACGCCTGCACTACGTCATCTTCGCCGCTGCGCTCGCGCTTGCGTGGCCGGGGCGCCCGGCCGTTGCGCAGACGCCCACGCCGGCTGCAACGGCGCCGGCAGCTGGCAAGCCCGCGATCAAGTCGCCACCGGCGGCCGACGCAGGCTGGCGCGCTGATCTGGACCACCGCATACGGGCCGTCGACGCGCGCTTTTCCGGCGAACTGGGTGTGCACGTGCAACGTCTCGACGATGGCGCGCAATACGGCTTTCGCGCCAACGAGATCTGGTACCTGGCATCGGGCGTCAAGGTGCCGATCGCGATTGCGGTGTTGCGCGAGGTCGAACAGGGCTGGCTGACGCTCGACACCCAGGTGACCCTGCTCGGCAGCGACATCGTCGACGGCGCGGGGCGGACCAATGCACATCGCGCCGGCGACCGGCTGACCGTCGCCTGGCTGCTCGACCAGATGATCGTCTACAGCGACAACACCGCAAGCGACATGCTGATCCGCACCGTGGGGCTCGGACAGGTCAACCGGGTGGCGGCGGAACTGATTGCACGCGATGTCCGCATCACGACGCTGGCCGATGTGCGTCGCCTCGCCTATGGCATGTTCCATCCCGGCGCCGCCGGCCTGCGCGGCCAGGACATGCTGGCGCTGCAGCGTGCAGGCGCCGGTCAGGCACGCGTGCGCAGGCTTGCGCAGCTGCTAGGCGTCACGACCGACGATTTCCTGCTGCCCGATCTCGACAGCGCGTTCGAGTCCTACTACGCCACCCACGCCAACAGCGGCACGCTGCGCGATTTCGGCCGGATGCTGGCGGCGCTGCAGGCGGGCGAGGCGCTCGAGCCCGAAAGCACGCGGTACCTGCTCGACGTGATGGCGCGCGTGCAGACCGGCAAGCAGCGCATCCGCGCAGGCCTGCCCGCCGATGCGCGTTTCGCCCACAAGACCGGCACCCAGTACCGGCGCATCTGCGATGCCGGTATCGCGAGCCTGCCGACGCGCGATGGCAGCGCGCCGGTGCATGTGGTGATTGCCGCTTGTGCGCGCGGCGCCAGCACGGCTGCGAGCGAGCGCGCGATGCGCGAACTCGGTGCCGCGGTGACCGCGTCGGGGGTGCTGGATCCCTCGCGCCGTCCACATTCGCCCACCCGATGAGTCCCGCCATGCCCGCACGCGCCCTGTATCGATTCGCGCCTCTCGTGTTGTCCGTCGCATTGCTGGCGGCATGCCGCGGTGGGGACACACCGCCACCTGCAGACGATCCCGCTGCGCAACCTGCAGTCGACGCGGCTCTCGCAACCGACGCGCCCTGGGTCGCCGCACTCGATACGCGCATCGACGCGCTCGATGACGCGATGCCCGGCCGGTTCGGCGTCCACGTCCGGCACTACGGCGCGCAGCCGGGCACGCTGGACCGTGGCCAGGACCGCGCCTGGTATCTGTCGTCGACGATCAAGATTCCGGTGGCGATCGCGGTGCTCGAACAGGTCGACGCGGGCACGCTGTCACTCGACGACACACTGACGCTCGCGCAGACCGATTTCGTCGACGGCGCCGGCGACATGCTCGAACACAAGCCCGGGCAGACCTTCAGCCTTGCCGCGCTGCTGGAAAAGTCACTGCGCGACAGCGACAGCACCGCGACCGACATGCTGATCCGCAAGCTCGGCGAGGACCACCTCAACGCACGCATCCAGGCGTGGACCGGCGGCGGCTTCGGCCCCGTCACGACGATCCTGCAGGTCCGTTACGACGCTTACGGCCCGGTGCATCCCGGCGTGGCGCAACTGGACAACATGGCCATCGTGCGGCTGCGCAATGCGGAGGCAGGTGAGCCGCGCCTGCAGGCATTGGCGAGTGCGTTGGGCGTGGCCCGCGCAGACCTCGATGCCGACACGCTGGATGCAGTGTTCGATGCCTACTACCGCAGCGACCGCAACACGGCGACCCTGCCGGCGTTCGCCGTCCTGCTCGACCGCCTGGCGGCAGGCGAGCTGCTGTCACCCGACAGCACGCGGCGCATGCTCGAGCACATGCGTGCCATCAGCACCGGCGACCGCCGCATCAGTGCCGGCCTGCCACCGGGCACCGACTTCGCGCAGAAGACCGGCACCCAGCACCGCCGCGCCTGCAACGTGGGCGTCATCGATGCCGAACGCGCCCGCGACGGCGCCACACTGGTGCTCGCCTGCGCCGAGGACTTCGACGAGCTGGCACAGGCCGAAACCGCGTTCCAGGGCCTGGGACGCGCGCTGGGCGAGACGGTGCTCGACGCGGACGCCGGTGGGTGAGTGCAAGCGCTGCGCACACCGGCCAGCAGCTTCCAGATGGAAACGTCCGCAAAGAAAAACCGGTGGATGCGAGCATCCACCGGTTTCGAGTACGCCGTCAGCCGCCCTGCATCCGCAGGACGGCTTGGACATCAGATCTGGGGTGCTGTGAAACGCGCCTGCAGGATGACGTTGGAGTAGGCCCGGTTGCCGGCCAGCTTGATGTAATAGACACCGGCTGCAGGCGCGTTGATGCGAATGGTTTCCGAGTTGCCCGGACGCGTCGAGTTCCACGTCCCGGTGTCGCCGGGCGCTTCGTCAAGACTCACGTGCAGCGAGACGTCACCGCTGCCACCACTGGTGGTGATGCTCAGCGGACCCGTGACACCGGCCGGCACCTCGATGCTGTAGAGCGTTTCGCTGCCGGCTGCACCCGAGAGCGAACGCACCGGTGTCGCGTTGACGATCGGGGTCGCAGGTGGCGCGCAATCGACCTCGCACGGCGGCTCGATCGCCTTCAGAACGGCTGCGCCGGCATTGACGATGCCCGGGCCGATGGGACGGTTGGCGACCGGTGCGACGGCGAACGGCGTGGCGGTCTGCTTGAGGATGTCGAGCACTTCGACCGGCGTCAGCAGCGGGAGATCGGCGGCAAGACGTGCGCTCTGCATCAGCGCAACGACACCGGCCACGTGTGGCGACGCCTGCGAGGTGCCCGCCGAACCGGACGCATAATTCGGTGCGATGTCGGCGACCGGGGTCGGTGTCGTGGTGCTCGGATTCTTCGCCTGCCAGATGAAGCCGTCATAGATCTGCGTGCCGCTGCCGGCATCGTTCGCATAGACACCACCGCCCGGCGCCGAAATGTCGATCCCTGCGCCGTAATTCGAGTAATAGGCGCGGGCGCTGGTCACGCCGTTCGACGCGACCGCGATCGCACCGGGGCAGTTGGCCGGGGAGAAGTTCGCCACGTCGCCATTGCTGTTGCCGGCCGCGATCACGACCGTTGCACCCAGCGCGTTCGCCTGCGCGATGGCATCGGCTTCGGCCGACGAGCAGGGGCCCGAACCACCGAGGCTCAGGTTGATGACCTGCGCCGGGTTCTGATTGTCCGGCACACCTGCGACGCTGCCGCCGGCAGCCCAGATGATCGCGTCGACGATGTCGGACTCGGCGCCGCCGCAGTGACCGAGCACGCGCACCGGCAGATGCTTTGCGCCATAGGCCACGCCCGTCAGGCTGACGCCGTTGTCGGTGATCTGCGCACCGGCGCTACCCGCCACGTGGGTGCCGTGCCAGGAGCTGTTGCGCTGCTGGCAGGCGCTCGCGCCGGGGTAGTTGATCGTCCAGTCTCCCAGATCCCAACCGCCCGGCGCGCGGCCGGCGGTCGCACGACCCGACACCAGGGCGTCGGTGATGAAGTCATAGCCTGCATCGGCCAGCGAGGTGTCGATGTCGGGATGCGCGCTGATGCCGGTGTCGAGCACGGCAATGGTGATGCCATCGCCGTCGGAGAGGTCCCATGCGGCCGGCACGTTGGCGCCGCCGCGGTTCGGACCGCCGTCGAAGGTCGCGCCGCCATCCGGGGCGCGCATATGCCACTGGTATTCCTGGAAATCCGGATCGTTCGGCACATAGGCCGGCTGCACCGATGCGATCTGGCGGAAGCGATCGACGCTGACCGACTTGACGTTCGGATCGGCGGCGATCTGGCGGACCAGCGCATCGGCTTCGACCGCATCGAGCGGGCTGGTCAGACGGACCAACTCATGCCCGGTCGCCAGTCTGCGCTGGTAGCTGACATTCGACGCCTTGCTCGCGCCGCGCACGAGGCCCGAGCGGACCAGCGCGCTCTGGACGTTGGTAACCACCGCCGCCTGGTTGGTCTTCTCGCGGGTTCCGTCGCGGTATTCGATGATCAGGCGCTGCACCGGTTGCGCGTCGACGCGGCCTGCAACGTTGTCGGTCGAGATGTTGCCGGCGGCGCGCGAGGTCTTGCCTGCGTTGACAGCGCCGACGGTCAGTGCCGCTGCAACCGCAACCGCGAGCGTGCACGGAATGATGACTTTCTTCATTGGAACCTCTTCTTTGCAGAAATGATGGAATGCGACGACCCGGTCCACGCAGCGCTGCGCCACGCCCCTGCCGCCTCGTATCGGACCGCGTCTGCCGCCCGACTGCCCCGCCCGTTCCCATCGCGCCGCCGGTTGGCGACGGCGCGACGGTCAGTTCTTACCAGCCGAAACCGGCACCCACGCCGACCGACTTTTCATCGCCGCTGAACGCACCGCCGAGGGTGACCGTCGCGCGTTCGCTGATCGCGCGCTGGTAGCCCACCGACAGCGCGCTCTCGCCACCCTGGAAGCCGATACCGACGCCGACGCGGTTCTCGGTGCGGATACCCGCCGCACTGGTCGCCATGTTGAGCATCGCCGCGCCCATCGCGCCCTGACGGTCGATGCGGCGATCCGTGTCGTAGAAGCGGCGATCGACATCGCCCTTGAACTGCTCGAAGGTGTCGTCGAACGCTGCGAAGCGCTGATCCGTATACGAGTTCGCGCTGCTGACCGCCTGGGTCGCGGTGGTGTCGGCATACGCACGTGCATCGGCCGATGCCGCCTCCACCTGGGCCATCGACACGCCACCGGCGGCGGGCACGTCCGCCGACACGGCGGTCGTCGAGGCGGTCGCGCTCGTGGCCGGATCCGCAACGCGTTCGCGCCCAACACTGGCCGCGGTGGGCGTGCCCTGCACACCGCTGGTGTCGACCTCTGCCGACGCGCTCGCCTGGGCCGTGGCTTGTGCGCCTGCCGGCGCGCTGGCCGCATCTTCCACCGCGTCGACGGTCGCGAGTTCGGCGCCCGCGGTCGCGGTCGTGGCTGCAGTTGTACGCGTGTCGCCGGCAACGGCGGTCTCGTCACTCGCGGCTGCCGTTGCGACTCTCGCCTGCGACTTGGCTGCAGTGACCGAATTCACCGCCGAATCCAGATCGCCGACCTGCTGCTTCAGCCCGCTGATTTCGGCATCCAGTGCGCCGAAGGCATCGCCGACGGAGTAGTAGTTGCCACCCTGGATGGCGAACGTCGGCGCGGAGATCGTGCCGAATGCGGTGACCGCCGCGCCACCGCCCAGCGCATCTGCGGTGGATTGCAGACCGCCGAAGACCTGGCGACCAGTCACTGCATCGGTGCTGCCCGCGTTGATCGCGCCATTGGCGAGATTGGTCAGTCGGGTGCCGTTCTCCCCTTCGAACGTCAGCGAAGCGCGGCTGTCGTCGTCGTAGGTGATTGCGGTGGCGGCAATGCCTTCGACATCGCCCAGACGATCTTCGACCCCGTCCACACGGACATTGGTGTCGTAGAGCTGGCCGCCGTTGACCGCATCGGTGCTGTCGGCGGCGATTTCACCGGCAGCCACATTGGTGATCTGACGTTCGCTGCCAGCGCTGCCCACCGACACGGAGTTCTCGCGATCGGCTTCCGAACCCTGGCCGAGCGCCACGCTGCCATCGGCAGTCGCCACCGCATCGGCGCCCAGCGCCAGGCTGTTGTCGCCCGATGCGGTGGAGAAGTTGCCGAGCGCCGTGCTGTTGAAGCCCGATGCCCATGCGGCGCCGCCGACGGCGGTGGAGTAGTCACCACTGGCTTCGGTCGGGAACAGGTTGAACAGACCGGCGCCACCGCCGACCGCGACGCTGTTGAGACCGCTGGCCACCGAGTAGGAGCCGATCGCGGTGGAGTCCGCAGCCGTGGCCGCCGAGGCGTAGCCCATCGCCGTCGACTGGTCGCCGACCGCATTGGCGACTGCGCCGAAGGCGGACGACAGTTCGCCGGTAGCCGAAGCCCCCACGCCGACGGCCGAGCCGGCGAAGCCACTCGCATCCGCGCTTGCGCCCACCGCCGTGCCGGCGACACCCGCGCTGGTAGCCGAGGTTTCGATCGGGTTGCCGCTGCCGTCCACGAGCAACGGCGTACCGTCCTCGTCCACGGCTGCGCCGCCGATGGCAACGCTCGCGGCGCCGTCAGCCTGCGCGCCAGCACCGAAGGCCGCACTGTTCTGGCCGGCTGCGGTTGCGTTGAAACCGACTGCCGTCGCGTTGTCGGCCAGTGCGAAGGCGCCGCTGCCGAAGGCCGATGCGCCATCGCCGTATGCAAGCGCCGCGGAACCTGCGGCCGTGGCGAAATCGCCGTCGACTGCAGCGCCCTGGTCGTTGTCCTCGTCACCCGAGGCCGCGAAGTACTTGTTGTATTGCGTGGCGTCCTCGAGCTGGTCGACGTTGACCGCATCGGTGCCTGCGGTGCCTGCTGCCACGTTGGTGATCTGCCGTTCGGCACCGGCCGCGCCGACCGAGACGGTGTTGTCGCGATCTGCCGCCGAGTTGGCGCCTAGCGCGACACTGTTGGCGGCCGACGCATCCGCAAGGAAGCCGATCGCCGTGGCGTCTTCGGCCGATGCGGAACTGCCACTGCCGATCGCGGTCGCGCCGTCAGCCGTGGCATAGGCCAGCGTGCCCACCGACGTGGTCTGCACACCGGTCGCCTCGGCCAGCGTGCCGACCGCAGTCGCGCCGATCTCGGTGGCCCAGGCGCCGTTGCCCAGCGCAGTGGAGGCCACACCGCTGGCCTCGGTCTGCTGCAGGATCAGGCCCGGGAAGCCGATCAGCAGATCGCCGTAGTCGGCGACGCCGCCGATCGCCAGGCTGTAATCGCCGCTGCTGGTCGCGCCGTAGCCGAACGCAGTGCCGTACAGACCACTCGCGTCGGCGAATGCGCCGCCGGCCGTGCTGTAGTCACCACCCGCCGATGCGGCATAGCCGTTGGCAGTGCCGCGCGCGCCGCTGGCATCGCTGAAAGCGCCGGTCGCGGTCGCGTAGTCACTGCCCGCAGTCGCGCTGTAACCGGTGGCCGTCGACTGCCCGCCTTCGGCCGTTGCCCCTGCACCGGTCGCGGTGCTGAACGCACCGACGGCCTGCGCGCCCGCGCCGAATGCCGAAGCGCCATCGCCGACCGCGGTGGTGGTCTGGTCGAGCAGCACCGCCCCCGTGGTGGGATCTTCGTAATACAGCCAGCCGCCGATTGCGGTGCTCGAATTGCCTTCGGCCAATGCGTTGTAGCCCGACGCCGTGGCGTACTGACCCCAGGCGTTGCTGCCGCTGCCAAATGCCGACGCGCCGACGCCTGTGGCATTCGTCCCCGAGCCGATCGCGGTGGCGTAGTCGGCACCGGCTGTCGCATTGGAACCGGACGCGGTTGCCTCTTCGCCGTCCGCGTAGGCCTCGCCGTCGCCCGATGCGCGGAAGTAGCGGTTGTAGGCCGTGGCGTCTTCCAGCTGACCCAGATTCACTGCATCCGTCGTCTCGGTGCCTGCTGCAACATTGGTGATCTGGCGCTCGTTGCCCGCCGAGCCCACCGACACGCTGTCTTCGCGGTCTGCGATCGAATCGGCGCCCAGCGCCACACTGTTGACGGCCTCGGCGCTTGCGAAGTTGCCGAGCGCCGTGCTGTTGGTACCAGCCGCGTACGCGGCGCCACCGACGGCCGTGGAGAAATCGCCGGATGCCTCGGCAGGCAGCAGGCCGAGGAACGCGCCACCCACGGCCACGCTGTTGTAGCCGGTCGCGGTGGCCGCCTGGCCCACCGCGGTGCTGTAGCTGCCCGAGGCGATGCTGTCGGCGCCCACGGCGAGCGCACTGGTCCCGCTGGCGTCGCTTGAATTGCCGACCGCGGTGCTGTTCACGCCGCTCGCCATCGCGTTGCCGCCAAGGGCGGTCGCGAAATCGCCCGTCGCCTCGGCAGCGAATCCGAACGCGGCTGCGCTCGATCCGTCGGCGACGCTTTCTGCGCCCACCGCGGTGGCCCCCTCCCCTGCAGCCGACGCGAAGTAGCCGACTGCGGTGGCCTCTTCGCCCGCCGCCTCGGCCAGTGCACCCGAGGCCACGCTGCCGTCGCCCGACGCACTCGCCGCTGCACCGGTTGCGGTGGCGTAGAGACCTGTTGCCACGCTTTCGGCACCGATGGCGATCGCGTACTCGCCCGACGCTTCGGATGTCGCGCCGACTGCCAACGCATTCGCGCCGCTGGACACCGCATTGAAGCCGATCGACGTGGCGTTCTCGGCAATTGCGAACGCACCGCTGCCGAACGCCGATGCGCCCTGATCGAGTGCCTGTGCCGCAGAGCCGACCGCAGTGGCGTAATCGCCATCGGCCGCAGCGCCCGAGCCGGCCGCAAGCGCCTCGTCACCGGTGACTGCGGCCTCGCCCTCGCCGCTCGCAGCGAAGTAGCGCGTGGTCGATTCGACCGCCTCGGCCACTGCATTGAACTGCGCCATGTTCACCGCGTCGGTGTCGTTGACACCCGCCGCGAGGTTGGTGATCCGGCGCGTGGCCGGGAAGCCACCGGCGCCGGTGCCGTTGCCGATCGAGACCACCCCTGCTTCGGTTGCCCGCGCGCCAGCGCCAATCGCCACACTGTTCACGCCGTTGGCCCAGGCACTGAGTCCGAGCGCGGTGGCGTTCTGCGCATAGGCGTAGGAATCGCGGCCCACTGCCGTCGTTCCGACCGCGGTCGCCCAGGCGAACTGGCCGAGCGAGGTCGTATTGTCCGCGGTCGCACGGGCCGACCCACCCAGCGCAGTGCTGTTGAGACCGGTCGCCTGCGAACCACTGCCGGCCGCCAGGCTCACGTTTCCGCTGGCCTGGGCGGTGTTGCCAAGGGCGGTGGCGTTCGTGCCACTCGCCGTTGCACTGATGCCGACTGCCGTCGTGCGCGTATTGCTCGCATCTGCGCCGTAACCCAGCGCGGTCGAGAAATCGCCGGTGGCTTCGGCGAAGCCGCCGTTCGCAGTCGCGGCCAGACCCGATGCCGTACTGCTGTAGCCCGTCGCCGTGGACTGCAATCCCGATGCGGACGCGGCGGCGCCGGTCGCGGTTGCGAATGCTTCCGTGGCCTGCGCGCCAGCGCCCAGCGCGCTTGCGCCCTCGCCGTCCGCGGTGGTCACTTGCTCGAGCAGCACTGCGCCGGTATCGGGGTCGGTGTAATAGAGCATGCCGCCGACAGCGGTCGCCGACGTCGCGGTGGCCGATGCGCCATAGCCCGATGCAGTGGTGTAGTCGCCCACTGCGGAAGCGCCCGAACCGAACACCGATGCACCGCTGCCGTACGCAGTGGCTGCCTCACCGGCCGCTGTGGCGTACTCGCCATCCACGTAGGCCGCGACGCCGTCCTCGCCTTCCGCGCCGCTGGCGACAAAGTACTTCGTATTCCGTGTGGCCTCGTCGAGCTGCGCCAGGTTCACCGCGTCCGTGTCTTCGGTGCCCGCGGCCACGTGAGTGATCTGGCGCTCGCTGCCTGACGCACCGACGGACACCGTGTCGTCGCGGTCCGCCTGCGAATTCGCGCCCAGCGCCACGCTGTTCGTCGCCGACGCGCCGGCCAGGAAGCCGATCGCGGTCGAGTCCTCGCCCGAAGCGGCGCTGCCGCTGCCGATCGCGCTCGCGCCATCCGCTGTCGCATACGCGAGCGTGCCGACGGCGGTGGTCTGGATGCCGGTCGCCTCGGCCAGCGTGCCCACTGCGGTCGCGCCGATATCGGTCGCCCATGCACCGTTGCCGAGCGCTGTGGACGCCACGCCGCTGGCTTCGGTCGTCTGCAGGATCAGGCCGGGGAACCCGATCAGCAGATCGCCGTAGTCGGCGATGCCGCCGACCGCGAGACCGTAGTCACCGCTGGCCACGCTGCCATAGCCCACTGCGGTGGCAAAACCACCGGTGGCTTCGGAGAAGGACCCCAGCGCACTGGAGGCCGCCGTTGCTGCCGTGCTGCGGTAGCCAAGCGCGGTCGACTGCGCGCCCTCGGCCGTGGCCGCGGCACCGGTCGCGGTGCTGAATGCTGCAGTCGCCTGCGCGCCCGCGCCTAAGGCCGATGCGCCAGCGCCGGCGGCGGTCGTGGTCTGGTCCAGCAGGACCGCGCCGGTGGTCGGATCTTCGTAGTACAGCCAGCCGCCGACGGCGGTGCTCGAATCGCCCTCGGCCAGCGCATTGAAACCCGACGCGGTCGCGTACTGGCCCCAAGCGCTGGCGCCGCTGCCGAACGCGGATGCGCCCACGCCGGTCGCGTTCGTGCCGGAACCGATTGCGGTCGCGTAATCCGCGCCCGCGGTGGCATTGGATCCCGCCGCGGTGGCATCGTCGCCGTCGGCATAGGCCTCGCCATCGCCGGTCGCGGTGAAGCGTGCAGTGGCTTCGTCGAGCTGACCAAGATTCACCGCGTCGGTCTCTTCCGTGCCCGCCGCCACATGGGTGATCTGGCGTTCGTTGCCCTCCGCGCCGACCGATACCGTGTCCGCGCGATCGGCAGTGCTGCCGGAACCGAGCGCGACAGAATTGGTTGCGCCAGTCTCCACCGATGCGCCGGCGCCGATCGCGATGCCGCTCTCGGCATCGACGTACGAATTTGTCCCGAGCGCGATGGCGTGGATGTCGTCGGCGAATGCCTGGTGGCCGATGGCGACGGTGTAGTTGTCGTAGGCGAACGCGCCCTTGCCGATGGCGACCGCGCTCTCCGCGGGCGCCCAGCTGCCGTAGCCGATCGAGACGGCGCGGCGACCGGATGCATACGCATCCAGGCCGAGCGCAGTGGACTCGACGCCGGTTGCCCAGGCAAAACTGCCGTAGGCGGTGGCGCCGTCGGCTGTTGCCCACGCGTATGCGCCCGTCGCCGTGCTCTGCTCACCGTTGGCGTGGCTGTTGTCACCCAGCGCCACCGCATAATCCGCCTGTGCGTGGGCCTTGTTGCCGGCTGCCAGCGAGGACTCGCCCTCGGCGCGCGCGCCGTAGCCGAGCGCCGCCGAACGGACCCCGGTCGCCTGCGCGCCTGCGCCCACTGCGGTCGAATAGTCCGCTGCCGCGGCGCCGACCAGCACGGGATTGCCATCCTCGTCTTCGATCGGCCAGCCGAACTGGTCGAGCGCTTCACCCTGACCGCCCACGGCAGTACTGGCGACGCCACTGGCATCGGCACCCGCGCCGACAGCCGTTCCGTTTTCCTGACTCGCGCTTGCGTTGAAGCCGAGCGCCGTGGACTGGTCGGCGCCCGCATACGCGCCACTGCCGAACGCCGAGGCGCCCGTGCCGTAGGCGCTGCTGGTGGAGCCGACCGCGGTGGTGAAATCGCCACCGGTCGCGGCGCCCGCGCCTGCGGCAACGGAGGCTTCGCCCTCGACCAGCGCGTCGTCCTCGCCGGTGGCCTGGAAGTGGCGGGTGGACTCGGCCACCGCGTCATCGACCTGACCCACGGTCGCGGCATCGCTGTCGGCGATGCCGTCGGCCACGTTGACCAGGCGCCGCGTTGCAGGCGCACCCGCTGCGCCGGTCCCCACGCCGTCACCGAAGGACACCGTGTCCGCATCCGTGGCGACAGAGCCGTGACCGATGGCGACCGCATCGGTCGCACCTGCGCGAACCGTCGCGCTTCGGCCGAGCGCCGTACCGCCGTCGGCGAGGGCCTGGGCGGTGAAGCCGACCGCAGTGGACTGCGCGCGGGACGCCTGGGCATTCGAGCCGAGCGCCGTCGCACCGGTCGCGGCGGCGTTGGCGCCTGCACCGACGGCCGAGGCATTCGCTGCGGACGCGCGGGCATTGGCGCCGTTGGCGGTCGCGCTGTTGGCAGTCGCCCGGGCATTCGCGCCCTGGGCGGTCGAATTCGGTCCCGTCGCCTGCGACGCGTAGCCCATCGCCGTTGACTGGGGGCCACTGGCCACTGCCTGGGCGCCGAAGGCGGTCGCGTTCGTGCCCGATGCGTTCGCGCTGCCAGTGATCGCGCACTGGGTCACGACGAGGCGGCTGCCGGTCACCACCGCGCAGCTTCCCGAACCGCCGACGCCGACCGACTGCGCCGAAAGCGGGAGTGCGATGCCCGACAGCCCGATCAGCACCGCAGCGGATAGTGCCGCCCGGCCTCCTGCACCAGCAACGCGAGAACCGGAACCCCCTGCGGAATCTCCGGACGCGAACTCGGACGCCACCACGAGTTGCTTGAGCGCGCGGCTCCACACCTTTCGATAGATTCGGTTCATGTCGATCCTCTGCAAGTCTCTGATTTAAAAGATTTTTGGCAAATAAAAACCCACGGCCGCAAGCGACCGTGGGTTTCGATGTCTAGTTCGAACGCGTCGGAGCGGGCGCAGGTTCGCGCCGCGGTCGTCGGATCAATCCCCTGAATGCGTACAAGTTGAACGGTCCCCCAACGCCGGTTCGTGTCCGATACTTGCGCCGCAAAAACTGCCCGTCAAGGGCCAAAAATGACAATCAATGACAATCAATGACTTAAACACAGAATTAACGACATTTCTTGCCAAAACTGCGAAGCGCGTCAAATTTATGGCGCGCATACGCAAACGCCCGGTCCATCAGGACCGGGCGTCTTCAGTGCGCGATTGCACGTCACGCGCTCGCGTGACGTTGATGGACGCGGCGGGACTAGCCCAGATGCCGCCTCGCATTCCGGAACATCCGCAGCCATGGGCTGTCTTCCGGCCAGTCGGCCGGCGCCCAGCTGAGGTTGGCGGTGCGCGGCGTGCGCTCGGGATGCGGCATCAGGATCGTGGCCCGGCCGTCGGCCGAAGCGAGGCCCGCGATGGCGTCGTGGGACCCGTTGGGATTGGCCGGATACGTGGTGGCCGGCCCTGCCCCGTCGACATAGCGCAAGGCGACGCTGGCCGCGATCCGGTCGGCATCGTCGTCGAACTGCACGCGACCTTCGCCGTGGGCGATGGCCACCGGAATCCGCGAACCAGTCATGCCGGTGAAGAACAGCGACGGTGACGCCTCGACTTCGAGCAGACCGAAGCGCGCCTCGAACTGCTCGCTGCGGTTGCGCAGCAGGCGTGGCCAGTGCCGGGCACCGGGGATGATCGGCTTGAGCTGCGACAGCATCTGGCAGCCATTGCAGACACCGAGCGAGAACGTGTCGCCACGGGCGAAGAACTGTTCGAACGCGGCCCGCAGTTCGGCAGTCTCGAGAATCGACGTGGCCCAGCCGCGACCCGCGCCCAGTACGTCGCCGTAGCTGAAGCCGCCGCAGGCGACCAGTCCCTGCATCGTCGCCAGATCCACGCGGCCCGCGATGAGATCGCTCATGTGCACGTCGACGGCGGTGAAGCCGGCGCGATCGAAGGCCGAGGCCATCTCGATCTGGCCGTTGACGCCCTGCTCGCGCAGCACGGCGACGCGCGGCCGCGCGCCGGTTGCGATGTAGGGCGCGGCGATGTCGTCGCCAGGATCGAATGTCAGCACCGGACGCATTGCCGGTGCATCGAAGCGACGTGCGCCCGCGCGCTCCTCATCGGCGCATGCGGGGTTGTCGCGCAGCGCCTGCATCGCGTGGGTCACCGACCACCAGGCGTCGAACAACGCCTCCCACTTCCACTCCGCCAGCAAGTCCTCGCCATCGAGCACGCGGATGGCGTTTGCCGTGGTCGGACGCGCAATGCGCTGGGCGCATTCGATCAGGCCGTGACGCGACACCAGATCGGCGAACTCCGCGCGATCCTCGGCGTCGATCTGCACCACCGCGCCCAGTTCTTCGGAAAACAGCGTGCGCAAGGCATCGCCGCTGCGGTCGTCGCCCCAGCCCTCGAGGTCGATGTCGAGGCCGACATGCGCGGTGAACGCCATCTCACACAGCGCGGTGAATGCCCCGCCGTCGGAGCGGTCGTGATAGGCCAGCAGCAGGCCGGCCTCGCGCGCTTCGCAGATCAGCTCGAAGAAGGCCTTCAGGCGCTGGGGCTCGTCGACATCCGGCACCGCACCGCCGAAGCCTTCGAAACACTGCGACAGCACCGAGCCGCCGAGGCGCTGCTTGCCGGCGCCCAGGCCGATCAGCCACAGCTCGGTGCCGGGCTCGCGACTGAGCAGCGGCGTGAGCTGCGTGCGCACGTCAGGCACGGGCGCGAACGCAGTGACCACCAGCGACACCGGCGAGACCACCTTGTGCGCGGCGCCATCGGCCTGCCACTGCGCCTGCATCGACAGCGAATCCTTGCCGACCGGAATCGCCAGGTCGATCTCGGGGCACAACTCCATCGCGACCGCATGCACCGCATCGAACAGGCGCGCGTCTTCGCCCGCGTGGCCGGCCGCGGCCATCCAGTTCGCCGACAGCTTGACCCGGTGCAGGGTTTCGACCGGCGCGGCGCACAGATTGGTGATCGCTTCGCCCACGGCCATGCGCGCGGCGGCGGCCGAATCGATCAGCGCCAGCGGGCTGCGCTCGCCGATCGCCATCGCCTCGCCGGTGAAGCCTTCGAAGCCGGACAGCGTAATCGCGCAATCGGCGACCGGCAGCTGCCACGGACCGACCATCTGGTCGCGTGCGGTCAGGCCGCCGACACTGCGGTCGCCGATCGTGACCAGGAACGACTTCGACGCGACGGTCGGATGCGCCAGCACGCGCAGACCGGCTTCGTGCAGATCGATGGCGCGGCTGTTGAGCGCCGGCCAGCGATGCGGCGTGGTGCGTGCGGTATCGCGGTGCATCTTCGGCGGCTTGCCGAACAGCACGTCCATCGGCAGGTCGATCGCCCAGTCGCCGCCTGCGGCGACCGCTTCAGGTGTTGCGCCGTAGCCGACGGTCAGATGTTCTTCGGCCGTCGCCACGCCGACGATCGCGACCGGACAACGCTCGCGCGCGCAGATGGCTTCGAATTCCTCGACGCGGTCCTGCGGAATGCCGAGGACGTAGCGCTCCTGCGACTCGTTGCACCACAGCTGCATCGGCGACAGCGACGGATCGTCACTCGGCACGCGGTCGAGATCGATGATGCCGCCGACGTTCGAGTCATGCAGCAGTTCGGGAATCGCGTTCGACAGACCACCCGCGCCGACGTCGTGGAACCACAGGATCGGGTTGCGGTCACCGAGCGCCACGCAGCGGTCGATGACCTCCTGCACGCGGCGCTCCATTTCCGGGTTGTCGCGCTGGACTGAGGCGAAGTCGAGATCCTCGGCGCTTTCGCCCGAAGCCACCGAACTCGCCGCGCCACCGCCCAGGCCGATCAGCATCGCCGGACCGCCGAGCACGACGACGGCGTCGCCCGCCGACAACGTCTTCTTCTCCACCATCGCGCGGTCGATCGCGCCGAGGCCACCGGCCAGCATGATCGGCTTGTCGTAGCCGCGGACCAGACCGTCGTCGCCTTCGGCCAGTTCGAAACTGCGGAAGTAGCCGAGCAGGTTCGGACGCCCGAATTCGTTGTTGAACGCGGCGCCGCCGAGCGGGCCGTCGAGCATGATCTCGAGCGCCGGCGCCATGCGCGCATTGAGCGCGCGCGGCGCTTCCCACGGCTGCGGCAGCGTCGGAATGCGCAGATGCGAGACCGAGAAACCGGTCAGGCCGGCCTTGGGCTTGCCGCCGCGGCCGGTCGCGCCTTCGTCGCGGATTTCGCCGCCGGCGCCGGTGGCCGCGCCCGCGAACGGCGAGATCGCGGTCGGATGGTTGTGGGTCTCGACCTTGATGCAGAACGCGCTGTCGATCAGCGGTTCGCTGCGGTATTGAAACGACACCGGATCGGGGCGGAACCGCTGCGAGGGATAACCCTCGACGACCGCAGCGTTGTCGCTGTAGGCCGACAGCGTGTACTCGGGCGTGGTCGCATGCGTGTGCCGGATCATGCCGAACAGCGATTGCGCGCGACCGCTGCGCTGCATGTCCTCGCCGTCGATGGTCCAGGACGCATTGAAGATCTTGTGCCGGCAGTGCTCGGAGTTCGCCTGCGCGAACATCATCAGCTCGACGTCGGCGGGATCGCGGCCGAGTGCGCCGAAGCGCTCGCGCAGGTAGGCGATCTCGTCGTCGGCCAGTGCCAGACCGAGGCGACGGTTGGCCGCATCGAGATCGTCGAGCGCGATGCGTTCGAGCGCGCCGCGCGCGGGCGCCGCGAACAGCGCGTCGGCAGCGTCGACGTTGTCGAGCAGCGACTGGGTCATCGCGTCGTGCAGCAACTTCGAGATGGCGGCCTGCGTGGCCGCATCATCAGGCCAGCCGCTCAGATCCAGGCGCAGGCCACGTTCGACGCGGTGCACTGGAAGGCCGGCGCCGCGCAGCAGTTCGGTCGACTTGCTGGCCCAGGGCGAGATCGTGCCCAGCCGAGGCGACACGTAGCGCGAGACCGCGCCGTCGACGCGCGCCGGTGCAGGACCGGCATCGACCTCGAGAATGCGGCGCAGCGTGGCATCGTCGGGCGCCTGCCCGGCCTTGGCTTCGACGAAGTAGACATGCCAGGCGCCGGCGACAAAGAGCGCGGGCGACACCGACTGCAGACGTGCTTCAAGCCGTTCGCGGCGGAACGGCGACAGGGCCTGTTGGCCCTCGAGGACGATCATGTCCGGGGAAACCGTGTTTCAGGGCCGGCCATTGTAGCCAATGGCCGCGCCTGCTGCCCCGGCCGTGTCGCCGGTGATGACGATGGACGCGCGACGCGCCTTGTACGGAATCGAGTCTGCAATGGCCCGGCGCGACGTCTGCCCGCGCGCAGCGCCCAGCGACCCGCAAGCGGGCATCCGTGCATCACCCCGGCAGCGGTCTGTTCACTGCGCCCTGGATGCGCGCCGGGCGCCTTCGTTCAGCGACTGCCGCCGGCAGCGGCACCATCGAGGCGCTGCAAAGCCTGGAGCAACTGGTCGGGCGGCATGTAGCCGGGCATCTGGGTGCCATCGGCGGCGATGATCATCGGCGTGCCGGTCAGGCCGACGCGCTGCCCCAGCGCGTAATGCGCGGCCACCGGGTTCTCGCACGCGCTGGCATTCACGCGACGGCCGGACTTGGCATCGGTCAGCGCCCGCTTGCGATCGCTGGCGCACCAGACCGATTCCATCAGGCGGAAATCGTCGCTGCCCGGGCCCATGCGCGGATAGGCCAGGTACTCGATCGCGATGCCGCGTTTGTTGTACTCGGCCACTTCCTCGTGCAGGCGCCGGCAGTAGCCGCATTCGACATCGGTGAACACCGACACCGTGTATTTCGGATTGGCCGGCGCGAAGATGATCCGCTGATCCTCGGGCACCTCGGACAGCAGGCGCTGGCGCAGCTTGGACAGTCCGGCCTGGCTCAGGTCGCGCTTCTCGCGCGCGTCGAACAGGCTGCCCTGCAGCACATAGCGGCCATCGTTGCTGACGTAGAGCACCTGGCCCGAGACGATCACCTCCTGGAAGCCCTGCAGCGGCGCATCGGACACGCTTTCGATCGAGACCTGCGGATTGATCGACAGGATCGCGTCGCGTGCTTCCGCCGCCGGGGAGCCTGCCGGCGCTTCGATCGTGGCCGGCGCCGGCGTGGGGGTCGTAGAGGCCGCGGCGGGGTCGGATCCACCCGGATTCTGGGCACAGGCGGACAGGCTGAAAGCGCCGAGCAGCGCGAACACGTATCGCTTCATCGAATCTGGAGACCAAGAGCGGGGGACGATCCCGGGGGCGGCCATTCTGGCATGAAGGGATGGAGCGGGCTCCGCGTGGCTTGGAGTGGGGCTGGGACGTTCATGGTGCCGGTCGGCTGGCGTCGGCTACCGAAGGACTGCCGCGGAGCTTTTGGCATTTCAGTGCTGGAACCGGGGCGTCTGGCTCGGCGACACGATGGGCACGTCGCGGCCTGTGTGTTTCACGGCGCGGTTCTGGGGGCTGGTTTTCGGCGAGCTCCTGCCCTCACCCCATCTCGCCGAGGGAGAGGGGCCGTTCGGCACCCCGCGCGTGGGAGCTGCATCGCGGTCCAGCAGCGCAGGTGACGGATCTTCGCCGAACCAACGTCGAACCGGCACCTCTACCACCGGGAGAAGTCGACGCGCGGAGCGCGTCAGGTGAGGTCGAACCTGGCAAACCCCGCTGCACAGGCACCTCTCCCTCCGGGAGAGGTCGACGCGCACGGCGCGTCGGGTGAGGGCCGAATCGAGCGAGTTGATTGAGATAGCAGGCACGCTGGAGAGAAATGATGTCCCCACGGGGCCTGGATCGAGTCGCTGCCGGTCAGTCGTTTCATCGCACGTCCGGCCTCGCGCAGCACGAGGCGTTCGGCGCCGTCACGCGCGGTTCGGATCGAATCGCTCTCGGCTTTTCATTGCATCGCACGTCCGGCCCGGCGAAGCACGCCGGGCGTTCGGCGCACCCGCGCGGTCTGGATCGAGTCGCTGCCGGCCAGTCGTTTCATCGCACGTCCGGCCTCGCGCAG
>NZ_JAVDVJ010000019.1:0-51725 GCF_031456825.1 Luteimonas sp. 3794 | reverse complement strand
ATACCCGACAACAGGAGAACAGCAAATGCCTCAACGCTCAGGCGCGGCGCTCATGCACTCGGAGTTGACAGGAAGCTCCTTACGGAATTGTTAGGTGCTTACTCTAAAGAGTGAATCTCTTCTTCAAGCACCTGCCGAATTCCGTGCTCTGTAATTTCCGTGACCACCCGGCGGTTGATGACAATGCGCTCTACCTGCCTATCCTTAACCTTGTCGTAGAGCCATGCGCTGAAAAGACCGATCTCAATGCTCACGGCAGCGTCCACAACGAACTGTAGGACTTCCGGAATGCCAAAACCTTTACGGACAATTGCGCCTTGGAACACGATTTTTGCGCCGCCTGGAACATCCACGCGGGTTCCAGCGGAAAGGCTATTGCCGACTCCGGCAATATCGAAGCCTAGGCGCCGGTCATGGGTTTCAATGTCGAGTTGAACTCTCATAAGCACCTAACGCTTGAATTAAGCCGTGCAGCGGAGCGGCATCGGCTTGAATGAATGGTTAGGACTCACAGCCGCATACCCAGCCAAATTACCGCCTCAGTCGAGATGGATACAAAGGGTGTGAGAACCCTCGGCCAGAATGTACCTGCTCGGACGTGCCCTAGCGATTGGTCGTGGTGCTGTTGCTCCTCAGCAACTATGGATGAGATTGCTGATACAGCGGCCGGGTCATGGCCTTGCAGCACGATCAGCTGTTGCTCTAGATGCTGAAGAACGACACTCTCGACCGCCGTTGTGGTTGCAGCAATAGCACTGCTACCGAGAAGGCCGGTTACGGCGCCGAGCACAAAACCACCCATGCCACAAAGCCAGTAGCTGCGGCAGCGACGGCGGCCACGCCGCTCCAACTCAGCGCCAAAAATGGCCCGATGCCGTTGCTCATGGGACCGGAACTCTCGAAGCTCATCGACCATCTTTGGAGCGGTCAGCCGAGCCATAAGGATCTGCCCGCTGTAGATGCCAATAGCGCCATGCTCGCCGGCGTGATTGACCTTGATGATTCGGTCGCCAAGTTCGCAGGCTGGAGGTTGCACGACTACTTCCATGTGAGCCCTAACGCTTGAGTTAAGCCGACCCGCGAACCGGGTTCGGCTTGAACGAATTGTTAGGCCCCGCTGGCGGTATGTATGAGTTTATCTGCGGATAGCCCATTTGGGGCTTCACCTGTCGCGAGGTACTTGTATCCATATCCCACTGAAAAGCTAGGAAGTCGAAGCTGCTCAGCAAGGACGCGATGCCGCTCAGTGGCGAAAATACAAATGTCGGACTCTTCATCATCAACATAGAGTGTGTGCCTCACTGCTGCTATATCCTTGCAGTTAAAGAGTGCGCAAAGGACTTCAGGGTTCCCCCCTTCTGGAGGGACATCCTCTCCGTCTTCTGAGAAATAGTTCGGGCAGGAGTCATACTCATCTCTGCGCTCTCCATTCTCAAACACGTCAAAGTACAGGATGTCATCATCATGGACTGTAACGAGGAATGCGACCGTGCTTAGATGGCGGGATATATCCGAAGAGAACTCATTTGGATAAAGACCACCCTCGTCGCATTGTTCGTCGTAGATGGTGATATAGCCGTTCCATTCCGGCGAGACAAAGGCGGCTCTTCCACTCAGATAGGAAAGAACTTCCTCAAGTGAGGAACTGCGAACAGTAACATTGGTGTAGAACGCGCCCACGTTGACTCCTTGTCATGAAATGGTGTGCCTGCGACGGATCTCTTCCGGGGCCTAACGCTTGAATTAAGCCGTGCCGCGAAGCGGCATCGGCTTGAATGACTTGTTGGGCAGCGGGCAGTCAGTCCGAAGCCGGTGGACCTAACGATACGACAAGGCTGCCAAGCGCGGGGCTGTGCCGATGGCCTTGCAGGAGTTCCGGTGCATCCATGCCTCCGTAAGTAGCGGGCTTGCCCAGCGATGGTGCCAGAGTGAAGCGAGGGCGCGCGGACTGGCGTAACGGACTTTGCCTGTGAACTGCCAGCCGTGGGGAGCCGCACAAAGAGAATGCGAATTCCGCGGCCCAACGCTCGAATTAAGCCGTGCCGCGAAGCGGCATCGGCTTGAATGACTTGTTGGGCCGCGGGCAGTCAGTCCGAAGCCGGTTGACCTGACGATACGACAGGGCTAGCAAGCGCGGGGCTTTGCCGATAGCGATTCTAGAAATCCGATGCATCCATGCCTCCGTAAGCAGCCGGCTTGCCCAGCGATGCCACCAGAGTGAAGCGATGGTGCGCGATCTGGTGGAGCGGGCTTTGCCTGTGAACTGGCGGCCGTGGGGAGCCGCACAAAGAGAATGCGAATTCCGCGGCCCAACTAGTATTCGACCCCGGATGCGGGGTGTTGCGTGGAGTATGCGTCGGGCGCGGGGCCATCGCAAAGACGAGGGCCTTGCATATGGGATCAATGGTTTGCGTCGTGTATGCCGGTTGTCGTGATCGCACGGCCGGCTGCGTTATCAGGCGACGGTCGTGGGGCGACGTTATGCGACAGAAGTGGGGTGTAACGCCGGCAATTTGCGGTCGACACAGGCGCCCACTCCTTCAATAACGGGTCTGGTGGAATGCCGTCGTCCCGTCGTCCCGTCGTCCCGTCGTCCGTCGCGGACCAACGCCGAGTCAAAAAAACAGGGCGCCCGAAGGGCGCCCTGTTTGTATCGCTTCGCGATAGCGCCCCAACTCAAGCCGTCGTCTTGCTTTCCAGCGCATACCCGAACTGCTGCCGGAACTGCAGCGAGAACTCGGCGTAATCGAAGCGCTGGTTCTGCGTGCCGGGGTGTTCGACTTTCAGGGCGCCCATCAGGTTGCCGATGCGGCCGATGGTCAGCCAGTCGCAGCCCTTTTCGATACCGAACAGCAGGCCGGCGCGGAAGGCGTCGCCGCAGCCGGTGGGGTCGGTCACGCGGCGCTCGTGGGCGGGCGGAATGTCGTGGGTCTGGCCTTCGGCGTGGATGACGACGCCCTTCGGGCCGCGCGTGCAGATATAGGCGCGCACCTTGCCGGCGATGACGGTCTCGTCCCAGCCGGTGCGCTCCTGCAGCAGGTTCGACTCGTAGTCGTTGACGACAACGTAGTCGGCCAGGTCGATGAAGTTGCGCAGCTCTTCGCCGTTGAACAGCGGCATGGCCTGGCCGGGGTCGAAGATGAAGGGAATGCCGCCCTCATGGAATTCCTGGGCGTTCTGCAGCATGCCGTCGCGCCCGTCCGGGCCGACGAGGCCGATGGTCACGTTCGCAACGTCCTTCACGTGATTCTCGTGGCTGCGCATCATCGCGCCCGGGTGGAAGGCGGTGATCTGATTGTTGTCCAGGTCGGTGGTGATGAAGGCCTGGGGGGTGAACAGGTCGGGGATCTCGCGAACCTGCGACAGGTCGATGCCGTGTTCCTCGAACCACTCGCGGTAAGGGCCGAAGTCCTGGCCGACCGTGCCCATGGGGATCGGGTCACCGCCGAGCAGCTTCAGGTTGTAGGCGATGTTGCCGGCGCAGCCGCCGAACTCGCGACGCATCCGCGGCACCAGGAACGAGACGTTCAGGATGTGCACCTTGTCCGGCAGGATGTGGTTCTTGAACTGGTCCGGGAACACCATGATGGTGTCGTAGGCCAGGGAGCCGCAGATCAGTGCAGACATCGGGCGGAAGCTCGCGCGGAAAGGTCGCACAGGGTACCGGCGCGGGGGGCGCGAGGCCAGCGCGAAGCCCGTTGCGCGGCGTCGCCCGGACCGCAGCAGTGCCCGGGCGGGCGCGCAACTGGGGGTGTCCCGGGGCCGCGGAGTGCCCTGTTTTTTGCTAGGCTAATCCGCTTCGTTTCGCCTCTCTGCCGGACGCCCTCTCCCGATGTTCAAGAAGTTCCGCGGTCTCTTCTCCAACGACCTGTCCATCGACCTGGGCACTGCAAATACCCTCATCTTCGTCCGCGGCCAGGGCATCGTGCTCAACGAGCCGTCGGTCGTCGCCGTGCGCCAGGATCGCACCGCCGGCCAGAAGGTCGTCGCCGCGGTCGGTTCGGAGGCCAAGCAGATGCTCGGCCGCACGCCCGGCAACATCACCACGCATCGCCCGATGAAGGACGGCGTCATCGCCGATTTCACCTACACCGAGGAGATGCTGAAGTACTTCATCAAGAAGGTGCACAAGTCGCGCTTCCTGCGGCCCAGCCCGCGCGTGCTGATCTGCGTGCCGGCCGGCTCCACCCAGGTCGAGAAGCGCGCCATCAAGGATTCGGCGCTCGAGGCCGGCGCGCGTGACGTGTCGCTGATCGAAGAACCGATGGCCGCCGCGATCGGCGCCGGTCTGCCGGTCACCGAGGCGCGCGGCTCGATGGTCGTCGACATCGGCGGTGGCACCACGGAAGTCGCGGTGATCGCGCTCAACGGCATCGTCTACTCGCAGTCGGCCCGCATCGGCGGCGACCGCTTCGACGAGTCGATCATCAATTACGTGCGTCGCAACCACGGCATGCTGATCGGCGAATCCACCGCCGAGCGGATCAAGCTCGAGATCGGCTGCGCCTATCCGCAGGAACACGCGATCGAGATGGAAGTGTCCGGCCGCCATCTTGCCGAGGGCGTGCCGAAGATCGTCACGATCAGCTCCAACGAGGTGCTCGACGCGCTGCGCGAGCCGCTGTCGGGCATCGTCGAAGCGGTGAAGCAGGCGCTGGAGCAGACCCCGCCGGAGCTGTGCGCCGACGTTGCCGAGCGCGGCATTGTGCTGACCGGTGGCGGCGCGCTGCTGCGCGACATCGACCGCCTGATCAGCGAAGCCACCGGCCTGCACGTGCAGATTGCCGAGGATCCGCTGACCTGCGTCGCCCGCGGTGGCGGTCGTGCGCTGGAGCTGCTGGACCTGCACGGCAACGAGTTCTTCGCGGACTGATGGCATCGGGACCGGCGATCGGCGCGAAGTTCTGGTCGCCACCCGGTCGTCGATGTCCTCCAGCGCCGACGCTGCGACGCGTTCGCAGGACCCGCGGCACTGCTGGTGTTCAACCGGCGGCTGGCTGTCCGGGCCAGAGCCTGCTCCCAGGATCAACCTGCTCCCAGGATCAAGATGGGCCCCAGCCTGCGCTGGGGCGACGACAATGCGGCCTTCGACTGTTGAGCCCACGTCCGAGATGACGCCGAGCGACCGCCCCTGATGTCCTCCTACGCCAGCTCTCCCGCGCCCAGGCCCGGCGACGTCGCCGGCACGCTGCGTCTACTCGCCTATCTCGCGCTGTCGTGCGCGCTGGTGGTCAGTGATCACCAGGGCGGCTGGCTGTCGCAGTTCCGCCAGCAGGCCAGCGTGGCGATGCAACCGCTGTGGTGGTTGGCCGGTCTGCCGTCGCGACTGGGTGACAGCATGCGCAACGATGCCGCCACGCGCACCCAGCTGTCGGCCGACAACCGCCGCCTGCGCAACGAACTGCTGCTGCTCAACGCCGGCCAGGCGCGGCTGCGCGTGGAGGCGGTCGAGAACGCGCGGCTGCGCGCGCTGCTCGGCGCGGTGGAGCAGGGCAGTCTCGACGTGCAGCTGGCGCCGATCCTCGATGTCGACCAGGACCCCACGCGCCAGCGTCTGCTGCTCAACGCGGGCAGCCGCAACGGTGTGCGGGTCGGCCAGAGCGTCATTGATGCCGGCGGGCTGCTGGGGCAGGTCATCACGGTCACGCCGCTGACCTCGACCGTGCTGCTGGTGACCGATCTCGAACACGCGGTGCCGGTGATCATCGCCCGCAACGGCGTGCGCCTGGTCGCCTACGGCAGCGGCCGCGCCGATCATCTCGCGCTGCGCAGCGTGCCGCTGTCGGCGGATGTGGAAGTCGGCGACACCGTGGTGACGTCAGGCCTGGGGGGGCGGTTTCCGCCGGGCTTTCCGGTCGGCACGATCACCGATCTGCAGCCTGATGACAGCCGCGCATTCCTGATCGGCGATCTGGCGCCGGCGGCCCAGCTCGATCGCGGTCGCGACGTGCTGTTGCTGCGCGATGTCGTGGTGCCGGTGACGACCGCCGATCTCGAAGCTGCGGCGGTCGAACGCGAGGCGGCCGCGCGCGCCCAGGCCGACGCGGACGCTGCTGCCAATTCCGCTACAGGCAACGGGGCGGGCGGCGCCGATACCGGCGATTCACCGCCGACCGACGTGCCACCGGCGCCGACCAACGACGCCCCGGCGCCGTCAGCGACACCACCTGCGCAGGTGCCGCAGCGATGAGCCGTCGTCGCAATCCCTGGATTCTGCCGGTCAGCCTGTTCGTGGCCTTGCTGCTGGGCCTGCTGCCGTTGCCGCCCGGCCTGCAGCCGTTCCGGCCGTTCTGGCTGGCGTTGGTCGTCGCCTACTGGGTGATCGAGGATCCCGACCGCGCGGGCCTCGGCTTCGCGTTTTCGATGGGCCTGATCGCCGATCTCGCGTTCGGTGGCCTGCTTGGCGAACAGGCGCTGCGGCTGGTGATCATGGCCTTCATCCTGCAGCGCTTCCGCTCGCAGCTGCGCTTCTTCCCGGTCACGCAGCAGGCCTTGGCGATCGGCGGCCTGCTGCTCAACGACCGCATCGTCAGCGCGGCGATCCACGTCGCGCTCGGCGTGCCGCAGCTGCCGTGGGCCTACTGGCTGGCGCCGCTGATCGGCATGCTGCTGTGGGCGCCGCTGTATCTGGTGATGGACGCACTGCGCTTCGGGCGCAAGCCGTAACAGGAACGACGCGATGGCCAGGCGCGGGCGACGTCCCGACATCCGCAACAACGCCGCCGAGGCCGCGGCGTTCCGCACGCGCGCGCTGATCGGATTCGGCGCGGTGGTGATCGCGCTGGGTGTGCTGGCGGGCTGGTACTTCAAGCTGCAGGTCGTCGACCACGACATCTACGCCAAGCGTTCGGAAGCCAATCGCATCAAGCCGCGTCCGGTGGTGCCCGGGCGCGGGCTGATTCTCGACCGCAAGGGCCGCATCCTCGCCGAGAACGAGCAGGCCTACCGGCTCGAAGTCACGCCCGAGGAAGCCGGTGACACGCGCAGGCTGATCAGTGAGCTGTCGCGAATCATCGCGCTCTCGCCCGACGACATCGCCCGCTTCGATCGCGAACGCAAGGCCCAGCGCAGCTTCCGCGCAGTCACGCTCAAGCTGCGCATCAGCGAGGACGAGATGGCGCGCTTCGCGCTCGACCGCTGGCGCTTCCCGGGCGTGGAAGTGGTGCCGTATCTCAACCGCTACTACCCCTACGGCGATCTGTTCGCGCACGTGGTGGGCTACGTCGGCCGCACCGACGAGAGCGACGTCACGCGCTACGGCCAGGCGCATCTGCTGTATCCGCAGACCGGACGCACGGGCCTGGAGCGGTTCTACGACGAGGCACTGCGCGGCAAAATCGGCTACGAGCAGGTGGAGACCAATGTCGAAGGGCGGGCGCTGCGGCGGCTCGGCCTGCAGCCTGCGACCGCCGGCGCCGACCTGCGCTTGAGCGTGGATGCCGACCTGCAGCAGGCCATGGTGCTGGCCTTCGGCGGCCTGCACGGCTCGGCGGTGGCGGTCGAGCCGGCGACCGGCAACATCTTGGGCATGGTCAGCCTGCCGAGCTTCGACCCCAACCTGTTCGTCAACGGCATTTCTCATACCGACTACCGCAGCCTAATGGATGATCCGGCGCGTCCGCTGTTCAACCGCAACGTGCTCGGTGGCGGCCCGCCGGGCTCGACGATCAAGCCGCTGGTCGCACTGGCCGGTGTCGACAGCGGCCTGCGCACGCCGGAATCGCGTGTGTTCTCCACAGGCGAGTTCTTCATTCCCGGCCAGCGCCGCGGGTATCGCGATGCCGCGCGTGGCGCCGGCTGGACCGACCTGCGCGATTCGATTGCGCGTTCGGTGAACTACTACTACTACCAGCTCGCCTACGAGATGGGCATCGAGCGCTTCGACCAGTACATGACGCGCTACGGCTTCGGCCAGCCCACGGGGATCGATCTGCTCGGCGAGAACGCCGGCATCGTGCCGTCGCCGCGCTTCAAGGCCTCGCGGACGCGCGAGCCCTGGTACGCCGGCGAAACGGTGATCGCCGGCATCGGCCAGGGCTACTGGATCGCGACCGCGCTGCAGCTCGCGCGCGGCACCGCGGCGATCGCCAACGGCGGCCAGCTCAACACCCTGCACCTGGCCAATGAACGCCGCGACGGCTTCGACGCGCCGTGGCGACTGGTCCCGCGGCCACCATCGACCTCGATCACCGACAACCCCGCGCATCTGCGCGCGGTGCAGGAAGGCATGGTGACCACGATCCACGGCCGCGGTACCGGCACGCGCATGGCCATCGGCGCCGAATACCGGATGGCCGGCAAGACCGGCACCGCGCAGCGGGTCAGCCGCCGCGGCAGCGTGAGCATGGATCCGCGCAGCCTGCCGTATCACCTGCGCCACCAGGCGCTGTTCGTCGGGTATGCGCCGGCCGAGAATCCGACGATCGCCGTGGCGATCACGGTCGAACACGGCGGTTACGGTGGCAGCACGGCTGCACCGATCGCGCGTCGCATCTTCGATGCCTGGTTGCTCGGCAAGATGCCGGAGATGGAAATCGACCCGGCCACGGGTGCGCCCGCTGCGGTGGCCGCGATCGTGCCCGGGGCCGAGCTCGCGCCCGAGCCGTCGTTCGAGGCGGTCGTGGCCGGTGTGCGCACCGCGCCGCGGGATGCGAACGGCAAGTTCCCAGGTGTGCCGCCGGCGAGCGCGCCTTCGAACGGCAATGCAGCGCCGACGGAGCCGACGCGATGAACGTGATCCTGCGCTGGCTGCTGGAAATGCTGCAGCGCTTCACCCGCACCCTCGACTGGCCGCTGCTCGCCGCGCTGCTCGCATTGATGTGCATCGGCCTGGCGGTCCTGCACAGCGCCACCAACCAGAACGTGGCGATGGTCGCATCCCAAGGCAGCCGTTTCATCATCGGCCTCGGCGGGATGTGGGTGCTGTCGCGCATTCCCGCGGTGCAGCTACGCCGCTTCACGCCGGCCGCGTATATCGCCTCGCTGCTACCGCTGGTCGCCGTGCTGTTCATGGGCACCGGGCGCAGTGGCCAGCACTGGATCAACCTCGGCGTGTTTTACGTGCAGCCGGCGGAGTTGATGAAGCTCTCGCTGCCGATGATGGCGGCCTGGTGGCTGGGCCAGCAGCCCACGCCGCCGCGGCTGGGGACGGTCGCGGTCGCCGCGCTGATCATCGGACTGCCGACCGGCTTGATCCTGCTGCAGCCGGATCTGGGCACCGCGGTGCTGGTGGCCTCGGGCGGCGTGTTCGCGCTGTATCTGGCTGGTCTGTCGTGGTGGTGGTTCATCGGCGGCGCCGCGGCGTTCGCGGTGGCCGCGCCGGCGGCCTGGTTCTGGTACTTCCAGCAGTACCAGAAGGACCGCATCCTGACCTTCCTCGATCCCGAATCCGATCCGCTCGGCACGGGCTGGAACATCATCCAGTCGAAGATCGCGATCGGCTCGGGCGGGTTCTCGGGGCAGGGCTGGGGGGACGGTTCGCAGTCGCATCTCAACTACGTGCCCGAGCACACCACCGATTTCATCTTCGCCGTGCTGAGCGAAGAGTTCGGCTGGCTCGGGGTGAGCGTCGTACTGGGCCTGTATCTGTTTATCGTCGGCCGATGCCTGTGGATCGCCAGCGAGGCGCGCGACGGCTTCTCGCGCCTGCTGGTCGGCAGCCTGGGTCTGGCGCTGTTCGTCTACGTCATCGTCAACGGCGGCATGATCTCCGGCCTGCTGCCGGTGGTCGGCGTGCCGATGCCGCTGCTGAGTTTCGGCGGCACCGCGGCGGTCTCGCTGCTGGCCGGCTTTGGTGTGGTGATGGCGGTGCAGGCGAGTGCGACGCGGCGGCGCTAGCCTTACCGGCCCTGACTGCACCCGCGCAGCGGTGCATGCCGCGCGCACGTGCGTGCTAACCTCGCCGCCGATGAGCCGACGCCCTTTTTTCCGACTCGCCGTGGCCGCGCTGCCGATTGCATTGGCAGCGTGTGCGACCCCCGTCAACCCGTCCGATGGCCATGCCGAGGACTACGGTGCGGTGACGCCGTTGCCCGAACCCGCACGGACCGAAGGTGCGCTGCTGGCCCCGGTGCCGCAGCCGCCCGAACGTCCTGTCGCGCCGACCTCGGTCACCGATCCGGGAATTCCGCGCGCGCAGCGTGTCGAGAATTTCATCGACTACACCGTGCAGACCTACGGCGCCGATCCGGCGCACGTGCGCCGCGTGCTGGCGCAGGCGAAGGTGCAGCAGCCGATCCTCACCGCGATCAGTCGCCCGGCCGAAGCCGTGCGCCCGTGGCGCGACTACCGACCCATCTTCATCAACGACGCGCGCATCAATGGCGGCGTGGCGTTCTACCGCGAGAACCGCGCTGCGCTCGACCGCGTGGCCGCCGAGACCGGCGTGCCTGCCGAGTACATCGTCGCGATCATCGGCGTGGAAACCAGCTACGGCCGCATCACCGGCAACTGGAAAGTGCTCGACGCGCTGTACACGCTGGCGTTCGACTACGCCCCGCGCGCCCCGTTCTTCGCCGGCGAACTCGCGCAGCTGTTCGCGCTGGAAAAGGCCGAGCCGCAGCTCGATGTACTCGAACTCAAAGGCAGCTACGCCGGCGCGATGGGCATGGGCCAGTTCATGCCATCGAGCTATCGGTTGTGGGCGAAGGACGGCGACGGCGATGGCCGCCGTGACCTGCTGACCCACAAGCCCGACGTGTTCGCTTCGATCGCCAACTACTTCGTCGTACACGGCTGGCAGCGGGGCGGCCCGGTCGTCGCCCGCGCCCAGCGCGACCCATCGGCGGCCGACTTCAAACCCGAGAACTGGGATCCGGTGTATCCGCTGGCCGACCTGGCAAAGCGCGGCTACACGCCGGCGCCGGGGCAGCCGATCGGCGAAGGCGCCACCCTGCTGTCGCTCGATGGCGAGGCCGGCATGGAGTACTGGCTGGCGTATCGCAACTTCTACGTGATCACCCGCTACAACCGCTCGCCGATGTATTCGCTGTCGGTGCACCAGCTCGCGCAGGCGATCCGGGCCGGGGTCGGTCCGTGATCCGATGGCTGCTGCCGCTGGCGGCGGTGGCCCTGCTCGCGGGCTGCGCGGGGAATGCCAAGCGCGGCGATGCGCCCGGGACAGGCGGCACCGTGTCTGCACCTACGCACCGGCCTGCGTCGGGCCAGCGCGGCGTCTCGCCGTATGCACCTGCGCAGGAAGATCCGAATACCCGCGGCCACTACACCGCCGGCGGCCTGTATCGCCCAGGCGTGCCCGACAGCCTGCCCGACTACCTGCCCAACGTGGATCTGATCCCGGAGCCGGAGGTCGTCGATCTGCCGCGTTCGCCGGTCGGCAACCGCAGCCCCTACCAGGTGCTGGGCAAGAGCTATCAAGTGCTCGACGACCACAGCGAGTTCGCCGAAACCGGTACCGCGTCCTACTACGGCGCCAAGTTCCACGGCCGCCTGACCTCCAACCGCGAGGTCTACGACATGTACGCGTTCACCGCCGCGCACAAGTCGCTGCCGTTGCCGAGCTTCGCGCGGGTGACCAATCTCGACACCGGCAAGTCGGTGGTCGTGCGCGTGAACGATCGCGGCCCGTTCCACGAAGGCCGCGTCGTCGATCTGAGCTACGCGGCGGCGGTGAAGATCGGCATCCATCCCGCCGGCACCGGTCGCGTCGAAGTGCGCGCGCTGAGCCCGGGTGAAAACGCCCGCAACCAGTACGACGCCGTCGCCAGTGCGCCGCCGGTTGCCGCGTCTGCGCCGCGCGCGACGCGCGGTCCGGCGACCGCCACCGCGTCGGCAACGCCCGCAGCCACGACCTCGGCCGCCGGCAGCGCGATGGACGCCATCGTCGAAGCCCTGCCGATCGCCACCGCCCAGGCCGGCGAACGCCCGGCACCTGCGCCGCAGGGCGATCCGGCGGACGGCCGCTTCAACATGTACCAGAACGGCAAGGTCATGACGGCCGACGATTTCGATGCCTGGCTCGCCTCGCGCGGGATCAAGCTCGAGAACGGCCGTCAGGTGCCGCTGCATCCGCAGCCCGCCGCTACGCCAGCTGCCGCGCCTGTCGCCGCGGCCCCGACTGCGGTCGCCGCTGTCGCCGCGCCGACACCTGCGCCGGTTCGCGCGGCAGGCGCCGCCCTGGGCGGCGTGACCTTGCAGGTGGCCGCCTTCGGCGCCCGCGCCAATGCCGAGCGGGCGCTTGCGACGCTGCGCGGCGCCGGTATCGCCGCCGCGCAGCTGCAGGACGGCACCGCCGCCGGCAAGCCGGTCTGGCGCCTGCGCGTGGGTCCGGTCGAGGCCACCCAGGTCGCCGATGTGTCCTCGCGCGTCGCCGGTCTCGGCTTCGGCGCGCCGACCGTCGTGCGCGACTGAATCCTTTTCATCCATCGCCGGTCGACGCGGCCGGTTCCCCGGAGTTGTGCATTACATGAAAGTGTCCGTAGTCGTTTCGCGCATGTTGCTGGCCGCGCTGGCCACCGCCACGGTGGGGATCGCCGTCGCGCAGGATCCCGCGCCCACGCCGCAGCCCGCGCCCCGGCCCGCCGCGCCTGCCGCCGCGGCGCCCGCGCTCAGCGACGACCTGCCGACGCCGCCCCCGCCGACCGTCACCGGCACCGCCTGGGTGATCATGGATTACGCCACCGGCCAGGTGCTGGCGGGCGACAACCCGGATGAGCGTGTCGAGCCGGCCAGCATCACCAAGGTGATGACCAGCTATGTCATCGCCGCCGAACTCGCCGCCGGCAAGATCAAGACCGACGACCAGGTGCTGATGAGCGAGAACGCCTGGCGCAAGGGCGGCGCCGGCACCGACGGCAGCTACAGCGGCTTCCCGGTCAACCAGCGTGCGCCGCTGCTGGACATGGAAATCGGCATGGTGGTGCAGTCGGGCAACGACGCCGCGATCGCCCTCGCCGAGCACGTCGCCGGCAGCGAGGAAGCCTTCGCCCAGCTGATGAACGCCTACGCCGCGCGCATCGGCATGAAGAACAGCCACTTCGAGAACGCGACCGGCCTGTCCGGCCCGGAGCACTACTCGACCGCGCGCGATCTGGCGATCCTGGGCCGCGCGATGGTGCGCGACTTCCCCGAGGAATACGCGCACAACAAGATCAAGGAATTCACCGTCGGGCCGATCACCCAGCACAACCGCAATCGGCTGCTATGGCGCGACGACAGCGTCGACGGCATCAAGACCGGCCACCACAGCGGCGCCGGCTACTGCCTGATGGCCTCGGCCCTGCGCGGCGACCAGCGCCTGATCTCGGTGGTCATGGGCTCGACCAGCGAAGCGCAGCGGGCCACCGATTCGCTGGCGCTGCTCAACTGGGGCTTCCGATTCTTCGAAACCCATGCCGTCTACGACGCCGGCAAGGTCGTCGCTACGCAGAAGGTCTGGAAGGGCAAGGCCAACGAGGTCCAGTTGGGCGTCGCCGAGCCGATGCTGGTGTCGATGCCGCGCGGCAAGTACGCGCAGCTCAAGCCGTCGATGGACATCCCGCAGACGCTGGAAGCGCCGATCGAGAAGGGTCAGGCCATCGGCACCGTGCGCGTCGAGCTCGACGGCAAGGTCATCGCCGAGCGTCCGCTGGTGGCGCTGGAAGCGGTGGAAGAGGCCGGCTTCTTCAAGCGCCTGTGGCACGAATTCCTGATGTGGTGGAACGCGTAAGAGCGGGTGCTTCGCGGTCTGGCAGAAGTCGCCAAGCTTGCTCTGACCCTTCCCCCTCTGGGGGAAGGTGCCCGAAGGGCGGATGAGGGTGCTTTTGCGGCCATCCGTTTGAAGCCCGGCCCTCACCCGACGCGCTGCGCGCGTCGACCCCGGATCAGGTCCGGGGCAGGCTCTCTCCCGAAGGGGGAGGTGTGCATCGGATTTGCTGTATCCACCGCTTGGGTTCGGCCGCCACTGCCCCGATAATCCCGCGATGGACATCACCTCCGACAACCCCGATCACGGCTTCCAGTTTCCCGGCGTCTTCGAGATCACCGCGATGGGGCCGGCCGCTGCCGGGCTCGATGCCGAGATTCCGCGCCTGCTGACGGCTGCCGGCATCGCCGTACTCCACGAAACCGTCACCGCGCGCGAGTCGAGCGGCGGCAAGTACGTGTCCATCAAGCTCAGCTTCCGCGCCGAGTCGCGCGCCCAGTACGACGCCGCGCACGCGGCGCTGCGCGACCACCCCGAAGTGAAGTGGACGCTCTGACCGGCCAGCTGGAGCGTCGCGCGTGATCCGCCAGCTGCTCTATCGAAGCGGCCAGCTCTACGAGTTCACCACCGCCGAGATGGTGCGCCTGTTGCGCCAGTCACGGGACGACAACGCACGTGACGGCATCGGCGGCATGTTGCTGTCGCAGGACGGTTTGTTCATGCAGTTGCTCGAAGGGCCTGCCGTCGCGGTGGACGCGTTGTACGCGCGCATTGCATCCGATCCGCGTCATTGCGAAGTGCGGTTGCTGGTGCGCGGCGAGCGCCGGATGCCGCTGTTGCCGGGATGGTCGATGGCCTGGGCGGAGTCGCCGGCCGATGGCGAGGCGCCGGCCTTCGCGGGTCTGGAGACGGACCGCACGGCGCTCGGACTGCTGGAGGCCGCCGCGCGCGATCCTGTCGCCGCTGCGATGCGCGCGTTCCTGCGCGGCGCGCCGGTGCCGGGCGGTGGACTGGGCTGTGCGAAGGTCATGGAGCGCGTGCTGTGAGCGCGCCGGTCATCGTCCGCCAACTGGGTCGCCAGCCCTATGAGCCCGTGTGGCGCGCGATGCAGCGCTTCACCGATGCACGTGGCCCCGACGGCGCCGACGAACTGTGGGTGGTCGAGCACGATCCGGTGTTCACCCTCGGCCAGGCCGGCAAGCCCGAACACGTGCTGGTAGCCGGCGACATTCCGGTGGTGCAGGTGGATCGCGGCGGCCAGGTGACCTATCACGGCCCGGGCCAGCTGGTGGTCTATCCGCTGCTGAACCTGCCGCGGCTCAAGATCGGCGTGCGCGAGTACGTCTGCAAGATCGAGCAGTCGATCATCGACACCCTCGGCGACTGGAACATCGAAGCCGTGCGCCGCGATGGCGCGCCGGGCGTCTACGTCAACGACGCCAAGATCGCCGCGCTGGGCATCCGCGTGCGCCGCGGCTGCACCTTCCATGGCCTGGCGTTCAACGTCGCCATGGATCTCGAGCCTTTCCAGCGCATCAATCCCTGCGGCTACGCAGGCCTGCAGGTGGTGTCGCTGGCCGATCTCGGCGGGCCGTCCTCGCCCGATGCAGTCGCGCCGATGCTGCTCGAGAACCTGGCCGCGCAGTTCGGCCTGGCGATGACTGCGGGCCCCGCGCCGGCGCTTCCGGCCACTGAATGACACGCAGCGTCCCCGGTGCCCGGCAAGACACTGCGGGGGCGGGGGCCTACAATGAACCTCCGCCCGCAGTCCTGGCCGCCATGTCCTCTTCCGTCGACAAATCGATCCCGCTGCAGGTGGTGTCCGCGCCGCCGCCGGCGTCGCTGCAGACCGGCGTCAAGCAGGTGGCGGGCGACAAGATCGCGCGCTCGCCGGTGCAGTTCGCCGACGCCCCCGTGCTGCGCAAGCCCTCGTGGATCCGCGTGCGCATTCCGTCCAACGGCGCGGTCGCCGCGCTGAAGTCGAAGCTGCGCGAGAACCGTCTGGTCACGGTCTGCGAGGAAGCCAGCTGCCCGAATATCCACGAGTGCTTCGGCCACGGCACCGCGACCTTCATGATCCTCGGCGAGGTCTGCACCCGCCGCTGCTCGTTCTGCGATGTCGCCCATGGCCGGCCCAAGCCGCCGGATGCGAGCGAGCCGCTGAACCTCGCGAACACGATTGCCGACATGGGCCTGAAGTACGTGGTGATCACGTCGGTCGACCGCGACGACCTGCGCGACGGCGGTGCCCAGCATTTCGTCGACTGCATCCGCGAAGTTCGCAAGCAGTCGCCGCACATCCGCATCGAGGTGCTCACGCCCGACTTCCGCGGCAAGGGCCGCATGGAACGCGCGCTGGAGATCCTCAAGACCAATCCGCCCGATGTGTTCAACCACAACGTCGAGACGGTCCCGGATCTCTACCGCAACGTGCGTCCCGGCGCCGACTACCAGTGGTCGCTCGACCTGCTGAAGAAGTTCAAGGCCCAGCATCCGAACGTGCCGACCAAGTCCGGCATCATGCTCGGCCTCGGTGAGAACATGGAGCAGGTGCAGGGCACCCTGCGCGACCTGCGCGCGCACGATGTCGACATGGTCACCATCGGCCAGTACTTGCAGCCCAGCGCGCACCACCATCCGGTGCTGCGTTACTGGACGCCGGACGAGTTCCGCGCGCTCGAGGATTACGGCATGGCGCTGGGCTTCAGCCACGTCGCCTCCGGCCCACTCGTGCGTTCGTCCTACCACGCCGACCAGCAGGCAATGGACGCCGGCGTCGCCGCCTGATTCGTATCTCGGTCCAGTCCGGTTACGCGTCATCTAGACTCGCGCAGAAACCTCATACCTCTCTCTTTGGGAGAGGTCGACGCGCAGAGCGTGTCGGGTGAGAGCGGGGACCTCTTGGGACATTCTAGGTTGCGCCCTTATCCGCTTCCGCGGGGCACCTCGATTAAACGGCGCAGGTGCGTGCGAGAAAGTCGACAGAGTGGGACGCTCCAGCCGGCTTCCGATCCGCCCCGCTCGAATGACGCCGCGATGAACGCAGCGGCGATTCATCCGGTTTCCGTACAGTCCGTTGCATGCAACGTGCAACTTTCGGCACTGTCGACGCGTCTGTTCACGCGACAGGCTCGAAGGCTTGTCGCATGATGACCGCATCCGCAATCCAGGACCCTGCATGAAAGCTTCCCGCGTCGTTTCCGGCTCCCTGATCGCTCTCGCGCTGGCGGTGCCGCTCGCGTTGATGGCCAGGCCCGACGCCATCGCCAGTGCACCGGCGACGCCCAATGCCGACCAGGTGGCAGCCTCGAAGCTCGTCTACGGATTGCTGTCCGACAGCCGCTACGCCTATCGTCCGCGCGCGCTCGACGGCAGTCTCTCGGGCGAGATCTTCGATCGCTATTTCGAGACGCTCGATGCCGGCAAGCTGTTCTTCACCCAGCAGGACATCGCCCGCTTCGAACCGCTCCGTTCGGGCATGGGTGCCGCCGTGCGGGACGGCGACGTGGCGCCGGCGCTGGAGGTCTTCGCGCTGTACAAGCAGCGCGTCAACGAGCGCATCACCGGTGCGCGCGAACTGCTCAAGCAGGACATCTTCGATTTCAGCGGCAGCGACCGCTGGGAATACGACCGCGAGGACGCGCCGTGGGCCGCCGATGCGGCGGAACTCGACGCCCTGTGGCGCCAGTCGGTGCGCAACGACTGGCTGCGCCTGAAGCTCGCCGGCAAGGCCGACGACGAGATCCGCAAGACGCTCGACCGTCGCTACCTCAACACCGCGAACACCGTGGCTGCGCTCAACGACGAGGACGCCTTCAGCAGCTTCCTCAATGCCTACACCGGCTCGATCGACCCGCACACCGATTACTTCAATCCGCGCGCGGCGCGCCTGTTCAACCAGAGCATGTCGCTGTCGCTCGAAGGCATCGGCGCGCAGTTGCAGAAGCAGGACGACGTGGTCGTGATCCGCGAGGTCATCCCCGGTGGTCCGGCTGCGATCAGCAACCGCTTCAAGCCGGGCGACCGCATCGTCGGCGTCGGCCAGGGCACCAACGGGCCGATGGAAGACGTGATCGGCTGGCGCATCGACGATGTGGTCGACAAGATCAAGGGGCCGAAGGACACCCAGGTGCGCCTGGACGTGGTGCCGGCCGAGGCCACGCTCGACAGCGAGCCGGTGCGCATCACGCTCACCCGTGCCCGCGTGCGCCTGGAAGAGCAGGCGGCCAAGGCCCAGACGCTCACCCTGCCGGCGGACACCGAAGGCGGACGCGAGAAGCAGATCGGCGTGATCAAGCTGCCGGCGTTCTACCAGGACTTCGAAGGTCGCCGGAACCGTGATGGCGAGTACGCGTCAGCGACGCGCGACGTCGCGCGGCTGCTCGAAGAGTTCAAGGCGAAGAAGGTCGACGGCGTCGTGCTCGACCTGCGCAACAACGGCGGCGGCTCGCTCAACGAGGCGGTCGAACTGACCGGTCTCTTCATCGACCAGGGCCCGGTGGTGCAGGTCCGCGAGGCCGGTGGCCGCGTCGGCGTGCAGGGCGATCGCACTCCGGGCGTGGCCTGGGACGGTCCGCTGGCCGTGCTGATCAACCGCGGTTCGGCCTCGGCGTCGGAGATCGTGGCCGGTGCCATCCAGGATTACGGCCGCGGTCTGATCATCGGCGAGACCACCTTCGGCAAGGGCACGGTGCAGAACCTGGTCGATCTCGACCGCTGGCCGGCGAACGAGACCAAGCGCTTCGGCCAGGTCAAGCTGACCATCGCGCAGTTCTTCCTGCCGGGCGGCAGCAGCACACAGAACAAGGGCGTCGAGCCGGATATCCATTTCCCGGTGACGGTCGATGCGACCGAGTTCGGCGAGAGCACCTACGACAATGCATTGCCGTGGACGCGCATCGCCGCGGTGCCGCACACCCAGTACGGCGATTTCGCGCCGCTGCTGCCGCAACTTGAGCAACTGCACGACAGTCGCGTGGCCACGGACAAGGAATTCGTCTGGTGGGCCGAGGACATCGCCGAGTTCCGTGCCGAGCGCGAGAAGAAGTTCGTCTCGCTCAACGAGGCCGAGCGCCGCGCCGAGCGCGACCGCCAGACCGAGAAGCGCCGGGTGCGGCAGGAAGAGCGTCGCGCGCTGGGTCTGGAGCTCGATCCGCTCGCCGAGGATTCCGACGACGACGGCTTGCAGGCCAACGAGCGCGCGATCGCCCAGCAAAACCGCCTTGAAAAGGCGGCCGAGGATCGTCCGGATCCACTGCTGCGCGAGTCGGCGGCGATCCTGGCCGACGCGGTGCGCCTGCTCAATGCGGACCGCGGTCTGTCGGCGACGGTGTTGCCGGTCTCGACCGCGCCGGGTCGCTGGGCGCGCTGATTCGCTGACATGTTCGAAGACGAAGCCGCCGCGAGTGATCGCGGCGGCTTTTTCATATCTGTAGGCGCGCGCTTGCGCGCGATCGGGCTTTCCTCGGTCACGCCGCATCGCGCGCAAGCGCGCGCCTACAGCAGGACTGCAACACCACCGTTCCAGCCGTGCAACGGGCCGCAGGCGTAGAATTCCGCTCCCGCATCCGCGGTCGTCTCCTCTTTCGGAAGCCCCATGAGCGTCGCGCCGGTGTCGCGTCCCGCCTCGGTCCTGGCCATCGCGCTGGCGCTGGCGGCCGTCTATCTCGTCTGGGGGTCGACCTATCTCGCGATCCGCTTCGCCCTCGAGGGTGGTTATCCGCCGCTGTTGATGGCGGGCATGCGTTTCATCGTTGCCGGTGGACTGATGTACGCGGCGCTGCGGCTGCGCGGTGCGCCGGCGCCGACGCGCAAACAGTGGAAGACCCTGCTCGCGATGGGCGTGCTGCTGCTCGGTCTGGGCAACGGCATGGTCTGCATCGCCGAACAGAGCGTGTCGTCGGGTCTCGCCGCGGTCGCGGTCGCGTCGGCGCCGATCTGGATCGCGCTGTTCGCAGCGATCCGCGGTGATCGGCCGTCGCGCATCGAATGGGCCGGCCTCGCGGTCGGTTTCGCCGGCGTGCTGTGGCTCAACGCAGGCAGTTCGTTGACCGCGACGCCGACCGGCCTCATCGCCTTGTTGATCGCGCCGCTCGCCTGGGCGTTCGGCTCGGTGTGGAGCCGCGGCCGCGATCTGCCGTCGCCGTTCATGGCGGCCGCCGCGCAGATGCTCGCCGGCGGCGTGATCATCCTCGCGGTGGGCCTGCTGATCGGCGAGCGCTTCGCCGAGCTGCCGACGCTCAAGGGCACGCTGTCGGTCGCGTATCTCGCCTCGTTCGGTTCGATCATCGGCTTCACTGCCTACGTGTGGCTGCTGCACAACGTGCGCCCGACGCTCGCCGGCAGCTACGCCTACGTCAATCCGGCAATCGCGGTGCTGCTCGGTGCGTGGCTCGCGTCGGAGCGCTTCCACGTCAACGATCTCGGCGCGATGGCGGTGATCCTGGTCGCCGTGGTCGCGATCACGCTGGGCCGCGCGCGCGCGAAGAAGCCCGTCCCGACACCGGCTGCGGCAGTCGCTGGAGAAGAGCCATGATCGACGCCGCGCAAAGCCGCCGCGGCCTGTGGATCGCAGTCGCGGCCTTCGTGATCTGGGGTCTGATGCCGCTGTACTGGTATCTGCTGCGGGAGGTGCCGTCGCTGCAGATCGTGCTGCACCGCTCGATCTGGTGCGCGATCCTCGTCGCCGCGTTCCTGACCATCCGCCAGGGCCGCGGCTGGTTGCGCGAGATCCTCGCGCAACCGAAGCTCGCCGGCATGCTCGCGATGTCCGGTTGCCTGATCGCGGCGAACTGGGCGCTGTACGTCTGGGCCGTCAACAGCGGCCACGTGGTCGAAGCGAGCCTGGGCTACTTCATCAATCCGCTGCTCAACGTGGTCATCGGTGTGGTGTTCCTGCGCGAGCGGTTGTCGCTGCCGCAGTGGATCGCGGTCGCGCTCGCCGGTGGCGGCGTCGCGTGGCTGACCTTCAACTACGGCAGTTTTCCGTGGATCGCGCTGTGCCTGGCGACTTCGTTTGCGCTGTACGGACTGATCCGCAAGTTCGCCGCGGTCGAAGCGGTGCAGGGACTGGGCGTCGAGAACCTGTTCGTGTTCGGTCCCGCACTGCTCGCCCTCGTGTGGTTCGAAACCCAGGGCGGCGGCGGGTTCTTCTCCCTGCGCTGGGGTGGCTGGACCGACGTGCTGCTGGTGCTCGGTGGCGCGCTGACCGCGATTCCGTTGATCTGCTTCGCCTATGCGGTGCGACGCGTGCCGCTGACGATCATCGGCCTGCTGCAGTACATCGGCCCGACGCTGCAGTTGCTGCTGGGTGTGTTCTTCTTCGGCGAAGCCTTCGGCATCGACCGTGCGATCGGCTTCGGTTTCATCTGGGTGGGGCTGGTGGTGTTCGCGGTCGACGGTTATCTGCAGTCGCGCCGGCGGATCGTCGCGCAGCAGGCGTAATCGGCGCGGTATCCCGATGTAGGAGCGCGCTTGCGCGCGATGCAGCGTTGCCGGGAGAGCCCATCGCGCGCAAGCGCGCTCCTACAGTCGGGTTTAGCGGGCGGCGAGCGCGGTCTGCGGACACGTCGCCGCGTCGAACCAGTCGACGACGGTCGGCGCTAGCGTATCGAGCCGCATCGGCAGGCTCAGGTGATCTTCGCCGGCGAGTTCCAGATAGCGCGCGCCGGGCATCGCGGCCGCGAGTGCACGGCCGTGTTCGACCGGTACATGGCGATCCGCATCGCCGTGCACCAGCAGCACGCAGCCCGGCGCCTGTGCGAGCGCGGTGCCGACATCGACGCCGTCGAGCGGCAGGGACAGCGTGTCGCCGGCGCGTGTGATCGCCGCATCCAGCACCGAGGCATCGATGCGCCAACGCAGCCAGCGGCGGGTCAGTTGCGCGTGCCAGCTGCCGCCGGTTTCGCCCAGCATGTGCGGCACCATGTCGCGGATTGCGGCGCCGGCATTGTCGAAGGATTCCAGCGCGACGATGCGTTCGGCCTGCAGGCGCGGATCGGCCGCCGCGAACAGGGCGGTCGCGGCGCCGTAGGACACGCCGAACACGTGCAGCGGGCCGGCGATCTCGCCGCGCTCGCGGAGCGCGACGACCGCGTCGACGACGTCCCCGGCCTCGCGCGTGCCGTAGCCCGAGGGCGCATGGCCCGAGCGGCCGTGATTGCGCAGGTCGAGGGTGATCGTGCGATAGCCGGCTTCGGCCAGCGCGATCGACCACGGCAGCAGCGAGCCGCCATCCATCATCCAGCCGTGCAGCAGCACCACCGTGCCGCGCGGCGTGGCGGACGGCGCGGAGGGGGCATGGAAATCGAGCGAGAAGTCGATGCCGTGCGGATCGTCTGCCGGTCGCGTCCATGCGTAGTCCATGCCGTAGTCGCCGGGATCGAGCGCGCGCCAGAACAGCGGCACGCCGTCGCTCGTGGTGACGTGACCGCTGCGGTTTGGCAGTCGCGCAAAAGCGGCGTCGACACGATCGGTCTGCAACAGCGGCGATGCTCCCGGCGGCGCGACCAGCTTCGATGCCAGCGAATGCGCCATGCCCGGCCATGACGAGAATCCGGCGACGAGCAGGCAGGCGGCGAGGAGGACGGCAAGGCGAAGCATGGCGGGGGGCGGGAGCGGGGCGGCCGCGCAGACTATCGACGCGCCCCCGGGCGTCGCTATCGCACTGCGATGACAACTGCATGACAGACGGTCGCCGTTCATCAGCGTGCGCCGGTCGCTGCACCGGGCTTCTGGCACAGTGCGGCCATGTCGACCCTTCGCCCCGAAACCCATCTGATGACCGTTGCGCATGCCGCGATCGTGCTCGCCGCCGGTGGCAGCACACGGCTCGGCCGGCCGAAACAACTGCTGCGTCACGGTGGCGAAAGCCTGGTCGCGCGCGTGGTGCGGCTGGTCGCCGACACTCATCCCTGCCGGCTCGTGGTGATGCTCGGCGCGTATCACGATGACGTCGCTTCCGAGCTCGCCCCGTCGCCGCACAGCTTCGTCGAACTGCATGAGGTGCCGGACTGGCGCGAGGGGCTGTCTGCCAGCCTCATGGCCGCATCGCGCGCGCTGCAGGCGCATCCCGGGCCGGTGCTCGTGACCGGTATCGACCAGCCCGCGCTCAACGCGCTGCATCTGCGCGCATTACTCGATGGATCGCGCAGCGTGCGCTCGGGCTGCGCAGCGGTGATGCACGGCGAGCGGCCCGGCGCGCCGGCGGTGCTGTCGCACACTGTGTTCGCGCAGGTGGATGCGCTGCAAGGTGATCGGGGATTCGGGTCGCTGCTGGCGGCGTTGCCGGAAGAGGAGCTGTTCCGGCTGCAGGCGCCGTCGCTCGCGCAGGACATCGACACACCGGATGACGTGCAGCAGGCGCTGGCGGACGGGCTGCTGGATCGCGGGGTCTAGCGTGCTAGGGAAGGTCTGAATGACTGCCGTCATCCCCGCGAAGGCGGGGATCCAGAGACTTCAAGCCTTTGAAAACCGAAGACGCTGGATTCCCGCCTTCGCGGGAATGACGGCCAAAGCGGAATTGTTCAGACCTTCCCTAGACGTTGCGGCGCTTTGATGGCGTCTTCAAGCATCAGGCGCCCGGTCACCCCTCTGCCGTCACGAGTGCAGATTTCCTGGATCGACACATCGCGCGCGAGCGCGCTCCTACGGGTGCCAATCAGCCCGCACGCGTCATCATCCACATCACGACCATCGCACCCACGACACCGATCACCAGCGCTGCGTTGCGCCAGCGTTTCGCACGCCGCCGATAGCGGGCGACGCGTTCGTCGTTGAGCGCAGTGGCGCGTGCGATCCAGGGGGCGGTGTCGCGTTCGGCCTGGGCGTAGATAGCCTCCGCGCGCGCCGGATCGGCCTCGGCGCGCAGCGCGGCGTCCTCGTAGCGCTCGAACGCGCGCTTCTGCAGCGACTGAATCTCGCGTGCGATGTCGGCGTTCGACAACGTATCCGGCGATGCGGCACTCATGTCGCGCGCAAAGCTGCGGTGACGGGCAGGCGCGCGGCGCGCAGAGCCGGGAACAGGCCGCCGACCAGGCCGATGCCCAGCGCCCATTTCAGCCCGTTCCACAGCAGCTCGGGAGACACCTTGAACTGGAATACCACCTGGCTGAAGTTGCTGCCCAGCGTGCTGACGCTGTAGCCGTTGAAGATGCTCCACGCGAGCAGCCCACCGAGCAGGCCGCCGAGCAGGGCGAGCAGCATCGTCTCCAGCATCACCGCCACCACCACCGGCAGGCCGCGGAAACCGATCGCGCGCATCGTCGCGATCTCTCGTGCGCGGCCGGCGACGGCGGCGTACATCGTATTGAGCGCGCCGAACACGGCGCCGACCGCCATGATCGCGCCGATCACCGTGCCCAGCACATTGATCAGCGTTGCCAGCTGACCGGATTGCTTGCCGTAGTAGGCGCGCGTGGTCGAGACGTCGAGTTTCAGGCGCTGATCGGCGTCCATCGCGGTCTTGAACGCGGTGAAGCCGTCGGTGCCGTCGGTGCGCACGGTGATCGACTGGTAGGCGCTGCGGTTGTAGGTGGAGCCGAGCGTCTCGGCATCGGTCCACAGCTCCGAATCGTGTGCATCGCCGGAGGCGAACACGCCGACCACGGTCCATTGCTGGTTGCCGAGCGTCAACGTCCTGCCGACTTCGAGCCCGCGGAACTGGCTGCGCGCGCCCTGGCCGACGACGATCTCACGCAGGCCCGGCTCGAACCTGCGGCCTTCGATCACCTGGACCTTGTCGCGCACCGCCCAGGCCAGTTCGCCGACACCGCGGAACTGCGCGTTGACGTCGGTGCCGTCGGCCTTCGACGGCAGATTGACCACCTGCGACAGCTCCGGCGACAGCAACGGCCGGCCCTGCGCGTCGCGGGCGATGCCGGCCAGCGTGCCGATCAGCGGCACCTGGTCGCGGGTGATCACCGAATTGGTCTCGGCCTGCGAGCCGCCGCGCAGCACGATCGCCGAAGTGTCGTCGCCGGTGCTGTTGAGCGTCGCCTTGAAGCCTTCGCCCATCGCCAGCATCGCCACCAGCACACCGACCACACCGGCGATGCCGACCACGATCACCGATGACGCACCCCAGCGCTGCGGCAGGCTGCTGATGCCGATACGCGCCGCTGCCAGGGCCAGCCGGCCGCCGCGCGTCAGCACCAGCCACAGCGCGATGGCGACCGCGATCGCCAGCACGCCGTACCAGGGCAGCAGCACCCACACCACGAGGCCGACGATCAGCGCGACGATCGACAGCAGGTTCCAGAGCCACGGGCTTTTCATGTCGGTCCGATCCGGTTGGTCGTGCAGCGGAAGGAAGTGCGATGGGCCATGACGTCAGCGTCCCGCGAGCGCGTCGACGATCTTCAGCCGCTGCGCGCGCAGCGCCGGCAGCACGCCGACGATGATGCCGATGCCGATCATCAGGCCCAGTCCGATCAACCACGTCTGCGCCGGCACCGTCGGCAGCGCGATCACGCCGCCGCTGGCCGCGCTGACCCCGGGCATGATCGCCGCGGCCAGCCCCAGGCCGACCAGCCCGCCGATCACCACCAGCAGCACCGATTCCACCATCACCAGCACCAGCACGGTGCCGTCGCTGAAGCCGAGTGTCTTCAAGGTCGCGAGTTCCGGAATACGTTCGCGCACCGCCTGCGCCATCGTGTTGCCGGTGAGCAGCAGCAGGGTGAAGAACACCGCGCCCATGATCGCCGTGACGATCAGGCCGATGTCGGCGAACTGCTTGGCGAAGGCCTGCTGGAACGCCGATTCGGTCTGCGACTTGGTCTCGCGGTCGGAATTGGCCGAGATCGCGTCGATCGCCTGGGCCACGCGCGAGGCCTGGTCCGCATTCGCGAGCTGCACGGTGAACCAGCTGACCTGGTTCTTGATGTAGTCGTTGGACTCGTCGAAGTAGGCCCAGTTCATCATCAACTGGTTCTCCGCGCCGACGTTGCCGCGGTCTTTGGCGCGGAAGATCGCCTTGAGTTCCAGTGGCCAGTCGTTGCTGCCGCCGCGCGGGAAGATCGTCGCCTGCAGCGGGATCGTGTCGCCGATCTTCCAGCCGAACTTGTTCGCCAGCGCCTCGCCGACGGCCGCGCCGGTGCGCGTGTCGCGGAAGGCCTGCAGCTGGTCGGGCGGCACCTCGTACTCGCCGTAGACGTCGAAGAAGTTCGGCGCGACCGAGAAGTTGGGGAAGAAGTTGCGCTGGTCCTGGTAGATGCCGCCGAACCACATCGCGTACGTCACCTGCTGCACGCCCGGGATCGCTTCGATCTCCGCCTGCAGGCGCACCGGCAGCGACTGGGTGATCGACAGCCGTGACGCGACGATCAGCCGGTTGGCGCCGTCGACGCTGCCGCCGGCGTTGAACGCCACGCGCACCGAATCGAGCATGCCGAACAGCAGGAACGTCGCGACCACCGAAAGCAATGTCAGCAGTGTCCGCGTCTTGCTGCGGAACAGCTGGGCCCACACCAGCGACAGGTATTTCATCGTGCCGTCTCCGGAAAGTGGTGGGTCAGTGCGCGCCGACCGGCTTGTCGACCAGTTCGCCCTTGTCGAGGTGGATCGTGTGGGTCGCGTACTCGGCGGCCTTCGGGTCGTGGGTCACCATGACGATGGTCTTGCCGTGCTCGCGGTTGAGTTCCTGCAGCAGGCCGAGGATTTCCTCGGCGCTCTGCCGGTCGAGATCGCCGGTGGGCTCGTCGCAGATCAGGAAGGTCGGATCGGACACGATCGCCCGCGCGATCGCCACGCGCTGCTGCTGCCCGCCAGACAGTTCGTTGGGCTTGTGCGTGCGCCGGTCGGCCAAGCCCACCAGGGTCAGCGCGATCTCGGCGTTGCGCTTGCGCTGGGCGGCGCCCAGGGTGGTCAGCAGCAGCGGCAGCTCGACGTTCTTCTGCGCGTTGAGCATCGGCATCAGGTTGTAGAACTGGAACACGAAGCCGACGTGGCGGCTGCGCCAGTTCGACAGCTGGCCGGCGCTCATGCGGTCGATGCGCTCGCCTTCGATCTCGATCTCGCCCGCGGTCGGCGTGTCCAGGCCGCCGATCAGGTTCAGCAGCGTGGTCTTGCCCGAGCCCGACGGGCCCATCAGCGCGACGAAATCGCCACGCGGAATCTCGAGGTCGATACCGTGCAGCACGTCGACCTTCTCCGGGCCGCGCTGGTAGGTCTTGTGCAGGTTGCGGATGCTGACGAGGGACGACATGGCGCGCTCCGGGGTGGATGCTGCTCGATGGATGTGATGTGCGATCAACGGCTGTCGGCGTCGGAGGCGGCCATGCGCACCTTCGCGCCGTCGGCCAGCGTCTCGGGCGGATCGAGCACGACGGTGTCGCCGGCGTTGACACCCGACAGCACCTGGCGGTCGTTGCCGAGCGCGATGCCGGTCTCGAGCGTCTGCCGGGTCACGGTGTTGTCCTCGCCGAGCACGAAGGCGACGTCGGCGCCGTCGCGCTGCACGATCGCCGCGCCGGGCACGCGCACGCCGCGCGGCTGCTGCGCATCGTCGGCCTTGGGCGCTTCCAGGAAGCTCACGCGCACGCCCATGTCCGGCACGATGCGCGCGTCCTTCTGCTTGATGGCGATGCGCACCTTGACCGTCGCCTTGCCGCGGTCGGCGGCCGGGATGATCGCGATGACCTCGGCGGGAATCTTCCAGTCGGGATAGGCATTGAGCGTCGCCTCGACCGGCATCTTCGGCTGCACGCGGCCGATGAAGGCTTCGCCGACGTCGACTTCGACTTCAAGCGAATCCATGTCGACGATCGTGCCGATACCGGTGCGGGTGAACCCGCCACCGGCCGATAGCGGCGAGACAATCTCGCCCGGCTGCGCGGACTTCGCGATCACGATGCCGGCGAACGGCGCGCGCACGATGGTGTTGTCGACGCCGAGATCGGCGATGGCCAGCGAGTCGGACGCGACCTGCGTATTGCGCTGGGCGGTGACCAGCTGCGCGCGCAGCGCATCGCGCTGGGCGACGGCCTGGTCGTACTGCGAGCGCGACACCAGTTGCTGATCGACCAGTGAGGCCAGGCGCGTCGCATCGGCATCGGCCTGCGCCAGCTGCGCCTGCACGCTGCCGGTCTGACTGCGCGCCGCGGCGAGCTGCGATGCAGAAAGATTGCGCTGCGCATCGGCGTCGATCGGATCGAGCGTGGCCATGATGTCGCCGGCCTCGACGCGTTGACCTTCCTCGATCAGCACCTCACGCACGCGGCCGGTAATCTTCGACGACACCGTCGCGGTACGCCGGGCGACGATGTAGCCGGTCGCGTCGAGCACCGATGCATTCGCGCCACCAGCGGTGATAGCAACGACCGGCGCGGTGCGTACCTCGACGCCGCCATCGCGCCCGAACAGCGCCCAGCCGGCGACCAGCAGGAGCAGCAGTACGACGATCGCGATGGCGATCCACAGGCCGCGCCGCGACGGCGGCTCGGGCGGCGCCTTGCGGTCGATGCGGAGTTCGTTGAGCAGGTCGGCCTTGGTATGCATGGATTCCATGTAAAGCAGGACGTGACGACAGGCGGGAGTGTGACCGCGGGGGTCGGGCGATCCAACCTGCCGGAAGTCAGTTTCCGACGGGGCGCCGAACAGCGAAGCAGGCGCAGCGATGCGCCGGGCCGAGTCTGCGCGCTTCCTGCCCGCGGGTCACCTGACGGGTGTCACCTGCAAGGCATGACGCCTGCGCCTGCACGCGCCGGGTGCCGGGCACGAAACTGCGGGGAATTCGGAGGAACCGCGATGCACCCAGCCCCGCTCATTGCAGATACCGCGCTGCACGCACTGCCGCCGCTCGCCAGCCTGCGCGGCGTGCGACGTCGCCGCGGCGCCGTGCAGGCACTCGATGGTGTGGATCTCACGCTGCCATCCGGTCAGGTCACCGCGCTGCTCGGCGTCAACGGCGCCGGCAAGACCACCGCGATCGAGGTCCTGCTCGGCCTGCAGCCCGCCGACAGCGGTGAAGTCTCGCTGTTCGGGCGGCATCCGTCGGATCTCGAAGCGCGCCGGCACATCGGCGTGATGCTGCAGCAAGCGCAGTTGCCGGAGCGGTTGCAGGTCGGCGAACTGCTCGCACTGACGCGCAGCTGGTATCCGCAGCCGCGCAGCGTCGCCGACTGCGTCGCACTCGCAGGCCTCGATGGACTGCTCGACCGGCGTTACGGCCGGCTGTCGGGTGGGCAGCAGCGCCGCGTGCAGTTCGCGCTCGCGTTGTGCGGGCGACCGAAGCTGCTGTTCCTCGATGAACCGACCACCGGCCTCGACATCGGCGCACGCCAGCAGGTGTGGCGTGCGATCCGCAGCCTGGTCGCAGACGGTGTCGGCATCCTGCTGACGACGCATTACCTGGAAGAAGCCGAGACACTGGCTGATCGCGTCGTCGTGCTCGATGCCGGCCGTGTGCGCGCCGACGGCAGCGTCGGCGAGATCCGCGCGCAGGTCGCGCAGCGACGCATCCGCTGCACGAGCGTCGTGCCGCCCGCGGTCGTCGCGAGCTGGCCGGGCGTGCGCAAGGCGGAGACCGTCGATGGGCAGCTCGTCGTCATGGCCGAGCAGGCCGAGGCGGTGCTGCGTCGCCTGCTGGAAGCCGATCCGCAGCTCGGCGATCTTGACGTGCAGCGCGCCGGCCTCGCCGAGGCCTTCGTCGCGATGACGGCGTCCAGCGAGCCCGTCTCCGATTCGAAGCAGGAGGCCGCGTGATGGACATGACGATCGAGACCGGCGCGCGCGCGCGCCTGTGGCGCTGCTATCTGCTCGACACGCGCTGCGAACTGCTGCGGCTGCTGCGCGAGCCGATGTACATCATTCCGACGCTGCTGTTCCCGGCGCTGTTCTATGTGATGTTCGGCCTGCTGCTCGGCGGTCGCGGCAGCGGTGAGGCAGCGCGTTACCTGCTGGCGACCTACGGCGTGTTCGGCGCGATGGGCGCGGGCCTGTTCGGCTTTTCGGTCACGCTGGCGATCGATCGCGAACGCGGCTTCTTCGCCCTGCGCCGCGCACTGCCGGCCCCGCCCAGTGCCTGGCTCGTCGCGCGGATGCTGATCGCGATGCTGTTCGCACTGGGCATCGTGCTGGAGCTTGCGCTGCTGGCAACGGTGTTCGGCGGCGTGTCGCTGGCGCCGGGGCAGTGGGCGCTGCTGTGGACGGTGACCGTGCTCGGCGCGCTGCCGTTCTGCGCGATCGGCCTGCTGCTGGGCAGCCTCTCCAGCGCGAACGCGGCGCCGGCCTGGGTCAACCTGCTGTTCCTGCCGATGGCCTTCCTGTCCGGCCTGTGGCTGCCGCTGTCGATGCTGCCCGCCGTGTTCACAACGCTCGCGCCGGTGTGGCCGGCCTGGCATCTGGCGCAGGTCGCGCTGGGCGCGACCGGACAGGCAGTACCCACGCCGCTGTGGCTGCACCTGCTGGTACTGGTCGTCGTGACCGTGGCCTGCTGTGTGCTCGCGCTGCGCCGCCTTGCGCGCGCGGTCTGAAACCATCCGCTTCGACAGTGGAGGACGCAGTGATGCAGACACGTGCGCACGGCCAGCGTCGCTGGCGCGGTGTGATGGCAGTCGCGGCCCTGGTGGGAGTGCTCGGCCTTGCGGTGGTGCTGGTGGGGCGGGAACAGACGCTGCCACCGGCAGCAGCGCCGGCAGTGAGCACGACCGGTGCTGGATTCGCGATCCGTGACGTGCGCATCTTCGATGGCGTCGATGTCATCGAGCGCGGCACCGTCGTGGTGCGCGACGGCCTGATCGAAGCGGTCGGCGCCCACCTCGCGGTGCCGGATGGCATCACCGTCATCGATGGCGCAGGTCGCACGCTGCTGCCCGGTTTGATCGACGCGCACGTGCACGCCTGGGGCGACGCGCAGCAGGACATGCTGCGCGTCGGCGTCACCACCGGGCTCGACATGCACGGCACGCCGGAACGCCTGCCGGCGCTGCGCGCACAACGCGAATCCACTGCGCCGACCACCCACGCCGACCTGTGGGCCGCAGGCTATGCGATCACCGCGCCCGGCGGGCACGGCACGCAGTACGGATTCCCGGTGCCGACCGTCGACGCCGGCACGGATATTCCGGCCTTCATCGCCGCACGGTTGGCCGAAGGCGACGACTTCATCAAGCTCATCGTCGAGGATCTCAGCGGCTACGCGACGGGCCGCACCTTGCCGACGCTGAGCGCCGCACAGGTCCGCGCCGTCGTCGACGCGGCGCACGCGCACGGGCGCATCGCCGTCGCCCACGCCTCCACGCAGGCCAGCGCCCGCGAGGTGCTGGATGCCGGCATCGACGGCTTCGTGCACGTGGCCGACGATGCCGTCGCCAGCGACGCCTTTGTCGCCGACGCCGCAGGTCGTGATGTGTTCGTCGTGCCGACCCTCGTGGTGATCGCCTCGGTGGCAGGCATGGATACGGGGCGGCGGCTCGCGGACGATCCGGCGCTGTCGCCATGGCTGACGCAGGAACAGCGCGACAGTCTCGGCGCGCGCATGTCGACGCGGCCCAGGGCACGCCGCATCGTCGATGCGATCGATAGCGTGCGCCGCCTGCATGCGGCAGGTGTGACGATTCTTGCCGGCAGCGATGCACCCAACCCCGGAACCGCCCAGGGTGCGAGCTTGCATGGCGAACTCGCATTGCTGGTGCAGGCCGGGCTGACGCCGCAGCAGGCGCTGGTCGCGGCGACGTCCGCCCCGGCCGCGCGCTTCGGCATTGCCGACCGTGGCCGCATCGCGCCGGGCCTGCGCGCGGATCTTGTGCTGGTCGAAGGCAACCCGCTCGACGACATCACCGCGACCCGACGCATCGACACCGTGTGGAAGAACGGCGCGCGCGTCGAACGCGTACAGCCCGCTGCTGCTGCAGCTACCGCAGGCGCTGTGCCGGGCGACACCCGCATCAGCGATTTCGAAGCCGGTCTCGATGCGCGCTTCGGCAACTGGGCGCCGACCACCGATCAGATGGCCGGCGGGGCGTCGACCGTCGCCCATGCACGCATCGCCGGCGGCGCGAATGGATCGGCCGGTGCGCTGCAGGTCTCGGGCGAGATCAAACCGGGCTTCGCGTTCCCGTGGTCCGGCGTGATCTTCTTCCCGGCCGCGCAGGCGATGCAGCCCGCGGATCTGTCATCGCGCCGCGAACTCGTGTTCCGCGTGCGTGGCGACGGGCGCCGCTACAGCGCCCTGCTGTTCTCCGGCGCATCGCCGAGCGCGATGCCGGCGATGCAGCGCTTCGACGCCGGCAGCAATTGGACCGAAGTGCGCCTGCCGCTCGCCGGGTTCGCAGGCGCAGATCTGTCGCAGGTGCGCGGCATCGCATGGACCGCCGGCCAGACCGACGGCGCATTTGCCTTTGCACTCGACGACGTGGAACTGCGCTGAGATGCAGGCCGAGCGCCACGGCCCGGCACGGACGCCACTTCTGGCGGGCGCCTGAGATGGCTACGCTGCGCGACATGCAGACCGACACCACCGCCACGACGATGCGTACCTTTGCCGGCCTGCGGGCCGCACCGGATTCCATCATCGGGGCCGCGCTGCGGCAGGGCCGGCCAGCGTGGAGCGAAGGTATCCACGTGTTCTGGTCGGTGTGGGTGTTCGTCGTGCCGATGTTCTCGCCGTACGGGTACGACCTGCGCTGGTTGCTGCTGACGCTGTTGTCGTATCCGGTCTTCATTGCCCTGTTCGCCGGCGCGCTGTTGTTGCCGGCGCGCCGCTCGCCGTGGTGTGCGCTGGGCATGATTGCGCTGTGCTTCGGCCTGCTGCCCTGGTACGTGTCGGGCCTGAGCTACTTCGTGTTCGGCTGCGTGTTCCTCGGCGCGCTGTCGCGCACGTCGGTCTGGCGTTACGTGCTGGCGCTGATGGTCTTCAACGCGGTGCTGCTGACCTGGGCGCGGGCGCTCGGCTATCCGTGGGCGGCGCTGGCCTGGATGCCGGTGACGACGGTGATGATCGGTCTGCTGGTGCACGCGGAGCGGCTGAAGAACCGCCAGGACGCCGCGCTGCGGTTGTCGCACGACGAGGTGCGCCGGCTGGCCGCGGTCGGCGAGCGCGAACGCATCGGCCGCGACCTGCACGATCTGCTCGGCCACACGCTGTCGATGGTCGCGCTGAAAGCTGATCTCGCCGCGCGCCTGGTCGAGCGCGATCCCAATGGGGCGCAGCGCGAGATCGGCGAGGTCGGCGGCATCGCCCGCGATGCGCTGACCCAGGTGCGACAGGCCGTCAGCGGCATCCGCGCCGCAGGTCTGGCCGCGGAACTCGCGTCCGCGCGCCTGCTGCTGGAAACCGATGGCGTGGCGTTTGCTTACAGCCTCGACGAACACGTCGCGGGCGCCGGCCTGTCGCCCGCCGTGGAGACTGCCCTGGCGATGACGTTGCGCGAGTCGGTGACCAACCTGCAACGCCACGCGCATGCGCACACCGCGCAGGCGCAGTTCACGCGCGAAGGCGACACGATCCGGTTGCAGGTCAGCGACGACGGGCGCGGCGGTGCGATCGTGCCCGGCAACGGCCTGGCCGGCATGCGCGAGCGCATCGAAGCAGTGGGTGGCCAGTTGCGCATCGACAGCGGCGCCGACGGAACGCGGATCGATGCGGTCATTCCGCTGGGCGTGACGCACGCAGCGCCGGACGGATGATCCGCAACGCATGCGTCCGCTCGCCTTTCCAGCAACGCCCGCTGCTACCGTCATCGCCATGCCACGCATGCCCACCCCCGAAGCGCCGATCCGCATCCTCATCGCCGAGGACCAGGCGATGCTGCGTGGCGCGCTGACCGCGCTGCTGAATCTCGAAGACGATCTGTCGGTGGTCGGCAGCGTCGGCGATGGCGAATCAGCCTGGCGCGAGTTGCAGCGCCTGTCGCCGGACATCCTCGTCACCGACATCGAGATGCCAGGCCTGACCGGCCTCGAACTCGCACAGCGCATCCAGCGCCACGCACTGCCGGTGCGCGTGGTCATCGTCACCACCTTCGCGCGCGCAGGTTTTCTGCGCCGCGCGCTGGATGCCGGTGTCGGCGGCTATCTGCTCAAGGACGCGCCGGCCGAACAACTCGCCGAGGCCTTGCGCCGCGTGCACGAAGGCGGCCGCGCGATCGATCCGCAGCTCGCGCTTGAAGCCTGGAGCGAACCGGACCCGCTGAGCGAGCGCGAGCGGCAGGTGTTGCGTCTGGCCGGGCAGGGCATGAGCGCCAGCGAGATCGCCGCGCAGTTGAAGCTCTCACACGGGACGGTACGCAACTACCTGTCGGAGGCGATTGGAAAACTGGGTGTCGGGAACCGGATCGAGGCGTATCGGTTGGCGCGGCAGAAGGGGTGGTTGTAGTCACAACTCAGTCGCGCGCGGGATCTACTCCCTCCCCCGCCTGCGGGGGAGGGCTGAAAGCGACTCAGCCCGCCAGCCCCACCGCCACCAGCGACTCCCGCTCGATCCGCGCATAGATCCCAAATTCGTCATGCACCTTCGCACCCAGCGCCGCCTCGAACGCGTCGCGGTTTGATTGCGCCGCAAAGGCGCGCTGTTCGCCGCCGCCGAGGTTCGACTGGAAGATGCCGGCCGCGCTGACCGGCAGGAAATCCTCGTAGACCACCGGGTCGGCCGTCACCAGGCCGGCTGCGATCGCATCGTCCACATTGCCACGCGCAACAGCCGATGGATCCGCACGTCCCGCATCGGTCAGCGCGTAGCGGTAATAGCCGAGTCCCTCGCGACGCAGCGTGTCGTCGTCGTCCGGGAAATCCTTGAACGCCGCGGCCAGGCGCGTGGCGTAGTCGCCGGTGCTGCCTGCGCCGCCGGCATCGCGTGCACGCGCGAGCAGGCTGTCGTAGAGCGCGCGGCCCTTGGGCGTCAGCGCGAGGCCACGCTGTTCGATCTCGCCGAAGCGCGCGGTGTGCGTGCCGGCGTCGGCGCTGGCGCCGGCCGGAAACAGCACCGGCTCCTGCAGCGCCTTGAAGCTGGTCTGGCGCAGCAGGATCGGGCAGCGGCGGCGCGGCGGCCCTTCGATGACGGCCTTGGCATCGATGCCGCGCGCCTGCATCGCGGCCTGCGCGGCGTCGATGTCGAGCGTGCGCGGCGTCAGGTGATTGATGTGCGGGCCGCGGAAACAGACCACGTCGGCGATCAGCCGATGCGCTGAGAGCAGCGCCTGGTAGGTCGCGTGCGAGACGGTGGCTTCGCTGTGCCAGCGAAAAGTTTCCAGCGCTTGCGCGACGAACTCGGCGGCTTCTTCGGCGTTCAAGCCGCCGGCCTGCTCGAAGCGTTCGATCAACGCCAGCGCGCGCGGGGTGAAGATCTCGCGCGCGTCCAGAATTGCAGCGGCTTCCTCGCGCAGCGCGGCGTCCTCGATCAGTTCCAGCCGCAGCAGCGAGGTGAACACCCGGAACGGATTGCGCGCGAGCGCCGCAGCCTCGACCGGGCGGAACGCGGTCGCATGCACCGGCACACCGGCGACGGCGAGGTCGTAGTAGCCGACCGGATGCATGCCCATCACCGCGAACAGGCGCCGCAACGTCGCCAGTTCGCGCGGCGTACCGACGCGGATCGCGCCGTGCCGCTCGGCATCCAGCCGGTCGAGCGCATCGCTGCGCTGCAGGCGCGCGGCGAGCGAGGGATCGTCGGCCAGCGTCGCAGCGTTTACCTCAGACACCAGTTCCATCAGCGCGCCGTACAGCGGCACTTCGTCGCGATACATGCGCGACATCGCCTGCGCGAACAGGCTGCGGATCTCGTCGGGGGACAGCTGCGTCGAAGCGTTCATCGGGGACCGGATGGAGGACCGGGCAGTGCCCGGCGAAGCGCCCATTTTCGCCTGCCGGCGGCGGCTTCGGGAACTTCGCCCGCAACGGCGTCGTGTCCGCTTCAGGCGCCGGCCCTTGGATGGGCCGAAAGTCCCTCGCTGCTACGCTATGCACCGTCGCCGCAGACCAAGGACCACCCGATGCAGACCCGAATGCCGCTGGGCGCCCGTGTGGTCGCGCTGACCGCGCTGCTGTGGAACCTGTTCGGCCTGCTGGTGTTCGCGCTGCAGGTGTCGATGACGCCCGAACAGCGTGCCGCGCTGCCGCTGGACCAGCAGCAGATCAATGCGGCGATGCCGGTCTGGATCTACGGGTTGTTCGGTCTGGCGACGCTGGCGGGATCGGCCGGTTCGGTCGCGCTGCTGTTCGCGCGTCGCTGGGCAGAGCCGATGTTGCGGGTGTCATTCGTTGCGATCGTCGTGCAGATGCTGGCCAGCTATGCGCTGACGCCGGTCTGGTCGCTGACCGGGCTGCGCGGCCTCGGGTTCCCGCTGCTGCTGATCCTGGTCGTCGCCGCGGTCTGGCTGTTCGCGCGCAGCGCCGCGCGTCGCGGCTGGTTGCGCTGACGCCGCCTCAGACGCGCGACTTCAGCAACGCCCATGCCGCGCGCAGGCCCAGCGCCTCGCCACCCTGCGGATGGCCCGCGCGGCTGCTGTCGTTCCAGGCATAGGTGTCGAGGTGCGCCCACGGCGTGCCCGCCGGCACGAAGCGCTCGAGATACAGCGCCGCGGTGACCGAGCCGGCCATGCGTGAGCCGGCGTTGGCGATGTCGGCGATGCCGCTGGTGAGGTAGCGCAGGTACGGCCGCCACAGCGGCATGCGCCACACCGGGTCGCGCGTCGCTTCGCCGCCGGCGATCCAGGCATTCGCCAGCACATCGTCGTTGCAGAACAGCGCCGGCAGGTCCGGGCCCAGCGCGATGCGCGCCGCGCCGGTGAGCGTGGCGAAATCGAGAATCGCATCCGGCGACTGCTCGCCGGCGAACGTCAGCGCATCGCACAGCACCAGGCGGCCTTCGGCGTCGGTGTTGTCGATCTCGACGCTGATGCCCTTGCGCGTGGCGATGACGTCGCCCGGACGGAACGCATCCGGGCCGATCGCGTTCTCCACCGCCGGCACCAGCAGGGTGATGCGCAGCGGCAGCTTGCGCGCCATCACCAGTTCGGCCAGCGCGATCGCATGCGCCGCGCCGCCCATGTCCTTCTTCATGTTGCGCATGCCGTCGGCCGGCTTGATGTCGAGTCCGCCGGTGTCGAAGCACACGCCCTTGCCGACGATCGCGACATGCGGATGCGACGCCTCGCCCCAGCTCAGGTGCAGCAGGCGCGGCGCGCGATGCGAGGCGCGGCCGACCGCGTGGATCGCGGGGAAGTTCTGTTCGAGCAATGCATCCCCGGCGATGCTCTCGAAGCGCGCGCCGTGTGCGTCCGCGATCTCGCGCACCACCGCTTCCATCTGTTCGGGGCCCATGTGCTCGGTCGGCGTGTTGACCAGATCGCGCACGCGCGTGGTCGCCGCAATCACGTCGACGGCTTCGGCATCGGGCGCATCGACCGCGAGCCGCGCCGGCTTGCGTGCCGTCGTCTTGTAGCGGGCGAACCGGTACGCGCCCAGGCCCCAGCCGAGCTGCAGCGTCGCCGCGTCGTGCGCGCCGGCCACGCGCCAGTCGCCTTCCGGCAGGCCGTAGACCGCATGCGCGTAGCTGTCGGGATCGAGCGCGTCGCCGATGCCGAGCACCGCGCCTTCGAGACCGCCATCGCCCGGCAACAGGGCCAGCGCGCCGGGCGCCGCGTCGAAGGCCTGCGCATCGAGCCAGGCCTGCACCGACGCCGGCTGCGTGTCGCGCCAGGCGGCGTAACCGTCGCGCGCGACGATGTGCAGCGGACGTGCGTCCTGCGAGGTGGTGGCGAAGAGGTCGGTCGTGGTGTCGGTCATTGGGGGAACCTGTTTCAAGTGCAGCGTGTCAGGTGCGGTCGGCGACGGTCGGTACGGCATCGAGCCAATCGGCGAGCGCGGTGAGCATGTCGAATTCGAGATCGGGCGCGAGCGTCGGGTGTTCCCAGCGCCTGTCTTCGCGGTTGATCCAGCAGGTGCGCAGTCCCGCACGCGCGGCGCCCGCGACATCCATCTCGATGTGGTCGCCGACGTGCAGCACGTCGCCATGCGCGCAGCTCAGTCGATCGCAGGCGGCGTGGAAGATGCTCGCGTCGGGCTTGGCCACGCCGTGTTCGCGCGAGCCGAGGGTGAACGCGAACAGATGGCCGATGCCGACGCGGTCGAGATCCGCATTGCCGTTCGTCACCGCCGCCACCGGCACCTGCGCCGCAATGCGTTCGAGCGCGGCGAGGCTGTCGGGGTAGTACTCGACCTTGTTGCGCTCGGCGTAGAACACCTCGTAAGCCGCGTCCAGCAGGCCCAGATCACCGCCGCTGTCGCGCAGCGCGTGTTCGATGGTGAGCTGCCGCAGCGCGGACAGGTCGTGCATCAGGTGCGCGTTCTCGGCGAACACCCGCGTGCGCAGATCGCGCATCTTCTCGATCGGATACATGTCCGCCGTCGCGGGGCTGTGCTCGCGCAGGAAGGCATCCAGTGTCTGCTCGACCCGCGCGCCGATCGGCGCGAACGGCCACAGGGTGTCGTCGAGATCGAGCGTGATGGCGCGGATGGGGAACGTCATGCGGCCATTGTAACGAGTGGTCCCGTTGCCCCTGCGGAACGGCGCGTCCCGCAGCGGCGCGCAGCAGCCGCCCGGCGGCTCAGCCCAGCAGCCGCGCCCAGCCCTCGAAGCCTTCCACGCGCTGCAGCACCAGCTTCACACAGACCAGCAGTGGCACCGCGAGCAGCAGGCCGATGATGCCCCACATCCAACCGAACACCAGCAGCGCCAGCACCAGCAACAGTGGCGACAGGGCCATGCGCCGGCCGAGCACGATCGGTGTTACGAACTGGCCTTCGATCGTGTGCAACAGCAGATAGATTGCCGCCGGCACCAGGGGCGCCCAGGCCGCGGTGGGCCACGCGCCGTCATAGCTGATGAAACCCATCAGCAGCATCAGCAGCAGGCCGATCAACGGACCCACATACGGCGCGAAGTTGAGCAGCGCCACCAGCGTGCCCCACAGCAGGGCGTCCTGCAGGGCGAATCCCATCCAGAGCAGTACACCGGCGAAGGTCGCACCGAGCAGGGTATTGATGATCGAGATCGTCAAGACGTAGCGCGAGATCTCGCGTTCGATCGAATGCATGATGTCGACCGTGAGCTTGCGGCGTTGCCGGTCCGGCAGCAGTGCGATCGCGTTGCGCTGCAGGTTTTCGCCGTAGACCATGAAGAAGAACGTCAGCAACACGACGGCCAGCACGGAGGCCAGCATCTTCGGCGTCGCAACCAGGGTGCGCCACGAGGCGTTGTCCTGGATCTCGACCAGCTGCACGCGCCGCTGCGGCCGGTTTTCGGTGGCCCGCGCGAAGGATTCGGCCGCCTGGTTGGCCTGGTGCACGGGCTGGGTCATAGACTGCAGCCTCGGTGCCAGCGTGCGCAGCTGCTTGGGCGCCTGCTGCACCCACTCGCTGGCCGGCCCATAGAGCTGCACGCCGAGCGCACCGGCCGCTACCAGACCGGCCGACAGCACCAGCAAGGCGCCGAGGAAACGCGGGATCCACAACCGGCGCAGACCACGCAACACGGGATTGCCGACGAGCGCGAAAAACATCGCCAGCAGCACCGGCAGAAAAACGCCCTGCGCGGCCCACAGTGTCACCAGCACCGCCAGCGTGGTCAGCACCACCAGTGCCGTAGACGCGCGCGGCCGCGGTTCCACCGGCGTCGGCACGGGAAGCGGCGCGTCGTCGTCCGGCGGCGGTACGGTGGGCACACTCATTGCGATGACTCCACGCGGTCAGGGAAACGGGCGCTGCTCAGCGCCCGGATTCCGACAGCTCGGTCGCCGCTTCAGCGGGACGCGGCTGTTCCGACAGCACCGGGTCGGGACGTCTGCGATCGGGTCGCGGCGTCGATGCACTCGCGGACGGCGTCGCGCCGGACTGCGTCTGGGCACCGGCGGACTGGTGTTGCGTCGCGCCGGAGGCGGCCTGCTGCACCTGCACCGCTGCAGCAGCGCCAGCAGCGGCAGCCGCTTGCGTATCGGTCGTGCCGTCGGTCTTCGCCGCCACGTTGTCGGCCGCCTCGTCGGCGGTCTGCGCCGCGTCGTCCGCCGTCTCTGCGGCTTTTTCCGCAGTCGCGGCAGCCACCGTCGCCTGCACCGAGGTCAACAGCCCCGACAACGCACTGATGAGTTGCAAGGACTTCGGGCCGCCCAGCTTGCCAAGGCGCACAAGTGCGCGTCGCGGCTCCAGATGCCCGGTCGCAAATCCCATCACCAGACCGGCGATCAGGATGCGCGGCGGTGTCCAGGCTTCGCGCCAGCTTGTGGTCAACGCGCGATAACGGTCCGTGGTCTGCACCACGCGACCATCGACCAGTGCCTCGGCACGGTCGACACGATTCTTGAGGCCTTCGAAATTCATGGCGTCTTCGCCCTGTCGGATGCGCTCGTGGAAGCGGGCAGGCCCGCTTCCTCGTCGTCATCGTCGTGACCGGCTTCGGAAAACATGCCCAGGCGCGCGAGCTGGCGGCGCGTCGCGTGCATGCCGGCGTAGTCGAAGAACACCGAGACACGCCATGCGGCGATCGCGGTGACGATCAGACTGATCAGCGTCGCAATGGAAATCGACGCCAGCCACGACAGGCCCCACGACTGCAGCAACGCAATCGCCGCGCCCATCGCCAGCAGCCACGCGGATGCACCGAACACCACCGACACCGCCGACCATGCCAGCGCACGCCCGAGGGCACTGCGCGACAAGGCGAAGTCGGCCGACATCAGCTTGCGCAGGGCGCGGCCGCTGTCGAGTCCGGAGCTGAAGGTTTCAGTGGCCGCCGCACGGATGCGGCGGATGCTCTCGTCGAGATGCGGGGTTTCGCCGGGCGCACGCTCTGCGCTGCCGGCGGGTTCCTCGCGCGGGTCTTCCCCGGTCACGCGCTCGGTCACGAAGCGCGCTTACTTGCTGCGCGCGAGCTTGGCGATGATCCAGCCTGCCGCGAACGCAGTGCCGAACGCCGCGATCGGACGCTCGCGGATCAGGTCGGCAGCGCTTTCGACCAGGTCACGGCCCTTGTCGAGCAGCACGTCGTACTGTTCCTTGGCGGCAGTGCCACCTTCCTCGAACGCAGCCACACCGGCCATGGCGGAATCGGCGAGGTCGGATTTCACGGTTGCACGGCCGAGCTTGAGCTCGTCGGCGGCGACGCTCGCTGCGTTCTTGACCGCGGCGCCTGCATCGCGGGCGGCCTGGGTCAGGTGGGAACCTGCCTCGCCAAGATGGGTCTTCACCGCGTCGGTCGAAGTGGGGCTCATGGTCGTGCTCCTGTCAGTTGAACGATGCCCCGCGGAAAGCGAGGCACGGGGGAATGGCGTCAACGCATGATCACGTCGTTGATGCGTCCACGGCGTGAAATGCGCAGCACCAGATCGGATGGGCGATCGGCCAGCGAGTCGCGGAAGCCGGCGAGGTCGCGGAATTGCCCGCTGTTCGCCGCGAAAATCAGATCGCCATCGCGCAGTCCGCTCTGGAAGGCGCGGCTGCCGGGCTCCACTTTTTCCACCAGTACGCCGCCGGCGCGCTGGTTCTGCCGACGCAGCGCTTCGGGCAGATCGGCGAACGTCGCACCCGTGAGCCGCGCGTCGACGCTGGCGCCGTCGCGTGGCAACGCAGTCAGTCGCGTGTCCACCTTCACCGTGCGGCCGTCGCGCAGCACTTCGAGCGTCACCGGCGTGTCGATCGCCTGCAGGCCCTGGAAGTTGCGCAGCGATTCGCTGTTGTCGATGCGCTGGCCGTTCGCGGAGATCACCACGTCTCCGGTGCGCAGGCCGGCGCGTGCTGCGGGCGAACCGCCGTACACGCGCGTGACCACGGCGCCGCGCGGGTTGTCGAGGCCCAGGCCCTGGGCGATCCGCGCATCCACCGTCTGCGTGTCGATGCCCAGCGTGCCGCGCTGCACGCTGCCGGTCGTCGCCAGCTGGGTCATCACGTTGCGGGCCAGGCCGATCGGAATTGCGAAACCCAGGCCGATGTTGCCGGCCATGCTGCCCTGGGTGTTGAAACTCGCGGTATTGATGCCGACCAGCTGGCCGCGCAGATTGACCAGCGCGCCGCCCGAGTTGCCCGGGTTGATCGACGCATCGGTCTGGATGAAGTTCTGGAAGCCCACGCCCGGCACGTTGCTGCGGCCGACCGCCGAGATGATGCCCGAGGTCACCGTCTGCCCGAAGCCGAACGGGTTGCCTACCGCGACGACGAAATCGCCGACCTGCAGGTTGGCGTCCTGCGCCAGCGGAATCGCGGTGAGGTTGTCGGCCTTGATCCGCATCAGCGCGATATCGGTGTCCATGTCCGAGCCGATGAATTCCGCCTCCACCGTGCGCCCGTCGGACAGCGTCACCGACACATCGTCCGCGCCTTCGATCACATGGTGATTGGTCAGCACGTAGCCCTGCTGCGCATCGACGATCACGCCCGAGCCCAGGGATTCGTTGATCCGCTCCTGGCTCAGTTCGGGGAACATGCGGCGGAAGAACGGGTCGTTGCCGAACGGGCTCACCCGCACGCGTTGCTTGGTATGCACCGACACCACCGACGGCGTCACCGTCTTGAGCATCGGCGCCAGCGACGGCAGCGGCGCGCCATCGACCGCGGTCGGCAGTGCGGCCATCGTCGGCACCGCGGTCAGGCCGCCGGGCGTGGCGCCGGCCGGTTGCTGCACCACATCGCGTATCGCAGTGGCGGCGAAGCCACCGAATGCGGCGGCGCAGGTCAAGGCGAGGAGGGTGGTGGTCTTGGCGCGCATGGAACGTCCCCTGTCGGCGGTGCGTGGTGGTCGCGGCACGTGGAAGATCGGGTGGAGCGGGTCGAACGCCGGTGAACAGCGGCGCTGCGCACCAGTGTCGTTGCCAGTGCTTGAATCGGTGTTGAAGTCCGCATTCATGCGGTTGCCCGTCGTGCTCGTCAAGCCTGTGCCGGCGGCGTGGCCGAATCTCATGCGGGTGATTCCATCGTCGATGGCGCCGGCCATTGCTAAGCTCGGCATGGTCCGCCACGGGGGTGACGTCATGCGTGACAGGTACTGGCTCGGTGTCGCGTTGATGTGGGCCTGGGCCCTGCCCGTGGGCGCGGCCGCGCCCACGGCTTCGGCACTCGATGCCGAGATCGCACGCGCGATGGCCGCCACCGGCGCGCAGGGACTGGCGATGGCGGTGATCGAGGACGGCCAGGTCGTGCACGTGCGCAGTCACGGCAAGCGCAATGCCGCTGGTGATCCGCTGACGCCGAACACCGTCATGTACGGCGCCTCCCTGACCAAGGCGGTGTTCGCCCACACGGTGATGCAGCTGGTGGATGCAGGCGCGCTGGATCTGGACCGCTCGATCGCCGATCTGCTGCCCCGGCCCCTGAGCGACTACCCCACCGAGCCGGGCTACGCACCCTGGGGCGACCTGGCAGGTGATGACCGCTGGCGCGCGATCACGCCACGCATCCTGCTCACCCACAGCGCCGGCTTCGGCAATTTCGCCTTCCTCGAACCCGACCGCAGGCTGCGCATCCACTTCGATCCGGGCAGCCGCTACGCCCACTCGGGCGAGGGCATGATCCTGCTGCAGTTCGTGCTCGAGCGCGGCCTCGGCCTGGATGTGGGCGAGCAGATGCGCCAACGCGTCTTCGAACCCTTCGGCATGACCCGTACCGACATGGTGTGGCAGCCGGCATTTGCCGACGATCTCGCCGACGGCTGGCGCGCAGACGGCAGCGGCGAGCCGCACGATGCGCGCAGCCGGGTCCGCGCGGCGGGCTCCATGGACACCACCATTGCCGACATGGCGAAGATGGCCGCCGCGTGGATCCGCGGCGACCGTCTCACCGCACAAGGCGCGGCGGAACTGACACGGCCGCAACTGGCGATCACCACCGCCAGCCAGTTCCCCACGCTGCAGGCCGAGGCCGACGCGGCGCAGCGGCATGCCGGACTTGCCGCGGGCTTGGGCGTGATCGTGTTCGACGGTCCGCAGGGGGCGGGCTTCTACAAGGGCGGGCACAACGACAACACCGGCAACACCTGGGTGTGCGTGCATCGCGGCCGCCGCTGTGTGGTGATCCTGGCGAACGACGTGCGCGCCGAAGCGGCATTTCCGCATCTGGTGCGGTTCGTGCTCGGCGAGACCGGCCTGCCCTGGCGGTGGGAATACGGCGACATGGCGTTCTGGGCGCCTGCGGACTGAGAGCGCGATGCGCCTCTGCGCGTGCAGTGCGCGCACGACCGCCCTTGCTGCCCCGCACGTTGACGCCGGTCGGGCACCGGCGTAGCGTGGGCCGTCCTGTCGTCCACTACATCTTGGGTGCGGGCGCCGGCGGCGCCCTACGGATAGGGTTTCGACGGAAAACCGTTTCGTCGCCGCAATGGGGAAAGCCAGCGATGGAAGATCGCGGGTCGAGCATGCCGGACCTCTGCCAGCGCAGGCCCACAGGGCCGCTGCCTCCGTGCGCTTTCGCCATCCCGTCATCGGGCGCCGCCACCTGCCACACACCATCGCGCCGCGGCTCGCGCCACGCGTGCGCAGTGCGCGCCCGTTCCACACATCCACACCGCGTCGGCACCAGCCGGATCACGGTTTCGAAGGAGAGTGCAACACCATGAGCACGGTTCGCCTCGCGGCGGTGAAGTCCGATACCGGTCCCGACATTCCGATGCAACCCGCGTCGGACGACATCTGGGACAAGAAGTACCGCCTCAAGACCAAGCAGGGCGTGGCCGTGGATGCCGACATCGACGGCACCTACCAGCGCGTGGCGAAAGCGCTGGCCGAAGCCGAGACCACCGTGGAGAAGCAGCGCCACTGGCACGAGCGCTTCCTGTGGGCGCTGCGCCGCGGCGCGATTCCCGCCGGCCGCATCACGTCCAATGCCGGCGCGCTGGAACACAAGCCCGCGACCAGCACCATCAACTGCACCGTGTCGGGCACCATCGTCGACTCGATGGACGGCATTCTCGAGAAGGTTCACGAGGCCGGCCTGACCTTGAAGGCCGGCTGCGGCATCGGCTACGAGTTCTCCACGCTGCGGCCAAAGGGCGCGTTCGTCGCCGGCGCCGGCGCATACACGTCCGGCCCGATGTCCTTCATGGATATCTACGACAAGATGTGTTTCACCGTGTCGTCGGCCGGCGGTCGCCGCGGCGCGCAGATGGGCACCTTCGACGTCAGCCATCCCGACGTGCGCGATTTCATCCGCGCCAAGCGCGAAGACGGCCGCCTGCGCCAGTTCAATCTCTCGCTGCTGATCACCGACGGCTTCATGGAAGCCGTCGACACCGACGCCGACTGGCCGCTGGTGTTCCCGATCAACGAGAAGGAAGCCGCCGATTTCGACCTCGCCGATCCCGAACAGGTGATCTGGCGCGAATGGCCGCAGACCAGCAGCTACGTGTCGCGCGAAGACGGCCTCGTCGCCTGCAAGGTCTACGGCAAGGTCCGCGCGCGGCACCTGTGGGACATGATCATGGTCTCGACGTACGACTACGCCGAGCCGGGGTTCATCCTCATCGACCGCGTCAACGAGATGAACAACAACTGGTGGTGCGAGACGATCCGCGCGACCAACCCGTGCGTCACCGCCGACACCTGGGTGCAGACGGGCGAAGGGCCGCGGCAGGTCTCCGATCTGGTCGGTCAGCAGTTCGCCGTCCGCGTGGATGGGGGCGACCACCTGACCGGCGCCGAGGGATTTTTCCGGACAGCCACCAAGCCTGTTGTGCGGCTTGCCACCCGCGAAGGGTATGGGCTGCGTCTGACCGCCGACCATCGCGTGCGGCGAGCAAGCCGCGTCACACGGTGGTCCCTCGATACCGAATGGTGCGCGGCTGGCGATCTGCAGCCGGGCGACCGCGTGCTGCTCAACAATCATCGCGACGGGGCGACGTGGGCGGGCGACTACACCCACGACGAGGGCTTCCTGCTCGGGCTACTGCTCGGCGATGGCGTGCTGAAGGCCGATAAGGCCGTGTTGTCGGTCTTCGTGCCCGCCCAGGTCGCCAACGGTGCGCCGGTGGGGTTGTCGTCGGGCACGTACGCATTGATGGACGCGGCGGAACAAGCCGCGCGAACGCTGCCGCATCGCGCCGATTTTGATGGCTGGTACAGCGTGGCAGGCCGCAGCGAATTCCGTCTCTCGCTGGCCGCGCTGAAACGTCTGGCAGAACAAGTGGGCATGTCACCCGGCAACAAGGTGATCTCGGCAGCGCTCGAGCGTAGTTCGAGTGACTGCCATCGCGGCTTTCTGCGAGGGCTGTTCGACAGCGACGGCTCGGTGCAGGGCAGCCAGCTCAAGGGTGTCAGCGTGCGTCTGGCGCAAAGCGATCTTCCGTGCCTGGAGGCGGTGCAGCGGATGTTGCTGCGTCTGGGTATCGCGTCGACGATCTACTGCAACCGGCGCGGGGCGGGCCTGCGCGCATTACCCGATGGGCGCGGCGGGCACGCCGACTACGCCGTGCGTGCGCAACATGAGCTTGTGATCAGTGGCGACAACGTCGAGGCCTACGCCCGGACGGTCGGATTTGCTGACGCGGACAAGGAGGCCCGTTTGTGGCGCTTGATCGGCGACTACGTGCGCGCGCCGAATCGCGAGCGGTTCCTGGCCACCGTGACGTCTGTGACCAGCGATGGCATGGAGGACGTCTACGACGTGCAGGTGCCCGGCATCAACACCTTCGATGCGAACGGCCTGCACGCACACAATTGCGGCGAGCAGCCGCTCCCGCCCTACGGCGCCTGCCTGCTCGGTTCGGTCAATCTCACCAAGTTCGTGCGCAAGCCGTTCACCCGCGAAGCGAGCTTCGACTGGGAGGAATACAAGGAAGTCGTGCGGGTGTTCACCCGAATGCTGGACAACGTGGTCGAGGTCAACGGACTACCGCTGCAGAAGCAGCGCGACGAGATCATGCGCAAGCGTCGCCATGGCATGGGCTTCCTCGGCCTCGGCAGCACGGTGACCATGCTGCAGATGAAGTACGGCGAGCCCGACTCCTGCGAGTTCACCGAGCGCATCGCGCGCGAGATGGCCGTCGCCGGCTGGGAAACGGGTCTGACGCTGGCGCAGGAAAAAGGCCCCGCGCCGATCATGGAAGAACGCTTCGAAGTCACCGCGGCCATGCTGCGCAAGCGCCCGGAAATGGCGGCTGACGGCTGGAAGATCGGCCAAGAGATTCCCGGCAAGGTGCTGCACGCCAAGTACTCGCGCTACATGCAGAAGATCGCCGAGGTCGCACCCGATCTCGTCGACCAGCTCGCCGAAGCCGGCGCGCGCTTCACCCACCACAGCTCGATCGCGCCCACCGGCACCATCTCGCTGTCGCTGGCCAACAACGCCTCCAATGGCATCGAGCCGTCCTTCGCGCACCACTACAGCCGCAACGTGATCCGCGAAGGCAAGAAATCCAAAGAGAAGGTCGACGTCTTCTCGTTCGAGCTGCTGGCCTACCGCGAACTCGTCAATCCGAAGGCCATGCCGTACTCAGAAGACCCCGATGCGCAGCTGCCGGACTACTTCATCGCCGCCGACGACATCACGCCCAAGGCGCATGTCGACGTGCAGGCCGCCGCGCAGGTCTGGGTGGACAGCTCGATCTCCAAGACCGCGAACGTCCCGACGGACTACCCGTACGAGGACTTCAAGGACATCTACCGCTACGCCCACCAGCAGGGCCTCAAGGGCTGCACGACGTTCCGCTTCAACCCCGCCGCGTTCCAGGGCGTGCTGGTGAAGGAAGCGGATCTCGCCAACACCACCTACCGCTTCGAGCTGGAAGGCGGCGAAGTGCTGGAGGTCGCCGGCAACGAACAGATCGAATACGACGGCGAAATGCACACCGCCGCCAATCTGTTCGACGCGTTGAAGGAAGGGTATTACGGCAAGTTCTGAGCACCGCCCGATGCGTCGGCGGCAACGCCGGCGCAGAGGATGGCAGCACACGCCGCACTCGCACCACCGCTGCATCCGCAATTGCTGCTCCCCTGCGCACCGGCTTCGCGCTACATTTCCGCCGCGGACAAAGTGCTCCGTAAAGTTCACTGACGAGGACACCGATAATGAGTAACGGAAACGGGGTTGCCGATACCCTGACGCACGCCGCCGAGGATGTCGCCGAGAAGGCGAAGGACATCGTCGCCGAGGTCAAGAAGCGCGCCAGCGCTGTCGCGAAATCCGCGAAGAAGAGCGCGCAGGACGTCGAGAAGACCGTCACCAAGCGCGTCACCAAGGTGCGCAAGGCCGCGACCAAGCGCGCCGAAACGGCCAGCAAGGCCGTCAGCAAGCGCGTGACCGCGGTGAAGAAGTCGCTCGCCGCCGCCAAGACCGCCGCCTCGTCCGAGATCGCCGCGCTCAAGCGCAAGGGCGCCGGCAAGACCGCGACCAAGAAGACCGCCAAGAAGGCGGCGGCGAAGAAGGCCACCGCGAAGAAGGCTACGGCCAAGAAGGCAGTCACCAAGAAGTCGGTGGCGAAGAAGTCGGTCGCAAAGAAGGCACCGGCGAAGAAGGCCGCCACCAAGAAGTCGGCAACCCGCAAGACCGCCGCCAAGAAGGCCGCGACCACCCGCAAGGTCAACGCGACCAAGAAGACCGTCAAGAAAGCGGTGAAGAAGGTCGCCAAGAAGGCTGCCGCCAAGACCGCGACCGCCAAGCGCAGCGTCGCCGCCCGCAAGGGCGTCGCCAAGAAGACGGTCAAGACCGCCAAGCGTTCGGTCGCCGCCAAGAAGGGCGCCGCCAAGCGCGCGTCGAAGAAGGCCTGATCCATCTGCTGAAGCCGCGCTCTCGATGAGCGCGCGGTCGCTCAAAGCCCCTCTCCCTCTGGGAGAGGGGTTGGGGTGAGGGAAGAACGACGTCCCAATCTCCACCCGCCCAGCTTCAAAGCCCCTCTCCCTCCGGGAGAGGGGTTGGGGTGAGGGAAAGACGACGTCCCGATCCCACCGACCGCAGTTGCAAAGCTTCTCCCCGGGGAGAAGGAGAGCCGCAGTCCGCGCGCTCCCGACTCCCACCAGCCGCACCAACACCGCCCCACCCAGGACACCCGCCATGGCCGTCAAGATCGACCGCAAGATCACCGGATACGCCGTCGTCAAACCGGAAGACAAGGCTATCGAAGCCTCGTCCGTCCCGCGCGAGGTCGTCGAGGCGGAACTGCCCAAGGCCGATGTCATCCACATGCACGAGCGCATCGAGCGCCCGGAAGTGCTGATCGGCAGCACCTACAAGATCAAATCCCCGCTGGTCGAACACGCCATGTACGTGACGATCAACGACATCGTGCTCAACGCCGGCTCCGAGCACGAACAGCGCCGCCCGTTCGAGATCTTCATCAACTCCAAGTCGATGGATCACTTCCAATGGATCGTCGCGCTGACGCGCATCATGTCCGCCGTGTTCCGCAAGGGCGGCGACGTGACGTTCCTGGTCGAGGAAATGCGCGCCGTGTTCGATCCCAAGGGCGGCTACTTCAAGGCCGGCGGCGTGTACATGCCATCGCTGGTCGCCGAGCTCGGGATGATCGTCGAGGACCACCTCAAGTCGATCGGCATGATGCACGACCCGGAAATGTCCGACGCCCAGAAAGCCCTGATCGCCGAGAAGCGCAAGCAGATCGCCCAGCGCGAAGGCTCAAAAAAAAACAGTGACGTGAGCGGCGCGCCGCGCGCGCCCAGCAGCGCCGACGACCACCCCGAAGACATCGAAATCACCGGCGACGGCGCGAGTTTCCCGCCGTCCGCGACCATGTGCCACAAGTGCAGCACCAAGGCGCTGGTGCTGATGGACGGGTGTGCGACGTGTTTGAATTGCGGGTACAGCAAATGCGGGTGAGATAGCTGTTAATAACGTAGAACTAGAGTTGCAGTCAGTCGTTTAGAAATGAACTTGGGCTGTTTGAGGCATTACGCACGACTGCAGCGCGCATCGTGGAATGACTCAGTAAAGTGTGACGCCCATCGATGTCATCCAATTGCGACGGACACTTGACACATGAGTATGTGGCTGGCGATAGGGAAATCGATGGTAGCAACCTTGGAGGTTGCCGCGGATATTGGAACGATAGTTGCGTCTGCAATCGCCGTCTGGATATTCATAACGAAGCGAGCTGAAATCACTTCTTTTATACGTACGATCTCAACGTTCGTGCACCAAAATAGCTTGGCAGAGCTTCGCTTCAAGCTTGAAAAGTTGAACGATCTCAATGCAAACGACCCCGCCAGTCGCGCAGAGGCCGTGAGTCTTTTTCACGACATCTGCGGACAGATTGATGGAAGTCCGCTTCTGAAGCCCAGGCTTTCCAATTTATGTGATCGTATTCGTGACGGCACCGGCGGAAGACGCTTTAACGAACCTTTGAAAAGATCACTCGTGAGCGAACTTCGCGAATCGCTTCGCCATATTGACCTATCCGACTACGCAGAAAACATGCGGGAAGATGTCTGATGAAAATCGTACAAGCCGTAAACGCCATGATCTCGAAGAAAGAGAACATCCGTAACGTAGTAAAGCTATCTAGCGCAGAATTTTTCTTTCACTACGCATCACACCGATGGTCCATCCTGCACAACGATGATGGCTATTTACTTCAGTACTATCCAGGTGAGGTGACCGCGGACGAGATCATTGCTGCCAGTTCCGACCCTTGGCACGGTGACATCGTTTCGGTGACGTATACGACCGCAGAGCTGCGCACCCGGGAGGCACTCCAATCATTCGCTGACCTTTACCGAATCGTCAAAGAAAAGTTGTACAACGTTGACACGGTGCTGGACGACATCATCAGTCAAGATTTTCATTTCTAGATAAATACCGTCGAAACAGGGGATAAAGTGCAGTATCATTCACTTGATGGTTCAAAAACCAGAGGAACGATTGGTCTCCAAATGGGCGATCGACCACCCACTAATAGCTTCGCCTTTTGGACGCGCGCGTTTAACTGATGCGAGGCGGCCCTGCCTCGATCCTCAAGACGCCGCGCATCATTTACCTGTTGCGCCTCCTCTGCGCCCTCAGTGGCCTAGCTTCCGGTCCTTCTGACAATCGGAGCGTAATGCGGAGACCCCGGCGAGCCGAAGCTCGGACGCGAGTGGGCTGCAGTCCGTTTGCGTACGGGCCACCGGCTCGCGGACCAATGCGGCTCTGCATACCGCATCCGATCGCGCTACGCTTTCCTAGTCAACTGGCTAGCAGCGCACCAAAGTAATACGACCACACGCAAAGCTTCTTCCCTTGAAGCACCCGGTCCAAGTTGAGGCGCTATTGGTGGGTAGACCAAATCTAGGGGCAAGATGAACGCAGAACAGATCCATGCACTCGCGCAAGTTATCGCAGCCGAGCAGACCCCAACCTGGGCGTCTTGGATTGTATGGGTGGCGCTGATAGCGGTTGCCAGTGCAGTTGGAGCCTTTGCTGGCGCCTACCTACGAAAGCGGGGTGAGAACTATGCGACCAAGCAGGACTTCGACGAGCTGAAACAGCGGTTGCGTGAAACGACCGAAGTTGCCGAGCAAGTTCGCATCGACCTTGCACACAACGATTGGATGAGTCGTGAGTGGAAGCTGTTGAGGCGGCAGAAGGCTGAGGAACTTTTGGCAGCACTCAACGCAAGCGTTCAGTACATCGATGAGAAAAGCGTTGCTATTGTATTCGATGGTGAAGAGTCAATCGACCCTAATCCCGGAATCAAGGTTTCTACGCTTACGCTTCTCTACTTCCCTGAATTTAATCGATTGGCTTCGGAATTCGTGATGCTCGCGGCGCATATTTCTAGTGTTCTGATGCAGCACTCGATTCTGATTGGCCGAGCGAGAGGCACAATTGGGGAGCTAGCGGCCGCGAAGGATAAGGCCGATAAGGAGGCTCATGGACTTTCCATTTTACTTAAGCTGATTGCCTCTGATCTGAAAACGTGTGTGGCGAACGAAATGGCCGCGATGTCTGGAGTAGCAATCCCGTTCCCGAGCTTCAGCCCACCAATGACGAGGCTGCCGGCCGCGCTTTTTCAGGTGCTTGCGCGTAATTTCAATGTTGTAGCGGCAGCTGCTTCGAGCGAAGTGGGTGACGATAACGGAGTCAGGTTGGAGTGCCCCGGGTTTCTCGGACAAGGAACCTAGGGCACATACCCTAGGCGATTGAACTGCTTTTCGTATTGATCAGGCGATTTGTAACCCAG
>NZ_JAVDVJ010000018.1:0-58516 GCF_031456825.1 Luteimonas sp. 3794 | reverse complement strand
ACGCAGCCCAAACTCGCTGCGCTCAGACATGGGCTGCTCTTCGACCCCGCCGCCCTGCGATGCTCGGCTCGCTCTACGGCTCGATTCAAGTCAAAGGCTGAAAGCCAAAGCCAAAGCCAAAGCCAAAGCCAAAGGCAAAGCCAAAGGCAAAGGCAAAGGCAAAGGCAAAGCCCAAGCCCAAACCAAAGCGAAGCCAAGCCAAGCCAAGCCAGAAAAACGGGGCCGATAACCGAGGCCGAAAGTGCAGCACCGGTGACGATCGTGAGCACGCCGTCCGACCGCGGCGTGCTTGAGGCAAGCGCGTCGTCGCTAACCAGAACCGATTCTGCGCGCGCAAGAAAAAAGCCGCGCAATTGCGCGGCTTTCTCAAGCAGAGCGAACCGTCAGCGCTGCGCGATCGCAGGCCGCAGGTCACGCCTCAGCCAATCGTCGACCAGCTGCTTCTCGTAACGTAATGCATCGCTGTTCATCGCGCTGCCGGCGCGGCTGAGGAAGCCCATGTCCCGCAGCTCGCGGGGGCCTTCGGCGATCACGGTGCCGTTGGCATCGCGCAGCACGAAATCGAGATCGATCCGCGGCGGGTAGTGGTCCTTGATGATCCGCACATGGTCCATGCGCGGTCCATTCCACGGCTCGTACATGCCGGCCCGGCGGATGTCGCGGATGGTCACGTCGAGCGTGCTGCCGGCCGGCAGTTCGCGTTCCGCGCGCTGACGCACGTAGCGCGCGATCTGCTCGACCCAGTCGCCGCGGCGCGCTTCCCAGCGGTTGCCGCTGAGGCGGATATCCGAAAACGCTTCCGGATCGGTCCATCGCACCGCCACCGGGCTGTCGCCGGTGAGGCTGTGGGGCAGTTCCGGATCGGTGACATCGTTGCCGGCAAGCGCCGGCATCGCAAGGGCGCTGAGCGCGGCGGCGAGCAGCAGGGGCAGGGATCGGCGATTCATTGCAGGGACTCCCGACTGCGCGGGCAATGTGCGCAGGATGAGGACTGGAAGTCGATCATGCGCCGGGTGGGCTTAACCGGCAATCAAAGCGTCCGGGCGATTCAGTCCAGGAGGAAGGCATGAGGTCGGGCGCGGAACCGTTTCAGCATCAGTCGCGCGCCACTGAGATATAGAAACGTCACCATGGGCCATGCCACAAACATGCCGATAGCAAAACGGTCGGCTGGAAGCCGTAAAAAGCCGATCGTCATGGTCATCGTGACGAGCGCGATCAGAGGAGTCATCATCGCGAAGGTCCAGGTTGAGTCAACCGCACGTCCTGCGAGTGCGCGCATGCAGAGCATCAGACTGCCTGCGCTGACGCCTATCCACATTGCCGCTGTTAGCGCCATATGGATCGAAGGCATCCCGCGCTGCCATGCAAGAATCGATAGCGCAATAAGGACGAAAAGCATCAAATGACCCAAGCGACGCATCATGCGACTGAGCAAAGCCGCACTCGCGGCTTCGGGGCTTCCCAATCCGGGCAGCAGCGCAACTTCGGAGAACTCGCCGGAAAGGCGTTGGCGCTGGCTGTGTAGACGAGAAGCCAAGATCCAGCCGGAGGCCAGGAGGCTGATCACACCGCCACACAACGCGGCGTCTCGAAGAGAGGTAAGCGATTCGTTCAATGGGACAATCAGCATTGCAACTGTCAGCACAGCGATGAGCCCGAATTGTCTAGCCGCATCTCGGGGCGTCGCGCTTCCCATCGAGCCCCCGAGACAGGCACCGATCGCACCGGCTGGATCATGAGGTCCAGCAATATCGACTCGTGTCGAGGGCGAGAGCCAACCTGCCTGCGCTCGCCAATGGTTGGCGTCGAGTTCGCTTCGAGCCATGCCGGATTCAATGACCCCCGCTTGGTGATTGAAAACGATCGCTCTTCGCCAGCGAGGGATTTCCTCTGGCTCATGTGTTCGCACGACGCTGCACCAGCGCCATGCGACAAGTAACGCGGTCGAGGCAATCAACGCCGGCAATATTACGGGCAAGTCCAGTGCGAGCTGCAGCCAGGGATGCAGCCTGGGTAATAAACTTAAAAACGTCGGAGCCAGAATTAGCGCAATCATCATGAGCCACGCGAGAGGCCAAGGGATGAGCATGATGAGCAAGCCTACAAGTGCGCCGAGAGCAGGCTTTCCTAGGGCGTGTAGCGGTTCTGCACCTGCGAGGGCCACAAGAAGCATCCCGGGGAGCAGCACCGTTGCAATGGCGCCGATCAACAGCGCGCGCGCGATCGCAGCGCGGACTCCCGGCAGGCACGTACTTGCAGACTGCGCCTGCAGCAGCGCAAGTCGTCCGAACCACGCATTCCATAAGATCATATTTCCGATGATCAATAAACGGATAAGTGCCTGCGGCACCTGCGCAGGGTCGTCGGCCGAATGGGAGCCGAAGAAAGCGACGAGAATGAGAGTCAGACAGATGGCCGAAGCCCAAACACGATGACGGAGTTTGGTCGCGGCGCTCAGCACCAATAGCGTCGTGGGCAGTGCTGTCTTCTGGAAAGCGCGGGTAATGTGGGCGCTCATGCCGACACCTCGATGAACAGATCCTCCAACGGCAGCGCCTCGGCACGTACGCCGGGCACGCGCAGCAAATCGGGCCAGGGTTCGTCTTCGCCGCGCAATACAGTGATCGACAGGCCGCCGTAGGGATGCGGACGACGCGAAACCTCGCCGGGCACGTCCTCGCGCAGCTGCGCAGCCACCGCTTCGGGCACGTGCAGGCGCAGGTTGCGTTCCTTGAGACTGTCGAGCTCGCTGTGCAGCAGCAGTTGGCCCTCGTGCAGGAAAGCGACATGCGAAGCGACGCGTTCGAGATCGGACACGATGTGGGTCGAGAACAGCACCGTGGTGCCGGAGTCGCCGGCGCGCGAGGCGATCTCGCGCAGCAGTTCGCGCCGGCCGACCGGATCCAGCGCCGAGGCGGGCTCATCGAGCACCAGCAGTTCGGGTTGCGGGGCGAGCGCACGCACGATGGCGACGCGCTGGCGCTCGCCGGGGGAAAGTTTCGCGAGCATGCGGTTGCGCGGCAGCTGCCAGCGCTCCAGTGTCGCGTCGACGTAGGCGGCGTCCCAGCGCGGATAAAAACGCCCGACGAAATCCAGCATTTCGCCGACCTGCAGCCACGCCATCGCTTCGGGTTGTTGCGGCACATAGCCGAGCCGCTGCTTGATCGCATCGGTGAGGCGCAGCGCTGGCTCGCCCCAGACGGTGGCGCGACCGGCATCGGGTTCGATCAGGCCGAGCATCGCGCGGATCAGCGTGCTCTTGCCGGCGCCGTTGCGGCCGATCAGCCCGAGCACTGCGCCGGGTTCGATCGCCAGCGACACGCCGCGCAGCACACTGCGGCGGTCGTACTGCTTGATCAGACCGTCGACGGCGAGCGGCGCCGTGGTGTCGAAAGCGGTGTGGGAGCGTTCGAGCATGGCGTTCATTGCGGATCCTCCGTGAGTCGGGTCTTGAGACGGGCGAGCAGGGCGTCGGCCGGCAGTTCGAGTTCGCGCGCCTGGCGCGCCAATGCATCGAGTGCGGGGTCGATCAGTCCCCATCGCGCGGCGAGGTCGGGCGGCGCGGCGAAATCGGCGACGACCATGCCCTTGCCGCGCAGGCGCAGCAGCACGCCCTCGGCCTCGAGCTGGCTGTAGGCCTTGGACACGGTCATAGGGTTGATCGCATGCAGCGCGGCGACGTCGCGAACCGAGGGCAGCGCCTCACCGGGCTGCAGCACGCCGCCCGCGACCAGCCGCCGGATCTGACCGGTGATCTGCCGGTACAGCGGCTCGGCGGCATTGGGCTGGATCGAGAGCAGGCTTGCGTCCATGTGTATCAATACAACAATACACTTACCGCGTTGTCAAGCGTGCTGGTGGTCAGGGGGGGAAGATGCATGCGACGCCCACCCGCCGACCGCTAAGCTCTGGCGCATGCGCACCCCCGTGCTCCGGACAATCCTGATCCTGTCGCTGCTGATGTCGCCGCCGCTGCTCCGGGCCGCTGACGCGACACTCGAAACGTTGTCCGCCGCGGCGCCGGCGCTCGATCGGGAGGTGCTGTCGCTCGCACTCGACGCACGCGCCTGCGCCAAACGCGCGCACAACGTGGGCCACCGGCTCGCGGTCATCGACTATTCGCGTCCATCCACCGAAATCCGCATGTGGGTCTTCGATGTCCAACGCGGGCGCCTGTTGCATGCCGAACACGTCGCGCATGGACGCGGCAGCGGCGACAACCTGCCCACGGTGTTCTCCGATGTCGAAGGCAGCTACCAGTCGAGCCTGGGCCTGTTCTCGACCGCCGAGACCTACACCGGGCAGAACGGCTACTCGCTGCGGATGGACGGACTGGAGCCCGGTATCAACGGCCGTGCGCGCGAGCGGCTGATCGTCATGCACGGCGCCGACTACGTGGACCCGGATCAGGCCCGCCGGCAGGGCCGGCTCGGGCGCAGCTGGGGGTGTCCGGCGGTGCGTGACGAAGTGGCGCAGGCGGTCATCGACGATCTCAAGGATGGGCAACTGCTGTTCGCCTATGCCAACGATCCGGCATGGCGGCGTGATTCGAAGCTGTTGCGCTGCCCGGCACGCTGAACGGGCCGCACGCGGCTTCACACGGCCGGCGCGCGCGCGCCACGAGCATGCGGCGTCACAAGCCCAAGGAACGACACCATGCCCGCCCACTGGATCCGCACCGCCCGCGCGCCTGTCTGCGCATTCGCCATGCTGCTGGTCGCAGCGCCCGCGTTTGCGCAGGACGCCCCCGCAGGTGACGACACCGCGCAGAGCGCCGAAGCGTCCTCGGCATTGACGGTCGAATCGGTCAATGCGGCGGACATGGACGCCGGCGATGCGGCGATGTTGCGCACGCAGGTGCTGCTCGATCGCGTGCACTTCTCGCCCGGCGAGATCGACGCACGCGGCGGTACCAACACCACACGTGCGATCGCCGCGTTCCAGCGCTTTCGCGGCATCGAGGCGAGCGGCGAACTCGATGCGCGCACCTGGGATGCATTGACCGGCGACGATGCACCCGCGCTGCTCGCGCACACGCTGACGGCCGAAGACGTGGCCGGTCCTTTCGTCAGCGTGCCCGACGACATGATGGAGAAATCGAAGCAGGATGCCCTCGGCTTCGAAAACGTGCTCGAGGCGCTGGGCGAACGCTTCCATGCATCGCCCGCGCTGCTGCGCCGGCTCAATCCCGGCAGCGACTTCAAGGCCGGGACGCGCATCGTGGTGCCGAACGTCGCCGAGGCCGCGGCCCTGGCCGAGCCTGCGCGCGTGGTCGTGAGCAAGTCGGATTCGGTTGTGCGCCTGGTGGATGCCGGCGGCAAGGTCTATGCGCAGTTCCCCGCATCGACCGGTACCGAGCACGATCCGTTGCCGATCGGCGAATGGAAGATCGAGGGCGTCGCCACCGATCCCACCTTCCACTACAACCCGGAGTTGTTCTGGGATGCAGATCCGTCGCACGCCAAGGCGGCGTTGCCGGCCGGCCCGAACAATCCGGTCGGCACGGTATGGATCGATCTGTCGAAGCCGCATTACGGCATACACGGCACGCCCGAGCCGCAGAACATCGGCAAGACCCAGTCGCACGGCTGCATCCGCATGACCAACTGGAGCGCACGCCGCGTGGCCGATGTGGTCAAGCCGGGCACGGTCGCACTACTGGAGGAGTAAGCGATGAAACGGCCGGGAATCTGGATCGCGCTGATTGCGGTGCTGCTGCTGGCCAATGTTGCGTGGTTCTTCTGGCAGGGCGGCCCGCTGTTCGAGCGCAGCGCGAGCGAGACGAATGACGCCGCCGATATCGCGCCTGCGCAGACAGCGCCTGGCAGTGCGGCCTCAGGTGTCACGTCTCCGCCCGCCCCTGCAGGGGTGACCGCGGCGCCGCCGGCAGTGCAGCAGACCGCTGCACCTGTCGTGGCCACCACAGCGTCTGAAGGTCTGTTGCTGCCGGTGCAGGGCATCGCCATCACCGATATCCAAGACACGTTTGGCGATGCACGCGGCGGCGAGCGGCAGCACGAGGCCCTCGACATCATGGCGCCGACCGGCACACCGGTGCTCGCCGTGGCCGACGGGACGATTGAGAAACTGTTCACCAGCGATCGCGGCGGGCTGACGATCTACCAGTTCGAACCCAGCGGGCAGTTCTCGTACTACTACGCCCATTTGCAGGCATATGCGCCGGGTTTACGCGAAGGTGCGACGGTAAAGCGCGGCGATGTGCTGGGCACCGTCGGCAGCACCGGCAATGCGGATCCCGCAGCGCCGCATCTGCACTTCGCGATCTTCCGGCTGACGCCGGAGAAGCAGTGGTGGACCGGTACGCCGGTCAATCCGTATCCGCTGCTGCGTGCAGCGGATGGCGCGGCCACATCTGTGCAGCCGTAAGCGCCGACGATCACGCAAAAAAAAGAGGCGGCCATCTGGCCGCCTCTCTCATATCTGCGCAACCGGCAGCACCGGACCGCGGAAAGTGCCTGCGCCGTTACGGCATCAGCACCGTGTCGATCACGTGGATCACGCCGTTGCTCTGGCGCACGTCGGCCGTGGTCACGCGCGCCACGTCACCCTTGGCGTCGGTCAGCGTGACGGTCTCGCCGTCGAGCTGCGCGGTCAGCTCGGCGCCTTCGACGGTGGTGAGCTTGGCGGTGCCGCCACCGGCCTGGATCTGCTGCACAAGTGTTGCAGCATCGACGTTGCCGGGAACGACGTGGTAGGTCAGCACCTTGGTCAGGTCGGCCTTCATTTCCGGCTTCAGCAGACCGTCGACGGCGCCGGCCGGCAGCTTCTCGAACGCGGCGTTGGTCGGCGCGAACACGGTGAACGGGCCCGGGCCCTTCAGTGTGTCGGCGAGACCGGCGGCCTGGACCGCGGCCACCAGCGTGGTGTGGTCCTGCGACGTGGCGGCATTGGTGACGATGTCGCGGTCGGCGAACATCGGCGCGCCACCGACCATCGGATTATTCGCCTGCGCGGCGGCATCGGCCTCGGTGGAGGTCGCCGCAGCGGGATCGGCCGACATCGGCGGCGCGGTAAGGGTGGCATCGGCAGCCGGCGGCGCGACGGCGGCGCTGGTGTCGGTGGCGGCGTCCTGCTGGCAGGCAGTCAGGGCAGCGATGGAGGTGAGCAGCATCGTGGCGAGCAGAGTGCGCTTCATGGTGTCTTCTCAGAAGTCGTCCGGGGACGGTGAGTGGCCTGACGCACATGCGGCAGGTTCGCTCATCACTACGCACATGGAAGGCCGGCTGGATGCATCACGCCGTTCTTACATATGCACCGCCCGAAGCGGCGTCTGAGGGGGCGGTCAGTCCAGCAGCGGCTGCAGCGCCGGCCACACATGGTCGAGTAGTTGCGCCTGCACCGCGGCCGTCGGATGCAGGTTGTCGTCCTGGAAGTTCGCCCGGTCGGTGGCGATCGGCTCGAGCAGGAACGGCAGCAGCGCGGTGTCGAAGGTCTTCGCCAGCAGGCGATAGTTGTCCTCGAAGCCGCGGGTGTAGTCGGTGCCGAGATTGGGCGGCATGCGCATGCCGACCAGCAGCACCTGTGCGCCGACGTGCTGGGACGCGCCGATCATCCGCGCCAGATTGCGGCGCGCATCGGCCAGCGGCAGACCGCGCAGGCCGTCGTTGGCACCGAGCGCGATGATCACGATGTCGGGCTGTTCGCGGACCACGGCCTGGACGATTCGCGATGCACCGCCCGCACTGGTCTCGCCGGAGATGCTCGCATTGACCACGCGCCAGCCGGGGGCATCGCGCTGCAGGCGCTGCTGCAGCAGCGACACCCAGCCTTCGCCGGCCGACATGCCGTAGCCCGCGGACAACGAATCGCCCATGACCAGGATCGTCCGTGTCGAGTTGACCGGCTCGGGCGCCACAGACGTGTTTTGCGCCTGCGCGTTCAGTGCACACAGCACAAGGAGACAACCGATGGCACATTGCATGGAGGCGCGGAAGGCCCCATACCGGACGCGCTTAATCATTGTTTAAACCCCGTCTTCGAAGATGGCTGCCACTCGTGCAGGCGCACAAAGGAACATCATGGCCGATTCAAACCCAGCGCAGGCTGAAACCCGCCACGCCCTCGTCGTCAAGAGGCTCGGCAAGCGCGTCTCGCTGCCGTCGGGCGAGCTGACGATCCTGCAGGACGTGGGCTTCCGCATCGGCCGGGGCGATACCGTGGCGATCGTCGGGGCGTCGGGTTCCGGCAAGAGCACGCTGCTGTCGCTGCTCGCCGGCCTCGATACGCCGAGCAGCGGTACGGTGGTGCTCGATGGCGCGCCGATCTCGACGCTCGACGAGGACGGCCGCGCGAAGGTGCGCGGCGAGAAGGTCGGCTTCGTGTTCCAGAGCTTCCAGTTGCTGCCGTCGCTGACCGCGCTGGAGAACGTGATGCTGCCGCTGGAACTGCGCGGCGACCGCGAGGTCGAAGGCCCGGCCCGCGACGTGCTCGCGCGCGTGGGGCTGGGCGAGCGCCTGGGCCATTACCCGCGCCAGCTCTCGGGCGGTGAGCAGCAGCGCGTCGCACTCGCGCGTGCGTTCGTGACCCGGCCGGCGCTGCTGTTCGCCGACGAGCCCACCGGCAACCTCGACACCGCGACCGGCCAGTCGATCATCGAACTGCTGTTCGCGCTCAACGCCGATGCCGGCACCACGCTGGTGCTGGTCACCCATGACGATCATCTGGCGCAGCGCTGCAAGCGTCGCCTGCGTATCGACAGCGGGCGTCTGGTCGCCGACGAGGCGATGACCGCATGAGGACCGCCGCTCTCGCGTGGCGCCAGTTGCGCCGCGATTTCAAGGCCGGCGACATCCGCATCCTGTTCGCCGCGCTGGTGCTCGCGGTCGTCGCGGTCACCGCGGTCGGCTTCGTCACCGATCGCGCCGAACGCGCGCTGGCGATCGAGGCCAACCGCCTGCTGGGCGGCGATGCGGTGGTGCGGGGCGATGCGCCGATCGAGGGCGCGATCCGCGAGGCATCGACCGCAGCCGGCCTCGAATCGGTCGACACGATCGAGCTCGACAGCATGATCCGCGTCGGCGCGGGCGACACCGCGAATCTGCAGCTCGGCGACGTGCGTGCGCTCGGCGACGGCTTCCCGCTGCGCGGCAGCTTCCGCATCGCCGGCGCCGATGGCGTCGAGCGCAATGCCGAAGCCGTGCCCGAGCCCGGCACCGCATGGATGAGCCGCGCCGGCGCCGACACGCTCGGCGCATCGGTCGGCGACACCGTGTTTCTCGGCGACCGCAGCTTCCGCCTGACCGCGCTGGTGCTGCAGGAACCGGATGCGTCGATCGATTACTTCAATGTCGCGCCGAAGGTGTTCCTGCACCTGTCCGATCTTGAAGCCACCGGCCTGATCCAGCCGGGAAGCCGCATCCGCTATCGCTTGGTGATCGCCGGCGACGCGAACGCGGTCGACGGCTTCGCATCGGCCGCGCGCGCGAATCTCGGCCGCGGCCAGCGTGTGGAAACCATCGGCGATGCGCGTCCGGAAATACGCTCCTCGCTGGACCGTGCCGGTCGCTTCCTCGGTCTCGCCGCGCTGGTGTCGGTGATCCTCGCCGCGGTCGCCGTGGCGATGGCCGCGCGTCAGCATTCGGCGCGGCATCTGACCTCGGTCGCGGTGATGCGCTGCATGGGCGCGCAGCAGCGCACCCTGGTCGGCATCCACGTCGGCGAACTGCTGCTGCTCGGCGTGATCGCCTGCACGCTGGGCGTGGTCATCGCGTTCGGCCTGCAATGGGGCATCGGCCGCTGGCTGGAATCGCTGCTGGGCCTGTCGATACCCGCGGCCGGGCTGATGCCGGCGCTGCAGGGCTACGGCGTCGGCCTCGTCGTGCTGATGGCCTTCGGTGCGCCGCCGGTGCTGGCGCTGCGCCGTGTGCCGGCCTTGCGCGTGCTGCGTCGCGATCTCGGTGGTTTCGAACCGAGCGCATGGCTGGTGGGCGGCGCCGGGTTCGTCGGCCTGGCCGCGTTGCTGTGGTGGAAGGCCGGTTCGGCGACGCTGGGTGGCGCGATGCTCGCCGGCATCGCCGCGACGTTCGCCGTGCTCGCGCTGCTGGCTTGGGGCCTGATCCTGCTGGTGCGCGCGCTGCGGTCGCGGCTGCGCGGCAGCCTGCGCTACGGCCTGGCCAATGTGAGCCGGCGCGCGGGCACCAGCGTGGCCCAGGTCACCGCGCTCGGGCTCGGCCTGATGGCGCTGCTGCTGCTGACCTTCGTGCGCACCGATCTGCTCGACCGCTGGCAGCTCGCGATCGGCCAGGACGCGCCGAACCGCTTCATCATCAACGTGCAGCCCGAACAGCTCGATCCGGTGCGCGCCTTCATCGCCGATCAGGGCGTCGATGCACCGGTGCTGTTCCCGATGATCCGCGCGCGTCTCATCGAGCGGAACGGGGAGCCGGTGCGCGGCGAGGACTTCGCCGGGCGCAGTGGCGACGAGGCCCAGGACCGTCAGGCCCAGCGTCGCGCCGAACGCGAGTTCAATCTGTCGATGCAGAGCGACCTGCGCGACGACAACCGGGTCACCGCCGGCACCTTCTGGGGCGACACCGCGCCGGCCACGCCGGAGATCTCGGTCGAAGAAGGCTTCGCCAAGGACCTGGGCTGGCAGCTCGGTGACCGCATCGTCTTCGACATCGCCGGCCAGCGGTTCGAAGCGCCGATCACGAGTTTCCGCAGCATCGAGTGGGAGAGTTTCCGGCCGAACTTCTTCGTCGTCGCCTCACCCGGCGCGCTGGATGCGTACCCGGCCAGCCACATCACAGCGGTCCGCGTTCCGGGCGACAAGCCGCGCTTCACCGCCGATCTGGTGCAGCAGTTCCCGAACCTGTCGGTGGTCGATATCGACGCGGTGCTGACCCAGGTGCGCAGCACCGCCGACCAGGTGTCGACGGTGGTGCAGGTGGTGTTCTGGTTCTCGCTCGCGGCCGGCGTGCTGGTGCTGCTGGCGGCGGTCAGCGCCAGTCAGGACGAGCGCCTGCTCGAAGGCGGCGTGATGCGCGTGCTCGGCGGCAAGCGGGCGCAGTTGCGACTCGCGCAGGCCTCGGAATTCGCGGCCATCGGCCTGCTGGCGGGGCTGGTCGCGTCGATTGCAGCGTCAGTACTGGCCGGCGTGATTGCGGTGCAGGTGTTCGACCTGCCGTGGACGCCGAACTGGGCGCTGGCCGCGGCCGGCGGTGGCATCGGCGTGCTGATGACGCTGCTCGCCGGCTTGTGGGCGACGCGCAAGGTGCTGGATGCACCGCCGTCGGTGACGCTGCGCGCGCTGCAGGAGTGAGTGCGCGACATCGCGCGTGCGTGGACACATCGTCCCTCGCCAGCCGGTGCGCGTGACTCATGGTGTGCCCAGTGTTGGTTCGCATACCGCGACGCGCCGACTGCGCTGGTCGATCAGCACGACGCTGTCCTGCAGCGCGTGCGCGCCGACCAGCGCTTCGGGGAAGCGTGTCGAGACCCGCACCTCGAAATCGGATAGCGAGAGTGCCCCGATCCGCAGCGGTCCGCGCAGCCGTGCGCGCCCGCCGTCGATGTCGCCATTGCTGAGCGTCAGGCGGTCCTGGGTCATTGACGCAGCGTCGGGCATCGCGTCGTAGTGCGCCTGCGGCAGCACCAGGGTCACGTTGGCCCCGGTGTCGAGCTGCGCTTCGATCTGTAGATCGCCGATCGACACCGGAATGCGGAACGGCCGCTCATAGGCGAGTGTGCCGGGCTGACCGGCCGTCAGGCGCTGGATCCGGCTGAAAGACAATCGCCGCTTCGGGTAGTCGATCGAAAGCAGGCCGTCGGCGAAGAATTCGCGCGCGAGGATGCCGTCGAACGCCGCATCCGCGGACTGGCGCGCGTTGTAGTCGCGCGTGATCGCGACCACATCCTCGTGGCGCAATGTGCCGAGCGTGAGACTGCGCAGACGGAGCGTGTCGGCCTGTGCGGTGCTGACGCCGTCGGAATTGGCGGCGCTTCCTTCGCGCGGCAGGCCGAGCGCATCGGCCAGTCGCGTATCCGCCCGTGCGATGCCGCTGGCGCCGGTGTCGATCGCGAAACGAAACGGGCCAGCGCCGTCGACCTGCGCCGCGACATAGACGCGTCCGTCGACAAGGTCGAAGGGCACATCGACCAGTGCGTCCGACGCAGACAGCGCCAATGCGCAGGCATCGTGCAGGGGCGCCGCGGCATGTGCGGTGCATGCGCCGAACAGCGTACATACAGCGAATGCGAGATCACGGGCGTGGCAGAAGCGCCCGGTGCGTGCAGCGGAAGCAGACAGGGTCATGAAGGTGTGCTCGATGGCCGGCCACCGCGTGGCTTGGTCTTCGCGATCGGGCGATCAGAAGATAAGAGCTCTGTCCCGGCCCGCAGGCCGGGCGCGGTGTGCGATCAGCGGACGCGGCGCGCCAGCGCGAAGGCGACGAGATTGCCGATGCCGGTGGCGCCGAGTAGCAATGCGACCACGCCCGGGCTGACTTCGGTCCAGCCGAGCGCTTCGATGCCGGCGAAGCCGAGCGCCAAAGCGACCAGGATCGTGCCCCAACGCAGCGACGCCTGGCGGCGCCGGCTCTCCTCGCCGTCGAGAATCGAACGCAGCATGTCCTCCGAGCCATTGGCGGCGACCATCTGCCGCCGCGTGCGCGCATCGACGACCGCCTTGATGGAGAGATAGACACAGACGAACAGGGCGATCGGAATCAGGATGGCGAAGTCCATGGGGCGGGTTCCGTTGATTGGAGTGCGGGGTTCGAAGACTGGGATGCGGCGAACGCGCAGGCGGTTGCAGTTGGCGTCGCCCGTCCGTGCCCCGGTTGTCTTGCAACCGCCGGCCCGTCCGGCGTATCCCTGTCTGCAATGCCGCCTGACGAACCGACATCCGAGGACATGAGACGCGCCGACCGCGCGTTGGTCGCCGAGGTGCTGTCCGGCGCGCCGGGTGCGTTCGAGCGTCTGGTGCGATTGCATCAGGGCCTGTGCTGGCACATGATCGAGCGCATGGTCCGCCACCCGGAAGACACCCGCGAGCTGTGCCAGGAAGCGTTTCTGCGCGTACACCAGGCCTTGCACCAGTACCGGGGCGAGAGCGCACTCAAGTCATGGATCGCGCAGGTCGCGTACTCGGTGGCGAAGCGGCACCTCGAACGCCGGCGCATTCCGCTGGCCGATGTGCCCGATGATGCCGACGGCCTGTCGCTGGCGGAGCGCGTCGCCGACGGCTTCGATCTCGAACAGGCAGCGTCCGACCACGAAATGTCCGCGCGCCTGCATGCCGCGATCGATCGGCTGCCGCCGCTGCAACGCACATTGCTGACGCTCTATCACCTCGACGAACTGCCGATTGGCGAGATCGCCACCATCACCGGGCTCGCCGATGGCACCATCAAGAGCCACCTGTTCCGCAGCCGCAAGCTGTTGAGAGAGTTGCTGGAACCACGACTGGGAGTTTTCGCCGCATGAACCGGGTACCGGGTCTCGAATCGAATGACGCGCGCTGGCAGGCGCAGGAGCGCGCGCTGACTGGCGTGTCATCGGATGCAGGCGATGCACTTCTGCGGCACGCCCTGCGTACGCTGCCGTCGTCTTTGCCACCCACCGATTTCGCAGCGGGTGTCGCGCACGCCGCCATGCAGGTCAGGGCCAGAAATGCGAAAGCCGATCGCAGCGATCAAATACTCATGAAACTGCTCGGCGCTGCAATGGCGGGTAGTGCCGTGATCTGTGCGTTCGTATACGGCAATGCAATCGCGACAACCGCCGTGTCACTCCTCGGAGAGAACGCGCTGCAATGGGCCGGCCTAGGAGGGCTGTGTGTCGCCGTTTCAGTTCTGCCTTGGGCTGGCGTTCTCGCACATACAAGGCGCGTGGGTCACGGCGGCTGAGGTCAATCAGCAGATTCGCGAGCGGCTCAATGCGGCGCGTATGGGCTTGCTTCCCCGCAGGGCACTTGGAGATGGGCCGGTTTCAGGGACATGCTTTCTTCGAGGCCAGGGGCGACGCGATGGCCCACTTCATCCCACACGCATTCCAGCCGCTCCGAGGCGCATCGGATTCAGCCGACGATGGTTTCCTCGGCCTCGAAGCGCCGCGCGTACTCGCGCTCCTCGCTGACCCGCTGCACCTCTTCGTGCGCGATGTCCGGGCCGCCATAGACCGCGTAGACGACCTCGTCGTCGCGCTTGCCGATCGCATGCAAGCGATAGCGCGACTGGCCGCCGCCCGTGTCGGGCGGATAGCGGTGTGGCGGCTCGGCGCCGTCGAGATCGAGCTCGCTGTTGTCGATCGTGCCGCCAACGAACAGGGCGTGGATGGGCATGGAGGTCTCCTCTGTGGGGTGTGTGGTCATCGTGCAGACGGCGATGTTGCGGTTTCATCAATCTCGCGTTCGCTGCGCGTGCGAAGCCGGGCGCCGGCCGGCGCAGCGGCGGGGCCGGTAGAATCCACGGCCGTCCCGCCCTGCCCGAGCCGATGTCCGATCCCGCCCTCGACGCCCTGTTCCTGCCGCTCGAACAGCGCCAGATCCCGTGGCCCGACGATGGCGCGCTGTTCCTGCGCGCGCGTCCGGGCGTGCCGACGACCGGCGGTCGCTGGCCGGGTCTGGTTTGCGAGCAGAGCTTCAAGCCGCTGCATGCGGCCCTGCAGCGCGCCGGCCTCGACGCGCTGCCCGGCGACGCCGGGGATGTCGCACTGCCGCGCAAGCCCCTGGTGCTGGTGCTGCCGCCGCGCCAGCGCGACGAATCGCGCGCGGTGCTGGCGCGCGCGCTGCAGGCGGTGACGCCGGGCGGCTGGGTGCTGGCCAGCGTGTCGAACGACGAGGGCGCGAAATCCGCGCAGGACGATCTCGCGAAGCTCGCCGGCAACATCGGCGCGCTGTCGAAGCACAAATGCCGCGTGTTCTGGGCGCAGGCCGGCGACACCGTCGACACCGCGCTGGTCGAGACCTGGGCCAGGCTGGACCGTCCGCGCGAGGTACTCGGCGGCCGGTTCCACAGTCGCCCGGGCGTGTTCGCCTGGGACCGCATCGATCCCGCGTCTGCGCTGCTGGCCTCGCATCTGCCGACGACGCTGGCCGGGCGCGGCGCCGATCTGGGCGCCGGCTACGGCTATCTGTCCGCCGAGCTGCTGCAGCGCTGCAAGGGCATCACCGCGCTGGACGTCTTCGAAGCCGAGGGTCGCGCGCTGACGCTGGCGCGCCGGAATCTCTCCGCACTCGGCGCGGGCGCGACGCTGACCTACCACTGGCACGACGTGACCACCGGCGTGCCGCAGGGCTATGACGTCATCGTCAGCAATCCGCCATTCCACGCGCACGGCCGTGAGGGCCGCCCCGATATCGGGCGTGCGTTCATCGGCGCTGCCGCGGTCGCCTTGAAGCCGGGCGGCGCGTTGTGGCTGGTCGCCAATCGGCATCTGCCGTACGAAGAGGTGCTCGATGCGCGTTTCAGCGAGGTCAACGAGATTGCCTCCAGCGGCGCATTCAAGGTGATCCACGCAGTGCGCGCCCGCGCCACGCCCGCGAGGCATCGCGCATGAAGCTGGTCAAACTGCTCGCCAATCTCGGCTACGGCAGCCGCAAGCAGGTCGCTTGGATGTTCCGCGAAGGCCGGGTGACCGATGCGGCAGGCGAGGTCTTGTACGCCGACGACCAGGTCGGCCATGACGACGTGCGCGTGGATGGCGAACCGCTGGATCCGGCGCTCGGCCTGACCCTGCTGCTGCACAAGCCGTCCGGCTACACCTGTTCGACCAAGGACACCGGGCGTCTGGTCTACGACCTGCTGCCGCCGCGCTTCCGGCTGCGCTCGCCGGTGCTGTCGACAGTTGGCCGGCTGGATCGCGATACCAGCGGCCTGCTGCTGTTCACCGACGATGGCCAGCTGCTGCACCGGATCATCTCGCCGAAAGCCGCGTTGCCGAAGGTCTACGAGGCCACGCTCGCCGAGCCGTTGCGCGGCAACGAAGCCGTGCTGTTCGCCAGCGGCGCGATGCTGCTGGAGGCGGACAACACGCCGCTCAAACCCGCGGTGCTCGAGGTGCTGGCACCGACGCAGGCGCGGCTGACGATCACCGAAGGCCGCTATCACCAGGTGCGGCGCATGTTCGCCGCGGTCGGCAATCACGTCGTCGCGTTGCATCGCAGCCGCGTCGGCGGGCTCGAACTCGGGGCGCTGGCGGAAGGCGAATGGCGCCCGCTCGATGCCGGCGATATCGAGACACTGATGGCGGCACATGGCTGAGATCGCACCGCTGCCGTCGCGGCCCGCGGCGGTGATTTTCGATATGGACGGGCTGATGCTCGACAGCGAGCGTGCGATTCTCGAATCGTTGCGCGCCGCGGCGGTGGATCATCGCGCGGACATCGATCCGGATTGGTGGCTGTGCCTGATCGGCCACACGGACGCGGTCTGCCGCGCTCGTCTGGGCACGCACATCGGCGACAGCGCAGCTGCGGCGCTGCTCGATGACGGTCATGCGCGCTATGTCGCGATCGCCGAACGCGGCCTGCCGCATCGGCCGGGCATCGTCGACTTGCTGGATCTGCTCGTCGCGCACGACATGCCGCGCGCGGTCGCGACCTCGACGCGGTCGCCGCTGGCGCAGCGCAAGCTCGCAGCAGCGGGACTTCTGACGTATTTCGATGTGGTCTGCACCAGCAGCGACGTCGCGCAGCCGAAGCCCGCGCCGGATGTTTATCTGCTCGCCGCCGAACGTCTCGGTGTGTCTCCGTCGCAGTGTCTGGTGCTGGAGGATTCGCCGACGGGCGTGCGCGCCGCGCTCGCGGCGGGCATGACCGCGGTGCAGGTGCCGGATCTGCTGGCACCGGACGACGACGTGCGCGCGCTCGGGCATCGCATCGTCGCGTCGCTAGAGGACGCACAGGCGCTGCTTGCACCGTGGCTGATGGCGAAGCAGACAGACTGATCGACGTCGCGGCGCTCTACCCACCCTGCAAAGCGCACGTGCCCTCACCGTAGGATGCGCAGAGCGCAGCGAAATCCGGCGGCCACACGCCTCAGGTCTGCGGTCGCAACCGCGCCAGCTCGCTCGCGCGCTCGGTGGTCATCTGACGCCTGCAATCCACCGACATCACCGTGGCCAAAGTACCGCCCTCCGGGTCCGCCAGGAACCTGCAGTTCGCGTCCCTGTACTGCACCCACAGCCGCTGCGCGGTGCGCAAACGGGCCTGTTGGCCTTGGGTCAAAGCGGCCAGCGTTTGACGGTACTCGCTGTTGAGGCGTGCATCCTGCAGCACAATCTCGGCATCGATGCAGTTGAGCATGTCGACGGTCACGCCTTCGGCGGCGTCCATACAGCGCATGAAGCCGGCGGACCCGTCCTCGGCCGCGGCGGGCGCAGCGTGGGCCGTCGCGAAAGCCAGCACCAGCAATGGGAACATGCTGCGGAAGGGCGTCGACATGCGATGCGCTCGTGGAGGGGGACAGTCGCAGTGTGGGTACGACGCCTGCGGACGACGTGAACGTCCGCGGCATCGGGTCAGGCGTGCTCGCCGGTGTGGTCGAGCATGTCGCGCAGCATGTCCTGCACATGGGCGTCGTCGGCTTCGTACAGCACCTGGCGTGCCTGACGCTGACCTCGTACCAGGCGCGCACCGCGCAGCAGTCGCAAGTGGTGGCTGACCAGCGGCTGCGAGGCGCCGGTGCGGCGCGCGATCTCGCCGACCGCGACCGGACCGTCGAGGCACGTCAGCAGCACGCGCAGACGCGTGGGATCGCCAAGCAGCTTGAAGGTCTCGGCGAGGATCGCCAGCCGCGCATCGTCGACAGCGGTCATCGCGCAGGTCCGGACGCGTGCGGCGTGTCGTGCGGGTTGTCGTGATCGTGATCGTGGTGATGCGCGTGATCATGCGCATGCGCGTCTTCGCTGTCCTGCCGCTCCAGCGCGCACTGCGCCTGCGGCATGTGCACGACTTCGACAGTGACATGACCGATCGCGAACCGCTCGGCGAGCGCGCGCTTGACCGCAGGCACCACCTGCGCCGGCTGCGCGTCATCGGCCAGGGTGAGTTCCAGTGTCGCCAGCACCTTGCCCGAGGTGATCGACCACACATGCACGTGGTCGACATCGGCCACACCCGGCACGGTGCCGCGCACGTGGTCCCGCAGCACGGCGATGTCGATGTCCGGCGGCACGGCTTCCATCAGGATGTCCAACGCGCTGCGCAGCAGGGCCCAGGCGCTGCGCAGAATCAGCAGGCACACCAATACCGAGAGAATCGGATCGATCGGCATCCAGCCGGTGAAGTGGATCACCAGCGCCGCGATGATCGCCGCGACCGAGCCGAGCAGATCGCCGAGGACGTGCACCGTCGCGCCCTTGATGTTGACGTGCGACTGGTCGCCGCGATGCAGGATCCAGAACACCAGGCAGTTCACCAGCAGGCCGACCACCGCGACCGCAAGCATCGGCCCGGCCAGCACCTCGCCCGGACTGCGTAGCCGCTGGATCGCTTCCCAGACGATCCAGATCACCAGCGCGAACAGCGTGATTGCATTGACCAGGCCGGCGAGCACCTCGAAGCGCATGTAGCCGAACGTCCGCCGTGCGTCAGAGGCGCGGCGCCCGATGCGGAAGCCCACCCACGCCAGCAGCAACGCGGCGGCATCGGTGAGCATGTGGCCGGCATCGGCGATCAGCGCCAGCGAACCCGACAGCACGCCACCGACGACCTCGACCAGCATGAAGCCCGCGGTCAGGGCAAAGCCGGTCAGCACCACGCGTTCGTTGGCGGTGGAGACAGACGGCGCGTGGCTGTGGCCGTGCTCGTGGGCGTGGTGGTGGTCGTGCGACATGCGGGGCAGGGGGAACCGGGCGGGACGCCATTGTATAAACATATTTTTATGTGTTGATAGTCTGCCGGCCAGTGGCCCAGCCGGTGCAGCGTTCGGGTCAGGAATTCCCTGCAGAGGCGCGGGCAGGAACCGTTCCCGCGGCTGCGTTACTCTCGACGCGATCGCGTATGGAAGCGCCGAGGTCGAAATGGATACGAAAGATCCTTCAGGTCGTCACGCCCGCACTTCGCCATGGCGCGACCTACCCACGCAATGGCTGATCGCGCTATGCCTAGCAGCGTCGATCGTCGCCCTGTCCGGCTGCGTGCTGGCCGTCCCACCTGCCGACACTTCGGGCGAACGCACCGCGGCCGCGCGTGTGTTCGAAGATCCAAAACTGCAGGCGCTGGCAGTCGCGGCCGGCAGCGGCGATGCGGCTGCCGTCCGTCGCCTGATGCGCGACGAAGGCGTCGATCCCGACGGCGTGTTCTGGGGTCGCGACGGCGGCACCCCGATGCTCGCGTGGCCGATCTATCGCGGCAATCCCGATGGGCTTCGCGCGATGTTGGAAAACGGCGCGGATCCGAATGCCAAGACTCGGTATCCGTCGGACGATGGGATCGCCCGCTATCACGCAAATGCGATGGTCTGGGCCGTCCGGCAGACGGATCCGGTCTATCTGCAGGTCCTGCTAGACCATGGCGGCGACCCGGATACGCGCAATCCCAATCGGGAGACGCTGTTGTATGAGGCGTTCTTGCAAGACCGGTGGGAGCACGTTCAACTGCTGGTGAAGCGAGGGGCAGACGTGAATGCCCGGTCGTCACCGGGCAAAACGATCATCGACAGCTATGCGCTTTTTGGCGCATTCCAGATGGTGTATTGGCTTCTGGAACATGGTGCTGACCCTACGATCCAGTTCTCTTACGGAGATCCGGTGCAGCGAGCCGACTCGCATGTGATCGAGGCGATCTTTTGGCACCACGGCAATCCAGGGGATCCGGAATGGCAGGTCAAATGCCAGCGCTGGTTGATGGCGAAGGGATTCGAGCGTCCGCCAATGCCGGAGTACCACCGGCGGAAGCGCGAGGCGCTCGGGTTTCCGCACAGCGAGGACCAGATTCCGCTGCCCGACATGGATGACGACGGAGGTGGAGCATGACGACACGCCACGAAGCACGACAGTCTCTGCTGCATGCGCTGCGCAGCAGCGGCTCCTATGCCGCCGCAGAGGAAGCGGGCCGGCTCGAGTCGCTCTACCACGCACAAGAGATGGCCGGGCTCTGTCACGACAGCTACGACGCCGCCAAGAATGTCGGGACGCCCGATGCAGGCTGGGCGCGTGTCAGTGCGACTCCAGGATTGCTGCGGGAATTGCTACCCGACCTTGATCTTGATGATGCGGAGATCCGGGAACTGCTGCATCCCACAGACTCTGGATTGCGCGCCGAAATCTACATTCCGGATCCTGCAGTATTGGGGCCGGGCTTCAAGCCGACGCTGGTGTTCAAGGGGTCCAGAGGAGAGGTCATCGAGAATGGCGTGCTGCGCGACACTTCACTCGAGGATTTCCTCGGCAACAATCTGCCGCAGTCGATAGGGAAGGAAACTCGCTACTACACCGGCGCAATGGAGTTGGCGCTCACACTCGAGCGCGCAGGACTCGACTTCGATATCGCGGGCCACAGCCTTGGCGCTGGTATGGCGTCGGCGTCATCTGCAGTGACAGGCATGCGAACGGTGACCTTCAACGCGGCTGGGCTGCATCCGGACACCGCGCCCAACTTCCTGAAAGACAAGCCGGGAGCGCAGCTGTTCGACACCAGCGAAACCGTCACCGCCTGGCAGGTGCAAGGCGAAATCCTCAACGACGGCGTGCAGCAGGACATCCGTGGCATGAGCGATCTGCAGCGCGAGCGGATGGCGACGCTGATCACCCATGGCGCGGCCGCCGTGCAAAGCACGCCGGCGGGCCGTGACTACCTCGAGCACCGGCTGCTCCCAAACATCCCCGAATCGTCGCATCCCGCCGTGCGCGCCCTGCTCGAAGCGCTCGAGCGCGGCGAAGCCGCGTCCATGATCCAGGACATGCCCGAGGCCGCCGGCAAACGCATGCCACCGCTGGCGGCGATGACGCAACAGGAACAGGCGCTCGTCGCGCGCGATGAGCGTGTCTCCATGGCCGAGCTGCATCAGCTGGGCGGCCCGATCCTGACCGTGCTGGCGATGGGTGCGCGCGGTGCGAGTGCCGGCGCGCAGGCGGGCGAAGTGGTCGCCAATGGAGGCCGCGCGCTGGGCGACGGACTCGCGAACGCGGGTGATGCGGCGCGTAGCGGAACGGCGCTCGCCGGTACGCACATTGATCGGACCTGGCAAGGCGCCGGCGTCGTGCTGGCACAGGGTACGCAGGCAATGGGGGAATTCACCGCGCAGGCGCGGATGGTGGGCGCGCATGGCGTGGCGGCCATCGACCATGCGCAAGGCTGGGCACAAGCGGGTGTTGCAAGTGCGCGTGGCGGTCTCCTGCGCAATGTGGCAGAGACGGCGGGCGTGTTTTCCGACACATGGCGCGAGGGTCTGTATGCGCGCGCGGACCGCATCGAGACAGAAGGTGATACTGCGCTGGAACGCAACCGGCGCGAAGCCGCGGCCGCAATCGAACAAGGACGCGCTGCAGCGCAGGGCCGGCGCGAGGTGGCCGGCGCCATCGCAGACGGCGTCCAGGCGGGCACTGGCGCAGTCGGCACCCAGGCACGCAGTCAGCTGGTCTACGTCGGCGAACGTCTCGATTCAGGGTTCGAGGTCACCGGCGCGCGGGTCACCCAGGTGACGTCGCACGCGCCCACCGTCGGGGCGGGCTTCGGCGCCCTGAACGGGGTGGTCGTCGGCGGCGCGCTGGCATTCGATCCGCGCACGCCGCGCGGCATCCAGCACTGGTCCGGCGCGATCGAACTGGCACGTGAGGCAGGCCCGGCGCTGTCCGAGGCGGTGGGGCGCCATGGCATGGCGTCGGCCGTGCTGCCGAGTCTGGCGCGCCACGTCGCGGAACAGGAAGCGGCCGCGCGGGAGATGCTGCGCGAACACGAACGGCGGGTTGAAGCGCCAACGCTGGAGAATCGGTCCGCACTACTGTCAGGCGGCACTGGCGCCGCGCTGGAGCGCCTGCTCTCGGCGGTCCGCTCGGGGGATACGGACGCCGCGAAACAGGCGTCGTCCGCATTGATGGAAACCCCCGGGGCGCAGGCATGGCTGGCCGACGGCCAGGCGCGACTGATGGCGCGCGATCAGGCGGCGACGCAGGCGCCTGAAGGGGAGCGATTCCAGGTGCCGCAACCGGAGGCGATGCAGCGCTTTGACGAGCGGGCCGCGCTGGTGCATTGAGCCGGCTCACCGGCGATCGGGGCGGATCCGACCCACCGAATGCGTCGCGCAGTCCTCAGCTCGCCTCGGTAAACAACCGCGCCCAGCCGGCGTGCCCCAGCGTTTCGAGCGTGGCGAGATTGCGGTCGATGATGCTGTCGGGTTCTGGATAGGCATCCACCGCGCGCGCCACGCTGTCCTCGCGCAGCAGGTGCAGCGTCGGATACGGCGCGCGGTTGGTGTAATTGCCGATGTCGTCGGGCGCGGTGCCGGCGAACTGGTAGTCGGGATGAAAGCTTGCGACCTGCAGCACACCATCGAGCTCCAGCGCCTCGACCAGACCATCGGCTTCATCAAGAAAATCGTTGTAGTCGAGGAAATCACCCAGCACCTGCGGATGCACGATCAGCGTCGTGTCGATCTCGCTGGCCGACGTGTCGCGCAGGCGCAACAGCTCCTCGCCGAGCGCTTCGAGCAGGGCCTCGGGCGTGGTCGCATCGCTCAGGACGAAACGCACCTGATCCTTGACCACGACCGCCTTGGCGAATGGGCATAGGTTGAGCCCGATCACCGCGCGCTCCAGCCACAGACGGGTGTCGGCGATCGGGTCGGCGCTGGGCAACATGCGGATCAGTCGCGGAAATTGTCGAACTGCAACGGCAGCTCGAAATCGGTGCCGCGCAGCAGGGCCATCGCGGCCTGCAGGTCATCGCGCTTCTTGCCGTTCACGCGCAGCTTGTCGCCGTTGATCTGGCTGTCGACCTTGAGCTTGGCTTCCTTGAGCGTGTTCTGGATCTTCTTGGCCAGGTCGCGCTCGATGCCCTGCTTGACGGTGACGGTCTGCCGCGCGCCGGCGAGGTTGGTCTCGATGTCGCCGAACTCCAGGCACTTCACATCGATCTTCCGCGCGGCCAGCCGCTGACGCAGGATTTCGGTCATCTGCTGCACCTGGAAGTCGCTCGGCGCCGACTGCTTGATGGTCGCGTCATCGAGTTCGTAGGAGGCCTCGACGCCCTTGAAGTCGAAGCGCGTGGTCAACTCGCGGTTGGCCTGGTCGACGGCGTTAGTCAGCTCGTGGGTATCGACTTCGGAGACGATATCGAAAGAAGGCATGGGGCACCTGCAGGTGGGACGAAGGCGCGCAGATTACCGCACGGCCGGTATGGGCTGTTCCGCCAGTGCCGCGCTGGCAGGGCACGGCGGGGCGCAGAATGGACGTTCCCCCGATGACCCACTACGAGGCCGCCGCCATGCTCGACACCCCCGCCTATGCTGCCGCCGATGCCAGTTCGCCGCTGGCGCCGACCACGATCCAGCGCCGCGCGCCGCGCGCCCACGAGGTCCTGATCGATATCGCATTCTGTGGCGTCTGCCATACCGACCTGCACCAGGTCCGCGACGAGTGGGGCGGCTCGATCTTCCCGATGGTCCCGGGCCACGAGATCGTCGGCCACGTCGCCGAAGTCGGCAGCGAGGTCACGAAGTTCGAGATCGGTGACGCCGTCGGCGTCGGCTGTTTCGTCGACTCCTGCCGGTCCTGCGCGCAATGTCAGGCGGGCGAGGAGCAGTTCTGCGAGCAGGGTATGACCAGCACCTACAACGCGATGGAACGCGACGGCAGCGCGCCAACCTACGGCGGGTACTCGACACGCATCACCGTCGACCAGAATTACGTATTGCGCGTGCCCGACTCGCTGCCGCTCGACGCGGCGGCGCCGCTGCTGTGCGCGGGCATCACCACGTATTCGCCGCTGCGCCATTTCGGCGTCAATGCCGGCGATGCGGTCGCCGTCGTCGGCCTCGGCGGTCTCGGCCACATGGCGGTGAAGTTCGCCGTTGCGATGGGTGCGCGCGTGACGGTGCTCAGCACGTCCGAATCCAAGCGCGACGACGCGCTGAAGCTCGGCGCGCACGACTTCGCTGCCACGCGTGACGAGGCTACGTTCAAGACGCTGGCCAAGACCTTCGACTTCATCGTCGACAGCGTGTCCGCGCCGCACGACTACAACGCCTACCTGTCGCTGCTGAAGGTCGACGGCACGATGATCCTGCTCGGCGTGCCCGACCAGCCCGCTCCTGTCGCTGCCGGCTCGCTGATCATGCAGCGGCGTCGTCTGACCGGTTCGCTGATCGGCGGCATCCGCGAAACCCAGGAAATGCTCGATTTCTGCGCCGAGCACGGCATCGTCTCCGACATCGAGCGCATCGGCATCGCCGACATCAACACCGCCTACGAGCGCATGCTCAAGGGCGATGTGCGCTACCGCTTCGTCATCGATACCGCCACGCTCGAAGCATGATCGCCGCGCGCCGCGCCCGCTCAGGCGGGGGCGGCGTTCGAAGGGGCAGGTGCGATGTCCAGAAGCCGGATCGGTTGGATGCCGTGCAGCTGTTCCTGCAGCTGGGCGCTCGCGATCACGCCGGCCAGCTGCTGCCGGACTAGGCGCGCCATCAGTTCCGGCAACGGCGCGGTAGCGCGCATGTAGGACAGCGGGCCATCGTCGACCCCTGCAAGGTGGCCGCAGCCCACACGCAGATGGCGGGCCACCGATCCCGTGCCGTCCAGCGGGATCGCGTCGAGTGTGGCCATCATCGCGTCGATTCCTGCGCGATAGCGAGTCGCCGACTGCATCAGCCAGTCGCGGAGGTCTGGATCGCCGCCTTGCAGGCCGCGAGACAGTGGGAGGCAGGCGGCGGCCATCAGATGCAGGGCGTGCAGGCGCTCGGCCTGCGTGTGCAGCACCTGCAGCAGGCGCAGGCGCGCAGTGGCGTCTGCGCGTTCTGGCTCGGGCATTGTGGCGACCGCGTGCGCGAGCCGTCGCGCGAACAGGCCGCTGATGTGTTCGACAAGCCGTGCGTCCGGCGTGGTCCCGGTCTCGACGCCGGCGAAGTCGGTGCGCAGCGCGACCGCGTCGGCGGGCCGGCCATCGGGCATGGGGATGTCGATCCCGAGGTCCAGCATTGCGACGCGCGGCGCCGCCTCGAGCTGGCGCGCGCGCTGTCGCTGGCGACGTCCCCACAGCGGCGCCGCGTCCGGCATCAGCCTGCGCAGTTCGTCCACGCACGCCTGCCACGCCATATCGGCGAACGGCATCCGCGCTGCATCCTCGGGGGCGAGGCAGGCAGGTTCGCCGAGCATGCCGGCGGTGTAACGCTTCCAGGCGAGTTCGTCCGCGTCCGGCAACGCGTCGATATCCACCACCGCTGCGGTGTCGACGAGATTCCGCGCATCGAAGACCAGGCCCATGCTCCGGTAATAGCGTTCGGTCACGCGTCGTGACAGCCCGGGAAAGTCGGCGAACAAGGCACGGGCCGGTCGTTGGTCGAGGAACAGTCCCCTGGCGCCGAGCCGCTCGACGTTCGCGACGCGCTCGCCATCCGCCGGGTGCGTGGCCCAGTAGTGCGTGGTGTCATCGGCATGCAGTGCATGGGCCAGATCGTCCCAGTCCCGTGCGCTGAACCGCTGAAGATGCGACATCACCGCCTCGGGCAGGTCTGCGGCCAGACGGCCCTGTTGCCATACGTGCGCCCCCTGGGCATTGGTGCGCTGGAAGGCCAGCATCAGCGCCCGCATCCGCAGGGCGGTGGACGCGAAGCACGCACTGCCGGCCACCACGGCTTCATAGCGATCGGCGTCGAATTCCATTTCCTGCGACAGCCGCCGACTCATCCGGAAGCTGATTGCGAACAGGCCGCGCATCATTTGGCGCGTGGCCCACAGGGCGCCGCTGGCGAGCCAGGCGGCCACGGCGAACATGCCGTTGTCAGCGTCGCTGCGCCAGTCGTACAGGCGATCGTCCCACTCGTCCCATTCGTAGCCGCGCGACCACAGCCAGCGGTTGACCCGGTTGATCAGGTGGGAACTGCGCATGCCGCCGCCCTGGGCAAAGTGGCCGAACTCGTGCGCCATGACGCCGACGAACTGCCGAGCATCCAGACCGGCCACCAGCGGCAGACCGATCGTCAGGCGGCGGTGCCCGCGCAGGAATCCCCAGAGGCCGGGTTCGAACTGCACCCAGGCGTTGACCTCGGGGCTAAGGCGGATAGAAGAAGGCGGGCGGGTGCCGATGGCGCGGCACAGGGCATGGATGCCCGCGACCAGGGCTGGATCGTCGGCAGCGGTGAGTTCGATCTCCTCCGATGCGGCGTGCCGGGGGGCGAACAGGGGCTTGAGCAGGAAGAGGATCAGGATGCCGCCCACGAAGCCCGGCACCGTCCAGGCCACAAGCCGCCCCCATGAAAAGCCGGGCTGCAGCTGGTGCACCCAGTCGGTGTAGTAGCGGAATTCCAGCCATCCGAAGGCGGCGATCAGGCCCATGTACAGCACCGGCATCGCCAGGCACAGGGCGGTGACCAGCCACAGGCTTGAGATGTAGAGCGGTTTGACCGGCGGTCGGGAAATCGAATCGGCAGGCAGCGCCCGCAGCATGTCGGCGGGGCAGGACTCGGCGGTCATCATTGCTCTCCTTAGCGATGTCCGTGCATCAGAGCAGGCGGGTCGCTGGACCGCAATCCCTCTCGATGCGGCGAGGGCCGTGCGAGGATGCGCCTCCGCCTTTTCCTGCGCTGCCTGTATGCCCGCTCCCGCGACTTCGACCGACGCCCGCGTCGCCGCCCTGTGGATGCTGCTGGCGGTGCTCGCGTTCGCAGGCATGGATGCGGGCATGAAATGGATCGCCGAGGATTACCCGGCATTCCAGGTGGCGGTGTTTCGCAGTCTCGCCACCTTGCCGCTGGTGCTGGGCTGGATCGTGTTGCGTGGCCGCACGCGTACGCTGCTGCGCGTCCACTGGCCCTTGCATCTACTGCGCGGCGTGCTGGGCGTGGGCATGATCGCGGGCTTCGTCTACGGCCTGGCGCGGATGCCGCTGTCGACCGCCTACGCGATCGTCTTCGTGTCGCCGCTGATGGTCACCGCGTTGGCAGTGCCGCTGCTCGGCGAGAAGGTCGGACCACGACGCTGGACCGCGATCGCGCTCGGTGTCGTCGGCGTGCTGGTCGTGCTGCGACCCACTGGCGAGGGCGTGGCGACGCTGGCCGGGCTGGCGGTCGTTGGTGGCGCGCTGTGCTACGCGATCGCCTCGATCACCGTGCGCAAGCTCGCCCAGCGCGACAGCCCCGAGGCACTGGTGTTCTGGTTCCTGGTGTTGATGGCGGTGTTCGCCGGCGGACTGGCATGGCCGGAGTGGCAGCCGTTGCAGCGTGAGCACTGGTGGGTGCTGGCGCTGATCGGCGTGACCGGCGCCCTGGGCCAGGTGGGTCTGACGCACGCGTTCCGGCTCGGTGAAGCCAGTCAGGTCGCACCGCTGGAATACACGGCGCTGCTGTGGGTCGTGCTGCTGGATCTGTTCGTCTGGCAGGTGTTGCCCGACGGCATGACGTGGCTGGGCGCCGGCATCATCGTCGCCAGCGGTCTTTATATGTTCCGCCGCGAAAAAGTGCTGTCCGAGGCTGGTGAGGTGGACGCGGAGATCAAACGCATCGACGGCACGCCGCGGCCTTAAAACACCGTTTTCATCGCGATCGCGCGTTGGATCGCCGATGATGCCGCCCTCGATAGGCCGGACTCCGCCACACCACCATGCCTCTTATGCTGCTCGCCATCTTCGCGCTGCTGCTTCTGCTGTGGCCGCTGGCGCTGTGGAACCGCTATCGCGTCGGCACCTCGCGCCGCCGTCCGCCGCGCTGGCTGACGCGACTCAATGCCTGGCTGATTCCGGCCTCGGCACTGGTGTTCCTTGGTGGCATGGGCATTGCTCAGGTGTTCGTCACCCACGCGTTTGCGTACGCCGCGCTCGGCGTACTCGCTGGGCTGGCGCTGGGGGGGCTGGGCTGGGTGCTCACGCGCATCGAACATCGTCCAGGCCAGGTCTGGTACACGCCGAACCGCTGGCTGGTGCTCGCACTGACCTTGGTCGTCGTCGCGCGGGTGTTCGCCGGCATCTGGCAGGCCTGGGAACGCATGCGCGGCGACACCGCGGCGCTTGCCGCGTGGGGGCCGTTAGGTGAGCCGGCGGGTCTGTTCGCAGTCGCCGGGCTCGTGGTCGGCTACCACGCGATGTATGCGGTGTTGTTGCAGTGGCGGCTGGGCCGCTGGCTCCGCTGAAGCATCGGCGCGGGAAATCCTCGAGCCAGTAAGCAGGTTTCCCGACATCTTCCGAGGCTGCCCGATGGCTACCGTCGCTCTCCGATATCCAACAGGGAAGTGCAATGCGAGCAATCGGTCTTATTACATGCGTGGCGTTGCTGCTGTCCGGCTGCGGCACCCTGGGCGGTGGAACACGCGAGCGGGAACTGCAGAGACCTCCGTTTCCAGTGGATGAGTATGCGCAGTTGTCCAGGCGTGCCGGGCATGGCGGCGTGCATGGTCAGGTCATCATGCGCACCGAATTCGGCCCGCGATTCGGCGCCGGCGAGACAGTCACGTTGAACCCGGTGACCAGCTACAGCACGTTCTGGTACGAAAACCAGGTGGTGGGAAAGCGGCGGCTGGTCGAATCCGATCCACGGCTCAGCGCCCACATCATCTCGACGACCGCCGATGGCAGCGGCACGTTCCAGTTCGACCGGGTGCCCGCCGGCGACTACTACCTCACCTCGACCGTCCGCTGGTCGGAACCGGGATATTACGTGGGCACCATCGACACGCGGCAGCGCCTGCTGGTCCAGCGGGTGACGGTTTCGAACGGCGGGAATCTTCGACACATCCTGACCAACTAGGCGCGCGGCTCCCCTGCGTGCGGAGTGGAATCCCGGCGTCATGACACCCGATAAAAAAAAGACCCGCCGAAGCGGGTCTTTCCTGGTGCACGACTCTGGGGAGAGAGATCAGAAACGTGCGCCGATGCCGACACCCACGGTCCACGGATCGAGCTTGAGCTCCTGACCGGTGGAGACGCCGGCCTGGTTCACGTCGGCGCGGCTGCGCAGGTAACGCGCATCGGCACGGGCAAACCAGGTGGGGGTGATGTTCATGTCGACGCCGACAGTGCCGATCGCGCCCTTCGGCGTGGACAGGCTGACGTGCTCGCCACCCGGATTGAGATCTTCACCGCTGATGTTGGAGTGGTGATAACCCAGACCCACGAACGGGCGGAAGGTGTTGTCGGCCTGGCCGAAGTGGTACTGACCGCTCAGCGCGATCGGCTGCTGCTCGACGGTGCCGACCTTGCCAGCATCGTTGCGGACGCGGTGATCGAACTTGTCGAGCGCGCCCCACAGTTCGGCGCTGATGTTGTCGGTGAAGTTGTAAGACACAGAGGCCGTCGGGGCCGGGCCGCCGTCGACTTCGATGCCATCGTTGCTGCTGCTCTTGGTCGGCTGCAGCAGGGTGGCGCCGCCGACGACCGAGAAGCGCTTGCCGGAGGCGGTGTCGCCAGCGTCCTGGGCGAACGCGACCGAAGAAACGGCAAGGCTGGCCAGGGTGGCGAGCGCGAGAACGCGCTTGTTGGACTTCAGCATGGGGTGTGCTCCTTCTTGAAGGCTGGACCGTGAGGGCCAGCGTTGCTTCGTGTCGCAGCGTGCGGGGGCGGCGCTGCGACCTTCCTCTGCGGGAAGGCGGCGCCATGCTCGCAACCAGAACCTGAATAGAGGATTTGCGCTTCCTGAAGCGCGCACAACGCTTCACAGTGCCTTCTGGAACCTGCTGGGGCGGTTCATCGGCGGGCCGCTGTCGATGCGGTCAAGGCGGACAAGCACGGGTTGAAAATCGATGTACGCAAGACGAACGTCACGTTTGTGACGCAGCGTTCCGTGCACGGCGTCTGGTGCATTCGCGCGTCGCGTGTGGTCAGAACAAGTTGACCGTCCCATGCGCGTCCGTACGCGACGCAACAGTTGGCGCAAATCCGGCTGGGCCGCACAATAGCCGGTCACGACCTGCCCGGAGGGCCGCATGGCCGACCTGAAAGAAGCACGCGTTCCCGACATTGGCGGGTTTGACGATGTCCCGGTGATCGAGGTGCTGGTCGCCGTCGGCGATACGGTGTCGGTCGACCAGGGACTGGTCACGCTCGAATCGGACAAGGCGACGATGGAAGTGCCGGCGCCTTTCGCGGGCGTGGTCAAGGAGTTGAAGGTCAAGGTCGGCGACACCCTGTCGGAAGGCGGCGTGGTCGCGATCATCGAAGCCGAGGGCGGCGACGCCCAGGCCGAAGCCCCGGCGAAGGCCGAAACGCCTGCGAAGACAGAAGCGCCGAAGGCTCCCGAAAAAGCTGCACCGGCCGCGAAGGCCGAGGCGCCGAAGGCGACGTCCGGCGGCGGTGCGCAGGAATCGAAGGTCCCCGACATCGGTGGCTACGACGACGTGCCGGTGATCGAAGTGTTGGTCGCGGTCGGCGACACGGTCGAGAAGGATCAGGGGCTGATCACGCTGGAATCGGACAAGGCCACGATGGAAGTGCCGGCCGCGGTCGCCGGCGTGATCAAGGAACTCAAGGTCAAGGTCGGCGACACGCTGTCTGAAGGCGCCGTGGTCGCGATCATCGAAGCCGCCGGCGATGCACCTGCCGCGGCCTCGCAGCCGGCTGCAGCGCCGGCCAAGGGCACCGACGACAATGCGGTCGAGCCGGTCGCGACGCAGGGCAAGCCCGACAAGATCGCCGAAGCCTCGATCGAGCATCGCGCGCCGGGCGGCGGCAATCCGCCGGTGCGCTTCGACGCCGATGCGATCTTCCCCGACAAGGTGCCCTACGCGAGTCCAGCGGTGCGTCTGTTCGCACGCGAGCTCGGCGTCGATCTGACCCAGCTCAAGGGCAGCGCCAAGGGCGGCCGGATCATCCGCGAGGACGTGCAGTCCTTCGTCAAGAGTGCCTTGCAGGGCGGCGGTGCGAAGGCCGCCTCCGGCGCCTCGGCAGCGGCGGGCGGCGGTCTCAACCTGCTGCCGTGGCCGAAGGTCGATTTCGCCAAGTTCGGCGAGATCGAGGTTCAGGAACTGGGCCGCATCCAGAAGATCTCGGCGGCGAACCTCGCCCGCAACTGGGCGATGATCCCGCACGTCACCCAGCACGACGATGCCGACATCACCGACCTCGAAGCGCTGCGCGTGCAGCTCAACAAGGAAAACGAGAAGGCCGGCGTCAAGCTGACCATGCTCGCGTTCCTGATCAAGGCCTCGGTCGCGGTGCTCAAGCAGTACCCGCGCTTCAACAGCTCGCTCGACGCGACCGGCGAGAACCTCACGCTCAAGAAGTACTTCCACATCGGCTTCGCCGCCGACACCCCGAACGGTCTGGTCGTCCCGGTGATCCGCGACGCCGACAAGAAGGGCGTCATGGAAATCTCCCAGGAGATGTCCGCGCTGGCGAAGAAGGCGCGTGACGGCAAGCTCGGCCCGGCCGACATGCAGGGCGGCTGCTTCTCGATCAGTTCGCTCGGCGGCATCGGCGGCACCAGCTTCACCCCGATCGTCAATGCACCGGAAGTCGCGATCCTCGGCGTGTCGAAGTCGGCGATGAAGCCGGTCTGGGACGGCAAGGCCTTCCAGCCGCGTCTGACCCTGCCGCTGTCGCTGTCCTACGACCACCGCGTCATCGACGGCGCCGCGGCCGCGCGCTTCACCGCGACGCTGGCGCAGTTGCTCGGCGACATGCGTCGCGTGCTGCTGTAAGCGTGCCGGTGACCAGCGACACCACGCGGGAAAAAGCACGACTGACCGTCCGGCATGCGACGGTCGTCGACATCCCGGCGATCGTCGCGCTGTCGGACACGGTTTACGGCGAAGAAGGCGGCTACACGGCCGAGATGCTCACCGGTCAGATCGCCCAGTTTCCGCAGGGCGTGTTCGTCGCCTGCTACGAGGACGTCGCGGTCGGTTACTGCGCGACGTTCCGCATCGACGAGGCGAGCGCGATGGCGCCGCATCGCTGGACCGAGATTTCCGGCGGCGGCTACGGCGCGCGCCATCTGACCACCGGCGACTGGCTCTACGGCATGGAAGTCTGCGTGGACCCCGCGTATCGCGGGTTGCGCATCGGCCGCCGTCTGTACGAGCTGCGCAAGCGGTTATGCCAGGAACTGGGCCTCAAGGGCATCGTGTTCGGCGGACGCCTGCCGGGCTTTTCGCGCCGCGCGAAGGCCTACGGCAACGATGCGCATGCCTATGTCGCCGACGTGCGCGCGGGCCGGATCCGCGATCGCGCGCTGAGCTTCCAGCTCAGCAACGGTTTCGAGTTCATCGGCCTGCTGCGCAACTACCAGCCCGCCGACCGTGAATCGCGCGGTTATGCGGCGCATCTGGTCTGGCGCAATCCGAAGATCGACCCGAACGTGCGCACCACCGGCACCGCCCGCCAACTGCCCGATTCGGTGCGCGTGGCGACCGTGCAGTACCAGCAGCGCCGGGTCGCCTCGTTCGAGGAGTTCGCGACCCAGGTCGAATACTTCGTCGACATCGCCGCCGATTACCGCGCCGATTTCGTGGTGTTCCCCGAGCTCTTCACGTTGCAGTTGCTGTCGGTCGAGAACAAGCCGTTGTCGCCGCAGGATTCGCTGCTGGCGTTGACCGGTTACACCGAGCGCTTCGCGGCGTTGCTCAGCGAACTCGCGGTGCGGCACAACATCAACATCATCGGCGGCTCGCATCCCACGCGGACCAGCGACGGCCCCGACGCGAACGTGCGCAACATCTGCTACGTCGCCCTGCGCGACGGTTCGCTGCACACCCGCGACAAGCTGCATCCCACGCCCAACGAGCGCACCTGGTGGGGCATCGGTGGCGGCGACAGTGCGCGGGCGATCATGACCGACTGCGGGCCGATCGGCGTCATGATCTGCTACGACAGCGAGTTCCCCGAACTGGGCCGGCACCTGGTCGACCAGGGCGCGATGATCCTGTTCGTGCCGTTCTGCACCGACACCCGCGAAGGCTATCTGCGCGTGCGTTACTGCTCGCAGGCGCGCGCGGTGGAGAACCAGTGTTACGTGGTGCTGTCGGGCAACGTCGGCAACCTGCCCGGCGTCAACAACTTCGACATCCAGTACGCGCAGAGCTGCATCCTGACGCCCTGCGATTTCCCGTTCGCGCGTGACGGCATCGCCGCCGACACCACGCCGAACGTCGAGCAGGTCGCGTTTGCCGATCTGCGTCTCAACGATCTCGTCGTCGCCCGCAACGACGGCACCGTGCAGAACCTCAACGACCGCCGCCACGATCTGTATTCGCTGACCTGGGCGCGTCGCCCGGCGTCGCGCATCGCGGCATCGGACCCCACGCAACAGACTCCGGAGAACCCGTGATGGCCCAGACCCTCGAAGTGAAAGTCCCCGACATCGGCGGCTACGACGACGTGCCGGTGATCGAGGTGCTGGTTGCGGTCGGCGAGACCGTCGCCAAGGACCAGAGCCTGGTCACGCTGGAGTCGGACAAGGCGACGATGGAAGTGCCGGCGTCGAGCGCGGGCGTCATCAAGGAATTGAAGGTCAAGGTCGGCGACACGCTGTCGGAAGGCAGCGTGGTTGCGGTAATCGAGGCTGAAGGCGAGGGCGATGCGCCTGCCGCCGACACGAAGGCCGCTGCGCCCGAGAAGACAGAAGCGGCGCCCCCGAAGAAGAGCGAAGCGCCCGGCAGCAATCCGCCGGTCGCGCGTTCGCACGCCGCGCCGGCCGAGCCGGATGCGGTCAAGGCCGCACCGTCGTCGGGCCGCACCGCCGATGTCGAATGCCGCGTCGTCGTGCTCGGCTCCGGTCCCGGTGGCTACACCGCCGCGTTCCGCGCCGCCGATCTCGGCCTCGATACCGTGCTGATCGAGCGTTACGAAACGCTCGGCGGCGTCTGCCTCAACGTCGGCTGCATTCCGTCGAAGGCGCTGCTGCACGCGGCCGAGGTTATCGACCAGGCCAAGCACGCCAGCGACTACGGCGTGGATTTCGGTACGCCGACCATCGCCCTCGACAAGCTCCGTGGCTACAAGGAAAAAGTGGTCGGCCAGCTGACCAAGGGCCTGACCGGCATGGCCAAGCAGCGCAAGGTGCGCGTGGTCACCGGCGAAGGCCTGTTCGTGTCGCCGAACGAGATCGAAGTCACCGGCGCTGACGGCAAGACCCAGCTCGTGCGTTTCGAACAATGCATCATCGCCGCCGGTTCGCAGGCGCTGAAGCTGCCTGGCTTCCCGTGGGACGACCCGCGCGTGATGGATTCGACCGACGCGCTGGAACTCGCCGAGACGCCGAAGAAGCTGCTCGTCGTCGGCGGCGGCATCATCGGTCTCGAGATGGCGACGGTCTATCACGCGCTCGGCTCCGAGGTGACGGTCGTCGAACTCGCCGACCAACTGATGCCCGGCGCCGACAAGGATCTGGTCAAGCCGCTCGCAGACCGCCTGAAGAAGCAGGGCGTGTCTGCGCATCTCAAGACCAAGGTCGTCGAAGCCAAGGCCGCGAAGACCGGCATCGACGTCGTCTTCGAAGGCGAGAGCATTCCCGAGACGAAGACCTTCGACCGCGTGCTGGTGGCCGTGGGCCGGACGCCCAACGGCGGCAAGATCGCCGCCGACAAGGCCGGCGTGCGCGTGTCGGAGCGCGGCTTCATCGCCGTCGACGCGCAGATGCGCACCAACGTGCCGCACATCTTCGCGATCGGCGATCTGGTCGGCCAGCCGATGCTGGCGCACAAGGCCACGCACGAGGGCAAGCTCGCGGCCGAAGTCGCCGCCGGCGAGAAGAAGGAATGGGTGGCTCGGGTGATTCCGTCGGTCGCCTATACCGATCCGGAAATCGCGTGGGTCGGCATCACCGAGACCGAGGCCAAGGCCAAGGGCCTGAAGGTCGGCGTAGGCAAGTTCCCGTGGGCGGCCAGCGGTCGCGCGATCGGCATCGGCCGCACCGAGGGTTTCACCAAGCTGATCTTCGACGAGGCCACGCATCGCATCGTCGGCGCCGGCATCGTCGGCGTGCATGCGGGTGATCTGATCGCCGAAGCGGGTCTGGCGATCGAGATGGGCGCCGAAGTCGCCGACATCGGCCACACCATCCATCCGCATCCCACGCTCAGCGAGTCGGTGGCGATGGCGGCGGAAGTGTTCGACGGCACGATCACCGACCTCTACATCCCGAAGAAGAAGTAGGCGCGGCAGATCGACTCGCCGTAGGAGCGCGCTCGCGCGCGAAGCCTCGACGAAAGTGCGTCATCGTGTGCACGCCTCCCGCGCCAGACCGAAAAAAGCCCCGGCATGCCGGGGCTTTTTCATGGCGGTCCACATGCCCGTAAAGGCGTGTGGACCGGCCGCGATCAGAAGCGGAAGGTCACACCGGCCATCGGGCCATGGACCTTCAGGTCGCCGGTGACCTTGCCCGCGTACGGGAACGGGCCGGCATCGATGCCATCGGGCGCACGCGCAGTGCCGCGGTACTCGTCGGACAGCTTCAGGCGGAACCAGTCGTAGCCGGCGTGGATGCCGATGCGGTCGCTGACCATGTATTCGACGATCAGCCCGCCACGCTCGAAGTGGCCGCGCTCGTCGAGGAAGTCGCCCCAGCGGGTGTCGAGGTACTGGGCTTCCAGCCCGACGCTCCAGCGGTCCGCCGGGATCCAGGTCAGGCGGGTGTGCAGGCCGGGCGAGAAGCCGTCGCGCTTCCAGCTGACGTTTTCGAACTGCGGGTCGACCAGATCGGTGCCGGTCGAGCTGCCATTGGCAAGCACTTCCAGTTCGGCGTAGGTCACGCCGATGCCCAGGCCCCACTCGAAATTCTCGTTCTTGACGACCGCGTACTCGTAATTGAGGCTGGCCAGGCTGAAGGACAGGCGGCCGTCGATGCGGGCGCCGGGCACCTCGATCACTTCGCCCCCCGGGATGATGGTGCCGGTATCGAGCACGTTGCCGCCGTATTCCCAGGTTTCGTCGCGTCGATAGTCGTAATAGTTGCCGACGAGCGCCTGGCGGTCGCTCATGCGGAAGCCGATCGCGCCGCGCGGACGCCATTCGCGGCTGGAATCGAAACTTTCGTTGAAGCCGAAGGTCGCATCGTCGGTGCCGTCGGTGACGACGCCGGTGCCCGAAAAGCCCAGCTCGGCTTCTGGATTGAACGCGCTCAGACGCAGGACGAAACGGTCATCACGGCTCTGCGCCTGCACCGCGGTGGCGAACGTGGCGAGGATGGCGGTCGAGAGCAGGGCGAGGGCAAGGCGGTACGCGGGTCGTGACATCGGGGGAGTCTTCCTGTGAGAGGCGAAGGATGTTCGTTAACCCGCAGTCTTTCCGACGTGAAGTCGTCACCTGACCAGCTCTCATTTCCGGTCGTGCGTGGCCCGACAGACGGGGCGCAGCCGGCGACGCAAAAAAAGAGCCCCGGCGGCGGGCCGGGGCTCGGGGGGTGGCGATCTGCAGACGGGACCGACGAGGAAAGGCGGCAGATCGGACACATCGGTACGACAAGGCGCTGCCCAACGAAGTTCCAGGGAAATGCGAAAAAACCCGCACAAAATTGTGAATGCGCGGACCGGGACGAGTTCACGGACGGCCCGCTCGCGGTCTTCGCGAAACAGGACCTCCGCCGGTTGTGGGGCAAATGGCCCCACTGCTATACTTTTGCGGCTCGACGGGGCCGATTCATGCGCCCCGTGTCCTCCAGACAGTGGAATCCTTTGAAGTGTTGACGTCCGTCGCAGTGGGTCGGCGGCTGGCACAGCGCGCAATCGCCTGGCAGGCGGTCGCAGTCGCGGTGACAGCACTCGCCTTCCTCGCAAAGGGAGCCGACTGGGCGCTGGCGGCGGGTCTCGGTGGTGCGGCGATCGCACTCGGAGGCTGGCTGTCGAGCGTGATCGCGCTGGGGGGTGGGGTCAATCCGTCGACAGGCGCGCTCGCGCGGCTGCTGGCAGGGGTGGCGTTGAAGTGGGTCGTGGTGGTGGCGGTTCTGCTGCTGGGCGTGGGGAAGGCGGGTTTGTCGCCGGTTCCGATGCTCGCCGGGGTCATCGTCGCGCTCTTCGCGCAGTTGCTCGCAATGTCCCGGCCTCTGGCCAGGCACTGAACCAATCACAGGCAGGGTTTTCGATCTTATGGCAGCTGATGCGGAACTGACCCCAACCAGCTACATCCAGCACCACCTGCAGAACCTGACTGCGTCGACCGGCGAAGGCGGTTTCTGGACGCTGCACGTGGACACGCTGATCACCGCGCTGCTGATGGGCGGCCTGATGGTGTTCGCGTTCTGGATGGCGACCCGCAGGGCCACTGCCGGTGTACCGGGCAAGTGGCAGGCGTTCGTCGAGATCTGCCTCGAATTCGTCGACAAGCAGGCCCGCGACACCTACCACGGCTCCAGTAAGCTCGTGACGCCGATCGCGATCACGCTGTTCTTCTGGATCCTGCTGATGAATCTGCTGAAGATGATTCCGGCGGACTTCATTGCCAAGCCGCTCGAACTGATGGGCGTGGCGTACTGGAAGCCGGTGCCGACCGCGGACGTCAACGCGACGCTCGGCCTGTCGATCAGCGTGTTCTTCCTGACGGTCTTCTTCGCCCTGCGTGCCAAGGGCCTGGGCGGCATGACCAAGGAATTCCTGTTCGCGCCGTTCGGCAAGTGGATGGTGCCGTTCAACCTGATCCTCAACATCGTCGAGTGGCTGAGCAAGCCGATTTCGCTGGCGATGCGACTGTTCGGCAACATGTTCGGCGGCGAGATCGTGTTCCTGCTGATCTGGGTCCTCGGCGGCGCGAGCCTGCTGGGCGTGCTCGGCGGCGGCGTACTCGGCCTCGGCTGGATGCTGTTCCACCTGCTGGTCATTCCGCTGCAGGCCTTCATTTTCATGATGCTGTCGATCGTCTACCTCAGCTTGGCCGAGGACGACCACTGATCGACAGCGTCACGCGACACCGGTTTCGTTCCACCCCATCCGTCTCACCCTTACCAAGCAATCCGCTCCGGAGAAAACAATGGAAATCGCACTGACCTCGTTCGCCCAGATCCAGGCTTCGACCGTTCTGGCCATCGGCATCATGATCGGCCTGGCTGCACTGGGTGCGGGTCTGGGCCTGGCCATCATGGCCGGCAAGTTCCTCGAGTCGGCCGCGCGCCAGCCGGAGCTGATCCCGGTGCTGCAGGTCCGCATGTTCATCACCGCCGGCCTGATCGACGCCGCGTTCATCATCTCGGTCGCCGTCGGCCTGCTGTTCGCGTTCGCTTCGCCGTTCATCGGCCCGGTCGCCGCGCAGCTCGCGGGCTGATCCAGCTGACGCTTCCAGTGCGGTGCGTGCCTCGCGCATGGACCGCACTGGTGGATGACAGGGGGCGCGCGTGCGCGCCCATCCCTTCACGACAGGCAGTCACAAGCCCATGAATATCGGTCTGACCCTAATTGCCCAGGCACTGGCGTTCGCCGGTCTGATCTGGATCATCGCGACCAAGATCTGGCCGCCGCTGCTGGCCGCTATCGAAGAGCGCCAGAAGAAGATCGCCGAAGGTCTGGCCGCGGCCGACAACAGCCAGCGTGCGCTGGCACAGGCGCAGGAAACCGCCAACGAGGAACTCAAGGCCGCGCGTGCGAAGGCCAACGAGATCATCGAGCAGGCGCACCAGCGCGGTCTCCAGATCGTCGAGGCCGCCAAGGCCGAAGCGGTCACCGAGGGCCTGCGCCAGAAGGCGATCTTCGATGCCGAACTGCAGGCCTCGGCCACCCGTGCACGCGAAGAGCTGCGTCGTCAGGTCTCGAGCCTGGCGGTGACCGGCGCCGAGCGTCTGCTCAAGCGTGAGATCGACGCCAACGCCCACAAGGCGCTGCTCGACGAACTCGCCGCGGAGATCTGAGTCCGATGAGCCAGGCCATGACGATCGCCCGTCCGTATGCCCGCGCCGCGTTCGCGATCGCGCGTGACGACGGCCAGTTCGCGCCGTGGTCGGACGCGCTCGCGTTCTCGGCCCGCGTCGCTGCCGATCCGCAGGCAGCCGCGCTGCTCGGCCACCCCGCGCTGTCGCACGACGATGCCGTCGCGCTGCTCGCACCGGAGGGCGTCGACGCGAAGTTCGCCGATTTCCTCGCGTTGCTGGCGACCAACGGCCGCCTCGCACAGTTGCCGGAGATCGCCGGCCAGTACGAGGAATTGCGTGCCGAGGCCGAGCACATCGTGCTGGCCACGGTGACGTCGGCAGCGCAACTGCCGGACGCAGAAGTGGAGCAGATCCGCGCCGCGCTCAAGCGTCGTTTCGGTCGCGAGGTCCAGGTTGAAACGGCCGTGGACGCATCGCTGATCGGCGGCGCGGTGATCTCGGCCGGTGACGTGGTGATCGACGGCTCGCTCAAGGGCAAGCTGGCGCGCCTGCAGTCCGCTCTGACGCACTGACACGATTTTCAATTGCAACGTCGGCGGCAACGCCGGCTCAAGGGAACCCCCGATGGCTACCACGCAACTCAATCCTTCCGAAATCAGCGAGCTGATCAAGTCCCGCATCGAGAAGGTCAAGCTGAGCGCCGAATCGCGCAACGAAGGCACCGTGACCTCGGTCGCGGACGGCATCGTGCGTCTGCACGGCCTGGCCGACGTGATGCAGGGCGAAATGATCGAACTGCCGCTCGCGGCGGACGGTTCCGCCACGTACGCACTCGCCCTCAACCTCGAGCGCGACTCCGTCGGCGCCGTGGTGCTGGGTGACTACGAGCACCTGCGCGAAGGCGATGTCGCCAAGACCACCGGCCGCATCCTCGAAGTGCCGGTCGGTCCGGAAATGCTGGGCCGCGTGGTCAACGCGCTCGGCGAGCCGATCGACGGCAAGGGCCCGATCGACGCCAAGCTCAGCGCGCCGGTCGAGCGCGTCGCCCCCGGCGTGATCTGGCGCAAGTCGGTCGACCAGCCGGTGCAGACCGGCTACAAGTCGGTCGACTCGATGATCCCGATCGGCCGAGGCCAGCGCGAGCTGCTCATCGGCGACCGCCAGACCGGCAAGACCGCGATGGCGATCGACGCCGTGATCAACCAGAAGACCACCGGCATCAAGTGCGTCTACGTGGCGATCGGCCAGAAGGCATCGACCGTCGCGAACATCGTGCGCAAGCTCGAAGAGAACGGCGCGATGGCCCACACCGTCGTCGTCGCTGCGACCGCGTCCGAATCGGCGGCGATGCAGTACATCAGCGCCTACTCGGGCTGCACGATGGGCGAGTACTTCATGGACCGCGGCGAAGACGCGCTGATCGTCTATGACGATCTGTCCAAGCAGGCCGTCGCCTATCGCCAGATCTCGCTGCTGCTCAAGCGTCCGCCGGGCCGCGAAGCCTATCCGGGCGACGTGTTCTATCTGCACTCCCGTCTGCTCGAGCGCGCTGCGCGCGTGTCCGAGGAGTACGTCGAGAAGTTCACCGAAGGCAAGGTGACTGGCAAGACCGGCTCGCTGACCGCGCTGCCGATCATCGAAACGCAGGCCGGCGACGTGTCCGCGTTCGTGCCGACCAACGTGATCTCGATCACCGACGGCCAGATCTTCCTGGAAACCGACCTCTTCAACGCCGGCATCCGCCCGGCCGTGAATGCCGGTATCTCGGTGTCGCGCGTCGGTGGCGCTGCGCAGACCAAGATCATCAAGAAGCTTTCGGGCGGCATCCGCATCTCGCTCGCCCAGTACCGTGAGCTGGCCGCGTTCGCGCAGTTCGCCTCGGATCTCGACGAAGCCACCCGCAAGCAGCTCGAGCGCGGTCAGCGCGTCACCGAGCTGATGAAGCAGAAGCAGTACAAGCCGATGTCGATCGCGCACCAGGCGCTGACGATCTACGCCGTCAACGAGGGTTACCTCGACGACGTGCCGGTCGCCAAGCTGCTCGCGTTCGAAGAAGGCCTGCACGCGCACTTCGACAACACCGCGGGCGAGCTGGTCGGCAAGATCAACCAGACCGGCGGCTGGAACGACGAGATCGAAGGCGCCTTCAAGCAGGGCATCTCCGACTTCAAGACCACCGGCAGCTGGTAAGCCATCGCGGCGGACGTTTGTCCGCCCGATGCGGTGAGCACAAGTAAGCCAAGGCGGGTTCCACCCGCCCCAAGCAGGGATATGAGATGGCCGGCGGCAGAGAAATCAAGACGAAGATCAAGAGCGTGCAGAACACCCGCAAGGTGACGCGCGCGCTCGAGATGGTCTCCGCGTCGAAGATCCGCAAGGCGCAGGATCGGATGAAGGCATCGCGCCCGTATGCGAACGCGATGAAGCAGCTGATCGGGCATCTCGCTCAGGCCAGCTCCGAGTTCCAGCATCCGTACCTGGTCGAGCGTGAGGTCAAGCGCGTCGGTTACATCGTCGCGTCTTCGGATCGCGGCCTGGCCGGCGGTCTGAACAACAACATGTTCCGCAAGCTGCTGGGCGAGATCCGCGCCTGGCAGGACAAGGGCGTGCAGGTCGACGTGGTGACCATCGGCCAGAAGGCGACGGTGTTCTTCCGCCGCCTGAAGGTGGACATGGTCGGCAGCGTCACCCACATCGGTGACACGCCGGAAGTCGAGCAGCTGGTCGGCATCATCAAAGTGATGCTCGACGGCTACAACGACGGCCGCGTCGACCGGGTGTTCCTGGCCTACAACCACTTCGTCAACACGATGGTCCAGAAGGCCAGCTTCGACCAGCTACTGCCGCTGCCGGCCGCCGAGACCCAGGTGGTCAAGCACGACTGGGACTACATCTACGAGCCGGACGCCGAATCGGTGCTCGGCCACGTGCTGACGCGTTACATCGAATCGCTCGTGTACCAGGCGGTGATGGAGAACGTGGCGTCCGAACATGCCGCGCGCATGGTCGCGATGAAGTCCGCGAGCGACAACGCCACCAAGCTGATCGACACGCTCAAGCTGGTCTACAACAAGGCCCGCCAGGCGGCGATCACCCAGGAAATCTCCGAGATCGTCGGCGGCGCTGCGGCGGTTTAAGAGTCGGAATCCGGGAGTGGGACATCGGGATTGGCAAGTGCAGCGAACCGCGCCTTTCGAATCCCGGGTCCTCAATCCCGACACCAGATCAAACAGACATCAGTGGAGTCACTCAAATGAGTCAGGGCAAGATCGTTCAGATCATCGGCGCGGTCGTCGACATCGAGTTCGCGCGCAACGAAGTACCGAGGGTCTACGACGCACTGAAGGTCGAAGGCACGGAGATCACGCTGGAAGTGCAGCAGCAGCTCGGTGACGGCATCGTGCGCGCGATCGCGCTCGGTTCCACCGACGGCCTGAAGCGCAACCTGATCGCGACCAACACCGGCCGCGGTATCTCGGTGCCGGTCGGCGCCGGCACGCTCGGCCGCATCATGGATGTGCTGGGTCGTCCGATCGACGAGGCTGGCCCGGTCGAAGCGACCGACCATTGGGAAATCCACCGCGCGGCGCCGAGCTACGAAGACCAGTCTTCGGCCACCGAGCTGCTGGAAACCGGCATCAAGGTCATCGACCTGATGTGTCCCTTCGCCAAGGGCGGCAAGGTCGGCCTGTTCGGCGGCGCCGGCGTCGGCAAGACCGTCAACATGATGGAACTGATCAACAACATCGCCAAGGCGCACGAAGGCCTGTCGGTGTTCGCCGGCGTGGGTGAGCGCACCCGCGAGGGCAACGACTTCTACCACGAGATGAAGGACTCCAACGTCCTCGACAAGGTGGCCATGGTCTACGGCCAGATGAACGAGCCGCCGGGCAACCGCCTGCGCGTCGCGCTGACCGGTCTGACGATGGCCGAGTACTTCCGCGACGAGAAGGATGCATCGGGTCGCGGCAAGGACGTGCTGCTGTTCGTCGACAACATCTATCGCTACACGCTGGCCGGTACTGAAGTGTCGGCGCTGCTCGGCCGCATGCCGTCGGCGGTGGGCTACCAGCCCACGCTCGCCGAGGAAATGGGCGTGCTGCAGGAGCGCATCACCTCGACGAAGTCCGGCTCGATCACCTCGATCCAGGCCGTCTACGTGCCCGCGGACGACCTGACCGACCCGTCGCCGGCGACGACCTTCGCCCATCTCGACTCGACGGTGACGCTGAGCCGCAACATCGCCTCGCTCGGCATCTATCCGGCGGTCGATCCGCTGGACTCGACCAGCCGCCAGATGGACCCGAACGTCATCGGCAACGAGCACTACGACACCGCCCAGCGCGTGCAGTCGACGCTGCAGAAGTACAAGGAGCTCAAGGACATCATCGCGATCCTGGGCATGGACGAGCTGTCGGAAGAAGACAAGCAGGCCGTGTCGCGCGCGCGCAAGATCGAGCGCTTCTTCTCACAGCCCTTCCACGTGGCCGAAGTCTTCACCGGCTCGCCGGGCAAGTACGTGCCGCTGAAGGAAACGATCCGCGGCTTCAAGGGCATCGTCGACGGCGAATACGACCACCTGCCCGAGCAGGCGTTCTACATGGTCGGCAGCATCGACGAAGCGGTCGAGAAGGCGAAGAAGATCGCGGCGTAAATGCCGTGAGGTCGTGAAGAGGCGAGGGCGTCAGTCCTGCCCCCGCTTCCCTCACCACTAGAGCGTGCGCCGCACGCGCCCGTTCTCACGCTTTACCCCTTACACGTCGAGCAGAGCGAGACCGCCATGACCACCACCATCCGTTGCGACATCGTCAGCGCAGAAGCCGAGATCTTCCATGGCGAGGCGACCATGGTCGTGGCCACCGGCGAGCTCGGTGAGCTCGGCATCGCGCCGCGTCATGCTCCGCTGATCACCCGTCTGAAGCCGGGCAAGGTCGTCGTGACCCAGGCCAATGGCGAAGTGCTCGATTTCGCGATCGGCGGCGGCATCCTCGAGGTGCAGCCGCAGGTCGTGACGATCCTGGCCGACACCGCGATCCGCGCCGACGATATCGACGAAGCGGCCGTGAAAGCCGTCAAGGAAGAAGCCGAGCGCATCCTGGCCGGTCGCGGCGAGGCGATGGACATCGCCGAGGCGCAGCAGAAGCTAGTCGAGGCCGTGGTCCAGCTGCAGGCGCTCGAGCGTCTGCGCAAGACCCTCAAGCACTGACGGGCGTCGGGCGCCAAGCCCGGTTGCCGTGAACCGCACGACCCCGCTCCGGCGGGGTCGTTGCGTTTGGAAGTCAGAAGAACGTCGAGTCCTTTCGAAAGAATTCGACGCGGGTCGCACGCGGCGATCACGCGCTCGCACCACCGCGTGCGTCCGGTGATCAGTTCTCGATCACGTCATCGCTCGGGCGATCATGGGCGCACACAGGATCGCAGCTACGCGTGCGAATCAGCGCCTGTAGATCCAGCAGCGCGACAGCACAAACCCCACCGCGCCCAGCGCGAGCTCGATCGCCGGCTTCGCCACCCACACCCAACGCAGACCCAGCACGTCATCGATCTGGGTCAGGGCCCAGGTGCTGAACAGGGTCGTGGACACCCACATCAGCATGAAGCGCTGGAACTGCGTGGCCCCGACAGTGTTGCGGTCGTTTGCAAAGGTCAGCTTGCCGTTGAGCCAAAAGCCGATCAGCGCGCCGCTGATGCGGCCGACGACATTCGAGGGCGCCACAGGCAGTCCCAGATGTGTCAAGCCGACCACCACGCCCCAGTCGATCAGCCACTGCAGCAGACCGATGGCCAGGTAGTCGCGGCCCTGTCGGGTCAAGCTCATCAGGGTTCCAGTTCCGGATGGAGAGCGTCGCGAGATCCCTCGCGCGACGGCATCGTACGCGGGCGCCCGTTAGATTTTCCTGCGCGCATGGCAGGCAGTGCGCGATCCACGCCGCGCAGATTGCGGTCCACGCGCATTTGCGCGGAGGACGATTCCCAGTTGAATGCTGGCAGGGTCATGGATCGACCGGCCTGTCGCCTGGCGGCGTCCGTCGCCACAGCGCGATGCCCTGCAGCGAATCCACCTGCTCGATGGACGGATCCAGCGCCAATGCCCGCATCAGCGCGGGCGACGCACCGTCTTCGGTGACGAGGATCCAGCGTGCGTCGAGTTGCTCGAACACCGCCCGCCACGCTTCACCGCCGCTGTCGCGGTCTGCCGCCTCGCGCGCTGCAGCGAGTGCAGGCGCATGCACGGACATCGACCGGCCGCGTCCAGCGAGTTCGGCGACGTGACCACGCTGGGGATCGGTGGCCAGCACCACGCCCGTGTCGTCGGCGGGCAACCGCGCGATCAACGTGCGTTCGGCGACGTAGTAGGGCAGCACTGCGTCCGGTGCGCCCGGCGCCCGAACGACCCGCTTGAGCGCGGCCGAATGGTGAGTCCAGCCGCTGTTGGCCTGGTAGGCCAGGCTGAGCACGCACAGCATGACGATCGGCCACAGCCAGATGCGCCCCCCGATGTCCGCCCGGCTACCGCTCAGCGCGGGCAGTAACAGCAGGAGGAGGCCCGGAAACGCATAGCGCGCGTACTGCATCGGCACTAGCGGCAACAGCGCGATGCAGATCGCGATGCATGCGAACGCCCGCGTGGCACGCCGGCGCAGCGCGAGGCACCAGGCACCTGCAAGACCGATCCACAGGAACCCGATGCCGCCATCCCAGGCTTCGACGAACCGGCTGCTCTCGAAGGTCATATGCCATGGCAGCGACGGGCCGAAGCCGGTGAGCCAGCGGGTGTCGGACATGTTCTCGAGGGGGTAGTGCGGCGACTGGAACACCGCGTTGAACAGCGGAAAGACCGGGTTGCCGGTATGCCACCACGCGTGCGCATAGCTCGAACCCGCGATCACGACGAACAGTGCGGCCAACCGCGGCAGGATTCGCAACACACGGCCAGGGGCATAACGCGCTGCATACGCCAGCAACGGCAACGCGGCGAGCGCGTGCATCGGCTTGAGGGCGGCCAGCGCCGCCATCAGGAGCGTCATCGCTGCCAGATGACGTCCGGTACGGTCGTGCAGGACCAACGCCACCAGCGAAAAAAGCACCGCCATCGCGGGCAGCTCGGTCTGCATGCCAGCCATCAGCCAGACCAGCGGCGGAAAACATGCGAAGAGCGCAACCACTGCGATGCGTTCCACCGGCACCGCGCCGAGTGCACGTGCGCATCCGCTCAATGCGACCGCTGCGCTCACCAGCCAGAACGTGTTCATCGCGCCGCGCGCTTCGCGACCGGCCAGCAACCAGGCCAGACCTTGGCCGATATCACCCATCCATGGCGAGTAGACCCATGCGCTATGGGCGGGATCCGCGAGATAACGTGCATGATGTACGAGCTGCGCAGGCAGATTCAGGTGGTAGGTCAGATCGTCCATCTGCATGGTGGGCAGCCATGCACCGGTCGAGGCCAGCCCCAGCAGCATCACCGCGGCAGCGGCCCCTCGCGGCGATGCGTCGACGAACGTGCGCCAGTCGCTGCGAGCGTCCTGGTACTGGCTCTTCAATCCACGGCGGTTCGATGCGATCAGGATCGCCAATACAGGCAGCCATACCACGGCGAAATGGAACGGCAGGGACACCAGCCAACCCGTGACGCCGGTGATCACCGCATAGCCCGACACGGCTGAGATCGCGATCCGGGCCGGTGCGTCGGCGGGAATCCAGCGCAGACCCAGCGCCAGGCCGGCAGTCGCGATCAGCGCGGTGGCCAGAACCGGCAAAGGACCGGCATACAGCACGAGCGCCGCGCACCACACGGTCGCGAGCGCGGATGCCCAGCGCCATCGTGCGAAGCGCGCAAGAGGCCATGCGACCAGCGTAGCGACAGCGGCGAGCACGAGCGACAGCGCGAAGCGCTCCCACGGCAGTACCCGCCAGACACCGTGCACCGTCAGGCCGACCAGGACGAGCGCCGGCCCGAGCAGCCACAGCACGGTTTTCCAAGGCGATCCGGTAACCGGATGCATGTTCGCTTCGATGCGGGACATCGTCGATCCTGACGTGAGGGGTGCATTATCATCGAACGCCCTCACGCTTTTCGAATGCCATGACCGCACCTCTGCACGTCGTCATCCTCGCCGCAGGCGAAGGCAAGCGCATGAAATCGTCGCTGCCCAAGGTGCTGCAGAAGATCGCAGGGCGGCCGATGCTGTGGCATGTCATCGAGGCGGCGCGTGCGCTGGAGCCCGCCGGCATCCATGTCGTCTACGGACATCGCGGCGAGCAGGTGCAGGCCGCATTCGCGGATCAGCCTGACCTGCACTGGTCCGAGCAGCGCGAGCAGCTCGGCACCGGCCACGCGGTGCGCCAGGCGATGCCCGATGTGCCCGACGGCGCGCAGGTGCTGGTGCTCTACGGCGACGTGCCGCTGCTGCGCGCGGAGACGCTACGGCATCTGGTGTCGATCGAGGGCAGGCTGGCGGTGCTGGCCGCGCAGCTCGAGGATCCCACGGGCTACGGCCGCATCGTGCGTGATCCCGAGGGCCACGTCGGTGCGATCGTTGAACACAAGGATGCGAGCGACGAGCAACGCCGCATCGACCTCGTCAACACCGGCATCCTTGCCGCCGAGGCGACTGCGCTCAAGGCCTGGCTTGCGCGGCTGTCGTCGGACAACGCGCAGGGCGAGTACTACCTGACCGACGTGTTCGCGATGGCCGCCGACGAGTACAGCGCTGCGCAGATCGTGCTGGTCGACGATCCGCTGGAGGCCGAAGGCGCGAACGATCCCTGGCAGCTGTCGCAACTCGAGCGCGCATGGCAACTGCGCGCGGTCCGCGCGCTGTGCGTCGCCGGTGCGCGCTTCGCCGATCCCGCGCGCGTGGATATCCGCGGTGAGGTCATCGTGGGCAGCGATGTCGAGATCGACGTCGACGTGGTCTTCGAAGGACGCGTGGCGCTCGGCGACGGCGTGCGCGTCGGTCCGTTCTGTCGTCTGAAGAACGTGGGCCTGGGTGGGGGCACTGAAGTGCGCGCGCATTGCGACCTCGAAGGCGTGCGCGCGGAAGGCGCGGTGACCATTGGTCCGTTCGCGCGTCTGCGTCCCGGCACCGTGCTCGCCGACGGCGTGCACATCGGCAACTTCGTCGAAACCAAGAACACGACACTCGGCGTGGGTAGCAAGGCCAATCACCTGACGTATCTGGGCGATGCGGAAATCGGCGCCGGCAGCAATATCGGCGCCGGCACCATCACCTGCAACTACGATGGCGTGAACAAGTCGAAGACGGTGATCGGTGATCGCGCCTTCATCGGTTCCAACGCCGCACTGGTCGCGCCGGTGCGTATCGGCCACGACGCCACGACCGCAGCTGGTTCGGTGATCGTCAACGACGTGCCGGACGGCAAGCTCGCCGTCGCGCGCGGGCGGCAGACGGTCGTCGAGGGCTGGGAGCGGCCGAAGAAGCAGTAGGCGGATCTGTCGATGCTTCGTGCACGACCGTAGGAGCGGCTCATGGCCGCGCGCATTCCGGGTCACGACAATCGCCAGCTTGTGCCGTCGCTACATCGGGCGCCGGATGTCCATCGCGGTGCAGCAACGATTAGTCCGGTAGCACCAGCGACCCGCAGAGTCCACCACCCTCGCGATTGAGCAGGGCGATGCGACCGCCGTGTGCTTCCGCGATCTCGCGCGCGAGTGCCAGACCAAGACCCGTGCCATTGCGCTTGGTCGAGTAGAACGGCAACAGCGCGTTGGCGAGCACCGCCTCGTTCATGCCGGGACCTCGGTCGAGCACATCGATCCGCCAGCCGTCCGCTGCACGTCGCAGCCCGACCGCGACCGCATCGGGATCGCCACCAGCCTCGTGGGCGTTGCGCAGCAGATTTAGCAGCGCCTGTTCGATCTGGGCGGCATCGAAAGACGCAGTGAATGCATCGTCGAACGGGCCGACATCCACGAACGGAACCTGCGAACGCAGCTGGTCGAGGAACGCGCGCCAGCGGATCGGTTCGCGACGCGGCGTCGGCAACTTGGCGAAATGCGCGTAGCCGCGGATGAAGCCTTCCAGATGGCGCGCGCGTTCCTCGATCGTGCGCAACGCGTCGGGCAATCGCGCGGTCTGGCCGCGACGCAGCAGCTCGGCGCCCGAATGCGCCAGTGACGCGATGGGCGCCAGCGAATTGTTGAGCTCGTGGCTGATGACCCGGATGACCTTCTTCCAGGTCTGCACTTCCTGGCGCCGCAATTCGGTGGTCATCTGCCGCAGCAGCAGCAGTTCGTGCCGCCGCCCGTTGAGCCGGAAATGCCGGCGCGACAGATGATGGATTTCCTCGGTATCGCCATCGCCGATGGTGAACAGTCCGTCGCCGCCGCGCGCGAATGCGTCCGCCAGCGCAGGCGGCGCATCGGCAAGCAGCCTGGAAAATGCCTGGCCTTCCAGCTTGCGACCGCCGCCAAGCGCACGACGCGCGGCGAGGTTCGCGTGCACCACGCGATCCGCCGGATTGAGCAGCAGCATGGCGACCGGCGTGTTCTGCACCATCGTGTCGAGCAGCAGTTCGCGCTGCACCAGTGACAGACGTTGCGCGCGCAGCGTCTCGCCCAATTCGTTGTGCGCGGCGACCAGGTCGCCCAGTGCGCCACTGCCCTGCCACGACACGCCGAAGCCGTAGTCGCTGTCGCGGTAGCTCGCCACGGTGCCGGCGAGCGCACGGAACAGCGCATGCGACGGCGCGAACGCGCGTTGCAGCGACCACACGAGCGAGGGCATTGCACACAGCGTCGCGCCGGCGACTGCCATCCACGGCGGCGCCCAGCGCAGCAGCAACACCGCGAGTCCCGCGCCCAGCGCGACATGCAGCAGTGCGATCACGATGACCACGCCCGTCAACGGCAGCCGCTGTTGCCAGCGCATGTCAGTCGCGACGGATGCCGAGGCGGTCGAGGCGGCGGTACAGCGCCTGCCGCGACAGCCCGAGCTCGCTGGCGGCCTGTGCCAGCACGCCGCCACTGCGTGCGAGTGCGGCCTCGATCTCTGCACGGCCGGGTTCGTAGGCGTCGACGTCGACCGTCGCAACAACTGCGGCTGGCAGTGCGAGATCGCGCGCGTCGATCTGCGCGTCGCGCGCCAGCAGTTCCGCGCGCTGGATCACATTGCGCAGTTCGCGCACGTTGCCCGGCCAGCCGTGCTGCAGCAATGCGCGCTCGGCACCGGCCGACAGCGGCTTGCGGCCATCGAGGAAGTGTCTGGCCAAGGGCAGGATGTCGCGCGGGCGCTGCGCCAGCGGCGGCAGACGCAGTTCGATGCCGTTGAGCCGGTAATACAGGTCCTCGCGGAACCGGCCGTCGGCGATCATCGCCGACAGATCGGCATTGGTCGCGCTGAGCACGCGCACCGACACGCTGCGCTCGCGGTTGCCACCAAGCCGTTCGAAACGCCCGGTCTCGAGCACGCGCAGCAGCTTGACCTGGCCGGCAGGCGGCAGGGTGCCGACCTCGTCGAGGAACAGTGTGCCGCCGTCAGCCGCTTCGAACTTGCCTTCGCGGGCCCGGGTTGCGCCTGTATAGGCGCCGGCTTCGGCACCGAACAGTTCGGCCTCGATCAGATCATGGGGCAATGCGCCGCAGTTGACCGCGACGAAGGGGCCTTCGCGCACGGCCGAATTCGCATGCAGGATCTCCGCGTACTTCTCCTTGCCGGCGCCATTCGGTCCGGTGATCAGCACCGGCAGGTTAGAACGCGCGACCTGCAGTGCCAGCGACAGCGTCGTCTCGCTGGCCGGATCGTCCCAGACCAGACCACGCAGATCGCGGCCCTGCGTGAGTGCGTCGCGGCGGCGGCGATCATCGCGCGTGCGCGTTTCAAGCGCCCGGCGCGTCGACGACAGCTCCAGCAGCGTGTTGACCGTGGCGAGCAACTTGCCGTCGTCCCAGGGCTTGCCCAGATAGTCGGCGGCGCCGGAGCGGATCAGTTCCACCGCCGATTCCAGACGCGTCCACGCGGTCAGCAGGACGACCGGCAGATCCGGATCGAAACGCCGGATCGCATGAAACAGCGCGATGCCCTCGTCGCCGGACGTGGTGTCGGTGTGGAAGTTCATGTCCTGCACGACCAGATCGATACCGCCCGACTGCAGGCGGGCGATGCCGGCATCGGGCGTGGCCGCGTGCTCGCAGGCGATGTCGTGCAACGAGAACAGCACCTCCAGCGCGGTGGCGACGGCGGGGTTGTCGTCGATGACGAGGATCGTGGGCATCAGGCGCTGGACATCCGGTTGGAACGTGCGTGAGCGAAAGGCATGGTCGTCGGCGGCCGCGATAGACGCAACCGGCGACGCGTGGATGCGCGCGATCAGATGCTGCGCGTCGCCACGGCCGGCGGCACCGAGGCCGCGCGCCTGGCCGGCCAGTACACCGCGATCTGCCCGAGCACCCACAACGCGACGGCGCCGATCGGCAGATACATCAGCGGCAGGCGGCCCAGCTCGTAGCGCGACATCAGCAGCTGGTTGAGACCGTAGGCCAGCAGCATGCCGAGCACGATGCCGATCGTGGCAAGCAGGAAGTTCTCGACCTGGAAATAGCGCAGGATCTGGGTGCGCGTCGCGCCGAGTGCGCGGCGGATGCCGATCTGCTTGGTCCGTTGCTGCACCCAGAAGCTCGCCAGGCCCACGATGCCCAGCGCGGTGACGACCAGCAGCGCGATGCACACCACGACCAGCAGCATCGCCATCGCGCGATCCTCGCGGTAGTACTTCTCGCGCAGGTCGGTCATCAGGTCTGTGTTGACCGCGACGCGGTTGGGATCGATCTGCTTGAGCGTGGCGACTGCAGCATCGAGCACCTGGCGGCGCTGGGCGGGATCGGTGCGGATCACGTAGTTGATGCCGTTGTAATCGTCACGGATCGGCAGCAGCATCGTCGCGTTTCCCGGGCCGGTGTCGTCCGTCGGCATTGCCAGGGTTTCGACCACGCCGACGATCGGAATCGGTGCATTGCCCCAGCTGTAGATATGTTTGCCGATCGCATCCTCGCCCGGAAACAGACGCTCGGCCATCGCGCGGTTGACGATCACGGCAGGTACGCGCGCCGAATCGCCAGCCTTCTCAACGTCGACCATGTTGAGAAGCTCGTCCGGATTGAATCGGCGTCCGGACACCAGCTGCAGGCCGAACGTATCGAGAAGATCCTCGCTGCCCAGGTAACCCGAGGCCACGATGGTGTTGTTGGGCTGGTCGGGGCTGAGTCGTACACCGCTGGTCGAGCTGCTGTTGCCATAGGGAATCTGGGTGACCGTCGCCACGTGGCGAACGCCGGGGAGCGTTCGCAGGGCGGCCAGATCGCGCTCGACAGCGGCGCGGCGGTCCACGCTGGCGGTTTCGTCGATGCTCGGCATCTGGATGCGCAGGATCTCGTCCTCGACCGTGCCGCTGGCGCGCGACATGTGGTCGATCCGACGATCAATGAGGTAGATCGCGTTGCAGATGATCGCGCAGGCGAGCGCGATCTCGATCACGATCAATGCGGCTGCGGTCTTGTGCCGGCGCAGTGTCGAGAAGATGGGGCGAATGTCCATGGAAGTCCTCGAGGAAGTCTGGGTCACTGCGACTTGAGCTGGATCGCCGGCGTCACCTGCATGGCGCGCCATGCAGGCAGCAGACCGGCCAGCAGGCTTGCGACGATCGACAGGGCGAAGGTGGTCAGCAGCATCGGCATGTCGAGCTGGGCGAGCGCGGCATAACTGCTCGGGTTCTGGCGTACGCCCCACAGGCCGAGCAGGGCGAGGCCCAGACCCACCACGCCGCCGGCCACGCCGATCGCCCCGGCTTCGACCAGGAACTGGGAGAAGATCGCGCGGCGCGACGCGCCGAGCGCGCGCCGCACTCCAATCTCGGTCGCACGGCGCAGGCTTTTGGCGAGCAGCAGACCGACCGTATTGACCAGGCACACCAGCAAGAAGCCGATCGCAAGCCACAGCTGTAGACGCACATCACTGGGGACGACTTGGTGGTGATCGAGCAGCGCCGGCACATCGCGCAGACGCACATTGGTCGGACGCTCGAAGCGTCCGGCCGTGCGCTGCTGGTCGGAATAGCTCGCCAGATAATCGCGGTAGGCCGCGGCGTCAGCGGGCGCGGCCAGTTCCACCCAGTACTGGACCCAGGTGCAGGGTGCATTGAGGGCATTCGGATCGCCGGCCGAGTCGCCCCAGCAGTTCATGCTGCCCATGCGCGAGAGCTTCTGTTCGATCGCAGTCGAGAACGGGACGAACACTGACTCGATTGAATTGAACCTGTCCAGCGACAGGTCCCAGAACCGCGGCGTCGGCATCCAGGGCCCGAGCACGCCGACGACACGGAAGTCGGCACCGTTGACGCGAAGGGTTTTGCCGGTGCTGTCGCCGCCTCCGAACACTTTCTGGTTGGTCTCGGCCGAGATCACCGCCACGCGTGCGCGGGAAGCGTCGTCTTCCGCAGTCCAGGCGCGGCCATGGACCAGAGGCGCATCGAACATCGGAAAGAAGTCGGCTGATGTGTAGCGCGCATCGGTGAAGAAAGGCGCACGCGCATCGTCTGGCGCCACCGCGACGAACCCGCCGCTCATCATCGCCTGACGCGTGCCGCGTGCCTCGCGCAGAAGGGTTTCTGCATCGAAGCGGGTGATGTTCCGGTCGGGTTCTTCGGCGGATGCGTAGCCGTGCATGCTGGCCGCATCCAGCTGCACATAAAAAAGACGATCGCTCTTGTCGGGAATCGGATCGCCCGACAACACGTGAAACACCGTGATCGTGGTCATGCTGGCGCCGATGCCCAGCGCGATCGCCAGCACCATCAACGCGGTGAGCACCTTGCTGTTGCGGAAGCTGCGCAGCGCGAGCTGCAGGTAGTAACCGAACATGCCGGGTCTCCTCAGGCGTCTGCGGGGACGCGCGACGCGGCCCCGGATAGAGGTGAGGCGTGCAGCGCCTGCAGGTCGGTCGCCATGCCGTCGACGATGTGCACGTTGCGATGCGCGCGCGCGGCGAGTTCCGGGTCGTGCGTCACCATCACGATGGTGGTGCCGCGTGCGTTGATGTCCTCGAGCAGCTCCAGCACGCTGCGCGCCATCTGCGAATCGAGGTTGCCGGTGGGTTCGTCGGCGAGCAGCAGACGCGGGCTGCCGGCGAGCGCACGCGCGATCGCCACACGCTGCTGCTGACCGCCCGACAGTTCGGCCGGGAAGTGCTTCATGCGCGAGCCCAGGCCCACCAGCGACAGCGATTCCTCGATGCGCAGGCGACGTTCGGACGCCGCCATACCGCGATAGCGCAGCGGCACGTCGACGTTGTCGAACAGGTTCAGATCAGGGATCAGGTTGAAGCCCTGGAAGATGAAGCCGATCTTCTCGTTGCGCAGCTTCGAGCGCGCATCGTCGCCCAGCCCGCGCACCTCGACACCGTCGATCCGGTATTCGCCGCCGGTGAAGTTTTCCAGCAGGCCGGCGATGTTGAGGAAGGTCGTCTTGCCCGAGCCGGACGGACCGGTGACGGCGACAAACTCGCCTTCGGCCACGTGCAGGTCGAGCGAGCGCAACGCATGGGTTTCGACGAGTTCGGTGCGGTAGACCTTGGCGACCTGGCGCATGTCGAGCATGAGAATGTGTCCTGTGACGTGAACTAAAAAGAGAAAGGGCGCGTCGCGCTCAGCGGACGCGGAACAGGCTCGGCAGGCCGTGGGTGACGGTGCGCCGGCGTGCGCGTGCGAACGCGGGCATGCGCGCGCCGGGCGAGGGTTCGGCTGGAATGCCGGCCTCGAATGCGGACGACAGCCGGCGCGGCACAGCGCTGGCGAGTTCGTCGGCGGTCCAGGCGACGGGGAACGGGCAATCGATACGGGTGTGCATGATCAGAGTCCTGAGATGCGGATGCGGTCCGCGTTGCCGAAAAGATCGGTGCCGGCGACGACGACGCGTTCGCCGGGTTGCAGGCCGTCGACGATTTCCACCGCCGACAGGCTGCTGGCGCCGGCCGTGATCGGCCTGCGCACCGCCGTATTGCCCTCCATCACATAGGCCGCGCTGCCGCCCTCCTGATCGAGGAACGGACCGCGCGCCACCATCAGCACGTCCTTGCGGGTGTCGAGCAGAATCCGCGCGGTCAGGCGCTGGCTCTGGCGCAGGCCCGGCGGCTGGCTGTTTGCGTCGAAGCGCAGCCGCGCGACGACCTCGCCATTGACCACCTCGGGGGAAACCGCCGAGACCTTCGCCGGATACGTCTTGCCGACGCTGCGCAGCTCAGCCGGCATGCCGATCTCGAGATCGCGCGCGAAGCTTTCCGGCACCTTGATCTCGACCTCGAACACCGACAGGTCGACGATCGACAGTACCGGCGCATTCGCCGCGACGTTGCTGCTCTGCACCGCCTGCACCTGGCCGACAATGCCGTCGAACGGCGCGCGCAGCGTGAGCGCCTCGACCTGGCGACGCACCTCCATGACCACGCTGCGCTGGCGCTCGGCGACGAGCTGCTTGTTGCGCGTGTCGAGTCCCGCGCCGCGGCCCTGCAGACCGAGATCCTCGGTCGCCGACGCGACGCCTATTTCGGTTTTCTGCAGCGTGTCCTGGGCGCGCGCGAGATCGACCTGCGCCACCGCGCCGCCCTCGTATGCGCGCTGGTAGCGCTGCAGATCGCGTTCCGCCGCGGTGCGATCGATCTGGGCCTGGTCGAGCACCTTGCGCGCTTCGGCCCGGCGCAGCTGCGCATCAAGCGCGGCGCGTCCGGCTTCGGCCTCGTAGCCGGCGAGGGTGGCTTCTTCCTGCGCCAGCTTGCTGCGCAGCTCGGGGCTGTCGATCTCGGCCAGCGCCTGGCCGCGCTCGACCCGATCACCGGCCACCACTTTCAGGCTCAACATGCCGCCGGAGATCGCGTAAAGCGTCGGGCTGTTGGCTGCGATGACCCTGCCTTCGGCTGCGATGTCGCGGACCAGATCGCCGCGGGTGACCTCGGCGAAGCGCAGGCGCTGCGCGTCGACCGATTGCGCGCCCGAGGCCCAGCCGGTGAGCAACCAGGCGACAGCGGCGATCAGCAATACACCTGCGATGCCACCGATCAGCCAAGGACGACGGCGAGACGTGCTGGAACGCGCATGGACGGTGTCCTGTCCGGCGGTGTCGCGGATGCCGGCAGGACGTGGGGAGGGGCTGGAGGCGGTGTTGGACATGCGGACGATCTCTTGCGGATAGGGCTTACAAAGCAGATCCCGTGCCAATCTTTAGTCATTGATTTTCAAGGAATAAAGATCTGTATCGCGGCGTCCGCGGAGCGTCCGGACGTCCGCGGGCGGACGACGGCGGGCGGCAGTGTTCACGCGGAGGAGAGACGCGGTGACGATGGGGTATGGACTCGTCACGCCTGACGGCCGTTCACGAGGGGCCGTTTCCGGAGGAGCGGGCCCTGCCGGTCATTGACGGTCGCGGCGCAAAATTCCGGTGCGCATTGCCCGGGCCGCAGGCGGGCTTTCGCTCGTTCGGGGTTTTCGTCCCGCATCGCGCGCCGCGACGGGGGAGGATCTATCGCTACCAGTGCGCCGCCCGCCCTTTTCGAGACCTCGCGGACTGTTGGTTCACGCGCTGAACGCCGGCAAGGCCGCATGCGGGCGTGGCCATCGGCGCCGCTAGAATGGGCGCTTCTATAGAGAGGAGCAGGCCGGATGTGCGGAATTGTCGGGGCGATCGCGAGGCGTGACGTGGTGCCCGTCCTCGTCGAGGGCCTCAAGCGGCTCGAATATCGCGGCTACGATTCGGCCGGCATCGCGGTGGTGACCGGCGGAGCGGTCCGTCGCGTGCGCCGCACCGGCCGTGTGGTCGAGATGGAAGCGGCCGCACGCGCCGATGGTCTGCAGGCGGGCCTCGGCATCGGTCATACGCGCTGGGCCACGCACGGCGGTGTGACCGAAACCAACGCGCACCCGCACATCAGCCACGACAGTCTGGCGCTGGTGCACAACGGCATCATCGAGAACCACGAGGCGCAGCGCGAACGGTTGACTGAACTCGGTTACGTTTTCGAGTCGCAGACCGATACCGAGGTCATTGCGCATCTGATCCACCATCACCAATCTCAAGGCCTCGATCTGCTGGCCGCGCTGCAGGCGTCGGCCCAGGAACTCGAAGGCGCATATGCGCTGGCGGTGATCGACAAAGGCGATCCCGACCGCATGGTCGTCGCGCGCATGGGCTGCCCGTTGCTGGTCGGCCTGGGCGAGGGCGAGAACTTCGTCGCCTCCGATGTCTCGGCGATCCTGCAGGCCACGCGCCGGGTGATCTTCCTCGAGGAAGGCGACACCGCTGTCCTCACCCGCGCCGCGGTGCAGGTCTATGACGGAAATGGCGACAACGTCACCCGCGACGAACACCTGTCGGATGTCTCGCTGGCCTCGCTAGAACTCGGCCCCTATCGCCACTTCATGCAGAAGGAGATCCACGAGCAGCCGCGCGCGCTGGCCGACACCATCGAGGCGATCATCGACGCCGCCGCGTTCGAGCCCACGCTGTTCGGAAAGGACGCAGGCGACGTATTGCGCGAAGTCGAGGGCGTGCAGATCCTCGCCTGCGGCACCAGCTTCTATGCCGGCTCGGTCGCGCGCTACTGGATCGAGGCCATCAGCGGCCTGCCGTGTTCGGTCGAGATCGCCAGCGAATACCGTTATCGAAAGGCGGTCGCGAATCCGAAGCACCTGATCGTCACGATCTCGCAGTCGGGCGAAACGCTCGACACGATGGAGGCGCTCAAGTACGCCAAGTCGCTCGGGCATACGCGCACGCTGTCGATCTGCAACGTGCCTGAAAGCGCGATCCCGCGCGCCAGCGGGCTGGTGTTCTACACCCGCGCCGGCGCCGAGATCGGCGTGGCATCGACCAAGGCGTTCACCACGCAGCTCGTCGGCCTGTTTGCGCTTGCGGTGACGCTGGCCAAGCTCAATGGTCGCCTCAGTGCAGAGCAGGAATCCGCGTACATCGAAGACCTGCGCCAGTTGCCGGGCAGCGTGCAGCACGCGCTTAACCTCGAGCCGCAGATCACCTCCTGGGCGGAGAAGTTCACCCCCAAGCATCACGCGTTGTTCTTGGGACGTGGCGTGCATTACCCGATTGCGCTGGAGGGGGCGCTCAAGCTCAAGGAGATTTCCTACATCCATGCCGAGGCCTATCCGGCCGGCGAGCTCAAGCATGGCCCCTTGGCGCTGGTGGACGCCGACATGCCGGTGGTCGTGATCGCCCCGAAGGACGCGCTGCTCGAGAAGGTGAAGTCCAACATGCAGGAAGTGCGCGCGCGTGGAGGGGAGCTGTTCGTATTCACTGACGCCGACAGCAACTTCAGCGCTTCCGAGGGCGTGCATGTGATCCGCACACCACGACACATCGGTGTCTTGAGCCCGATCGTGCACACTATTCCGGTGCAGTTGCTGGCGTATCACACGGCGCTGTCGCGAGGCACAGATGTCGACAAGCCTCGCAACCTGGCCAAGTCGGTGACCGTCGAATAGCGCGGCTGCGGCAATTTCGCTGAACAGGCAACTGCGTTTAACGGGTTGATACAGAAATTCGTGTCAGCCTCTTTGCAAACCCATTTCATCTATGCATAATTCGCCCCCCGCTTGACGGGCTGCACTTCGGGGCAGCGGTTGAATCGGGGCGAGAACGACAACAGCCTTCACGCGGTGTT
>NZ_JAVDVJ010000017.1:0-59906 GCF_031456825.1 Luteimonas sp. 3794 | reverse complement strand
CGCCCCCCGCTTCCCCCGGGGCTCCCCAACCCCCTGTTGGGTGTGCGGGTTGGGTTCACCGTCCGCCGCTGGGCGCGGGGGGGGGGGGGGGGGGGGGGGGGGGGGGGCGGCCCCCGCCCCCCCCCCCCCGCTCCTACGGGAGGCGGATCACTCCGCCTTCGACAGCTTCAACGCGCCTTCGAGCACCTTGAACAGGCGCTTGAACTCGCCGCGCATCAGCGCGAAGCGGGCATCGAGTTCGGCGCGCATGTCGTCGTTGTCGGTGTGCTCGAGCGAATCCAGCGCGCCGTCGAGCAGCTTGAACTTGCGCACGATCAGATCCTCACCGAGCACGAACGAAACGTGGTCGTCGAGGTTGAGCGCGAGTTTGGTGACCTGCTTGCCGGCATCGAGGTGGCGGGTGATCTCCTCGCACTGCAGGTCCTGCCGCTGGCAGCGCACGATCGCGCCCTGGTCGGAGGGATCCTTGAGTTCGCATTCCTCGCCGAGCGTCAGGCCGTCGGGCAGCGGCTCGCCGGCGATCCAACCGGTCATCACGCCGCGCGGCGAGACTTCGGCGTTGAGCGGCAGCGCGGGAAAGCTGCCGAGCGCGGTGCGGATGTTCGACACCAGGTTCTCCGCGCTCTTGCGGCTGGAGGAATTCACCGCGACCACGCCGTGTTCGAGATCGATCAGCGCATCGCTGCGCACCGGCTTCACGAACGCACGCGGCATCAGTTCCTGCAGCAGATCGTCCTTCATCTGCTTGCGCATCTTGCCGCCGGGCTTGCGGCCCTGCTTCTCTTCGAACTCCTCGATGCGGCGCGACAGCAGTTCATTGACCACCGGGCCGGGCAGGATCTTTTCCTCGCCACCGACGGTGACCCAGATGGTGTCCTCGATGCGATGCGCCATCACTTCGGCTTCGCGGCCCAGCGGCGAAACGAAACCGTGCGAGGACATCTCCAGCGGACCGACCGGCTTGAGCGGGAATTCCGCCAGGCGCGCGTCGAGCTCGGAGAGATCGAGGTTGGTGGGGAAGCGGAACAGGGTCAGATTGCGAAAGAACATGAGGCTGATGATTCCATTGGAAGTGGGGAAGGACGCCGCACGGGAGCGGTGGGCGTCAGGAACAAAGGGGTTCGGTCGGGCCGCGGTCCTGCGGGTGCGACTGGATGCGTCTAGTCATGGCGCGGACGGCGGTGCGCATGCCTGCCCTGCCGCGGTGTCGATCAAAGCGTCCTGCGGGTCGGGCAGCCCGACATCGGCGATGGTCGCAGACGCCTCCGCACCGAGCGCGCGGAAGTCGAACAATGCCGGATCGCTGAGCTGCGACGGACAGACATTACCCAGTGAACGCGCGATCGTCTCGATGCGGCCGGGCGTTTCGCGCTCCCAGGTGTCCAGCATCTTCTGGATCTGTTTGCGCTGCAGACTTTCCTGCGAGCCGCACAGGGTGCAGGGAATGATCGGGAACGCCCTGGACTGCGCATACGCGGCGATGTCGTCTTCGGCCGCATAGACCAGCGGGCGGATCACGACATGCTTGCCGTCGTCGCTGCGCAGCTTCGGCGGCATGCCGCCGAGTTTCGCGTGGAAGAACATGTTGAGGAAAAACGTTGCGACCAGATCGTCGCGGTGGTGGCCGAGTGCGATCTTGGTGAAGCCGTGCTGCGTCGCGTGGTTGTACAGCGCGCCGCGGCGCAGGCGCGAGCACAGCGAACACATCGTCTTGCCTGCCGGGATCACCCGGCTGACGACCGAATAGGTGTCCTGCTCGATGATGTGGAAGTCGACGCCGAGCGACGCCAGATAGTCCGGCAGCACATGCGCGGGAAATCCGGGCTGCTTCTGGTCCAGGTTCACCGCGGTGATCGAGAACGCCACCGGTGCCTTCGATTGCAGCTGCAGCAGGATGTCGAGCAGGGTGTAGCTGTCCTTGCCGCCCGACAGGCACACCATTACCCGGTCGCCGTCCTCGATCATGCCGAAGTCGGCGATCGCGCGGCCCACCTGATGACGCAGCCGCTTGCCCAGCGTGTGCACGGTCTGCGCACCACGGCGCGGATCGCGCGCATGCGGCAGCGGTTCGTGCAGGGGCAGGACGATACTCATCGGGCCAGTTTACCGGGCGCGGGTTCGGGCGTTGCCGCAACGCGCCTGCGACCGCGCGCCAACATGCGTTGTGCAAGGCTGCGACGCCATTCCAGTTGAACGGAGAGCGCCATGTCGCGCATCGTCATCATCGGCGGCCACGGCCGCGTCGCCCTGCAGCTGGCCAGGCGCCTCACCGGGCGCGGGCATACCGTGACCGCACTGTTCCGCAATGCCGCCCATCGTGACGCCGTCGCTGCGACGGGCGCGACGCCGGTCGTGTTCGACATCGAACACGCGGAGACGGACGCCATCGCCGGGCAGCTCGCCGGACATGACGCCGTCGTCTGGTCCGCCGGTGCGGGCGGCGGCGATCCCGCGCGCACCTATGCGGTCGACCGCGATGCGGCGATCCGTTCGATTGATGCGGCGGCCCTTGCTGGCGTTCGGCGCTATGTGATGGTGTCCTACCTCGGCGCCGGTTTCGACCACGGCATCGCGCCGGACGACGGCTTCTCGCCTACGCGCAGGCCAAGGCCGCTGCAGATGCGCATCTGCGCGCCAGCGCACTGGACTGGACCATCCTCGGGCCGGGCCTGCTGACCGACGCTGCCGGCACTGGACGCATCACCGATGGCCGCACCGCCGATAGCGGCACGCCGGTCTCGCGCGGGAATGTGGCGGCGGCTGCGGCCATCGTGCTGGAGACACCTGGCACCGTGGGCCGCACGCTGGATTTCGTCGACGGCGATACGCCAATCGAAGCCTTCGTCGGCGCGCGCTGATCGCGGGCGCGTGGTGCTGGATGAAGTGCAGTGCGGGCGCCGGAGCCGCACACGCGACATCATCGATCGATCCCGGCGTTAATGCTTCGGTGAGGCGCGCGGTCGTAGACTGCACGCCGATTTCGCGACTGCCCGCTGCAGCACGCGCTGTCGCAAGGAATTCCTCAGGAGCGCAATGACGTGAAGTACTGAGCCGACATCGAGTCCGACGACCCACACGGGTCGCGCCCCCATGTCCGCGAGGTCTTCCATGTCCGTGCCCGTCTCCCCGACGCCGTCCGCGTCGTTGTCCGTCTCTTCCGTCGTCCCCGCGCTGCGCGCCCGTGGCCTGTCCGCCGCGCGTGACGACGGCAGCGTGCTCTATGACGCCCTTTCGCTGGTGCTGCACGACGGCGCCAGTGCCTTGGTCGGCGCCAATGGCGTGGGCAAGTCCACGCTGCTTCGGCAACTGGTGGAGGGCGCGCGCGCGGGCACGATCGAGGTGGCCGGCGGTCTGCATCATCTGACGCAGCATCCGGGTCCACTGCCTGCCCGTGTGGTCGATCTGCTGGGTCTCGGCGCGCGTTTCGACGCGCTGCAACGACTGCTGGCCGGTGATGGCGACGCGGCCGATGCTGCCTGTGTCGACGACGACTGGACACTCGAAACGCGCCTGCATGCCGCATTCGAAGCGTTGGGGTTCCAGGATCTCGCGCCGACATCCGATCCTGCGCGCCTCTCGGGCGGTCAGGTCCAGCAGCTGCGTCTGCTCGCGGCGTCGTGGCGTGATGCCCGCGTGCTGCTGCTCGACGAACCCAGCACCTTCCTCGACGGCGATGTGTCCACGCACTGGTGCCGGCACTTCCTGCAGCGCGCCGGCGCCACGCTGATCGTCACGCACGACCCTGTCTGGCTGCGCGTGATGCCGCGACTGGTCGAGCTGCGTCCGGACGGACTGCACTGGATCGAGGGCGGACTCGATGCCTGGCGCGCGGCGCGCGAGGGGGCGCGTCGGCAGACCGAAGACGCGCTCGCACAGGCGCGGACCGATCGCGCCCGGGCACAACGCGCGGTCGGACGCGAACGCCAGCGGCTCGACCAGCGCAAGGCGCGCGGTCGGCGGATGCGCGAAGACAGCAACCAGTCGCCGCTGCTGCTCGATCAGGCCAAGGGCAATGCCGAGCGCCACGCCGGACGCGCGCGCGGCGCCCTGGCACAGCGTCTCGCCGACGGCGAAACCGCGGTCCGGGACGCGTTCGCCGCGATCGATGCCACGCCAGCGCCCGCGTTCGTCGATGCCGGTGTCGTGTTGCCTGGCGCCCGCAGGGTGCTGCGATTCACTGGCGCGCATCCCCTGGCCGACGCGCCGGCCGAAGCCTTGACATGGGATGCGTTCGGCCAGGTGCGGATCGGGCTCGAAGGTCGCAACGGCAGCGGCAAGAGCACGTTGCTGCGCGCGCTGTGTGGCGAGGCGGGGCTCGCCAGCGGCACGGTCGACGCCTGCGTGCCGGTGCAGTTACTCGACCAGATGCTCGCGACCTTACCCGACGCAATGCCGGCGCTCGACTGGCTGGCCGCGCGCATGCAGGCGGATGCGATGGATGTGCCCGCAACGCGACTCGCCCTGCTCGGCCTCGCCGGCGCAAGGGCCCGCCAGCCGCTGGGCCTGCTGTCGGGCGGCGAACGCATGCGAATCGCCCTCGCGGCTGCGGCGTGGGCGCAGCCGGCCGCTCCATTGCTGCTGCTCGACGAACCGGCGAGCCATCTTGATCTCGACAGCGTCGAGGCGCTCGTCGCCCTGTTGCGCGGCTGGCCCGGTGCCTTGCTCGTCGTCAGTCACGACCCCGCGCTGCTCGATGCGCTGGCGTTGACCCACCGCCTGCACCTCGACACTGAGCGCCTCCATCTGGAAGCCGTCGATCCCTGAGCTACAAGACGCGACCGCAGGATGGGTAGAACGCGGCGAAACCCATCTTGCGGCCTGGCGCGCAAAACCTTCAGACACCTCGCCCCCGGAATGAGGACAGGCGCCTTCCGGCGCCTGTCTTCCCACACCTGCATCAAGCAGAACGCAGTCGCCTCAGGGCATCCACACCAGATTGCGGGTATTGGGATCGGTGGTGATCTCGCGCACGCGGCCCGCGTCGTCGAACTGCACCTGGAACTCGGCGAAGCTGCTCATCCAGTAACGCCACAGGTTCGATTCAAGATCCGGGTTCTCGCTGCTGATCGGGTAGCCCAGCGACATCAGCACCTGCTCGCGGCTCATGCCGGGCGTGATCTTCGCGCGCTTGATCGCGTCCTGGATCTTGGCCGGATACGTGGCGATCTTCGCCGCCGGATCCTCGGTCACCACGTAACGCTTCGCGAAGTCGGCCAGCGCGATGTCGCGGCTGTAGTCGTTGCCGATCGCCTGGCGCGTGCCGTCGATGCGCACATTGACGCGGTGGCGGCCATAGCCGGTCACGCTGGTCGGCGTGCCGACCGGAATCACGCGCTTGCCGTTCTCGGCGTAGTTGCTGTCGCTGATCCAGCTGCCGTCGCTGCGCAGGTTGCAGCACAGGTAGCCGTCGTACTTCTCCTGCGCACAGACCTGTGCGGTGGCCGTAAGCGCGGCGAGGGCAAGCAGTGAAGCAGCGATGCGCGAAGGCGCGCGGCGATTGGATCGTAGGGACATCCTGGTTCCTTGGCGAAGCGGCCGGGGCTGCCGCAGAGGGGCACCACGCGGCATGCGCCGAGGTCGCGCCGGCCCCCTGCGCGGCGCAGCGCATTGTTGCAGTGTCCCCGCACGCCGCCAAGCCTCCGAACCACCGCGAGCTTGGGATAAGCTGCACCGCATGTCGACCGACACGGACATCATCCAGAGCCGGATCGCGCTGCTGATGCGGCTGCGCACCGAGCATCGTGATCTCGACCGCACCATCGCCGAGCTGCAGGCCACGCCGGCGCCAGAAGCGCTGGCGATGCAGCGCATGAAGAGACGCAAGCTGCAGCTCAAGGACTGCATCGCCCGACTGGAGTCGGACCTGATTCCGGACGAGCCGGCCTGAGGCGCGCACTCGTGTCGTTCCCCGCATGCGCTTTCGAGTGGATGCGGTCAGGGTGTTCGACGCATCATCGGAATCGTCTGTGGACGACGTCCCACAGCAGGCCGATGCAAAATCCCGCGCCGCCAGCAACGCAGGCGACGACGACGGCCGCACCTGTTCGGCCACCCAGGTAGTAGATCGACAGGGCGGCCACGATCCCGATGGTCGTCGGTACGAGCACGCGCCACGAGAACAGATCAAGAATGCCGAACAGATCACCGTCGAAAACTGTCACGCCTCGCCTCCCGCGAGTCATCCGACCGCGTTTGATGAATCACTGCGGCGCCGACAGCGCCTCTGGCTTCACCGCTTCCGGGCTCACCTTCTCGATCGAATGCCGCAGCTCGCGGCCGAGGATGACCTTGGCGTCTTTGGCCCAGATCGCGAGGCGGTCGTCGAAGACGAGCTTGCTGTTGCCGTCGAGTTTGACGAGGCCGAGTTCGCGGAGTTTCTGGATGAAGCCGCGGAACAGGGATTTGTCGAAGAACTCGGGCGCCGCCGGCGCGTACAGCAGCGACAGGCGCTGGGCGGCGAGCTGGCACAGGCTTTCGAGTTCGCCGGCGCCGAGCGTGCCGGGGCCGTTCTTGGCCAGCACGGAAATCGCGATGTAGTAGCGCTCGAACGCCTGCTGCAGCGGGTGGCTCAGTGCACGCAGGCGGAAGACTTCATCGGATTGACCGGCGTTGCGGGCGTAGATGCCGTCGTCCTCGTCGCTGACGCGCTCGAGCAGGGCTTCGCGCTCGAAGGTTTCCAGTGTCAGGGCGATGCGCTCGGCGAAGGTGTCCTCGTCCCAGGGCAGGTACAGCTCGGCCTGCAGGAAGGGATACATCGTGCGCCCCAGGCGCAGCAGCGTGTGCCGGCTCATGCGCCGGTTGTGCAGGAAGCAGCACGCGATCCATGCCGAGGCGGTGAACAGGTGCAGCACGTTGTTGCGGAAATAGGTCAGCAGCACCGAGTTTTCGTCGTCGACGCGGAACACGTCGCCGAGCGGATGCGCGACGCGTTCGAGCACACCGATCTCCTCGCCGTGCGCGACGATTTCCTGCGGCGTGTGCGGTGTCACCGTGACGCGATCCGAGTACGGCACGTCCACCAACAGCTGCTTGGAGAGCGTGATCTGCGCGAGCAGGTCGGCCTCGCCCATCGCGTGCTTCGGCGTCGAGAGCAGCGCGAGCGCCAGCAGGTTGATCGGATTGACGTCGGCGGCGCGGTTGATGTTGACGTTGATCTTCTCCGCGATGACGTCGACCGTACGCGACAGCCATTCGGGGCGTTCGCTGTCGGCGACTGCCTTGCCGTCCCAGCCGGTCGCATGTTCTGCAAGCACATCGGCCAGCGCGATCGGCTCGCCGAAGTTCACCACCACCTGGCCGTAGTTGGAACGCAGCACCTGCGGAATGCTCCACAGCAGCTGCCAGATCGATTCCTTCTTCTTGCTCTTGCCCGACAGCTCGTCGAGATAGCTGCCGCCCTCCATCAGCTTTTCATAGCCGACATAGATCGGCTGGAACAGTACCGGACGGGTGGGCTGACGCAGGAATGCGCGCAGCGTCATCGACACCATGCCGCCCTTGGGCGAGAGCAGGCGTCCGGTGCGCGAGCGGCCACCCTCGACGAAGTACTCGATCGAGTACCCGCCGGCGACGAGCTGGGCGACATATTCGGCCAGCACTGTCGAATACAGCGCGTTGCCCCGGATCGAGCGACGGATGAAGAACGCACCGCCCTTGCGTAGCAAGGTGCCGATGACCGGCAGGTTGAGATTGATGCCGGCGACGATGTGCGGCGGCACGATGCCGCGGTTGTAGAGCAGATAGCTCAACAACAGGTAATCCATGTGGCTGCGGTGGCTGGGCACGTAGACGATCTCGTGCCCGGGCGCGGCGGCCTTCAAGGTGTCGATGTGGTGCACCAGCACGCCGCGGAAGATGCGGTTCCACACCGTGGTGAGCAGGTAGCTCGCCGAACGCACCACCGGGTGCGAGTAGTCGGCCGCGATCTCGTAGGCGTAGGCGTGCGCCTTCTTCCACGCGTCCTCGGGCTTGCTGTTGTCCCGCCGCGCCTGGTCGGCAATGGCGTCCTTGACCGCGGGCGAGGCCAGCACCTTGTCGACCAGCAGGCGGCGGGTCGACAGGTCGGGGCCGATGATCGCTTCGCGCACGCGGTTGAAGTGGGTGCGCAGCACGCGTGAGAGCTTGCGCACTGTGCGCTCGGGATCGAGACCCTCGGCGAGCAGCGGGCGTACGTCGACCGGTTCGGCGAAGCGCACCAGGGTGTCGCGGCCATTGAGCAGGATCGCCAGCAGCCGGCGGAAACGGCCGACGATGGTCCAGTTCTCGGAGAACAGCACCGCGAACCAGCCGTTGTTCTTGTCCGGCGAGCGGCCGACGAAGATCGAGACCGGCACCACCTGCACGTCGAGCGCGTGATCGCGGCGATGCGCTTCGAGCAGACGGGCCAGCGATTCGGAGTGCGTCGCTTTCGATTGTGGCTGGCCGGTGGCCATTGCAAGTGCGCCGCCGGCATTGCGTCGCGATAGCGCCACGTAGGCGCGCTTGCGGCCGAGCGGATCGCCGGGCAGCGGCTGCAGCGGGGACGGCAGGCCGGCCTCCCGGCACGCGCGTTCGAGGATCAGCGCATTCGACAGGCCGTAGTCCTCGAGCACGTAACAGACCGGACGGTGGTCGACGAGCGCCTCGGGCGTCTGCGGTTCCACCTTCAGGCCGATCCATGGACGCATGATCCGGCCCAGCAGGCCGGCCCACCACGGACGACGCGCCGCGCGGCGCGGCGCAGCCAGGGGCACCGGCAACGCGCCCGGCGCGATGCCGGCAACCGTCGGCCCGTCCTCTGCAGGTGTCGCACCGGATGCAGGCGCCGGCCCGTCGTTCGCGGACGGCGTATCCGCTGTGGGTCCGGACGAGGCAAGCGGGGCCACGACGTCATCGGCCGGGCGCTGGTCGGCGCGCCGGGCGTTGTCGCCGTCCGGGAACTCGAGGGTCGGTTGGTCAGGCATCGTCGGCATTATGCCCAAGCCGCCCGTCCCGGCCGCACCCGTGGGCACGCACTCAGGGTTCCGATGGCGCAGGTGCCGGTGCGGCGGTCGCTGGTGGCGCCGCAGCCTGTCGGGCATGGGTCAGAAAGTCGCTGAGGTACCAGCGCCCCTCATGGCGCTCGACGGCGATGACCGCATCGACCGGTCGGCCCGCCAGCAGATAGCGCATGCGGACCCGTGCGGTGTCGCCGGTCTGGCTCTCCAGCGTGGCTTCCACGCTGTCGAAGGTCTGGTCCAGATCCAGTCCGTAGGCGGCCAGCCGACGCTTGCCGGCATTGAACAGGGGCGACAACCGGGTCAGCCCCTCGTGCATGCCGGCGGCGCCCAAGGCCGCGTCGCTGGCGAGACCCCCTTCCTTCGCGGCGGCCACCAGTGCGGCGATCGTGTCCCGTGCGCGGCCGCGGTCGGCAAGCGGCGCGGCAGTGGCCCACTCGCTGGCGGCGGCGATCAACTGCGTGTAGTGCGCACGTTCGTCCTCACTGAAGTCGCCGCCCTGTTCCAGGTACTGGATGGCAAAGCCGCCCAGTCCTACCGCGGCCGAGCGCATCTCCCGCTCGGCGCCGGCGAACTGCCGGTTGAAGGTCTGCAGCAGCACGCGCTCGGCCTGTGGCGCGTTCAACGCCGCCAGCACCGACGGCAGTTGCGCCGAGAGTGGCAGCTCGTCGAGTGGCCAGCGTGTGCGGCCCGCGCGCCAGGCCGCGTCGAGTTCGGGCTGCAGATCGGGCGTGGCCGCGTCCTGCGCAAACGCGGCCAGATCCCCGGCGCGCAGGTGCGCCGTGAGCAGGGTCACCGCCTCCACCGGGGTCGCAGCACCGGTCGTAGGCGCTACCTCGACCGCATCCTCGCGCTGGCAGGCCGCCAGCCACAGCATCAGCGGCAGCAGCAACGCAGTGGTGGCGCGGCGCCGGGCGGGCGCGCAGGCGGAGGGTGGCATGGCTGAATTCTCTGAAGCCGGACATCGCATCTTGCAAGCCGGTTGATGACCGGACAAGCGCGTTGGTCAGAGGTCGCGCAGCACCCAGCCGTGCGGCGTGTCGGTCGCGCGGGCATCAAGCGCGGCCTGGGCGATCTCGTCCGGGCTGCGACCGGCCTTCCAGGCGCTGGCGATCGCCGCCAGACGCTCTCGCGTGGCGCGGGTATACGCACCTTCCAGCTCGTTCTGCGCGTCCACGGCCAGCTTCTGCGGATACAGCGTGCGTGCATCCTCCGACTGGTTCAGCAGCGCGATCATCCGCGACAGGCTGGTGTGGAAGGTCTCGGCCGACAGCGCCGTGCGCTGGGTGCGCTGCAGGTGCCAGACGGTGAGGTACTCCACAGGGCCCAGCATGCGCCGGGGCGTGCCGCCGAAGAACTGCCCGGAAAAATCGCTGGCCGACACCGGGGCGGTGCTGTCCGGCAACCGGGTCGCGCCCCAAGAGCTCAGGGCGCCGCCGGGCAGGTCCATGCGCCGCAGGGCGGTGCCGATGGTGTCGGCCAACAGACGTTGCGCCCGGGTGTCATCGCTTTCCGCCACCACGCCGAGCAGCCGCAGGAACACCGGGTAGCGGTCCTCGCCGAGCCGTCGCACCAATCGCTTGAGCACCGTGAGCCGGTACTCGGGATCGGCATGCGCCGCCAGCGCCGACACCATGCGATCGGCGGCGGCACGCAGTGCATGCGCGGACGGGACTGCAGTCATGGCGGGGAGGTGTGCGGCAGGCGCAGAAGTCGAAGCGTCAGGACTTTAACCCAGCCGCGGGCGGAATCTGTGCCGCAGGCGCGCCCGATACCCTCAGGCGAGTGCTTCGAGGATGGCGTCGGCGCCTTGGTCGGCCGCTTGCGACAGGTCCACCGCGGACAATCGCGCCTCGAATGCCAGATCGCCCGGCAGTTGCCGGGCGCCAACAGCCACGCCCGCCCAGGCCGCGACATTGAGCACATCCTCACCCGGATCGGCCTGCGGCCCCCGCGGGGCCTCCGCATAGCCACCATCCGCCGGCGCGAGCCCGTGACCCGGCTGTTGGCGCAGGTCGTCAAGCGCGACATGCCCGCCCAACCGGTCGAGGCTGGCGGCATTGAAGCTGACGTCGGACGGAATGCTGCTCATCGGAACGGAGACCTGGAAACCTTTCGGGAATGACCGCTTCTGCGGCGATGGCGGGACTGTAACGCCGCTGCCATGGAACGCCTATCTCGGGCTACCCCTAGGGTGCCGCGCAAGCCCTTGGCCTGGCGCCCGGGCCTGAATCCCGCTTCGACAGCGCAGGCCGCGGCTGTGCTGCCTTTACCGGCGACGGACCGTCCATCCCGCCACCGGACCTGCGGTGTGCCCATGCTAGCCTCCGGTCCACACGCGCGATACCGCGCGCAGTCGATCGATCGGAGTGCGGATGGCCGAAGAGAACGAGGGCGCCGACAAAACCGAAAAACCGACCAGCAAGAAGCTCAAGGACGCGCGCAAGGACGCCAATGTTGCCAAGAGCCGGGAGCTGACCAGCACCGTGCTCATCATGGGCTGGCTGGCCGGTGGCTGGATGCTGATGGGCTACATGTTCCGGCGGATCAGCGGGCTGTTCGATCAGAGTCTGAATGTGATGAACCAGCCCTTCGACATCGCGCTGCGGACGATCGGCCCGCTGGCGGCCCAGACCTTGCTCGCCGTCACGCTGCCGCTGCTGCTGCTCGCGGTGCTGCTGGCCTTGATCGTCGAGTTCCTGCAGGTCGGCCCGGTCCTGTCGATGAAGAAGGTGACGCCGGACGTGTCGAAGATGAATCCGGTCGGCGGCATCAAGAAGATGTTCTCGATGGACAACCTCGTCGAGCTCGTGAAGAGCGTGCTCAAGAGCGCGGCGCTGCTCACCATCGGCGGCTTCGTGTTGTGGGGCATGTTGCCCAGCCTGCTGCACCTGCCGTTTGCGCAACCTGCCGCGATGGGCAGCGCCATCTGGCATGCGCTCAAGTGGATCGGCATCTGGACGATCTTCGTCTTCTTCTTCGTGTCCGCGGTCGATGCCTCGTACCAGAAGTATTCGTACATGAAGAAGCTGCGCATGAGCCGGCGCGACATCAAGCAGGAGGTCAAGGAGAACGAAGGCGACCCCTATGTGAAGCAGCGCCGCAAGCAGTTGCACCAGGAGTGGTCGCAACAGAACATGCTCAATGCCGTCCGAGGATCGAATGTCATCGTGACCAATCCCACGCACATCGCGGTCGCACTGCAGTACGAACAGGGCGACGACCTGCCGCTCGTCGTCGCCAAGGGTGAGGGCCACGTGGCCGAAGAGATCAAGCGCGTCGCTGAGGAAGCCGGCGTGCCGATCCTGGAAAACGTTCCGCTCGCACGCGGCCTCAATGCGCGCGTCGAGATCGACGACTACATCAGCGACGACTTCTTCGAAGCTGTCGCGCAGGTGCTGTACTGGGCCGAAGGCGTGCGCATGGGCGAGCATCGCCCGGAGCCGCCGGAGTTCGACCCGCCGCCGGACATGCGCGAGGAGATCGGCCTGGCGGATCCCGAGGCGTTGCCACCGCCGCTGGCGGATGATCCGGCAGTGACGGTCCGGTTTGAGGATCCGCGGGATCCAATGCTATAGAAATGTGTTGCGGCGCCGAGGCGCCGCTTTTCCTTTTCGGCTCTTTCCGGGCGCGCCCGGCACGCGCTGATGCGGGGCTCCTGCTTTTCGCGTTTCAAGCCTGCTTCGGCTTTTGCCTTTGCTTTCGGCTTTGGCTTTGGCTTCGGCTTTGGTTCTGGGTTTTGCTGTGCTTTTGACTTGAATCGAGCCGTAGAGCGAGCCGAGCATCGCAGGGCGGCGGGGTCGAAGAGCAGCCCATGTCTGAGCGTAGCGAGTTTGGGCTGCGTGCCCCGTCGCCCGAGAAGCGCAGGGGACCGCCGCGGCTGTATCGCGGCGGATCGCGTCCGGCGAAGGGACCTTTTGGTTCCTTTTGGGTCCATCCAAAAGGGACTCGCACGCGCAGCGGGCGAAAGCCCTGCACTTGCTTGAGGCTCTTCGCTCGTCGCTTTGCGGCTTCGATGTTCGGGGCGAAGGCAGATGAATCAATCGCAGAAGCGAAGATCAAGTACAGGGCTTCCGCGCTGTCGCGCGGCTTACTTTTGTCTTGGCAAAAGTAAGCAAAACCGTCTTCGCCGGACGCGAGCCGATGCGATGGAGCCGCATCGGTACCCTCCGCTCCTCGCCTGACGCGGCACGCAGCCCAAACTCGCTGCGCTCAGACATGGGCTGCTCTTCGGCCACGCCAGGCTCCGGTGCTCGGCTCGCTCTACGGCTCGATTCAAATCAAAAGCTGGAAGCCAGAGCCAGAGCCAGAGCCAGAGCCAGAGCCAAAGCCAAAGCCAAAGCCAAAGCCAAAGCCAAAGCCAAAGCCAAAGCCAAAGCCAAAGCCAAAGCAAAGGTCAGAGGCAGAGCTCACGTCAGAGCCGAAGCTCAACGCACGTGCACGCGTTGAAGCGTCGGCGCCTAGGTCGCACTGAACGCGTGCTTGAGCGCCTCGATCAAGCCACTGTTGTCGACCAGTCGCGTCATCACAATTTCAACGAACACCCCGATCATCAACAGGATGATCGCCGTCGCCAGCCACGCCTTGATCGGCATCGTCAGCGCGAACACGTTGAGCTGCGGGGCATAGCGATTGACCAGGCCGAAGGACAGGTCGATGACGAGCAGGATCACCATCGCCGGCGCGGCGATCAGCAGCATCGCGGTCATCATGTAGCCGAACTGGCCGACGAACAACGCCATCCCACTCATGCGTAGATCGGGGAAGAAACTCATCACGGGCCAGACCGTGTAACTCGTCATCAGCAGATCGAGGAACACGATAAACGCCCCGCTGGCCATGAACAGCCAGGTCGAGAACTGCGACAGGAATTCGCCGTGCAGCGACGTCTGGTGGCCCTGGATCGGATCGAAGATCTGCGCCATCGACATGCCGACCTGGGTGTCGATGATCACGCCGGCCGAACTGATCGCCCAGAACACGATGCCGTAGCAGAACCCGATCGAGATGCCGATGAAGGTTTCCTTGAGCACGATCAACGACCAGTGCGAGGTGCCCGCCGCCTCGATCAATGGCGCGCCTGCCAGCGCGATCGGAATCGCGACGATCGCCAAGCTGACCATGAAGCTGTTGCGCACCATCGCCGGCACCGTTTCGGTGGTCAGCAGTGGCAGCATCAGGAACGCGCCGGCGATGCGTGGCAGCGTCAGTGCCAGCGCCAGCATCGGGTTCGTGCCGAAGTCCATCAGCGTCGAACGAGGCCGGGGAAATCGATGAAGATGCGGTCGGCGAACACGTACAGCGTGCCGCCCATCAGCGAAGCGGTGACGAACAGCGTGATCACCACGGCCAGGAATTTCAGCGCATAGGGAAACGTCTGTTCCTGCAACTGCGTGGCGGCCTGCAGGAACGCAACGACGAGACCGATCAACGCCGCTGCGGCCACAGGGGGGCCCGACAGCAGCAGCACCAGCCACAGGGCCTCCTTGGTGAACTCCAGCACGTCGCTCATGTGGTCACTCCATAGGTGAGCACGAGGCCGTGCACGAGCTTGGCCCAGCCGTCGATCAGCACGAACAACAGCAGCTTGAACGGCAGCGAGACCGTGGTGGGCGAGAGCATCATCATGCCCAGCGCGAGCAGGATGTTGGCGACCACCAGATCGATGATCAGGAACGGCAGGAAGATCAGAAAGCCGATCTGGAACGCGGCGGTGAGCTCGCTGACGGTGAAGGCCGGCACGATGACGATGAAGTCGTCGGGCGTCAGGCCGTCGCGGCGCTCGGGCGGCAGCATGCGCTGCACGCTGCGGAGGAAGAACGCGCGCTCGGAATCGCTGGAATGCTGGATCAGGAAGGTGCGCAGCGGTTCCTTGCCGGCATCGATCATCAGCAGCATGCGGTTGGTGTCGAAGCTGCCGCCCGCCGCGGCCGGCGCGCTGCCCGCGGCGGCGCCGGGGGCGGTCACCTGCTCGGCCAGACCTGTAGGTTGCTCCGCCGGTTCCGCTTCGCGTGGATCGTTGCTCGATCCTCCGCGGACGGCCGCGAACATCGGGTCGACATCCGCTGGCGTGCCCTGCGCCTGCGCCTCCGCGGCAAGCGCGTCGGCGGCCGCCGGGCTGGTCGGCGCCGGCGCGTCGGCTTCGGCAGCCGGTGCCGCCGCCGCGGGACGCACGTCGATCGGCCGACCTTCGCGGATCGCCTGCTGCTGTGCGCGGGCATCGATCTGGCGCTGCACCGAGGCCGGCGGCGGCCGGCCTTCGAGACGCGCATTGACCGCGTCCTGGACATCGAGGATCACCGGATACATCACGTAGATCGACAGCACGATCGCCAGGCCATTGATGACCACGTTCGGCGGCACCTGCTGCAGGCCGAGCGCGTTGCGCAGCAGGCTCAGCACCACGACGATCTTGGTGAACGACGTGACCATCACCGCCACGAACGGTGCCAGCGCGAGGCTGACCACCGTGACCAGGACGAGGGCAGGCGAGAAGGTGCTGAAATCCATGCCTCAGCTCCAGGACAGCAGGCGGACGCCCAGCGTATCGCCCACGGCGACCAGTTCGCCCTGACCGGCAATCTGGCCATTGGCGCGGATGGTGACGTTGGCGCCTTCGAGATGCGTCGGCAATGCGAACACGTAACCGGGTTGCAGGCCGGCGATGTCCGACATGCGCAGTTCGACCTTGCCGACTTCGAATTCCACCTCGACCGGCAACCGCCCCGATGGATCTTCGACGGCGGGCGTGTCTTCGGTCTGCGGCATTTCGGTTGCGTCGGTCTCGCTCATGCGGGGCGTCTCCTGGTGGCGGGGGCGTGGGGTGGGCGGGCCGTCGATGCGCCAGCCATCGGGTGCGGCTCGGAGCGGCCAGCGCAGGCCGGCCGCATTCGCGTGGAGGGGGGGCATCCTGACGTGGCCGACGACGATCACATCCCCGGGTCGCAGGCCGCGGATATCCGCGCGCGTGAGCGCTGGCGCGGGGAGCGCGATGGTTGCGAGGGTCGGCAACTGGCGCCAGTGCCCCGGATCGATTGGCGGACGCGGTTCGGCATCGGTGCGGGCGAGCACCGCCTGCAGCCAGGCGGCCGGCGCGCGCAGCGCGCCGCTGAGCGCGGCGCTGCCATCGGCAGGGGTGAAGTCGAGCGCGAGCCAGATGGCGTCGGTCGCGGGTGCTTCGAGCGGCGCATCGGGCAGCGGCAGCAGCGAGGTGCCGAGCGCTTCGCTGATCTGCACCAGCGTGGTTTCGTGCATCAGGCTCCAGGCCAGTACGCGGGCGCGGCCGCGATGGTCCTGCCAGTGCAGGCCGTCGTCGTCCGCGCGCGGCGGCGACGCCAGTTGCAGGGCGAGGCGCGTGCCATCGGCGTCGAGTTCGAACACCCCGCCGTCGATCGTGGCGACGGCCGGCGCCCGACCGCTGCGCAGGCGCAGGACGCCAGTCGGCGTGGTCCAGTGCCGGGCGCGCGCATGCAGGCCGCGCAGAACCTCGGCCTGCAGCGGCGAGAGCCGTGGCAGGCGTTCGCGCAGCGGTGCGTGCGGGGCGGCCGGGGAGCCGGGTGCAGCCGTCGCGTCAGCCATGACCCAGCGCCACCTTCATCAGTTCGGGAAGGGAACGTACGCCCAGTTTGCTCATCATGTTGGCCCGATGCAGTTCGACTGTCTTGATGCTGATGCCGAGGATGTCGGCAATGATCTTGTTGGGTTTGCTGGCGACTACGAGATCCAGCACCTGACGCTCGCGCGGGCTCAGCTTCGCCAGCGCGTCCCCCTGCGGCGAGCCTGCCTGCGTGCGTTCGCGGCTGAGCGCGTTGCGGATCGCATCGACGATCGCATCATCGCTGAACGGCTTTTCGAGGAAGTTCGACGCACCCTTGCGCATCGCCTCGACCGCCAGCGGCACATCGCCGTGCGCGGTGACGAACACCAGCGGCAACGTGGAGCCGCGGCGCAGCAGTTCGTCCTGCAACTGCAGACCGCTCATCTGCGGCATGCGGATGTCGGACACCAGGCACTCGCCATCGCCATGGCGGGTGCTGTCGAACACGGTCAGGAACGCCGCGCCGGATGCGAATGCGCGCACCTCGAAACCGGCGGTTTCCAGCAACCACGCGGTGGAGTCCCGGAAGCCGTCGTTGTCGTCGACCAGATAGACACAGATTGCGGTCACGCGTCAGATCCTCCTGTCCGGGGTGGGTAGCGTGAACCCGAACACGCTACCGCCGCCATCCCTGGCCTCGAAAAACAGACGGCCTTCGTGGTATTCGATGATCGAACGGCAGATCGCCAGACCGATACCGAGTCCATCCGATTTGGTGGTGTAGAACGGCGAGAACAGCTGCTCGCTCTCCGCCTGGCTCAGCCCCGGTCCGCGGTCGCAGACCCGCACCTCGACATCGCCATCCAGATTCACCCGCGCCTCAATGCGCAGGCCACGCTGCGCGGCGGGGACTTCGCGCATGGCTTCGATCGCGTTCTTGACCAGGTTCAGGAGGACTTGCTCGACCATCACCCGGTCGGCGTAGACCTGCGGCAGCTGCGGCGCGAGCGCCAGTTCCACACGCAGCTGCAGGCGTTCGGCCTCCAGTCGCAGCAGTTCGAGCACGGTGTCGACGATCAGCGGCAGATCCTGCGCATCGCGCCGCGGTTCGCGTGCGCGGACGAACTCGCGCACGCGGGCGATCACCGCGCTGGCGTGCTCGGCCTGGGTGCGCGCGGCCTGCAGGGCGCGTTCGACCTGCACCGGGCCGCCCGCCTGGTCGACCAGTCGCAGGCTGCCGTTGAGATAGTTCACGATCGCGGCGAGCGGCTGGTTGAGTTCATGGGCGAGCGTCGCCGCCATTTCGCCGACCGACATCATCCGCGAGGTGAACAGCAGCTTCTCCTGCTGCGACTTGTGCGAATCCAGCGTTTCGATGCGCTCGCTGATGTCCACGGCCGTCAGCAGCGACAGGGCGCGCCCACCGCAATCGAGGTCCCGCCAGTGCAGGGCATACCAGCGCCCGCTGCCGGGCGCGCGCACTTCCTCGCCGCGCGCATCGCCGGTGACGTCGCCGTAGAGCGTCGCCAGCAAGGCGTCGCGCTGCGCATGGCCGGGCAGTGTGCCCAGATCGCCTTCGAATCGGCAGTTCGCGGCCACGCGCACGCCGGTGCCGCGGTCGAATGCGGCGCAGGCGAAGGGGACCGCTGCGAGCACCTCGGTCAGCGCCGCGGCGCTTTTGTCGACATCTGCGGCGGCACTTCCGGCCGGCCGCGCGCGCCGCGTTCCGGTCGGCGGCGTCATGCGCTGCGCGACATCGTTTGACTGCTAACGTGACCGCGCACCAGCGGGGTGTCCCTTCCGTGAGAGCCCATGATCCGCGTCGCCCGTTCCTGTTTCACGCTCATATCCACCGCCGTGCTGCCCGCCGTGTCGGCGCAGGCCGCCACCGCATCCTCCCGGCCGCAAAGCGACTCGTTCATCGGAGAGTTGCTGGCCATCCTCATTCCCCTCGTCCTGATCATCGCGGGCCTGGTGTTCCTGCTGCGGGTGGTGCGGCGACGCTACGGGTTGTCAGGCGTTGATGCCCCGCTGTCGGTGCTGCAGATCCTGCCTGTAGGTCCCCGGGAGCGCGTGGTGCTCGTCAAGTCTCGCGCCGGCCGGGTGTTTGCGATCGGCGTGGGGGCCCACTCTGTGACATTCATCACGGATCTCGACATGGAGGATCTGGGCGACCCCGCCGCAGCGGCCTCCGTGGCCACCGCGCATTCAATGTCCAATATCGCCGGAAATCGTTAAGTCACTGTGACGCTTGAGTTTTTTATCTCAGCTCTGCTCGGTCGCAAACGGTTTCACACGCATTCCACAGTTCGACTGGAACCTCCTTGCAACATGGGTTTTACCTGTACATAACATAGGGTGACTATCGTACAGGGGCACAATGTGACGCACGAGGGCAGGGGCTTATGCGCCGAATGGACACCAGGGTGAGTGGAGCGGCCGTTTCCGGCACGTGCGTCGTCGCCCGGACAGGCGGCGCTTCGAGCGTCGTCCCGATCTCTTGGACGGCGGCGCGGTGAAGGCATTCCTCGCCACCCTGATCGGCGCGCCCGCGGGCGCTGCGCCCCGCGGCAAGCTGGGCTACAGCGACATCGTCTTGGCCTTTGCCGCGGTGACGATCATCAGCGTGATGATCCTGCCGTTGCCGCTGGTCATCATCGACACCCTGGTGGCGGTCAACATCTCGATCGGTTTCGGTCTGCTGCTGCTGGGCATCTACATCCCCAGCCCGGTGGCGTTCTCCAGCTTCCCCAGCGTGCTGCTGCTGACCACGCTGTTCCGGTTGGCGATCTCGATCGCGATCACCCGTTCGATCCTGCTGCATGCCGAGGGCGGCCACATCGTCGAGACCTTCGGCACCCTCGTGGCCGGCGGCAATCTGGTCGTCGGCATGGTGGTGTTTTTGATCATCACCGTCGTCCAGTTCATCGTCATCGCGAAAGGCGCCGAGCGCGTGGCCGAGGTCGCGGCTCGCTTCACCCTGGACGCGATGCCGGGCAAACAGCTGTCGATCGACTCCGATCTGCGCGCCGGCCTAATCGACAAGGACGAGGCACGCAAGAAGCGCCGCCTGCTCGAAACCGAAAGCCAGTTGCACGGCTCGCTCGATGGCGCGATGAAGTTCGTCAAGGGCGACGCCATCGCCGGCATCGTCATCATCCTGATCAATCTGCTCGGTGGCCTGGCGATCGGCGTGCTCCAGCGGGGAATGCCGCTGGCCGAGGCGACGCGCGTCTACAGCATCCTGACCATCGGCGACGGCCTGGTGTCGCAGATTCCGGCGATCCTGGCGACCATCGCAGCCGGCCTGGTCGTCACCCGGACCACGGGCGAGATTGAAGATCGCCATCTGGGCGACGCGATCACCCGGCAGGTCTCCAACCAGCCGCGCGTGGTGTTGATCACCGGCATCCTCGCCCTGCTGATGACTCTGGTGCCGGGTTTTCCGTGGCCGGTGTTCCTGGTCCTCGGTTTGGGCCTGCTGACCTTCAGCGCCTACCACTACCGCTACCAGTTCGAACTGCTGCGCCGTGCGTTCCGTGTGACCGACGAAGAAGTGGTTGCGGATATGCACGCCTCGGTCGAGCATGACGATCTGGCGCCGCCCGCGCCGCTGCAGCTGCAGGTGTCGCCATTGCTGGCGCAGTCGCTGGGTGCGCACAATCTAGAGGCGCGCGCGGTCGATATCGCCCAGCGCCTGCGTGAGGAATACGGCGTGCCGGTGCCGGTGCCGTCGCTGCGCATCGTGGCGACGTTCGGCGAAGACGAGTACCGCCTGACGGCGTTCGGTGCGCGCATTGCCACCGGGCGACTGCGCAGCGATGCGGTGCTGCAGCCGCAGCCGGCGACCGCTCTGGACGCCAACAGGCTGCCGGGTTTCTATCCGGCGGTGGTCGCAGGCGAATGGGTGCAGGGCGGTGAGGGCACGCAGCCGCCGCTGGAGGTGCTGGGCGCGCACATGACCGCTGCGATCCGCCGTCGCATGGGCGGTTTCCTGGGCATCCAGGAAACATCCAACCTGTTCGCGAAGATGCAGCGCGACTATCCGGATCTGGTCAAGGAAATGCTGCGCGTGGTTGCCCCGCAGCGCGTGGCCGATGTGCTGCGCCGTCTGTCGGAAGAAGGCGTGCCGGTGCGCAATCTGCGCGATGCGTTCGAGGCGATCACCGACGTCGGCGGCCGCGAAAAGGACGTCGTGCTGCTGACCGAGTACGTACGCGTTGCCTTGAAGCGGGAAATCGCGGATCGCTATTCAGATGACGAGCGGACGCTGCATGTACTGTTGATCCATCCGGAACTCGAGGACAAGCTGCGGCAATCGGTCCGCGTGGCGGGCGGTGCCAGCCAGCTTGCGATCTCGCCGGAACTGGCCGGACGCCTGGGCAACGAGGTGCGCGCGCACCTGGGCCGTCAGGCACCCGGCATCAAGCCGGTGCTGCTGTGCTCACTGGACGTGCGCCGGCATCTGCGCAAGCTCATGGAGGTCGATTTCTTCGATCTGCCTGTGCTGTCGTATCAGGAACTCGCACCGGACCTGCGCATCGTGCAGGCGGGCCAGATCAATGCATGACCGAATCGCATCATTACGGGGCATGCGCGCCGTCTTCGCCGGATGTCCGGCGGCAGGCGCAGCGCAGGCGATGAGAGGGCTGACATGACCGAACACACGCAAACCCAGTCACACAATGTGCTGCGCATCGTCGACGGCCTCCACGCAGGCGCAAGCCGCGTGCTGGCCGACGAGGAGATGATTCTCGTCGGCAGTGGAGAGGACTGCGACATCGTGCTGGCCGACGATGCTGTCGCCGCGCACCACGCGCTGATCAGTCTCGTTGGTGGCCGGTTCCTCGTCCGTGCGCTCGATGCGCCGGTCAAGGTCGGTGCCTTGGACATCCATCCGGGTGATCCGGTTGAGCTGTCGGCTGTGCAGCAGGTCCGGATCGGCGAAGCCGTGCTTGCCTTCGGCCGCGAGAACGACCCGGCCTGGGACGAATTCGTGACCGTGTTCGCGCCGAACGAGGAGGCTACGCAGGCGCCGCGCAGCGGCTTCGTGCGCAAGCTGCCGTGGATCGGTGGCATCGCAGCCTTGTCGCTCGCCTCGCTGGCGATCTTCGCGGCCGTGCTTCCTGCGCCCGACCAGGGGCCGGACCAGCGCGAGCGGCTGTCGGCGTTGCTGCAGGATCACCGCGTGACCAATGTGCAGATCGCCGATGCGCCCGATGGTGGCGCCACTGTCACCGGGGCCGTCGACGACATCGCCACGCTCGAGCGGTTGCGCGACCAGGTGCGCGCAGAGAACATCGACGCGACCTTGCAGATCCGGACCGGCGAGCACATCGCCAACGACGTCGCGGAAATGTTCCGCGGACAGTCGATTCCGGTGCAGGCCCGCTACGTCGGCAATGGCGATGTCGAAGTCGTCGGTGAATTCAAGGATGGCGCCGAGATCGAGCAGCTGGCCCGCTCCCGGGCAATCGCCGACATTCCGGGTGTGCAGCGCATCCTCCCGCGGACGCCGAATGGCGTGCTGCCGCAGGACGACGCGGCACAGCCCCAGGCGCCGCCCGAGGCGCACATCGTGCAGATTGTGCGGGGCGACAATCCGCACCTGCTGTCTTCCGACGGCCGTCGATTCGTGGCCGGCGAGGAAATTCCCGGCAAGGGCATGCTCGTGGCCATCGGCGAATTCGCCCATGTGCTGGCTGCCGATGGCACGACGATCAAGATCATTCCCGGCCCGCCCCCCGCACCTGAAGACGACGCCACACAGACGGCGACCGCCGGTGCGGGCGACGGATCCGGCGATCCCCGGTTCGCATCCGTTGTCGCCAACGTCAACGCGGGCCAGGGCGTGCCGGTGCCGACGGCCTCGGCAAATCGCGCGCCTGCGTCGCCGACGCAGCAGTGACCGCCTGCATTTGAACCACGTTCAACACCGCAACCACTTCCAGATCACCGCTAGGAGTACTTCCCATGACTACGATTTCCAACGATCAGATCGGCAGCTTCATCGGTCGCGCCTCGATGCAGGGCGACACCGGCGTGCGCAAGGCGGGCGGAGGTGCAAGCTCGTCGAGCTGGTATGAAGCCATGTCGCGCGCCTGGGGCCAGACCCTCGATCAGCAGGCGACCAAGATCACCAACCTCTCCGACGTCATCGGGCAAGGCGGAGACCAGCCGTCGAACGTGGTCCAGCTGACCGCCGAAAGCCTGCGCATGCAGTTCCTGTCCAACAACGCGTCGACCTCGCAGAACAGCGTGGGCCAGGCGCTCGAAACGCTGGGCCGCAAGCAGTAAGCGATTCCCGCAGACAACAGCAGCAAGGAGAAGATCATGGTCGACGCGATCCAGGCCGTTGGACTCGAAGCCGCGGCACAGGGGGCATCGGGCGCGGGCGCCCACCAGCCGGTGGCCGCCGCGTACGAGGTCGGACAGTTCGCCCAGGCGATGGACCGGGCAGGCACGAGTTCCGCCGCGGCGTCGAATGCGCCGCAAGGTGTGGCCAGCGTCGGCGCATCGGAGCCTTCCGAAGGCATGCGTATGGTGATGTCGGCGATGGACAACCTCAACGGTGGTGCCTCGAGCATCCAGGATCTGGCCAAGACGATGACCCAGAATTCGGGCGAACTCACGCCCGGTCAGGTCATCGAGATGACGATGAAGTCCCACCATTTCCTGTTCCAGTGCGAGATGACGTCGAACGTCGCCAACCGGACGTCCGATGGTATCCAGCAGCTGTTCCGCCAGCAGTCCTGATCGAGAGGTGACCGGCATGCGCGTTTCACAACCCAGCGTATCCAAACGATGGTCCGCGTGGATGGGCATGCTGCTCGCCTGCCTGCTGCTCGCCGGCTGCGGCGGCACGGCGCTCTACAGTTCGGTGGACGAGCGCCAGGCCAACGAGATGATGGGTGCGCTCATCGGCTCGGGCATCCAGGCCCAGAAGAAGCCGTCGGCCACCAAGGTCGGCTGGGACGTGTTCGTCGCCGAAGGCGATATTCCGCAGGCGATGGCGGTGCTTGGTTCGCGCGGCCTGCCGCGGGAGAACTTCCAGAACCTTGGCGACATCTTCAAGAAGGAGGGCTTCGCCTCTTCGGCCACCGACGAGCGCGGTCGTTATCTGCATGCGTTGCAGCAGGAGATCAGCCACACCCTGACGATGCTCCCGGGCGTCGCACGGGCGCGCGTGCATCTCGCACTGCCCGAGCGCGATCCGCTCGGTGGCTCGAATGGCAAGACTTCGGCCGCTGTGTGGATCTTCGAGCAGGCCGGCGCGAATGTCCGCGACCGTGAGGCCGATATCAAGATCGTGGTGAAGGACGGCGTCGAAGGCCTGACCGACATCAATCAGGTTTCAGTGAAGTTCGTCTCGATGCCGGCGCCGCCGGAGGCCGCATCGTCCAGCGGGACGGCGATGGCCCTGTCGGCGGTGAGTCCGATGGCGATCGTCATCGCGGCGCTGGTCGTCGCGCTGTTGGCGGTGGCATTCGCATTCGCTGGGCGCCTCAAGGCCCGCAAGCCCGCCACTGCGGACAAAACCCCGCCGGCGCGCTGGCAGGGCTGAGCCGTGTCGCTGGATGCGCTGCTCGCCGAGGTCGATCCGCGGTGGTATGAAGCCGACGGGGCGGGGCTGGACGACGCGCTGCTGCAGCGTGCACGCAGCAGCCGTCTCGGGTGTCGCTTGCTGGCCGGCGCCCTCGCGGACGGCCCGGCCGCGCATCTGCTCGCACCTTCTCCCGAAGGATTCTCGGCAGTGATCGCGCGCTGGAACCGGGCGCGGTTACTGGCATTGCATCGCGACCTGGGCGTGCTGGCGTATGCCCCGGCGATCCGAGCGGAGATCCGTCGGGATGCGGTCAAGCGCGTCAAGTCGGTGCTCGGGACCAGCTACCTGCTGGCACTCGACCGCAGCGTTTGGGATGCGAAGGTCGATCCACAGCTGCAGGGCCGGCTGGCCGCAGCCCTGGCCGAGGCGTTGGCGGGCGCCGACACGTGCGGTCCCCGGTTGCTCGACGCCTTCGAGCGGCAGGGGCGCGCGGAACTGCAGGTCTGGGCGCGCCAGCGCGAACCCGCGCTCGCCGACTGGGCGCAACTGATGCATCCGCCGGGCGAACTGCCTCTCGCGCATCTGCCCGAAAAGCCCCTGCTCGTCGTCCACACGCACCATCAAAATCGCGCGGTCGCGGCCTGATCCCGTCCACGTCCCGGAGCCTGCATGCCGACCCCCGACACCACTTCCTCCCCGCCCGATCGACGCCCCCCGGGCGCGGCCGTGGTCTTCGAACGCCGCGAGTTTCGGCGCGGTGTGTCGGCGCCGATCGTGCGCGCCGCGGAGTGGCAATCGCTCGGCGAACTCGACACCCTGCTGGCGCGGGTCAACGCACTCCATGAAGAGGCGCAGGCGGAAGTACAGAAGGCGCGCGAACAGGGCTATGCGGAAGGATTCGCCGAAGGCCTGGAGCGCGTGAAGCAGCAGATGACCGAGCAGTTGGCCTCGCTCAATGAGCGCCGCGCGCGCGTGCTGGGCGATGCGGCCGGTCGCATCGGCGATCTCGCCTGCGCGATCGTCGCGCGGATCGCACCGGATTTCGAGGCCTCGAAGGTCGTGCCGGCGCTGGTGATGCGCGCGGTCGAATCCGCGCAGGCCGAGCAGTTCCTGATGATCCGCGTACATCCCGATGCGCGCGCTGGCGTGGAGCAGGGCCTTGGCGCGGTGCGCCAGGCGCACCCGGGCGTCGGCGTGATCGAGCTGGTCGACGACGAGAGTCTGGATCCGCTGAGCTGCGTGGTCGTCTCCGAGGCCGGCGAGGTGCGCGCGGGCGTCAGTCAGCAGATCGAGGCGATCCGGACGGCGCTGGCCCAGGCCAGTGCGGTGGCGAGCGCATGAATCCCGGCCCCGCCCTGTCGCTGCTCGACGAACTCGGCGCCAGCGCCGTCGTCAGCGATCCGCTGTTGCACGCGCTCGGGCAGGTGCAAGCCATCGAGCGCGTGGGCCGCGTCAGCGAGGCCTATGGCACGCTGATCAAGGCGACGGGGCTGCGCGCCGCGATCGGTGAGCTCTGCTATCTGCGTAACCCTGGGAACAGCAGTTTTGAACTCGCCGCCGAAGTGGTCGGCGTTGCAAGGCAGCACACCTTGCTGACGCCGCTTGGACCATTGGACGGCATCGCCTCGACGACCGAGGTCTATGCGACCGGCAAGCAGGCCTCAGTACCGGTGGGCGAAGGCTTGCTCGGTCGCGTACTCGATGCGCATGGCGCGCCGATCGACGACAAGGGTTCACTGGGAGCAACCATCGACGCGCCCATCTATGCCGCATCTCCCAACCCGTTGTCGCGCAAGCTGATCGATCGGCCGTTCTCCACCGGCGTGCGCGCGATCGATGCGGTGATGACGGCGGGTGAAGGCCAGCGTATCGGCATCTTCGCCGTCGCCGGTGGCGGCAAGAGCACGCTGCTCGGCATGCTGGCCCGCGGCGGCGATGCCGACGTCAACGTCATCGTGCTGGTCGGTGAACGCGGCCGTGAGGTCAATGAATTCATCAGCGACAACCTGGGCGCGGAAGGACTCGCGAAGTCGGTGGTTGTCGTTGCGACATCCGACCGCCCGGCGCTCGAGCGCAGCCGCGCGGCGTGGGTGGGCACCGCGATCGCCGAACATTTCCGTGATCAGGGCAAGCGCGTGCTGCTGCTGGTCGACTCGGTCACGCGTTTCGCGCGTGCGCTGCGCGACGTCGGCCTGGCGATCGGCGAGCCGCCGGCGCGTCGCGGTTTCCCGCCATCGGTGTTCAGCGAAATGCCGAAGCTGTTCGAGCGTGCAGGCAACAACGACAAGGGCTCGATCACCGCGTTCTACACGGTTCTGGCCGAAGACGAGGACGGCGGTGATCCGATCGTCGAGGAAGTGCGCTCGATCCTCGACGGTCATATCGTGCTGTCGCGAAAACTCGCTGCGGCCTACCACTATCCGGCGATCGACGTGCTCACCAGTCTGAGCCGCACGATGCCGCGTGTCGTCGACCAGCCGCATCTGCGCGCGGCCGGGCAACTGCGCAAGTATCTGGCCAAGCATCAGGACATCGAACTGCTGCTGCAGCTGGGCGAGTACAAGCGTGGTACCGATCCGGACGCCGACATTGCGATCGAGAAGATCGGTCCGATCCGTACACTGCTGCAGCAATCCGAACATGAGTTGGTGCCGTTCGAAACATCGTCCGGCGCGCTGCGGAAACTGTTCGGATGAAACCTTACCCGCTCCAGACACTGCTGCAACTGCGCGAGCACCGGACCGAAGCGGCGCGCATCGTGGTGCTGGAGAAACAGCGCGCATTGCAGCAATGCATCGAAGCCTGTACGCGCGTGCAGGGCGAACTCACGGATCTGGAGCGCGACCGCAGCGGGCACCGCGCGCGTCTGCTCGATCCACCGCCATCGGGTGTGCCGTGGCCGGCCGCGCTGACACAGCGCGAGACCCACATCGATCTGCTCGGTGAGCGGATCGTCGGCGCGCAGCAACGACTGTCAAAAGCCCAGGAAGCGGTGCGTCAGGCTGAAACCGCGGTGCAGGACGCGCGTGATGCGTTCTTCCGTGCCAAGGGCCGGCAGGATGCGCTCGAGAAACGCCGCGATCTGTGGAAGCGCGAACAGCGTGGACTGTTCGAACGGCAGGAAGAAGCGGTCAACGAAGACTTGATGCAGGCGCGATACATGGCGCGCAAGCAGTAGGCACGGACACGAGGAGACGATGATGAGCGTACAACGCAACGATTCCGCTTCCAGGCCGCCGGACCAGGCTGCGCGTAACCGTCAGGTCGACCGCGAAGCCAAGGCCGATGCCAAGGACGCGCCGCCGCGCGAACGGGTCGACCAGTTCCGTTCGATGATGCAGCAGGCACGTGGCGACATGCCGGGCCTGCAGGGCGAGGCGGAATTGGCCAGCGGCATGCTGCAGGGCGAAGGCGAACTGCAGGAGGGCGAGATGGCGGAACTGGCCAGTCAGCAAGAAGCGTTCAAGTCGCGGCAGTCGTTGTCAGATGTCGTCGACGCACGCAGCTTCCGCCAGCAGCACGACAACGGATTCGGTTCGCAGCACGCGCAAGGCATGGAATCGGCCGCGATGCTGCAGGCCCAGATGGCACTGCGCGACGGCGCGCCCGCGGCAGCACCTGCAGCGGCAGCCTCCAATGCGGGCCAGTTGTTCGACATGATGGAAAAGCACGTGCGGCAGATGGCGGTGCATGATGCCCGCGATCCCGGTGGTGACGGACAGGTGCTGCTGCGGATGTCCGACGCCACATTGCCCGGTACCGACCTGCTGCTGAGCAAGAACGCAGACGGCTGGGTGCTGCGCGCCGACAGCCGCTCGCGCGAAAGCTTCGATGCGATCCGCGAGGCAGGCCCGCAGCTCGCGAAGCGCTTCGCGCAGCAGAATCTCGGCACGCTGACGATCGATCCGCACTACCACGGCTGATCCGCGTCGGCGCCGTGGTGCGCGGGCATTCCAGCAGGGCAGCACGCTCCGGCGATCCGTGTGGATCGCCTCCTTACGATGCGTCGCCGGCCTCCACCACGGGCGTCTCGCGTCGGGGGCGGAGTCCACGCCAGTCCGCCCGCGCCATGCGGAACCGCCGGGCCGGATTTCCGAACTGCGCGCCCCCCGCGGTCTCCGTGAACCCCAGGCGCAACAACAGCGGCGGCACCGAACGGTTGTCCGGTGCGCACTGCGCGATCAATGCCGGCATTGCCAGCGTTTCGAACGCGTGCGTGCACAAGGCGGCGCCACCCTCGATCGCATAACCGCGTCCCCAGGCCGCAGGCAGTAGCCGCACCCCGATCGCGACATCACCCGCATCGCCGCTCGGCGTCAGCGAGAACATGCCGATGAAGCGGCCCGCCCGATCCCGCGTGTGCCACAGCCCCAGGCCCGGACGTTCGCGGTAGAGCTTGTTCGCCCACACCACCAGGCCCATCGCATCGTCGAGCGTGGCGATCGGATCGTCGAGCAGCATGCGGGTGACGCGTTCCTCGCGGCCCAGCTGCAGCAGGTCGATCACGTGCCGGAAGGCGAAACCATGCAGCCGCAGACGGCGCGAGCGCAGGTGCTCCTCGGTGGGATAGTCGCGGCCTTCCGCGGGGAGGTCGTCGCGTGAGAAGGCAGGGGGCGCCGGATCAGATGTCGGGGCCACAGGTTGCGTGGGGTTCGTCGGCATGTCGCCGTTATAGCGCGGTAGAACTGGGGTGTGTCGAGAGCGCGTGAACTAGGGCGCACCCTAGATGGGGTACGACCTAGCTGTCGTATGGACGCAATGGGAAGACACTGCATCTGCAGTCGCGCACGTTGAGTCCAGATCCCAAACGTTGGCGCGCAGGGTTTACAAGCGTTTTTTTCTTTCAATCCAAAGGAGTTTCATCATGTCCAGCGACGTCTTCTCCGGTATTGGTTCTCTGGTCGGCACCGCACTCGGCGGCCCGCTCGGCAGCCTCGTGGGCAACCTGCTCGGCGACCTGGTCGGCCAGCTCTTCGATTCGGCCCTCAGTGGCCTGTTTGATGGTCTGGGTCTGCCGCAGTCGGCGCAGGATGCGGTCAGCGAAGGCTTCAAGGGCGGCTTCAACTTCAACTTCAATATCGGCGGCAAGTAATCCATGCAGCACGACCAGCAGGCCCAGCGGCAGGCGTGGATCGATGGTCTTGCCCAGCTCCGGCAGCAGGGTGCGATCGACGCGGATGATGAGAACACCCTCATCCGGCACATGGATGAGCGTCTGGAAGCGGTGCAGGTCGAGCTCAAGGCGCTGGTGCCCGAATACGAAGAACGTGTGGAACGCGACGGTCGAGAGGCTGCCGATGTCTGGCTTGGTCAGCGTTCCCGCGAGATGGGGGAGCGGGAAGGTACTGATGCCAGGCGGATGGTGGACTCGTTGACCTCCGCCAGAAGCGACGCCTGATCCGATCGGAAAACCGCACGCTGACAGTGTGGAAAAGCGGGGCCGCGGAAACGCGGCCCCGTTTCTGTTTGGTGAATACGAAGTCCCGCCGATACCCGACGACGACGCTCGGATTCCGGGTTCCCGGATCCGCTGTCGCGCACTAGGGGCGCACCTAGATGCAGGGCGTCGCGCCAGTCGTCATGATCGGAGTCCAGTTGTATGACGCGCCCGTCATATGCGATCGATCTACTCTGCCGTCTCGCATCGCCGCGCCGCGTTTCACTGCGATGCACGCACGCCCACTCAAAAGGAATCGTCCCCTATGTCAGCCGCATCTTCCCAGGACACCGACTTCGCCGCATTGCGGGCTTCGCTGCTGAGCAGGTTTGAAGCCGAGTTGCGGGAACAGCGCGACATCGATGCTGCCAGCCGCGAAAGTATGTTGGCGCGCATGGACGAGGCGCTACAGCAGCAAGGACAGGTTGGAGTGGACGGCGCGTCAGCCGGCGATGTCCGTGCGGAGGTGACCGACGCTATCAATATGTTGAATGCGCACGGCTTGCTGGACAGCACTGGCGGCGAAGAGGTGGAGCGCGCGTTTACACAGGTCTACAGCGTGTTCGAGAACGATGCGGTCAATCGCGCACTCGAGTTCGCGCGTATCTCCCGCGAGCAGGGCGAAGACGCCGCGCGTGCCTGGCTGGCGCTGAATGCCGCGTCCGGCTCGGCTGCCTAGGGTACGCCCCAGCTGGCGACCGGGAGGGGCGGCATGCATGATCGAGACATAGACGCAAAGCGTCACCCGGATTCCTTTCAACCACGTATGGAGTCATCCCAATGGTCAATGTAGATGTCAACATTTCGGTAGGCGCCGCCGGCTTGAATGCCACAAAGGAGTCGGGCGGTGGCGGCGAGTCCTGGCTGGTCGCAATGGCGAAAGCGCTGGGCACGATGCTGGGGGAGAAGGCCGGCAACATGGTCCAGACGTCGAAGGAGATGGAGAAGTATTCCGGCTCCGACAGCAAGGAAGATGCGCAGAAGTTCAGTGAACTCCAGACCAAGTTTCAGGCTGAGTCACAGATGTTCAGCATGCTGTCGAACACCATTTCGACCGCTCTGAAGTCGATCGGTGAAGGCCTGACCGCCAACGCTCGCAAGCAGTAAGCGGCGGATACAGAAAGGGCCAGGTGGATGTCCGCCTGGCCCTTTCCTGTTGTGGAATACGGAATGATTGCAACCTTGCGTGATCAGCCAGCATCGCGAATGTGGATGCATCGAATATCGAGGGGCGCCGAGATGGCACTGCGTCGCTTGAAGTCGTGGGCCTTGTGCGCGCCGCTCTGCTTTTCTTTCTTCGGCAGTGCATGCGCCGTCGATTCCGGGGCACCACCCGTATTCGAGCAGCGGCCGTATACAGGCCCGCTCGAGGTGTATGCCGAACTGCCGGACACCGATGCCATGCGTCGCAGTGGCCGGGGCGGAGCGGAGTTTCAATCGCTTTCCGGCGGTCGCTCACGACTGGTGGTCTACGGAGATCTGGCGGGTTCTGGACGCGATCCGGCGCCCACCGGCAGTGCGGGCTTTGTGATGGAGGGCGGCGTCCAGGACGGCAGTTGGCTGGCCACGGGCGCTGATCTACAACTTCGCATCGACACCGATGGGGTCATCACTGGAGGCGGACTGTTTCAAGGGGACCGGTACGCCTTTTCGGGGCAGCTCAGCGCGGACGCATTTGATCTGGTGGTCAGGATCGGCCCGCCTGCCGACTCCCGGTCCGCTGCCAATGGGATTGTGGGGTTCGTGTTCGAGTACACACTGCGGCATCAGGCGCCGGGCGGGGTCGAGCACTCGCGCGCCCAGCCGCCTGCGAGCGCCAGGACGCCCTGCCGTGTTGTCCACTATCAGCCGCGCATGATCGCGAATATCGGCGGCGACTCGATGAGCACTGTCCAAGTCCCGGTGTGTGTCGGGTGAGGTCCTGGTGCGCCGGTGGCCCGGTTGTGATCCGGTCTCCGGCGGATGCGCGATTTGAAACCTTCGACGAGGTGATTCGATGAGCAGATCAAGCGGAATCATGACGACGATTGTGGCCGCATCGGTATGGGCCGCGGCGCCGACCTTGGCGCAATGGGATCCGGGCGCGACCCAGCAGCTGGGAATGGGCCACGGTCAGAACGCGATGTCGCAGTCGGCCCTGCGCAATGCGGCGGATCTGGACGGGGCGTCCGATCGGCCGATCCGCGGTTATGCGGGAAGCGGAATGAGCCGGCGTGAGCGCCTGCTCGCGCTTGAAGCGGAGTATCTCGAGCGCGTGGCGCGTGATGGCGTGGACAGCGCGAAGGCATGGGCATTCGATGCCGGGCGTCAGGACGCGCGCGCGCGATGACCGCGCAGCCTGCGCGCATGGGGTGGCCCGGCCGCATGCGGCGACGCCACGTCGTGTCGCTGCTGATGGCCACCGTATTGATGGCGGGCTGCGCCCCCGACAGCGATGCGCGAGATGGCGAAGGGCATGGCGGGGGGCATCGGCCGGAAGCCCGTACACCGGATTTTCTTGAAGCCTACGAGGCCGGGTTTCAGCGTGGCATCGCCGAGGGCAAGGCGGGTCCGGATGCGAACGCCGGGTCCGGGCAGCCGGCCGATCGTGACTTCGCCGAGCGTTGGGCGGCGTTGAGCGGACTGGCCGTGTCCGATGTGGCGGCCTATGTGCAATCCGGCGCAGCCGATGCGTGGCTTGAGCAGCGCTACCGTTCGCTCGGTTTCTCCCGTGACCTGGTGTCGGCCAATGCGCTCCTGTTTCTCGCCAACTGGGAGGCCTACACCGGCATGGAGGCCTCGCCTGCGCAGGCCGAAGGCGTGCGTCGCCAGATCGAAGGGGCCGCGGGCGGCGCCCGGTCCAGGGAATCGGCCAGCGAACTCGAACTCCGGCGCCGCGTCTACGAACTGATGGCGGCCACGCTGACGCGTGAACATGCGCGCGTGCGGGCGACGGGTGGGGCAAGCGCCGATGCGTTCAAACAGACGGTCCGGCAGGATTTCGAACGCATTTCGAACAACGATCTCGCCAAGTTCACGCTTACCGCAGAAGGCTTCGAGGAGCGCTGATGTGGCCATTTCAAGGAGAACACCTGTGACACAGATCCTTCAGCTCCGTCCGGCCATCGTGCGGTGGTGCGTCCTCGTCTGCGTCGCCGTGCTGTGCGCAGGTGCGGCGCATGCGGCCGACGGGGATGCCGCCGTGCAGCGCGCGCTGCAGCGCGCCATTGCGGCGCCTGCGCCGGCGCAGGTCGATGCGCAGGCCGTCGAGGCCCTGTCGTTCCGTCGCGACGCCGCGGTGAGCGCGCGTGTGCAGCAGGAAACGATCCGCGCCTTCGGTCGCAATCCGCAGCAGGTCGCGGATCTGGAGCAGGTCATCGGCTCGGGCGAGATGCTGCGCGAGTTCGACAAGATCCTGCGCCGCTACGGCTACGACCCGACAAACCTGGGTGACGTGCTGGCCGCGCATCTGCTGATCTCGTGGGAAGTCGTCAACGACCGAGATTCGCGCCAGTCGCCAGCAGGGCAGCGGGCGGTGCGGCGCCAGTTGATCGGCCCGCTCGCGGCTGTGCCGGAAGTAGCCGCAATGTCGGATGCCGACAAGCAGGCCCAGGCCGAGCGAACCGCCTATCTCACGATGGTGTCGGCGCTGACCTACCAGTCGATGAAGCGGGACGGCAATCGCCAGGCCTTGACCGCGCTGGCGGCGAGCGTGCGTCAGGGGCTGCAGGGCAATGGTGTGGATCTCCAGCGGGTTTCGCTCGGTGATGGCGGGCTGGTGACGCGCTGAATGCCGTGAGGCCGTGACAGACAAAGGGCGCCGCATGCGGCGCCCCTTCTTTTGGGGTCAAGCACTAACGACGGATCGGATCAGGCGGCGGTCGCTGCATCCGGATGAGCTGCCGGCCGAGCCACCAGGCGCCCAGCGCCGCCAGTAGTCCCGCCCAGGCGAATTCGCCCGTCCAGCGACGCAAGGTCGGCGCCGCGGGCAGATCGCCGAAGCTCAGCAGGAAGCTGACGAGCACGAGGCCGAGGCAGCCGTAGGCCACGATGGCCAGCACCCAGAACAGCCACTGGAACGCCTTGGCGACTTCGCGCGGTGTATCGGCATCGTAGGGGCGCACCAGATGCAGGCGTCCCTGGGCAGCGGCGAGGATCCACTGCCCCATGTCCTGCGCGCCGACTTTCATGCGCCCGCGTCGGCGCAGGCCGGGACCATCCAGGGTGTAGGTGCCGGTGCCGGTGAGTTCGGCGCGCACGGGGCCGCCCGCATCGAGCGATGCCGTGCCCGCGATGGGGTTGCCGGAGGCCTGCGCCTGGGGGTTGCCTGCAAGCTGTTGCACAACAGGCGCCTGCGCCACGGTCGTGGCCAGCGGAGCGGCTGCGAGCAGGGCAGCGCCCGGTGGTGCGTTCGGCGTATTGGCCTGCAAGGGTGGCTGCGCCTGCTGGGGCACCGCCGCACGATCTGCAGCGGGATTGCCTGCAGGCGCGAACATGGCGTCCGTTCGCGCAGGCTGCGCCTGTTGGGGCGGCGGCGATGTCGCCTGCTGCGCGAGCATACCCGGCGTTTGCGGCTGGGTCGGGGGCACCGCGGGCTGGGGCGCCTGTGCCGCGCTCTGCGGCGAGGTCGCGGATACTTGGGCCGGGACCGCCGGCGCCTGCAAGGCCGCCGGCGCGGACGCGGATTGCGCCAGGACAGTCGGCTGCTGGGTGGGCGCCATCTGGGTCGGGATCGGGTTCTGTACGCCGGGCAGCGCATTGGCAACCGTGCGCGCCACGTTGACGGCGGCGTTGGCGACATTCCCGGCGTTGCCGGGCAGGTTGCCGAGGCCCTGTGCGGGGCCGGCCATGGTGCCCGGGCCGAATGCCGTCCCCGGTGCGGCGGCGCCCGGCGCCGTGGAAGGCGGCGCGAGGATGTTGCGAAGCGGGGTCGCGGCGGCGTTTATCAGCCCGCCGCCGATCTGCGGCGCAGTGTGGGCGGGGTTCGTCCCGGGGACGTGGCCGGCCGGGGCGCTGAAGGGCGGCGGCGGGGGCGGAATCGGCGCGCCAGCGGGGAGATTGAACGTGGGCAGTCCTGGCGGTGCCGAAGGCATGGGCGAGCCCACAGTCGACTGCGGTGTCGCGGTCGCGCCCGGTTGGCCGCCGGCCTGGGTTCCGGGAAAGATGCTCGGAAGCAGACGCCCCGGCAGCGATTGCATGAAGCCGCCGAAATGCTGCGCCAGAGGCGCACCCGCGGAACTGGCACCGCCGCGGCTCATGCCAGGCAGGGGCGGCAGCTTCGGCGGGCCGAGGGGGCCGGGCGGGCCGGGTAGGGACACCATTGCCTCCGGGGGCTGGATGGCAGGCGGGAAGGAACGCGCAGGGGGCCACTTCGCTGGTGGCTTGCTTCGAGGTTAGGCGGCGCGTAGCGCGTCCACACCCTGGGGTCGACCCTAGATCGCCTTGTTCTGCGACGGGAGTCGCAACATAAAAAAAGGGAGACTCTCGTCTCCCTTCAAGCCGGCAGGGCCGGAGGACATGGTGTGGCGGACGCAGGCTACCGCGTCCGAGAACCTAGTACAATACTTGAAATACTATGATTCAAGTTATTGATTCCATTAGTTCGCAAGATCCAGCGCGTTGCGCTTCAACTCGCGGCGGGCGCCTGCAGGCTGGTCCCAGGCGTTGTTGAACTGGGCCGGTTCCCAGCCGCCGTAGCTGGGATTGGCCAGCATCCACCAGCGTTCGCCGAACCAGTCGCCATAGGTGTCGAGCAGCTCGCCGCGGGCCTCGGTGGTGTTGGCGACGATGTCGACGAAGTCACCCAGCTGGTCGCCGAACTGCATCAGTACCCGGTAGTCGCGACCGGCGAGGCGACGGCGGCAGGTCTTCTCGGTGCCGTTCTGTTCGCAGTCCTCGACGAAGGTGCCCAGGCCGAGGAACACGCTTTCGTCCTTCACCGGCAATCCTTCGGCGCGCAGGTTCGCCAGCGTTGCCTCCTGCAGGTGCTGGGCGCGGTTGGAGAGATAGAGGATGGTCACGCCCTTGGCCTCGGCCGCCTTCGCGAACTCCAGCACGCCCGGCACCGGCTTGGCTTTCTTCTCGGCGACCCATTGCGCCCAGGTGACTTCGTCGTACTCCAGACCGTTCTGGATCAGGCGCGCCTGGTAGGGCGAGTTGTCGAGCACGGTTTCGTCGATGTCCATGATCACGGCCGGCGGCAGCGCGGTCGCATCGCCGATCAACTCGCGCTCTTCCGGCACCAGGGCATCCCAGTGCTTCTCGGCCAGCGCGTCGTCGAGGTGGTCGGCGGCGGCGCGGAAGATCGAAAGGCTGTTTGCGCGGTATTCCTCGGAGCGCTGGATCCACAGCACCGCGTTGAGGTTGTCGCTGGGGTCGGTCGCGGCCGGCGCCTGCGGCGCGGAGGTGGTGGGCGCGGCTGGGTCAGCGGGGTCCGCAGGCGCAGCGGCAGGCGTCGTCGGCTTGCAGGCGGCCAGCAGCAATGCGCCGGCAAGCAGGGTGAGGGCGGGTGCGGTCATGCGCATGGGCGGGTCCGTCGTCATCGTGTGAACACGCGAGTTTAACGGCCGCAGTCGTTGCGAACATGACAGGCCGGCATGCGGGGCGCATCCTGTCGCCCCCTTCGAGGCTGGAACTTCAATGGACGCACAGGCGCAGGACCAGGACCGCTGGCCCAGACTCACCCCGATCGAGGCGCGCGTGCTCGGCTGTCTGGTGGAAAAGCAGGCGACCACGCCGGACGTGTATCCGCTGACCGTCAACGCCGCGCAGTCGGCGGCGAACCAGAAGACCGCGCGCGAGCCGGTAATGTCGGCTTCGTTCGGTGATGTGCAGCACGCGCTGCGGCAACTGGAAAGCCACCGGTTCGCACGGCAGTCGTTCTCCTCGCGCGCCGAGCGGCACGAGCACGTGCTGGGCACCGCACTGGATGTCCCGCAGCCGCAGGTCGTGCTGCTGGCGCTGCTGATGCTGCGCGGCGCGCAGACCCTCGCCGAGCTGGTGACGCGCAGCGAGCGCATGCATCCCTTCGCCGATGCCGACGACGCGCGCCATCATCTCGAGCGTCTGGCCGGCAAAGGCCTGGTCGTGCGAATTCCGCCGTCGGCCGGGCGGCGCGAGGACCGCTATGCGCATCTGCTGTGCGGTCCGGTCGATGTGGCCGCCATCGCCGCATCCGGTCCCGCGCGCGAATCTGCAGGCGATGCGGGTCTGGCGGCCCGTGTCGACGCACTCGAAGCCGAGGTCGCCGCGTTGCGCGACGCCTTGGACGCGCTGACGGCACGCTTGCCGGTCTGACCGCTGGACTCCTGTGGGGGCGGCCTTGGCCGCGAAGGCTTCACCGGGAAAGCGCTTCGCGGCCAAGGCCGCTCCTACAGGTCAGCTGTCGAGCAGCGCACGGATCGCAGCGAATCCGTGGTCGGCGCGCTCGCGTTTGCGGGCAGCGTCGGCGACGGGATCGGCACCGTCGCGCTGGACCTCGGCGGCGGGGAGCTCCTCGAAGAACCGGCTCGGCGTGAGCCGCAGCTTCTGGCCCCAGCGCTGGGTTTCGCGCGGATGGCTCAGCCACAGCTGCTCCTTCGCACGGGTGATGCCCACGTAGAGCAGGCGCCGCTCTTCGTCGATGCGGCCCTCGTCGATGCTCGACTCGTGCGGCAGTGTCTTGTCGTCCATGCCGATGATGAAGACGTAGCGGAACTCCAGTCCCTTGGCCGCGTGCATGCTCATCAGCCGCACCTGGTTGCCGGGGTCGCCCTTGTCGGCATGGCTCAGCAGCGCGAGCTGCGAGGCCAGTTCGCCGGGGCCTGCGCCGCGTGCGCCTTCGAACCAGTCGGCCAGTTCGTTGAGGTTGCCGGAGCGGATCCGGAACAGGTCGTCGCTCTTGCATTGCGCCTTGAGCATCGCAATCAGCCCGGAGCGCTCGTTGAGTTCGCGCACCAGTTCGCCGGCCGGGAGTCGGCGCGCGTCCTCGCGCAGCCCGCGCAGGATGTCGCCGAACTCGCTGAGCGCATTCGCCGCGCGCGGCGGCAACTGTTTGAGCAGGCTCATCGACTCGATCGCACGCGACATCGGCACGTCGGCCGCGCGCGCCAGTTCCGACAGTCGCGCCAGTGAGGTCTGACCGACGCCGCGCGCCGGCGACTGCACCGCGCGCAGGAAGGCGGAATCGTCGTCGGGATTGGCCAGCATGCGCAGCCAGGACATCGCGTCCTTGACCTCGCCGCGATCGAGAAACGCGGTGCCGCCGCTCAGGTGATACGGCACGCGCAGCAGCTGCAGTGCTTTTTCCAGCGGGCGCGAGAGATGGTTGCTGCGGAACAGGATGCAGAACTCGCTCCATTCCACCTGGCGCGAGGACTGCAGGAACTGGATTTCGCCGGCCACCTTCTCGGCTTCGTGCGCACTGTCCCGGCATTCCCAGATGCGGATGCGCTCGCCGTCGGCCTGCGCACTCCACAGCGTCTTGGGATGTTCGTGCGGATTGTTGGCGATCAGCGCGTTCGCCGCGCGCAGCACGCGGTTGCTGCAGCGGTAGTTCTGTTCGAGCTTGACGATGCGCAGGGTCGGATAGTCCTCGCCCAGCGCGGTCAGGTTCTCTGGATTCGCGCCGCGCCAGGCATAGATGCTCTGGTCGTCGTCGCCCACGCAGGTGAAGTTGCCCTTCGGCCCGGCGATCGCCTTGAGCAGGCGGTACTGCGCGTCGTTGGTGTCCTGGCACTCGTCGACCAGCAGATAGCCGATGCGCTCGCGCCACGCGTCGCGCGCGTCGTCGTCGGATTCGAGCAACTGCACCGGCAGGCGGATCAGGTCGTCGAAATCCACCGCGTTGAACGCGGTCAACCGTTCCTGGTAGCGCGCATACAGCGCCGCCGCCTCGAACTCGCGCGCGCTGATCGCCACGTTGTGCGCCTGCTCCGGCGACAGGCCGGCATTCTTCGCCTTCGACACCAGGCCCTGCAGCAGCTGGATCATGTCCGGCTTGACGCCCGGCAGCAGATCCTTGATCTGCGACGCGCTGTCGTCCGCGTCGAAGATCGAGAAACCGCGCCGCAGGCCGAGCTTGGCGTGGTCGATCTGCAGCATCTTCAGGCCGAGCGCATGGAAGGTGCAGATCGTCAGCCCGTCCGCCGCATCACCACGGATCCGCTTGGCGATACGCTCGCGCATCTCCTTGGCCGACTTGTTGGTGAACGTGATCGCCGCGATGCGTTTGGCCGGATAGCGGCCCGACTGGATCAGATGCGCGATCTTCTCCACGATCACGCGCGTCTTGCCGCTGCCCGCGCCGGCGAGCACCAGCAACGGACCCTCGACATGACCGAGCGCCTGGGCTTGTTGGGGGTTGAGACCGTGCATCGGGACCACGCGAGTCAGCGACGCGCATTGTAGCGGTCGGGCTTCCGCCGGGCCTGAAGCCCGCCGGTAGAATGGCCGCATGGCCAAGCTGTACTTCTACTACTCGGCGATGAACGCCGGAAAGACCACGACGCTGCTGCAGAGCGCGCACAACTATCGCGAGCGCGGGATGCGGGTCGCCTTGCTGACGCCGCGGCTCGACCATCGTTCGGGCGTAGGGCGCGTCGCGTCGCGGATCGGGCTGTCGGCCGATGCGATCGCGTTCGAGCGCACCGACGATCTGCTCGGCCGCATCCGCGCGCTGGTCGACGGCGATGGCAGCCTGCACTGTGTGCTGGTCGACGAGGCGCAGTTCCTGTCGCAAACCCAGGTCTGGCAGCTGTCGGAAGTCGTCGATGCACTGCGGATCCCGGTGCTGTGCTATGGCCTGCGCACCGATTTCCGCGGCGAATTGTTCGAAGGCAGCCAGCACCTGTTGGCGTGGGCCGACGAACTGTCGGAGATCAAGACCATCTGCCACACCGGCAAGAAGGCCACGATGACCGTGCGCGTCGACGAGCAGGGCTACGCGGTGCAGGACGGGCCACAGGTCGAGATCGGCGGCAACGAGCGTTATGTGTCGGTGAGCCGTGCGGAGTTCAAGCGCATCGTGCGGGGCGAGGGGCGGATCGAGCCGGTGCAGCCGCCGCTGCCGCTGGTCTGACCCGACCGCATCAGCGACGCGCCAGCAGCGCGCCGCAGCGCTGCCTCGCCGCATCGATCTCCCGACTGATCACCCCGCCTTCCGGTTGCGCGGCGCGCACCTGGGCGGCCAGCACGGCCAGATCGTTGCGGGCGTTCGTGGCGCCTGCCGTGCCGCAGCGCAGGGCCGCGGCATGCGCGCGGGCAATCCACGCGATCTTGCGCAGTTCATTGTCGTCCGGCGGGGTGTGCGCCAGACGGTCCAGCCCGGCGAGCGCGTCACGGTTGCCGGCCTCCGCCGCGACGCGCGCGCGCGACAGCACGGCGCGCAGCGTATTGGGGTGCTGCGGGCCGTAGGCGGCTGTGGTGATCGCTGCTGCCGCATCGAGACGCGGGCTGCCGGTGCCGGGCGCCAGCGCGGCGTCCACTTCCCCGAGCATCCGCAGCGTGTCGCCGACCAGTCCGTGGCGTGCACCGAAGCGTGCCTGGCGCAGCGCGAGCGATTCGAGCAGCAGCGGATGCGCCTCGGCATCGCGACCCGCCGCATGTAGCACCATGGCGTGGTTGAACAGGCCGTCGGCGAGCAAGGCGTTGGGACTGGTCTGGCGCCAGATGTCGACCGTACGTGCCAGCGATTCGAGTGCGGCCGCTTCGTCGCCGCGCTCCCAGGCCACGATGCCGAGGCTGTTGTGGATGCGGGCGACATCGGCGTGGCGTGCGCCCAGCCGCGCGACGGTCCAGACCAGCGCATCACGGAATTCCGCATCGGCTTCGGCGAACCGCCCCTGGTCGACGTGCAGGGCGGCGAGCTGCCGGCGTGCATCGAGCGTCGCCGGATGCCGCGCGCCATGCAGGTCAAGCGCGAGCGCCAGCGCCTCGCGGCAGCTCGCCTCGGCCGGACGCGTCCGGCCGTCCGCGCGCAGCAGCGCGCAGCGGGTGCGCAGCAATTCGACCGCCAGTGGATGCCGCGCGTCGAGACGCTGTCGCAGCCGTGCGAGGGTGTCGTCGGTGGCTGCGAGCGCCGCCGTGATTTCGCCGGCGGCACTGTGCAGCGAGGCCAGATCCGCGAGGCTTTCGATCGTGCCGGCTTCGTCCGGGACCGGGCTGTCGCGCCGCAAGGCCAGTGCGCGGCGGAACAGCAGGCGCGCGGTGTCCGGCTCGCCGATGTCGCGTCGGCCGCGCCCCAGCTGCGTATAGAGTTCGGCGGCCTGGCGCGGCAGCACCTGTTCGCGCTGAAGTGCCAGCGACTGCTGCGGCTGCATCCAGGCAATCGCATCACGTGGCCGACCCAGCAACCGCAAGGTGCGCCCGTGATCGCTGGCCGATTGCAGGCGCAGGCTCGGGGGCGGATCGGGCATGCCGCGCACCAGCATCGACTGGCGCTCGAGCAGCGCCAGCGCCTGCTCGTAATCGCCCAGCCCGAGCCGCAGTCGCGCGATCACGCCATAGAGTTCGGCGCGGGCGACGGGCTGGTGCGCCAGTTCCGCATCACCCCGCTGCACCCCGGCCTCCAGCAGTTGGCGAATGTCGAGCGGTGCACCACCGGCCGAGGCGCCGGCCTGCTCGAACAGGCCGACGACGAAATCCTGCATCGCCTGCGCGCGTGCCGATTCCTCGATCGCCTGGTTCGCCTGCCAGGTCACCGCGACCATCGATGCGACCAGGGTCAAGGCCACCAGCGTCGCACTCGAGACCGCCCAGCGATGCCGGCGCAGGTATCTGCCCACGCGATACGACAGGCGTTGCGGCCGTGCGAGGATCGGCCTGCCCTCGCGCCAGCGGCGCAGGTCGAGCGCGAATGCTTCGACTGATGCGTAGCGATCGGCAGGTGCCTTCGCAAGTGCGCGCAGCACGATGGTGTCGAGGTCCCCGGCGATCGCACGGGCCATGCGCCTGCGCTGCACCGGCTCCACGCCGTCCTCCGTGCCGCGCAGCAGCGCCTGCGAAGGCCGGGGCGGATCGGCGTCGAGAATCGCCTGTTCCCACTGCGCATCGCTGGCGCGCGCGGGCTGGTAGGGCTTGCGTCCGGCGAGCAGTTCGTAGAGCACCACACCGAGCGAGTACACGTCGGTCATCGTCGTGACCGGCTCTCCGCGGATCTGCTCGGGCGCGGCGTAGTGCAGGGTGAATGCGCGCAGGCCGGTGCGCGTGGCCTCCGATGCCTGGCCGGCGGTGTCGAGCAGCTTAGCGATGCCGAAATCGAGCAGCCGCACGTCGTCGAGTGCGGTGACCAGGATGTTCGACGGCTTGAGGTCGCGGTGCACGATCAGGTTGGTGTGCGCGTGGCTCACCGCGTCGCACACCTGCAGGAACAGCCGGATGCGGTCGGCGACCCCGGGCTGATGCCGCCTGCACCAGTCGGTGACCGGCTCGCCGTCGATGTAGTCCAGCGCGAGATAGGGCTGTTGATCGATGCTGATGCCGGCATCGAGCAGGCGCGCGATGTGCGGATGTTCCAGGCGCGCGAGGATCTGCCGCTCGCGGGTGAAGCGCAGGCGCAGGTCGGGATCAGCCAGCCCCGGCCGCAGCAGTTTCAGCGCGACCCGGCGCTCGTACAGGCCGTCGGCGCGTCGCGCGAGCCACACCTGGCCCATGCCGCCTTCGCCGAGCAGGCGTTCGAGTTCGTAGGGGCCGACATGGCGGCCGGGCAACATGCCCGACAGCGCGGCGACGATCGGCTCGGCGAGGAAATCCTCGCGATCGGCCTCCAGCGCCAGCAGGGCTTCGAGTTCGGCGGCGAAATCGGGGTCGCCCTGGCGCAACGTGGCAAGCGACGCGGCGCGCCCATCGGCGTCGAGTTCGAGCAACGCATCAAGGGCCGGGGACAGCCGCTGCCAGCGCGTGCTGTCCATGCGCAGCGCTCAGTCTTCCCGCAACGACGCCAGCAGATACATCCGCGCCTTTTGCCAGTCGCGCCGGATGCTGCGCTCCGACCGCTCCAGCAGCGCGGCGATCTCCAGTTCCGACAGGCCGGCGAAATAACGCAGCTCCACCACGTGGGCGAGGCGCACATCGACCGCGGCCAATCGGGTCAGCGCGATGTCCAGCGCCAGCGTGTCCTCGTCCAGCCGCAGGCCGCTTTCGAGGTTCTCCGGCAGTTCGGTCACCCGATGCAGATCACCGCCACGCTTCTGCGCCAGGCGCTGCCGCGCGTAGTCGACGACGACGCTGCGCATCGCAGAGGCGGCATAGGCGAAGAAATGCGCGCGGTCATCGAAGCGCGCTTCGTGACGGCCGATCAGTTTGAGGTAGGCCTCGTGCACCAGCGCGGTGGCATCGAGCGTGTGCCCATGCTGGCCGGCGAGCTGGCGCCGGGCCATCTGGTGCAGTTCCTGGTAGAGCGTGGCGAGCACGCGATCGAGCGCGTCGCGATCGCCGCCGCGCGCGGCATCCAGCCACTGGGTGATCTCGGCAGTCTGACTCTCGCGCATGACCGGCCCTCGTCCCGCGTCGCGACTATAGCGCTTCTCCAGCGCGGCAGCGGTCGGTCCTCAGCGCTGGCAGCGCGGACACCAGACGGTCGCACGCTGGCCCACCAGGGCCTGCCGCAGCGGGGTGCCGCAGGCCGGGCAGGGCAGGCCGCCGCGCCCGTAGGCGGAGAGTTCTTGCTCGAAATAGCCGGGCGCGCCGTCTGGACTGATGAAATCGCGCAGGGTGGTGCCGCCGCGGTTGATCGCATAGGCCAGAATCCGCTTCACCTCGGCCGCGAGGCGCGCATAGCGTTCGCGCGAAATGCGCCCGGCGTCGCGCACTGGCGAGATGCCCGCGGCGAACAGCGCCTCGGCCGCGTAGATGTTGCCCACGCCGACGACGATGCGCTGGTCCATCAGGAAGGTCTTCACCGGCGCCCGGCGGCCGCGACTGGCGAAAAACAGATGGTCGCCATCGAAGACATCGTCGAGCGGTTCCGGACCGAGATCGCGCAGCAGGGCATGGGTTTCGCCGCGCGGCTGCCACAGCAGACAGCCGAAACGGCGTGGATCGTTGAAGCGCAGTACCTGGCCGGAATCGAGTGTCATATCGACATGGTCGTGCGCACGCACCGGCACGTCGGGATCGAGCACGCGCAGACTCCCGGACATGCCCAGGTGCAGCAGCGCGCTGCCGGCATCGGTGTCGAGCAGCAGGTACTTCGCGCGTCGACGGATCGCTTCGACGCGCTGCCCGGGCAACACGCTCGAGACTTCGCCGGCGATCGGCCAGCGCAGGTCCGGCCGCCGCAGCACGACGCTGCGAATCGTGCGGCCGAGCACATGCGGCGTCAGGCCGGCGCGGGTGGTTTCGACTTCGGGCAGTTCGGGCATCGGGGCCGGCGGCGTGCGGGGACTGGTCTGTATCGGGCGCGCGCGGCCGGTTTCAATGTGCCGGGCTGAACGCCGCGCCGAAAGGCCTCAGCCGGTCCAGTCCGGCAGGCACCTGGGCACGGCAGGCGCATCCACCGTCACGTACTTCGGCAGCCCGTCGCGACCATACGGCGGCGGCGCCTCGCCGCGGATCAGCGGCTCGAGATAACGCCGCGCCGCCGCGGTGATGCCGAAGCCGTCGCGGCGGATGAAGCCGGCCGGCATGATCTTCTCGTGGTTGGCCACCTTCTCCAGCGGCGCGGCCTCGATGGTCCAGCGATAAGGCGCATCCGACGTGCGCTTGATCGACGGCATCGTCGCGTTGCGGCCGGCGAGGGCGAACTGCACCGCGGCGCGACCGACCGCCATCGCCTGGTCGACATCGGTCTTCGACGCGACGTGCCGTGCCGAGCGCTGCAGGTAGTCGGGCAGCGTCCAGTGCACCTTGTAGCCCAGCGTGTCCTTGACCCGGCCGGCCAGATGCGAGGCCACGCCACCGAGCTGGGTATGGCCGAACGCGTCCTGCCCGCCGCCGGCATCGGCGACGAAGCGTCCGTCCTTGTCGCGGATGCCTTCGCTGGCGACGACCACGCACCAGCCCACGCGCTCGACGACGCGTTGCACCTGGGCGAGGAACGCGGCCTCGTCGTAATCGCGTTCGGGGAACAGGATGATCTGCGGCGCGTCATCGGGACCCTGCCCGGCCAGGCCTGCCGCCGCGGCCAGCCAGCCGGCATGCCGGCCCATGGCCTCGTAGACGAACACCTTGGTCGAGGTATCGGCCATCGCGGCGACGTCGAGCGCGGCTTCGCGCACCGAGACCGCGGTGTATTTCGCCGCCGAACCGAAACCCGGGCAGCAGTCGGTGACCGCGAGATCGTTGTCGATCGTCTTCGGTACGCCGATGCAGGTCAGCGGATAGTCGAACTGCGCGGCGAGCTGCGAAACCTTGAGCGCGGTGTCGGCCGAATCATTGCCGCCGTTGTAGAGGAACCAACGCACGTCGTGCGCGCGCAGCACCTCGATCAGGCGTTCGTACTTGGCGCGGTCGGCCTCGATCGACTTGAGCTTGTAACGGCACGAGCCGAACGCGCCGCCCGGCGTATGCGCGAGCGCGCGCACCGTGGCCAGCGGAATCTTCGAGGCATCGACCAGATCCTCGCGCAGCGCGCCGAGAATGCCGTTGCGTGCCGCGAGCACTTTGACGCGCCGGCTGCGCGCCTCCTGCAGCACCGCGGACGCGGTGGCGTTGATGACGGCGGTGACACCGCCGGACTGGGCGTAGAGCAGGGTTCCGGACGTCATTGTGCGTGTCCTTTCAATGGGTCGTGGCGGGATACGGTAAGCTGGCGCGGCCGTCTGCCGCCGTGTCATCCGAGTGTACGTCGGGGCGGTGGCGCGATTCCCCACAGTTGCAGGAGCGTTCGATGCGTTTGGTTCTTCTCGGTGCGCCCGGTTCGGGCAAGGGCACGCAGGCGGCGCGGTTGAAGGACCATCTGCGGGTGCCGCACATCTCCACCGGTGATCTGCTGCGCGCCGAAGTGGCGGCCGGCACGCCGCTCGGCCTTGAAGCCAAGGCGATCATGGCGCGCGGCGATCTGGTGTCCGACGAGATCCTGCTCGGCATGCTGGAAGACCGGTTCTCGCGCGACGACACGGCCTCGGGTTTCATCCTCGACGGCTATCCGCGCAATCTCGCCCAGGCGGCCGCGCTCGACGCGCTGCTGGTCAAGCTGGGCACGCCGTTCGACGCCGCCGTGCAGCTGGAAGTGGACAACGAGCAGATCATCGCCCGCCTCGCCGGCCGCGCCCAGGCCGAGGGCCGCGCCGACGACAGCCCCGAATCCGTGCGTCACCGTCTCAACGTCTACGACCAGCAGACCGCGCCGGTGATCGCGTTCTATCGCGATCATGACCAGCTGACCGTCGTCGACGGCGTCGGCTCGCTCGACGACGTGTTCGACCGCATCGTCAAGGCGATCGGTCGGGAGCAGGCGGCGGCCTGAGCGTCGCGCAGCGGCGGCATGGTCCGGGCGGGCCCTGCGAGCATGCCGACCGCGTCCCTCACCCCATCCCTCTTCCAGAGGGGGAGACGGCGCCGGGCATGCATGACTTCGCCGCTTGTCTTCTGATCGTCCAGGAATCGGCTTCGTGAAACTTCATATCTTGGGTATCGCCGGCACCTTCATGGGCGGCGTCGCCGCGCTCGCGCGCGAACTCGGCCACGCGATCGAAGGTAGCGACCAGGCCGTGTATCCGCCGATGTCGACCCAGCTCGAAACGCTGGGCATCACCCTGCACCAGGGCTACGACCCGGCGCACATCGGCGACGACGTCGACCAGGTCGTCGTCGGCAACGCGCTCTCGCGCGGCAATCCCGCGGTGGAAGCGGTGCTTGATGCCGGGCGGGCCTATACGTCCGGCGCGGAGTGGCTGCGCGACAACGTGCTGCCCGGGCGAGAAGTGCTGGCGGTGGCCGGCACCCATGGCAAGACCACGACCACGACCATCCTGTCCTATCTGCTCGAAGCCGCCGGCCGCGCGCCGGGCTTCCTGATCGGGGGCGTCGCCGAGGATTTCGGCGTGTCGGCGAGATTGGGCGGATCCTCGGCGTCGCCCTCATCCGGCGCTTCGCGCCAACTCGCGTCGCGCCCCGGCCCGGCGCAGCACGCCGGGCGTTCGGCCGTGAGCGAACCGGTGGTTCGCGAGCACCACGTCCTCACCCCAAAGGGAGAAGAATCGAACGCGCCAGTCCTTGCGGACCGGCCATTGTTTGTAGTGGAAGCGGACGAATACGACACCGCCTTCTTCGACAAGCGCAGCAAGTTCGTCCACTACCGCCCGACGGTCGCGATCCTCAACAACCTCGAGTTCGACCACGCGGATATCTTCCCGGACGTCGCCGCGATCCAGCGCCAGTTCCACCATCTGGTGCGCACGGTGCCGGCGCGCGGACGGTTGATCGTCAACGGTCACGACGCGCGTCTTGACGAAGTGCTGGCGATGGGCTGCTGGACGCCGGTCGAACGGTTCGGTTTCGACCCGGCGTTCGACTGGTGCGCGGTCAAGCGCAGCGACGACGGCAGCGTGTTCGAAGTCCTGCGTGATGGCGCGTCGATCGGCACGGTCGAATGGCCCCTGCTCGGCGACCACAACGTGCTCAACGCACTTGCCGCGCTCGCCGCCTGCGCGGCGGTGGGCGTCGACATCACGTCGCTGCTGCCTGCACTCGCGGCGTTCCGTAGCGTCAAACGGCGGATGGAAGTGCTGGGCTCCGCGCGCGACATCACCGTCTACGACGACTTCGCCCATCACCCGACCGCAATCGCGACCACGCTCGCCGGGCTGCGAGCGAAAGTCGGCGATGCGCGCATCGTCGTGGCGATGGAGCCGCGCAGCAATTCGATGCGCCTGGGCGCCCACGCGGATGCGCTGGCGCCGTCGCTCGATCTGGCCGATGCGGTGGTGTTCCTGCATCGCCCGGAACTGGCCTGGGATGCCGGCGCGGTCGTGGCCGCCGTGCGCGGCGAAGCGCATGCGGTCGCCGATGTCGACGCGCTGCTGGCCGAGCTCGCCGCGCGCGTGCAGTCCGGCGACCATGTGGTCTTCATGTCCAACGGCGGCTTCGACGGCGCCCCGCGTCGCTTCGCGCAACACCTGCGCGACTGAGCTTTCGCAGCGCCCTGCGTACACTGGGCGCATGCCAGACGACACCTCATTGCCGCTGTTTCCGTTGCGCACCGTGCTGGTCCCCGGGGCCGCGCTGGGCCTGCGCGTGTTCGAGCCGCGCTATCTCGATCTCGTCCGCGAATGCGGACGACGCGGCAGCGGGTTCGGCATCTGCCTGATCCTCGACGGTGACCAAGCCGGCGCGCCGGCGACCCCGGCCGGCATCGGCACCGAGGCCCGGATCGAGGATTTCGACACCGGCGCCGATGGCATCCTGACGTTGCGCGTGCGCGGCGCGCGGCGGTTCCACGTGCGCCGCACACGGGTGCGCGACAGTGGCCTGATCATCGCCGATGTCGACTGGTGCGCCGCCGACCCCGGGATCGACCTGCAGCCCGAGCACGCGCTGCTCGGCGTGGTGCTACGCAAGATCCTTGAGCACATCGACGGCGCCGACCAGGCGTTTCCCGAGCCGCACTTCGACGATGCGGCCTGGGTGGGCTGGCGGCTTGCCGAGCTGCTGCCGCTCGAGCAGTCGCACCGCCAGCAGCTACTGCAGCTCGACGACCCCGATGAGCGTCTGGACACCCTGTTACGGCTGGTCGACGTCGTCGACGACGAGTGAGCCCGCGCCTGTGCGCACCCGCAGCGTCGGTACGCCGGACTGCGGATGCACGTCTTCGCGAGACGGGAATGTGTCGAGCACATCGCGCAGACCGCGGTGCACGCCGTGCGCGTCGGCCTGCGGCTGCCAGAGGCCGAACGCACTGAAGGGACGGGTGTAGAGCATCGACTGGCTGGTGCCGACCCACAGCTCGGTGCCGTCATCGAGAACTGCCGGCGCACGCCACAGGCGCAACACCTCGACCCGGTCCGCGTCGCTGTCGCGGCGCATCAGCAGCGTTTCCGCCAGCGTGTCCAGCGTCGCCGGCAGCACCGGCTGCTCGGTCTGCGGCACGCTGTCGTCGAGCAGATTGATCACGCGCATCCAGCCGGCCTGTGGCTGGACGCGCCAGCCCCGCGCTTCGAGCTCGGCCTGCAGGGGCGCCAGTGGACCGGCGATCTGCAGGTCCAGCGGCCAACGATGGGCGGGATCGCGCTCGCGCAACTGACCCGGCAGCTGCGTCCACTCCGTGGCCCACCAGGCCTGCGCCGGCAGGGTGACGGCCGAGGGCTTCGGGGTGAACTTCGCGAGCAGCGGATCCACCGCGCGTGGCGCGTGCCACAACGCGGCGGCGGCGAAGGTGAGGTAGAAGATCGCCGCGACCGGCCGCATCCAGAACGAACGCTCGACGTGGCGCCGGTAGGCGATGCCCAGTACCAGCAGCCAGACCACCCCGAGCAGCATCCCGCCGACGATGTCGCTGAGCCAGTGCGCGCCGAGATACAGCCGCGCGAAACCGAGCACCGCCACGACCACGCCCGAGACCAGATACGGCCACACACGGGTGCGACCGGGCAGTTCGCGTGCGATCAGCACCGCGAAGAAGCCGAACACGATCGTGCACATCGTGATCTCGACGGCAGGAAAGCCGAAGCCGCCGTGCACGGTGGGGGGCTTGGGCATGTCGATCACCGCGCCCAGCAGCGCGGTCAGCGCCATGCCGAACGCCAGCGCGGCCAGCCAGTGCGCGGCGCCCAGCCAGCGGCGGCGCCAGATCAGCCACGCGAGCGTCAGCGCGACCGCGGGGCCGAGCACGTGCACATCGCCGATCGAGGCCAGCCCGGCCATCAGGCGGTCGGCCAGCGGGTTGCGCAGTTCGTACATGAACTGGAACACGGTCTGGTCGATCAGCAGCGGCTCCCCGCGCATGATCACCGTCGCCAGCAGGGCGAAGCAGGCCCAGCCGATCGCCAGCAGGCACACGGCGAGGATCGCCAGCGACGCCGATTCCGGGCGCTTGGGATCCACCAGCGCGATCGCGTAGCGACCAAGCGTCGGATGTGCCCGCGACCACGCCAGCAGCCGCGCCAGCAGCGAATTGGCATGCGCGTCGAACCAGCGATAGGTGTAGATGATGATCGCCCAGGCCAGCGCCAGCACCGCGAGCAATGCGCCCAGCACCAGCGCCAGCCGGTCGGCCACGGCGGCCACCGCGTCATACGACGCGCCGAACAGCCAGCCCGGCGCCAGGAACAGCGCGGCCCAGGACACGCAGGCGGCGATGCTGACCGGCAGATAGCGCCGCAACGGCATCTGCGCCATGCCGGCGATCGCCGGCACGAAGGGGCGGATCGCGCCGACGTAGCGGGCGACCACGATGCTCTTGACCGCATTGCGCCGAAACAGCGTCTCGCCGCGGTCGAGCAGTTGCGGATACTTGTGGAACGGCCACACCGCACGCACGCCATGGCCCCAGCGGCGACCCACCCAGTAGCTGACCCCGTCGCCGGCCAGTGCACCGAGCGCGGCGCAGGCGACCGCGTAGGGTCCGGAGATCTCGCCCAGCCCGATCAGCACGCCGATCGGGAACAGCAGCGGCAGCGCCGGCACGATCACGCCGAGCACGATGACCGAGTCGCAGAACGCGATCAGGAAGATCACCAGGCCGGCGGCGAGCGGGTGGTTGCCGACCCAGGTGACGAGACTGTTGAAGAAGTCCGTGAGCATCGCCGAAGTATGACAGCGGGCGATGACCGGTCCCGGTCCGGCGGATGACCCGCGCTCGTACAATGCGCCGATGCCGACCGCTCCCGATCCCGCCGCGCCCACCGAAGCGCAGGCGCTCAAATCCGACAGCTTCGGCCGCATCTCGCTGATGCGCGGGGCCGATGGCGGCCTGTTCGTGCGGCGCGACCTGCGCCATGTGCCGCTGTGGCTGCGGTTGCCGGCGTGGTGGCTGGCCAGGCGCGAGGCCCGTGGCCTGGCGGCAGTGGCCGGCATGCAGGACGTGCCGCAGCTGCTGGGCTGGAACGGCCGCCAACTCGACCGCAGCTTCATGCCCGGCGACGCGATGTACCAGCGTCCGCCGCACGGCGATCTCATCTATTTCCGCCGCGCGCGCCGGCTGCTGCAGGGCCTGCATCGCCGCGGCCTGGCCCACAACGATCTCGCCAAGGAAGCCAACTGGCTGGTGCTTGAGGACGGTCGCCCGGCGATCATCGATTTCCAGCTCGCGGTGCGCGGGCATCCACGCTCGCGCTGGATGCGGCTGCTGGCGCGCGAGGACCTGCGCCACCTGCTCAAGCACAAGCGCATGTACTGCCGCGCGTCGCTCACCCCGGTCGAGAGGCGCGTGCTCAAACGCACCTCATGGCTGCGCGATGTCTGGTTCCGCACCGGCAAGCCGGTCTATCGCGTGGTGACGCGGAAGATCCTCAAGTGGGAAGACAACGAGGGGCAGGGGCCGAAGCCCTGAGCGCGGGTCGACGTTCGGCAGTGCCTGTCTGCTGAACGCATGACGGTTCCCTGACAGGCACCCCTGCGCCGTGCTGTGCGCCGCCACGCATGCGTGGGCGGCCCGTCACCCCGCCCCGACCCGCGCCGCGGGCTCAGCCGGGCGCACGCAGCGCAATGACGCTGCGGCCCTCGTAGCGACGGTCGGCGTCGAAGTCGTAGCCCAGTTCGAGCTTGCCGACATCCGGGCAGGCATGGCAGGTGCGCATCGGCACGTCGAAGCGCAGGCGCACGCCGCCGCCGGGCAGCGGTTCGCTACCGACCGCCTGCGCCGGCGCGAAGGGCATTGCGTCGGGATGCGCATCCAGAAACGGCTTGAGTTCGCCGCGCAGCCGCACCGCGCCGGCGGGCAGTACGTTGTGGTCGACATCCACCGCGCGACCGTCGGCGTCGACCAGCCACAGTCCCTGGTTGGTATTGGCGCGGAAGGGATAGGTGATCTCGGCGACACCGACGCCCTCGAGCTCGCGCCAGTCACTGACATAGCCGGGATTGCCGAGCGCGACCAGCCGCGTGCTGGCCGCGAGCGCCTCGGGCGAAGCGTCGCTGGCGCGCATCGTCGACAGCAGACAGGCATCCACGGCGCCTGCGCCCGTGCGGCACGCCGCCAGATCGCCCTGCCAGATCGATTGCGCGCTGAGTACCACGTCACCCTCGGCCGCCGCCGCAAGGTCGTTAGCCGTATCGGCCTGCGACGGCGTCGGTGGTGGCGTGGCCGCCTGATCATCGGCGGCCGATGCCGATGCCGATGTCGATGCCGGTGGCGCGGCAAGCGGCGGGGCATCGCACGCGGCCAGAGTCAGGGCGAACAGCGCAAGGGCAGCAACATGGCGCATCGGCGGATCCTGCGGCGGGAAGGCCGCCAGTATCGCGCCGCTCGCTGAACAGTTTGGCGACCGTGCGCATAATGGCGACGACTCCGTTGCAGTACAGGACCGCCGCATGTCGACCCTCGCCGGCAAGACCCTCTTCATCACCGGCGCCTCGCGCGGCATCGGGCTGGCGATCGCCGAACGTGCCGCGCGCGATGGCGCGAACGTTGCGATCGCCGCCAAGTCCGAGGTCGCCAATCCCAAGCTGCCCGGCACGATCCATAGCGCCGCGCGTAGCGTCGAGGCGGCCGGCGGTCGGGCGCTGGCACTCAGGTGCGACATCCGCGAGGAAGACCAGGTGCGCGCCGCGGTGGCGGCGACGGTCGACGCCTTCGGCGGCATCGACATCCTCGTCAACAACGCCAGCGCGATCTGGTTGCGCGGCACGCTCGACACGCCGATGAAGCGCTTCGACCTGATGCAGCAGGTCAACGCACGCGGCAGCTTCCTGTGCGCGCAGGCCTGCCTGCCGCATCTGTTGCAGGCGTCAAACCCGCACATCCTCACCCTGTGTCCGCCGCCGTCGCTCGACCCCAAGTGGTGGGCGCCGCATACCGGCTACACGCTGGCGAAGATGGGCATGAGTTTCGTCACGCTGGGCCTCGCGGCCGAGTTCGGGCCACAGGGCGTCGCGGTCAATGCGCTGTGGCCGCGCACGCTGATCGGCACCGACGCGCTGAACATGATTCCCGGTGTCGAGCGCGGCAACGGCCGCAGCCCGACGATCATGGCCGACGCCGCGCACGCGGTGCTGGTCCGTGAGGCGACCGGATTCCATGGCCGCTTCCTGATCGACGACGAGGTCCTCGCCGAAGCCGGCGTCACCGATCTGGACATCTACGCAATCGATCCCGCGCAGCCGTTGCTGCCGGATCTGTTTCTCGACTGAGCGCGGATCTGCTGTTTCACTCTGCTTCCGCGCAGCCGATTCGCTCGAAGTCTCTTCAGAGACGCGACGCAGCGCCTCTCCCTCCGGGAGAGGTCGACGTGCGAAGCGCATCGGGTGAGGGCTGGGAATCCACCGCGGAGCGCCCGCAAACAGCCATCTGTATCCGCCAGGCATCTTCTGCCGCCCCCTTCGGGATGTTCTGCGTCGTGTGCTTGCCACCCCCGTACAATCGGCGCCCCACGCCTTTCGAAGCTGCCGTCCATGTCCTCCGCCGCCGATCTCATCGCCCTCGCCGGGCGCCACGTGCTGCCCGTCTACCGGCCACGCGAACTCGTGCTCGAGCGCGGTGATGGTGCGCGCGTCTGGGACAGCGAAGGCCGCGAGTATGTCGACCTGTCGGCCGGGATCGCCGTCTGCGGCCTGGGCCACAACGATCCTGACCTCGTCGCGGCGCTGGTCGAGCAGGCCGGCAAGCTGTGGCACACCAGCAATGTGTTCTTCAGCGAACCGCCGCTGCGGCTGGCCGCGGAGCTTGTGGAGGCCAGCGGCTTCGCCACGCGCACCTTCCTGTGCAATTCCGGCACCGAGGCCAACGAGGCCGCGATCAAGCTCGTGCGCAAGTGGGCCACCGCGCAGGGCCGCAGTCCCGATCGCCGCGTCATCGTCACCGCGCGCGGCAGCTTCCACGGCCGCACGCTGGCCGCGGTCACCGCGACCGCGCAGCCGAAGTACCAGGCCGGCTACGAGCCGCTGCCCGGCGGTTTCCGCTACGTCGATTTCAACGACATCGCCCAGCTGGAAACCGCGATGGCCAATGGCGATGTTGCCGCCGTCATGCTCGAACCCGTGCAGGGCGAGGGCGGGGTGATGCCGGCTGCCGATGGGTATCTTGCCGCGGTGCGCGCGCTGTGCGACCGGCACGAGGCACTGCTGGTGCTCGACGAGATCCAGTGCGGCATGGGCCGCACCGGCACCCTGTTCGCGCATGTCCAGGACGGCGTCGTGCCCGACATCGTCACCTTGGCCAAGGCACTCGGCGGCGGCTTTCCGATCGGCGCCCTGTTGGCCGGCCCGAAGGTGGCCGAGGCCATGCAGTTCGGCGATCACGGCACCACCTTCGGCGGCAATCCGCTGGCGGCCGCTGTCGCGCGCGTCGCCCTGCGCAAGCTGGCGTCGCTGGAAATCGCCGCGAACGTCGAGCGTCAATCGCGCGCGCTGCGCGATGGCCTCGCCGCGCTCGATGCCGAGTTCGGTCTGTTCTCGGAAGTCCGTGGCCGCGGCCTGATGCTCGGCGCCGTGCTGCGCCCCAAACACGCCGGCAAGGCCGCATCGATCCTCGACCACGCCGCGCGCCACGGCCTGCTGATGCTGCAGGCCGGCCCCGACGTGTTGCGGTTCGTGCCGGCGCTGAACATCACCGATGCCGACATCGCCGACGGCCTGGCGCGGCTGCGCGCGGCGATTGCCGATGTCGTCGCCACCGGCTGAGTCCAGCGCCGACGGCTGCGCCATCCTGTCGGGCGCGCTGCCCGCGAGCCTCGCCCACGAAGACGATCAGGTGATCGCCTTCATGGACCTGCGCCAGGCGGTGCCCGGGCACGTACTCGTGGTGCCGCGCCAGCGCGTCGACACGTTGTTGGACCTGGACGAAGACACCGCCGTGCAGCTGATGCGCGTCGCGGTCCGCATCGCACGCGCGACCGAGTACGCTTTCGCGCCGGACGGCCTCAACCTGTGGCAGTCCAACCGCGAGGCCGGCGGACAGGAAGTCCCGCATGTGCATCTGCACGTGCAGCCGCGACGCATCGGCGATGGTCTGCTGCGGATCTATCCGGCCGCGCCGCCGGTACCGGCACCTCGCGACGCACTCGATGCGCTCGCCACCGCGCTGCGCGCCGCGCTCGCCAAGAGTCAGGCCAAGCCGTAGCGCCGCAGCACTTTCCGCATGGATCGCGCGTCGATCACCGTCTCGGCATGCAGTCCCGCGGCGCGCGCGCCCTGCACGTTCGCGAACACGTCGTCGACGAGCAGCGTCCCGGCCGGCCTCGCGTCGAGCCGCGCCAGTGTCCTGGCGAACGCGGCGGCATCCGGCTTGCGCACACCGAGCGCGCCGCTGCACAGCACACGGCCCTCGAGCGCCGGAAACAGCGGCGCGACGATGCGGGGCATCGCATCGGCCATCAGCGCGCCGTTGTTGGTCAGCACGCCGATCGGCACGCGCGCAGCGACGGCCGCCGCGAGTGCCAGCGCGGCCGGGTCCGCATGGCTGCCGGCGACACGCGCGTCGATCCATGTGCCCGCGTCGACGGCATGTCCAAGCCCAGCGCCGAGCTGCTGCAGATACGCCTTGGTAGTGAGCAGGCCGCTGTCGTACGCGCGCTCCAGGCCGCTGTCGTAGAGGGCCGAGGCGGCCCGCGCCGGCGTGCAGCCGGCATGTTGCGCGAGCACCGCGATGCGCGCGGCGCGATCGAAGCGGGCCAGCACACCGTCGAAATCGAACAGCACCAGCCGCACCGGCGGCGGGGTTCTCACGGCGTCGGTTCTTCCGGCGGCAAGCTGGTCCCGCACCGGCGGCAATGCCAGGCTTCCTGCTCGTGGTCCTGCAGTCCACATTCGCGGCAGCGGACGTGGCGCCGCTTCGGGCGCAACGTGCTGGCGAGTTCCGCGGTGTAAATGCCGGTCGGCACCGCGATGATGCTGTAGCCAATCAGGATCAGGATCGAGGTCACGAAGCGCCCGAACGGCGTGCCCGGCGAGATGTCGCCGAAGCCGACGGTGCCCATCGTCACCACCGCCCAGTACATGCCGGTCGGGATGCTGGTGAAGCCGTGCTCGGGGCCTTCGACCACGTACATCAGTGCGCCGAAGATCACCACGATGGTGATCAGCGCGCACACGAACACCGAGATCTTGCGTCGGCTGCGGGCCATCGCGGTGATCAGCACGCTGGCCTCGCTGGAGTACTGCACCAGCTTGAGCACGCGAAACACGCGCAACAGCCGCAACACGCGGATCACCAGCAGGTACTGGCTGCCGGCGAACAGCAGCGACAGATAGCTGGGCAGGATCGCCAGCAGGTCGATGACCCCGAAGAAGCTCGTCGCATAGCGCAGCGGTCGCCGCACCGCCCACAGGCGCAGGCCGTATTCGATGGTGAACACGATGGTGAACGCCCACTCCGCGGCGAGCAGCACGGAATGCCAGCGGTCCTTCACCGCCGGCTCGCTGTCGAGCAGCACCACGATCACGCTGACCAGAATGGTGACGATCAGCGCGATGTCGAAATTGCGCTCGGCCGGCGTCTCGTGGTGGAACAGCAACCGGTATATCCGGTTGCGCAGTCCATCGGGGCTTGCAGGCAGCAGGTCGCGCTCGAACGGATTGGCGCGTTCGTCGCGTTCCGTCTCGGGCGCGGGCGCGCTCATGCGGCTGCCAGTTCGGCGAACGCGCCGCGCGCGGCCGCGAGCGTCGCATCGATCACGGCGGCGTCGTGGGCCGACGACATGAAGCCGGCCTCGAATGCCGACGGTGCGAGATACACGCCGCGCTCGAGCATCGCGTGGAAGAACCGGTTGAACGCGGCGGTATCGCAGGCGACAGCCTGTGCGTACGTGTCCACATACGCCTGGTCGGTGAAGAACAGGCCGAACATGCCGCCGACGCGCGTCGTGGTGAACGGCACGCCGGCCTCGCGCGCGGCGGCTTCCAGACCGTCGCACAACGCGTTGGAGCTTGCTTCGAGCGCGTCGTGGAAACCGGGCGCGGACACCAGCTCCAGCATCGCCAGGCCCGCCGCCATCGCGACCGGATTGCCGCTCAGCGTGCCGGCCTGGTAGATCGGCCCGGCCGGCGCGATCTGTTCCATCAGGTCGCGACGTCCTCCATAGGCACCGACCGGCATGCCGCCGCCGATGATCTTGCCGAACGTGCTCAGATCCGGCGTCACGCCGTAGCGCGCCTGCGCGCCGCCCAGTGCGACCCGGAAGCCGGTCATCACCTCGTCGAAGATCAGCAGCGCGCCGTGCTGCGTGCACAGATCGCGCAGGTGCTGCAGATAGCCTTCGCGTGGCGGCAGGCAGTTGGCGTTGCCGACGACGGGTTCGATGATCAGGCCGGCGATGTCGGCGCCCACCTCGTCGAAAAGCGCGGTGGCCGCATCGAAATCGTTGTAGGGCAGGGTCAGGGTCAGATCGGCCAGCGCTTTCGGCACACCCGGCGAGGTGGGCACGCCCAGGGTGAGTGCGCCACTGCCGGCCTTGACCAGAAAAGAGTCGCCGTGACCGTGGTAGCAGCCCTCGAACTTGACGATGCTGGTGCGCCCCGTCGCACCGCGCGCCAGTCGGATCGCCGACAGTGTGGCCTCGGTGCCGGAGTTCACCATGCGGACCATCTCCATCGGCGGCACCAGCGCGGTCAGGCGCTCGGCCATCGTGATCTCCGCTTCGGTCGGGGCGCCGAAGGACAGGCCGTCACCGATCGCGCGCTTGACCGCCTGGCGCACGGCCGCGTGGTTGTGGCCGACGATCATCGGCCCCCAGGACCCCACGTAATCGATGTAGCGGTTGCCGTCGACGTCGAAGAGGTAGGGGCCGTCCGCGCGCTGCACGAAGAAGGGTTCGCCGCCGACCGACTTGAACGCGCGTACCGGCGAATTGACGCCGCCGGGCAGCAAGCTGCGGGCGCGTTCAAACAGGGCATGCGAGCGGGACGTATCCATGGAGACTCCAGAAGGAAGAAGATTCAAAGGTCGAACGCGGCGCGATAGGCGTGCGCGGCGGACGCCGGATGGCGCGCGGCGAAGACGCCGCTGATGACGGCGACCAGATCGGCGCCGGCGGCTGCGAGCTGCCGGGCATTCTCCGGCGTGATGCCACCGATCGCCACCCGCGGCACGCCGAGCGTCTGCGCATCGCGCAGCAACGATTTGCGCGCGACGCGGGCGTCGGGCTTGGTCGATGAGGGGAAGAACGCGCCGAACGCGACATAGCTCGCGCCGGCCTCGACCGCGCGCTGGCCAAGCGTAAGGTCGTCGTAGCAGGAGGCGCCGAGGATCGCGTCGGCGCCCAGTGCCGCGCGCGCGTCGATGAGCGCACCGTCGTCCTCGCCCAGATGCGCGCCATCCGCACCGAGATCTGCCGCAAGCCGCCAGTCGTCGTTGACGATCAACGGTACGCCGGTCGCGCGGCACAGCGGCAGCAGGGCCTGCACCTGTGCCCGGCGCAGCGCGGCATCGGCCCGTTTGTTGCGGTACTGCAGCCACGTCGCATGCGGCAGGACGGCTGCGACCTGGGCCAGCAGCTGTGCGGTGTCGGGCTCGTCGGGCGTAAGCAGGTAGAGGCCGCGCGGGACGGGCGGGGAAGCGTTCATCGACGTGAGTTCCGGTGGGGCGAGCGCGATGGGACAATGCGGCCCCGTTTCCAATGCCGCATGTGGCCATTATCCGATGAACGATCAAACGACGCAGGGCGCCTACCAGACATGGATGTGCGTGGTCTGCGGTTTCATCTACGACGAGGCCGTCGGCATTCCGGATGAAGGGATCGCGCCCGGCACGCGGTGGGACGATGTGCCCGAGACGTGGACCTGTCCCGACTGCGGCGTCACCAAGGACGACTTCGAAATGATGGCGCTCTGAACTCGACCACTGAGCGCGTCGTCGATCCCGGCGCTTGCCGCGCTGGGGCCCGCTGATACGACATCTAATGCGCGCGGTCGCGCGCGCGTCCGATCTGGATCAGTTGCTCGCGCACCGTATCCACATCGGCCGCATCCGGATACCGCATCACGTAGTGCCGCAGATCCTCGCGCGCGCCGCTCACGTGCCCCAGCGCCAGATACCCCAGTCCTCGGTCGCGCAGTGCCTCTGGCGCATCCGGAGATAGTGACAGCAGCCGGTCGGCGCAACGCACGGCGCGCGCCCAGTCTTCCGCTTCGGCGTAGGTACCGTGCAGATTGCGCAGCATGCGCATCAGCATCATCCGCGGCGTCGCCGGGCGCAACAGCCCGGCCAGCGTGTCGTCGTCCGGCGGCCCACCGTCGACGTGCGGCGAGGCGCGGGACCGCAGTTCCTCGATACCCAGCGGACGACCGCCGTTGAACGGGTCCATCACCAGCATGCCGTCGCCAACCGGCAGGCTGACCAGAAAGTGGCCCGGGAAGGAAATGCCTTCCATGGCTACGCCGAGCCGGCGCGCGACGTCCATCTGCACCACCGCGAGCGTGATCGGATTGCCGAGCCGGCGCTCGATCACCTCGTTGAGATAACTGTTGCGCGGATCGTAGTAGGCGTCGTGGTTGCCTGCATAGCCCGCCTCCTCGAACAGATGCCGGTTGATCGCCTGCATCTTCAGCGGCGTCGGCCCGATAGCATCGACTTCGATCTGCAGGTGGCGCGCATGCGCCCGCAGGACCGCGTCGCACCGGGCGACACTGAGCCCTGGGTATTCGTCGCGCGCAATCAGCAAGGCACAGGCGAACAGCGGCATCGCCGTGTCAGGGGTGCCCGATAACGACGCCCACTCGGGCAGCTGCAATTCCGCACTCATGATGTCGACGTCCGCGTGGCGATCCAGTCGCTCGAAACGCGTGGATCAGGGCACCGGGATCGACGGCGACAGCGTGAGTGTCTCGCCGTCCTTCAAGCCGATCCGTTGCGCTTCCCCTGCATTGAGCTCGAGGACATAGCGCGCAGGGCCTTCGCTCGGATACGAGGGGCAACGATTGCCGCCGGAGCACGGTGGGACATCGCGCTGCTGCGACACCAGCCTGCGGGCATCGTCGAAATAGAGGATGTCGAGCGCGATGCGCGTGTTCTTCATCCAGTAGGCCTGCGGCGCCTCGCTGTCATGGATGAAGAGCATGCCGTGCCCGTCCTTGAGCACGTCGCGGAACATCAACCCACGTGCGCGCGCCTCGTCGGTCGCGGCGATTTCGACGGTGTAGCGATTGCCCGCAAGTTCGACCCAGTCCCCGCCGCTGGCACACGCGGGCAGCAGGAAGGACGCAAGCACAGAGAGCAGAAGAAGACGAAGAGCGCGCATGGCAGCACCAACAGGAGGGACGGCTCCCACCTTCGGCAAGCGCTCTGCGAGCGTCAAGAAAAAAATCTTGCGCGAAGGGTTCCAAAATTCAATTCATCTATGCATAATTCGCCCCCCGCTTGACGGGCTGCACTTCGGGGCAGCGGTTGAATCGGGGCGAGAACGACAACAGCCTTCACGCGGTGTT
>NZ_JAVDVJ010000016.1:0-80614 GCF_031456825.1 Luteimonas sp. 3794 | reverse complement strand
TTGAACTCGGCCGTGAACTGCTGACGCTTGACCATGGAACACCTCCGGGACCATTGTCCCCGTTATCAGGTGTCCGAATTAGCCGGGCCACTCCAAGGCGTCCCAGGCATGGCGCCAGGCGCCCCCCGGGCCGTCTTCGGCGTCCACGAGCAGGTAGGACAGGCCGGTGCGCCGCAGGAAGTACGCAGTGGCGAGGGCGGCCTGGCCGCCGCCGATCACGAGCACATCCACTTCATCGGCGCGTGTGGCGCTCATGCCGGTGTCGCCGCGGACACCGGCTGGCGGGGCAGGCCGATGGAGATGACAGCCGCCATCGCAACGAAGACCGCGGAGATCGCCAGACAGGCTTCGATGCCCGCAGTCTGGTAGACCCAGCCCGACAGCACCGTGCCCAGCAGACGGCCGAGCGCGTTGGCCATGTAGTAGAAGCCGACGTCTAGCGATACCCCGTCCGCCTTGGCATGGCTGACGATGAGGTAGCTGTGCAGGGACGAGTTGACCGCGAACAGCAGGCCGAACAGCGCGAGTCCGCCCAGCAGCACCGGTTGCGCCGACGCGCCCTGCACCAGCAGCAGGGCCATCGCCGCAGGCACGACGGCGAGCGCCGCGGCCCAGCCGAATGCGGCCCGGCCCGCGGGCACGCTGCCCCGGCCGCGCGTGGTGAAGTAGGGCGCGAGCGATTGCACGATGCCGTAGCCGATCACCCAGCTCGCCATGAATCCGCCGACCTGCCAGAAATCCCAACCCAGCACGCCCGACAGGAACACCGGGAGCGCCACGACGAACCACACGTCGCGGGCGCCGAACAGGAACAGCCGCGCGGCCGAAAGCAGGTTGATCGCCCCGCTCTTGGACAAAATGTCGCGGAACTTCGGCCGCGCCTGTGCCTTGCCGAGATCACGCTTGAGCCACACCAGACTCGCGATCCAGACCAGTGCCAGTCCCGCGGCCATGATCAGGATCGACGGCCTGAAGCCGAGCGTGGTCAGCAGCGCGCCGCCCATGAAGAATCCGACACCCTTCAGCGCGTTCTTCGACCCCGTCAGCGCGGCCACCCAGCGGAACAGCGCGCCCTGCCGGGCGGCCGGCACCAGCAGTTTGATGCTGCTCTTGGCGCTCATCTTGTTGAGATCCTTGGCCACGCCCGAAAGTGCCTGCGCGGCCATGACCCAGGGCACCACCAGCCAACTGGCCGGTACCAGCAGCATCGCCAGCGCCGCGACCTGCAGGGCCAGGCCCACGTTCATCGTGCGGTTGAGGCCGATGCGGGCGCCCAGCCAGCCGCCGACGAGGTTGGTGACGACCCCGAAGATCTCGTAGAACAGGAACAGCATCGCGATCTGCAGCGGGCCGTAGCCCAGCTGGTGGAAGTGCAGCACCACCAGCATGCGCAGCGCGCCATCGGTGAGGGTGAACGCCCAGTAGTTGCCCGTGATCAGCAGGTACTGCCGCACAGCCGGGGACAGGCGCGCCGGCATGGCCTATCGCTCCGCGCGGGCGACGAGGCGCACCAGTTCGACCGTGCGATTCACGTAGCCCCACTCGTTGTCGTACCAGGCGTACACCTTGACCTGGGTGCCGTTGATCACCAGCGTCGACAGCGCATCGACGATGCTCGAGCGTGGATCGGTCTGGAAGTCGATCGAGACCAGCGGCCGCGTTTCGAAGCCGAGGATGCCGGCCAGTCCGCCCTCGGCCGCCGCGCGCAGCAGTCCGTTGACCTCGTCCACCGTCGTCGCACGCTCCACTTCGAACACGCAGTCGGTCAGCGAGGCGTTGGTCAGCGGCACCCGCACCGCATGCCCGTCGAGGCGACCGCGCAGTTCGGGGAAGATCTCGGCAATGGCGGTGGCCGAGCCGGTCGACGTGGGGATCAGGCTGCTGCCGCAGGCGCGCGCACGGCGCAGATCCTTGTGCGGCGCATCGACGATGGTTTGCGTGTTGGTCAGGCTGTGGATCGTCGTGAGGCTGCCATGACGGATCCCCAGGCCTTCATGGATCACCTTGACCACGGGGGCCAGGCAATTGGTGGTGCAGGAGGCGGCGGACACGATCCGGTGCTGCTGCGGGTCGAATCGCGCATGGTTGACGCCCATGACGACATCGAGCGTACCCGCCGCCTTGATCGGCGCGGTCACCACCACACGCTGCACGCCCTGGTCCAGATAAGGCTGCAGCACGTCCGGCTTGCGGAACTTGCCCGAGGCTTCTATCACCACCTCGCAGCGCGACCAGTCCGTGTCCGCAGGTGCCTTGTTGCGGGTGACCGGGATCCGCTGGCCGTCGATGACGAGGGCATCGCCGTCCGCGGCGATCGCGCGGTCCCAGCGCCCGTGGATCGAGTCGAACTCGAGCAGGTGGGCCAGGGTGGCCGGATCGCCGGCGGGATCGTTGATGTGGACGAACGTGAGGTCGCCCTGCTGCCAGGCCGCGCGCAGCGCGAGGCGGCCCATGCGGCCGAAGCCATTGATACCGACACGGATGGTCATGTGTTCGCCTCTGGCGTGGTGGAGTGTTGCGGGATTCCGGTGGACGCGGCGACCAGCGCGGACGCCGCCCGGTCGCCCTTGCGTTCGCTGTAGCGGCTGGTCAGGTAGTCGCTGTGGCCGCGCAGCAGCAGGGTGAACTTCACCAGCTCCTCGGCGACATCGACCACGCGGTCGTAGAGGGGCGAGGGCTTCATGCGACCGGCGTCATCGAATTCTTGCCAGGCCTTGGGCACCGACGACTGGTTGGGGATGGTGACCATGCGCATCCAGCGGCCGAGCACGCGCATTGCATTGACCGCGTTGAACGACTGCGAGCCGCCGCTGACCTGCATCACCGCGAGCGTGCGGCCCTGGGTCGGGCGCATGCCGCCCTCCTCGAGCGGTAGCCAGTCGATCTGGTTCTTGAACACCGCGCTGAGGGTGCCGTGTCGCTCCGGGCTCACCCAGACCTGTCCCTCGGACCACATCGACAGTGCACGCAGCGCCTGCACCGTCGGGTGGTCGGCCTCGCAGCTGCCCTGCACCGGCAGGGTGTGCGGATCGAATACCCGGGTGTCCGCCCCGAAGTGGCGCAGCAGGCGTTCGGTTTCCAGCGCCAGCTTGCGGCTGTAGGACTCCGGACGCAGCGAGCCGTACAGGAGGAGGATCCGCGGCGGGTGTCCACCGGCGACGCCGAGGCGCGCGGCGTCGGGCACCTCGAGGGCGCCCGGCACGACGTTGGGCAGATCCTCGACCCCGGCGGCGATTGCGTGTTCCAAGTTCATTCGACTATTCTAGAAACATGGAACTGAAAGACGCAAGCACCGCACTCTCGGCCTTGGGCCATGTCACTCGCCTGTCGATCTTCCGGCTGCTGGTCGAGGCCGGCCCCGTCGGGCACACGCCCGGGCAGATCGCCGAGACCCTGTCGCTGCCCGGCGCCACGCTGTCGTTCCACCTCAAGGAACTCGCCGCCGCCGGCTTGATCGAAGGCGAGGCGCACGGGCGCAACATTTCCTATCGCGCGGACTTCGCCGCCATGAACGGATTGCTCGAATTCCTCACCCGCAACTGCTGCGGCGGCGATGCCGACCGTTGCGCGCCCACCGTGCCTGTCTCGAGCACCCGCGCATCCGCATCGAAGGCCTGAGCATGCTGCTGGCGCTTGCGATCTTCGTCGTCACTCTTGTGCTGGTGATCTGGCAGCCGCGCGGCCTGGGCGTCGGCTGGAGCGCGAGCCTCGGCGCGGTGCTGGCGCTTGCGACCGGCGTGGTGGATCCGGGCGACATCCCCACGGTCTGGGGCATCGTCTGGAACGCCACGCTCACCTTCGTCGCCGTGATCCTCATCAGTCTGGTGCTGGACGAGGCCGGGTTCTTCGAATGGGCGGCGTTGCACGTCGCGCGCTGGGGACGGGGCAGCGGACGCACCCTGTTCGTCTTGCTGGTGCTGCTGGGCGCGGCGGTGGCGGCGCTGTTCGCCAACGACGGCGCCGCGCTCATCCTCACCCCGATCGTCATCGCGATGCTGCTGGCGCTGCGCTTCAGTCCCGCGGCCACACTCGCGTTCGTGATGGCTGCGGGCTTCATCGCCGACACCGCCAGCCTGCCGCTGGTGGTGTCGAATCTGGTCAACATCGTCTCCGCCGACTACTTCGGCATCGGCTTCGCGGAATATGCCGCGGTCATGGTGCCGGTGAACCTGGTCTCGGTGGCGGCCACGCTGCTGATGCTGTTGTGGTTCTTCCGCCGCGAGATTCCGGCGCGCTATGACGCCACCCACCTCAAGGCCCCGCACGCGGCCATCCGCGACCGCGCCACCTTCAAGGCCGGCTGGGGCGTGCTGGCGATGTTGCTGATGGGGTTCTTCGGGCTGGAGCGCGTGGGCGTACCGATCAGCGCGGTGGCCGGCGCCGGCGCACTGGTACTGCTGGCGGTCGCCGCCCGCGGCGACGTCATTCCCACCCGCAAGGTGTTGCGCGACGCGCCGTGGCAGGTGGTGGTGTTCTCGCTGGGCATGTACCTGGTGGTCTACGGCCTGCGCAACCAGGGGCTCACCGGGCACCTCACCGCGCTGCTGGATGTCTTCACCGGCCACGGCCTGTGGGGCGCGACCATGGGCACGGGCCTGCTCACCGCGTTCCTGTCGTCGGTGATGAACAACATGCCCACCGTGCTGATCGGCGCGCTGTCCATCGAGGCCAGCCAGGCGGACGGTGTGGTGCGCGAGGCGATGATCTACGCCAACGTCATCGGCAGTGACCTCGGGCCCAAGTTCACGCCCATCGGCAGCCTCGCCACCCTGTTATGGCTGCATGTGCTGGCGCGCAAGGGCATGCGCATCACCTGGGGCTATTACTTCAAGGTGGGCATCGTGCTGACCCTGCCGGTGCTGCTGCTCACGCTGGCGGCGCTGGCGCTGCGGTTGAGCCTGGGGTGAGATCGATTGGACGCAGGCCTGAGGCAGCGGGCACACATGGCCTTCGTCTGACTCGGCCGACCGGCGGCGGTGCGATTGCAGGCCGGTGCGACCGCGACCCGAATTGAAAGCGCCCCCGGCCGGCGGCCGGGGGCACTGTCCTGCAACACAGATGCGGTGAATCCGGAATACGTATCCGGATTCGGCCGAGTTCGCTCAGAACTTCCAACCCACCCGCGCGTAATAGAACCCGCCATTGAAGCCGTATGGCGAATGCACCGGGTACTGGGCGCCGGCGATGCCGCCCCAGGGGTTGGCGTCGGGCACCTTGTCGAACAGGTTCTGCGCGCCGAGGTTGACGTAGAGGCCGGAGTCGAAGGTCCAGCCGATCTCGGCATCGACGATCACGGCGCTGTCGTCGTAGATCGGCAGGCCGCCGTCTTCGATCGAGATCACCGCGCTGTCCAGGTGGTCCTCGTACCACGAGCTGTAGTAACTCAGACGCAGATTGGCGTGGAAGACATCGCGCTTGTGATTGACGCTGAAATAGCCCTTGGTGCGCGGCAGCGATTCTTCCAGCTTGTACACGCGGGCCTCGTCGACGAAGTCCGGGTTGAAGCGGTCGACCTCGGTGCGGTTCCAGTTGCCGGCCAGCGAGTACGTGGTGGTGCCGCCGAAGTGGTCGCTCTGGTAACTGGTCACCAGGTCCACGCCGGTGGTGGTGGTGTCGAAGGCGTTGCCGAAGTAGGTGACCGAGGTCAGCGACGCGGCTTCCGGATTGCCGGAGGCGACCAGCTGGGCGCGTTCGGCATCGGTGAGGTCGAAGCTGGAACTCAGGGCGATGCGGTCCTCCACTTCGATACGGTAGGCGTCCGCGGTCACCAGCCAGTTGCCGCTGTTCCATACCGCGCCCAGCGAAAAGTTGGTGGATTCTTCGGGTGTCAGCGGCTGCGCGCCCTTGATCGCGGCGATGGGATTGGTCGGCGGCAGAGTAGCGATGTCGGTCAGGCCGGTGCCGGCGAAGGCGGTGGTGATCTGGCTGATGTTGGCCTGGCCCGGGGTGGGCGCGCGGAAGCCGGTATTGACCGCGCCGCGGATGGCGAAGCTGTCGGTGAAGTCGAAGCGGCCGGTCAGCTTGCCGGTGGTGGTGTTGCCGAAATCCTGGAAGTCTTCGTAGCGCACCGCTGCGGCCAGCAGCAGCTGCTCGGTGAACTGCGCTTCGGTGTCCACGTACACAGCGTAGTTCTCGCGTTCGAATTTGCCGGCGGTGCGCGGACTGAACCCGTTGAAGCCGTTGGAGCCCAGCGCGAAGCCCTGGGTGGTGAGCGGCCCGATGCCGGTCGAGGCGGCATCGCCTGCGATGATTTCGAAGCTTTCCTTGCGCCACTCGGCGCCAGCCGAAAAACGCAGCGGCTGCGCGGTGAACGTGGTTTCGAAATCGCGGCCGACATCGAAGTTGACGCCGGAATCGGTCTGCACATTACCGCCGGGGCTGAAGCGGAAACCGGCCGGCTGGTCCGGGCCGAGCGAGGCGTTGACGGTGTTGTAGATCTGGAAGTCGATCTCGTTGCGGCCGTAGGTCACGCTGGCATCCCAGTGCCAGGCATCGCCGAACAGGCCTTTGACACCCGCGACCACCGAGCTGTCTTCCAGCTTGCCGCCAAAGCGCGGGGTGAAGCCGCCGGGGAATATCGACAGGAAGCTGAAGCAGTTGGCGGGCATGGCCCCGGCCGCGGCGCCGACCACGCTGTAGGGCAGCAGGTTGCCTGCGCCATCGCGCAGCGCGATGGTGGGGCAGCCGCCGGCGCCGGTGAGATCGCCCACCAGCAGCGTCTCGCCGCCATCGTTGGAATACACGCCCGAGCGCGAGGTCGCATCGCGGTAGTAGAAGCCGCCGTCGACGCTGCGCTTGGCGTAGTTGCCGAACAGGTAGAACTCCAGCGCGTCGGTTTCCAGGCCCAGGTTGGCGACGAACTTGATGTCGTCCTTGATCTCGGGCGAGCCCCAGATCTGCGACGGGTTGGCGATGTCGGGATAGCCGGCGGCATCGGCCGCGGCGGCGTCGTCACGCTGCACGCTGCGTGAGGTCGCATCGGCCTGGCGCCATTCGGCGGTCAGCGTGGCAAAGCCGCGCTCGGTCACGGGCAGCCCGATCTGCGCGCTGTAGGTGGTGGTGAAGCCGTCGCCTTCGTAGAACTGGCCGGCGAAGGCTTCAACGGTGCCACCTTCGCGCAGTTTCTTCAGGCCGAAGTTGATGACGCCGGCGATGGCATCGGAGCCGTATTGCGCGGCCGCGCCGTCGCGCAGCACTTCCACCTGTTCCAGCGCGAGCGAGGGGAAGACCGAGAGGTCCGGCCCCTGCGCGCCGTCGGACAGGCCGTGGCCGAGGAAGGTGATGACCGCCGAGCGGTGGAAGCGCTTGCCGTTGACCAGCAGCAGAGTGTTGTCGGGCGGCAGGCCGCGCAGGTTGGCGGGCCGTACCAGGCTGGCGGCATCGTCGATGGGAATGGTGCTGACGTTGAACGAGGGCACCAGCACGCGCAGCTGGTCGAGCGCATCGGTCGCGCCCTGGTTGCGGAATTCCTCGCTGCTGAAAATGTCGATGGGCACGGCGGATGACGACACCGAGCGTGGCTGGCTGCGGCTGCCGAGCACCGACACGGTTTCAAGCGTGGCGGCGCCTTCGGTTGCGGGTGGGTCTTCCTGGGCGCTGGTCTGGGCGAGCGCCGCCGAACTGCCGATCAAGAATGCGCTGGCGATTGCCAGTCGAACAGCCGACGCCAGCGGCGCCTGTGTGATTCGCGAACGTGATGCTTGATTGCTCTGCATGCCCGGATCCCTGGAGTTCTGTGGTGGAGGAGGCCCTGTTTTCGACTGCTTCATAGCGCTCTGTTGCGCCGCAGCAATCGTTAACAGCTATTAACTCCATCGGCAACAAAATCATCCTCAAAACGTCACAAAGTGACGGAAATGGGACGCAGGTCTGCTATTGGTGCGAATTCAATTACAGGTGAAATCGAATATTCCCGGCGAAATGCGGACGGAGACGTCGGACGGCGTGCGGTGATGGCGCATTCGATCCGCTGCGCAACACGTCGCGACGTGCGCTCCCGGGTCGCCGCCGCTTGAGCAAGCGGTCGCGGGACCGCTGGAAGGCACGCGCAGTGCGCGGTGGGCGTTCTGGTCTATCCAGCATGCAGCGCCGCTTGCGCACTCGTCGCGCGGTAAAAATTCGAGCGGATCCAATGCCGCGCGCGGCATCCGCAAACCATGTTTGGGGGTATTCCAGTTGCCGGAGCTCGATCCGAAGGGCTGCGTCGCGCGTCCGCCCCGACGCGAGGCCACGGCGTCCGGCAGCGCGCGAGATCAGTGCTGCGCAGACGGCGCTGCAGAGGACCTGACAACAAGCTGGGCTGCGGGCGCGCGCGCCCGATCGCGCGGCATCGCGTCACCCCGCTTCACGCCGGACCAGCGCGCACTTGGCAGTCAGTCACGCCGCTCTTCATACTCCGCGCTCCGCAGATCGCGGCCAGGCCAGGACGACCCGTCGATGCATGCCATCACCACCATGGAAGTGTTTCTGATCGCGATGGCTATCATTTTCTGCGTGCCGTTCCTGATCTGGCGGTTCGGCCGCACGGACTATTTCGCACCCTTGGTCGTTGTGCAGATCATCACCGGCATCGTGCTCGGGCCGGGCATCCTCGGTGCGGCGTTTCCCGGCTACTACGCCTTCGTGTTCACCCCGGACGTGGTGACGATCCTCAACGGACTGGGCGCGTGGGCGGTGATGCTGTTCGTGCTGATCGCCGGCATCGAACTGGACCTGAGCAAGGCCTGGAGCAATCGCCGCGAGAGCGGCATCACTGCGGGCCTCGCGCTCGGCGTGCCTCTGGTGTTCGGCGCATTGGCCGCGATCGGCCTGCTGCGCTTTCCAGGATGGATCGGCGCCGAAGGCGCGAACTGGCAGTTCATCGTCGGCGTGGGCATGGCCTGCGCGGTGACCGCGTTGCCCATTCTGATCCTGTTGATGGAGAAGCTCGACATCCTGCGTCAGCCCGTCGGCCAGCGCATCCTGCGTTACGCCAGCCTCGACGACATCGCCATCTGGGGTGTGCTGGCGCTGGTGCTGGTGGACTGGGAGCGCATCGGCCGACAGGTGGGGTTCCTGCTGGCGTTTGCCGTGGCCTGCGTGCTGTTCCGCCGCCTGATGCGTGCCATTCCCGAGCGCGACCGCTGGTACGTGATGCTGATCTGGCTGGCGGTCTGCGCCTTCGGCGCGGACTGGTCCGGCCTGCATTTCATGGTGGGCGCGTTCCTGGCCGGCGTGGTCATCGATGCGGACTGGTTCGACCAGGCCGACATGGACCGCCTGCGCCACAACGTGTTGCTGGTGATGATGCCGGTGTTCTTCCTCAGCACCGGTTTGCGCACCGAATGGAGCGTGGGCGGCGCCACTGTCTTCATCGCCGCCATCGTGCTGCTGGTGGCGTCGGTGGCCGGCAAGCTCGCGGGCGTGCACATGGCCGGCCGCATCCTGAAGTGGAAGCCCGGCGAAGCATCGCTGATCGGTTGGCTGCTGCAGACCAAGGCGCTGATCATGATCATCTTCGCCAACATCCTGCTCGACAAAGCCATCATCTCCAGCGCCACGTTCACCGCGCTGCTGCTGATGGCGGTGATGAGCACGATGCTGACGATTCCGATGGCGACGCCGCGGTTGCGGAAGATGGTGGGGAGGTAGGGCGGGCATTTGAGTCTGTCCCGGAGAGAACAGAACCGAGGAATCAGGCTCCAGACCACTGCACTCGTGCGTTCGCTGAGAAGCATCAATCGCCATCTCCGCGGGCGGTATCCTTCTCGCCTTGAATCGGATGGGTACAGACGTAGATGTCGCTTGAATCGCAGTCGGAACGTTTCATCAAGGCCTTGGAAGCGCTCGGGGGGCGGGCAGGAAACCAGCGTCTGCAGGGCGAGCTCGGATGGGCCGACGGCACGTATCAGCGCGTCAAGGGTCATCTGCTTGCGACAGGTGAGATCGCCGTGGGCCGCGGGCGGGGCGGCTCGGTGTCACGGCTCGGTTCGCAGGCGGCAGAGAATGCAGAGCCAGTGCCGCTGTATGCGGAGCTTCGCGGTACCACGCAGGGCACCGCCAAGTCCATCAAGACCGACCATGTAGCCAAGGTGCGCGACGCGCGCAGTGGCGGCTACAGCCAGGCCTTCAACGCCATCGACAAGGCCATGCGCAACGACGAGGGGCTGGCCTCCGAACTGGACTACGCCGAGCAGACCTCGTGGCTACTCTTCCTCAAGTACCTCGACGACATGGAGCACGAGTGGGCCGACGAAGCCGCGCTCGAGGGCAAGACCTACGCGCCGATCCTGGCCCGCCCCTACCGCTGGCAGGACTGGGCCGCACCGAAGATCGCCGATGGCAGGCCGGACCCGAACGCCGTCACCGGCAGCGACCTCATCGACTACGTCAACGGCAAGCTGGTCCCGCATCTCAAGTCATTCAAGGACAGCACGATCGAGGCCGACAGCCTGCAGTACAAGATTGGCGAGATATTCTCGGAAGTCTCCAACCGCTTCCGCTCCGGCTACACGCTGCGCGACGTGCTGCAGATCGTGGACACCCTGAGCTTCGGCAGTTCCGAGGCCAAGCACGAACTGTCCGAGCTGTACGAAACGCGCATCAAGCGCATGGGCAACGCCGGCCGCAACGGTGGCGAGTACTACACGCCGCGCCCGCTGATCCGCGCCATGATCGAAGTCGTGCAGCCGCAGATCGGCGAGACGATCTACGACGGCGCCTGCGGCAGCGCGGGCTTTTTGTGCGAGGCCTGGGCGCAGTTGCGGCGCGACGATCTGTCGGCGAAGGAGTGGGACACCCTGCAACGCCGCACGTTCTACGGGCAGGAGAAGAAGTCGCTGGCCTACGTGCTGGGCGTGATGAACATGATCCTGCACGGCATCGACGCCCCCAATATCCGCCACGCGAACACGCTGTCGGAAAACGTCATGGACATCCAGCAGAAGGATCGCCACGACATCGTGCTGGCCAATCCGCCGTTCGGCGGCGGCGAGCGCAAGGAAGTGCAGCAGAACTTCCCGATCCGCTCGTCGGAGACGGCCTACCTTTTCCTGCAGCACTTCATCCGCAAGCTCAAGGCCGGCGGCCGCGGCGCGGTGGTCATCAAGAACACCTTCCTCAGCAATACCGACAACGCCAGCGTCGAGCTGCGCCGCGAACTGCTGGCCAGCTGCAACCTGCACACCATTCTCGATTGCCCGTCCGGAACCTTTCAAGGCGCGGGCGTGAAAACCGTGGTGCTGTTCTTCGATAAGGGCGTGCCCACCCGCAAGATTTGGTACTACCAACTCGATCCCGGGCGTTCGATGGGCAAGACGAACCCGTTGAACGACGCCGACTTGGCTGAGTTTGTGCAGTTGCAGAAGACGAAGGCGGGCAGCGAGAAGAGCTGGACGGTGAACGTGGCCGATATGGATGCCACCACCTGCGACCTCTCAGTAAAGAATCCCCACGAGCCGGAGGCCGTGGCGCAGCGTACGCCCCAGCAGATCATCGACGACATGCTGGCACGGGATGTGGAGACGGCGAAGTTGTTGGCAACGGTGAGGGGGACGTTGTGAGCGGTAGCTGGAAATCCGCGCCGCTTCGTGACCTATGCGAGTTTCACAATGGACTGTGGACGGGAAAGAAGCCTCCCTTCGAAACCGCACATGTCATTCGCAACACCAACTTCACGGCTGATGGGCGAATCGACCTGTCGGACGTGGCGGTTCTTCAGGTCGAGAAACCGCAGTTCGCCAAACGAAGACTTCGTAAGGGCGACATCATCATCGAGAAGTCCGGAGGCGGGCCAAAGCAACCAGTGGGCCGAGTGGTCCTGTTCAACCTTGATGCAGAGAATTTTTCTTTCAGCAACTTCACCAGTGTGATCCGGGTTAAAGACGCCAGGATCCTCGATTCCATTTATCTGCACCGGGTGCTGCATTGGTGGTACGTAAGTGGGATAACGGAGCCATTGCAGCGCCGCTCGACTGGGATTCGTAACCTAGATTTCGATGCATACAAAGACCTTGAGGTCCCTCTGCCGCAGCTGGACGAACAGAGGCGCATCGTCGCAGCTCTGGATCAAGCCTTCTCCGTCCTCGAGCGCGCCTGCGCCAATGTCGACGCAAATACCAAGCAGGCTGCTGAGTTGCTGGATGTGTGGATACGCGAGGTCTTCAGTGGGAGTGAAGAGTGGCCGGTACGCCAACTCGCGGACTTGTGCGAGAACCTCGACAGACAACGTGTGCCGATCACCAAAAGTGACCGCCAATCTGGCGATATTCCTTACTACGGCGCCTCAGGCGTCGTCGATTACGTCAATGATTTTCTATTCGACGAAGACCTGCTGCTGGTTTCAGAAGATGGTGCGAATCTGTTGGCGCGCACGTACCCCATCGCGTTCTCGATTACCGGCAAGGCATGGGTCAACAATCATGCGCACGTGCTGCGTTTTAGTGACTCGGTATCGCAGGAGTTCATTCGGCTCTATTTGAACTCGATTTCACTCAACCCTTACGTCACCGGTATGGCACAGCCCAAGTTGAACCAGAGCGCGTTGAACGCAATCCCGGTTCCCACACCTCCGATCCAGGTTCAAGCGATGATTGTTGAGCAGGCTGCTCAGATCCACGCTGGATGCCGGAGGGCCGTCTCAGCTTACGAGGCTCAGGCCGCGGACCTCACTGCGCTTCGCCAAACTCTGCTCCAAGCCGCCTTCTCCGGCCAGCTGAACTGAGCGGATGCGGGGCCGGCGGCCTGTATCACACCTGTGCTACTTTGCCTTCAGTTCCGCTCTTAGGAGTTCTGGATGAGTACCACCACAATTCGTCTATCTGATGAACTCAAGGCGCGCATTGCGAAGGTGGCGGAGGCAGCCGGCACCACCTCGCACAACTTTATCCTGGAAGCCATCGCCGAGAAGGCGGAACTGGCCGAGCGGCGCGCCGACTTCCACGGCCAGGCCGATCAGCGCTGGGCCGATTTTCTCGAAACCGGCGAGAGCATTCCGTGGGAAGAGGCACGCACCTATTTCAGGGCGCGCATAGCAGGCAAGCCTACGAAACGGCCAGTGGCGCGCAAGCTGGAAGGCTGAGGTGACGCAGATACGGCTTGTACCCGACGCGCTTGAGGATCTGGAGCGGATCGCGACGTATTTACGTCAGCACGAGATCGAGGATGCGGAAGAAAGAGCCGAAGAGATCGTTAGCGCGCTCGACGTACTCGCAGGGAATCCACGCATCGGCCGACCAGTCCTGAGAGGCAGGCGCGAACTGGTGATAGGCCGACATTCGCACGGCTACGTGGCGCTTTACCGCTATGTGGATGTGACCGACACGGTGATCGTGTTGGCGATCCGCGCACAACGCGAGGCGGGCTATGAACGCGACGCATGAAACCGAGGCCGATACGCGCGCCAACCGCATCGACCCGATGCTGCGCGATGCCGGCTGGGGCGTGGTGGAGGGCGCCCATGTCCATCGCGAACTGATCTGCCCGGGTCGCATTCTCGGCGGGGGACAGCGCGGCACCTCGCTGTCGGCGGATTACGTATTGAGCTATCGCGGACGCAAGCTGGCGGTCATTGAGGCCAAGAAGGCTGGGCTGACCCACACCGCCGGCGTCGGCCAGGCCAAGGACTATGCCGGGCGACTGCAGGCGCGCTTTGCTTACGCCACCAACGGCATCGGCTGGTATGGCATCGACATGCACACCGGTGCAGAGGGCGATATCGCGCTGCCGTTCCCCACGCCCGAGCAGTTGTGGCTGCGCTGCTTCCCCGATGGCAACGACTGGCGCGAGCGCTTCGGCGCGGTGCCGTTCGAGACGGGCGGTGGCAAGTGGCAACCGCGTTACTACCAGCACAACGCCATTACGGCCGTGCTGGACGCCATCGCCAACGAGCGCGACCGCATCCTGCTGACGCTGGCCACCGGCACCGGCAAGACCTCGGTGGCGTTCCAGATCGCGTGGAAGCTGTTCCACTCGAGGTGGAACCTGAGTCGTGATCCGGTGCGCCGCCCGCGGATCCTGTTCCTGGCCGACCGCAACATTCTTGCCGACCAGGCGTTCAATGCGTTCAGCGCGTTTCCACCGGATGCGCTGTGCCGGATCCGACCGGAAGAGATCCGCAAGAAGGGCGGAATCCCACGCAACGCCAGCGTGTTCTTCACCATCTTCCAGACCTTCATGACCGGCGGCGGCCCGGAGAGCGAATCCGCGAACGCGCAGTTCACCTTCGAGGGCTACGAGCCGGACTTCTTCGATTTCATCGTCATCGACGAGTGCCATCGCGGCGGTGCGCGCGACGAGAGCACCTGGCGCGCGATCCTCGAGTACTTCAAGCCCGCGGTGCAACTGGGTCTGACGGCAACGCCCAAGCGCGACGTCAACGGCGACACCTATGCCTACTTCGGAGAACCGGTCTATACGTACGCACTCAAGGAAGGCATCGGCGATGGCTTCCTGACGCCGTTCAAGGTGCGGCAGATGGCCTCGACGCTGGACGAGTACACGTACTCCGAAGGCGATGTGGTGCTGGCAGGGGAGATCGACCGCGACAGGACCTACACCGAGTCCGATTTCAATACGCGCCTGGTGATCGACCAGCGCGAGCGCAGCCGGGTGCAGGAATTCATGGACCAGATCGACCAGCGCCAGAAGACGCTGGTGTTCTGCGCCACCCAGGAGCACGCGGCGCAGGTGCGCAACTTCATCAATCAGGTGAAGGACAATCCAGACCCGCACTACTGCGAGCGCGTGACGGCCGATGATGGCGAACTGGGCGAGCGCCACCTGCGCGAGTTCCAGGACAACGAAAAGACCCTGCCCACGATACTTACGACCTCGCAAAAGCTGTCTACCGGCGTCGACGCGCTGAACGTGCGCAACATCGTTTTGCTGCGACCGATCAAATCGATGATCGAGTTCAAGCAGATCATCGGTCGGGGCACGCGCACGTTCGAGGGCAAGGACTACTTCACGATCTACGATTTCGTGAAGGCTTACGCGCACTTCAGCGATCCGGCTTGGGATGGCGAGCCGCTGCCACCCGAAGCACCCGGTGAGCCGCGCAAGCCGCAAGGCGGCGATGACACCGGACTTCCGCCGGGGACGACCGGGGGCAGCATCGGCGAACCGCCGCCGCCACAGCCACCGGAGCGCATTGTCGTGCGGCTCGCCGACGGCAAGGAGCGGAGCATCCGCTACATCGGCGCAACGACCTACTGGCATGAGGGGCGACAGATCACGGCGCAGGAGTTCATGGCGCAGCTGTTCGGAGATCTTGGCGCGCTGGTCACCGACGAGGACGAATTGCGTGCGATCTGGAGTGATCCCGACAGGCGCGAGGCCTTCATCCAGCGCTTGGCAGACCTCGGTTACGACAGTGATCGCCTGGATGACATGCGCCGGCTGATCGATGCGCCTCAAAGCGACATCTTTGATGTGCTGGCGTATGTTCGTTTCACACTGGTGCCGATGGCCCGATCCGAACGCGTGCAGTCCGCGAAAGCCAATGGACTGGATGGATACGAGCGCGAAATGCGGTCATTCCTCGAGTTCGTGTTGGACAAGTTCCAGTACGAAGGCATCCGCGAGCTGGCGTCGGGCAGGATTGCCGATTTCCTGCGTATCCGCTACGGCGGCGTCAACGACGCGAAGCGATTGTTGGGCGATGTGGATGGCATCCGTCGTGCATTCGTCGACATCCAGCATCAGCTTTTCAAGTGAGGTGATGCGGCGGTCGGGATTCCAGGCTCGCCTCGCAGCCGCGGCGGATGAGCGGCACGAGGGCGACGGCGTGCAATCAACACCTCGAACTGAAACTCAGGTTTTGCGCAGATAGATCGCCCAGTACGCCAGGCCGAGCCCGCTACCGCCGATGATGTTGCCCAGCGTCGACCACGCCAGATTGGCGCCTGCGGCGCCCCACGACAGACCAGCTGGCAGTTCAGCACCTGTCCCCGTCTGCGCCAGTAATCCCAGCGGCAGCAGCGACATGTTCGCGATCGAATGTTCCAGCCCCAGGGCAACGAAGGCTGCAACGGGCGGCACGATCACGGCGACCTTGTCGACGGCGGATTTCGCGCCCGCGGCCATCCATACGGCTACGCACACCAGCAGATTGGCGAGGATGCCGCTGGCGACGATGCTGCCGGCGGATTTGGACGCCTTTTCGGCGGCGAGTTCGATCGCGGACGTGGCGAAAGCGCCGTCGCCTGCGAGATGCAGGCCAACGGCGATGGCGAGCAGCACGAGCAGCAGGGCGCCGATCAAGTTGGCAATCCAGACAAGACCCCACGCGCGCAGCAGTTGGCCGGGGCCGATGCGTCGTTGCGCCAGTGGCAGCGTCATCAGGGTATTGCCGGTGAACAGTTCGGCGCCCGCCAGCAACACGAGGATCAGGCCGAGCGCGAAGCCGATGCCGGCGACGATCTGGGTCAAACCGTACGGAAGGTCGCTGGCGCCTGCGCCGATCAATACGGCGACGAGACTGCCGAAGCCGATGTAGGCACCGGCCAGCATGCCGAGGCCGATCGTTTTGCCGACCGGCGACGTGGCTTTTTCAACGCAGGTGTCGGAGATCGCGCTCGCGATGTCCTCGGGCGGGGCGACGGCGGGCGAGGTGTCGGCCATGTGGACGCATCCGTTCGGTAGAGCGTCCAGCTATACCGAGGTGGCGGTGAAGCAGGCGGCTACGCCGCGGATTTGATCTGGTGATGTTGTGATGCGCAGCATCGCGTCAGGCGATGGCGGCGCGCGCATCCGCCACCGGGGTGCGCCCGAACATGCGTCCGTATTCGCGGGTGAACTGCGGCACGCTTTCGTAGCCCACTGCATAGGCGGCGCTGCTCGCAGCGACGCCCTGCGCCTGCATCAGCCGGCGCGCTTCGATCAGGCGCAAGCGCTTCTGGAACTGGAGTGGCGACAGCGATGTGATCGACTTGAAGTGGCGATGGAAGGCCGAGGCGCTCATGCCGGCTTCGGTGGCGAGCGCGTCGACGGGCAACGGGCGCGTGTAGTCGCGGCGAAGCAGTTTCACTGCGCGGGCGATGCGCTGCACGTGGCCGTCGGGCCAGCCGAGTCGGCGAATCGCATGTCCGTGGCGGCCGGCGAGCAACCAGTAATGCAGCTCGCGGACGCGCTGGGCCTGCAGCACGGGCCGAGCGTCGGGCTGCTCGAGCAATTGCAGGAGGCGAAGTGCGGCGTCGGAGACTTCGGGTTCGGTGGGATGCACGCGCACCGGGCCGGAATCGTCCGCGGGCGGTGGGCCCATCTGCGCGATGAGATCGGTGATGACGGCCGGGTCGAGTTCCAGCACCAGCGAGTAGTAGGGCGCGGCGGCGCTGGCACGGGTGATCTGGCTGACGGTGGGAATGTCGGCGCTGACCAACAGCGAATGGCCGGCCGCGAACTCGAAGGCGCGGGTGCCGAAGGTGACGCGCTTGCCCCCCTGTTGCACCAGACACAGCAGCGGGCGCTGCACGTCATGCATGAGCTCGCTGGGCGCAAGCGCGCGCACGGCCATCAGCCCGGGAATCGACGAGGGTGCCAGGCCATAGGCGCCGGCATGGGCATCGGCGTGGCGGCGGACAGCTTCGAGCAACGAGGACATGCGGGAATCGTAGCGTTCGCGCGGGCGGGGCGGGCAGGGCGTGGCAGGAATGGGCAAGGGTCGCGGAGGTTCCGGCAACGCGGCAGGCAGAGTGGCGGCCAATCTGTGCGTCCACCTTCCACCCGTCCAAAAGGAGTTCTCAATGTCCCGGATCACACTCGTTACCGGCGCCAGCCGTGGGCTCGGCCGCAACACCGCACTAGCCGTCGCCCGCGCTGGCGGGGATGTCGTGCTGACGTACCGCGGCAATGCCGAAGAAGCTCAAGCGGTCGTTGCCGAGATCGAGGCGCTGGGCCGCAAGGCGGTCACGCTGCAGCTCGACACCGCCGATGTCGACGTGTTTCCGGTGTTCGTCGAGCGGTTGCGCGCGACTCTGCGCGAGACCTGGCAGCGCGACACCTTCGATCATCTGGTCAACAACGCCGGCCACGGCGACACCGCGCCGATCGCCGGGACCACCGTCGCCCAGTTCGACCGGCTGGTGGACGTGCACTTCAAGGGCGTGTTCTTTCTGACCCAAGCGTTGCTGCCGCTGATCAACGATGGCGGACGCATCGTCAACATCTCGACCGGGCTCACGCGCTTCGCCTATCCCGGCTATGCGGCATACGCCGCGACCAAGGCGGCGGTGGAAACGCTGAGTGTCTACATGGCCAAGGAATTCGGTGCGCGCGGCATCGCGGTGAATACGGTGGCGCCGGGCGCGATCGAGACCGACTTCGGCGGCGGCGCCGTGCGCGACAACCCGCAGATCAATGCGCACCTGGCGGGTATCACTGCATTGGGCCGCGTCGGCGTGGCGGACGATATCGGGCCGATGATCGCCTCGCTGCTGGGAGATGCGAATCGCTGGGTCAATGCGCAGCGGATCGAAGTATCGGGCGGGCAGGCGATCTGAGGGCGCTTGAGGGGCTGCGCCCGGGTTGAGGATTGCCGCGAGGGCGACCCTCACCCCAACCCCTCTCCCAGCGGGAGAGGGACTCTCGAACCAGGTCTGAAATCCATGCACCGGCTTCTCTGGATCGTCGATCAAGCCGAGGGGAGCAGGCCGCTTCCAGCCCTTCTCCTCCTGGAAGAAAGGTTGGAATGAGGGCGGCTCTTGGCCTCGGCGCAGCGCAGGGTTGCAAGAAGCCAGATCGCCCGGTGATGGGAGGTGCATCCTGGAATGGTTGGTTGTCGCGAGTCTTCAACCCGAATCGCGCAACGCCCGCTACCGGAAGGACTTCTGATTCCGCGCGCCGGCCCGCGAATGGGGCACGCGTTTTCAGGAGGCAATTCAACGCTCGGGGGCATCTCGACCCGGCGCATTCACTACACCTTGCGCTCCGATGCAGGAAGGTTGCGGGTGCACCACGCCGTCGACTGGCGCGCCTGGTCCCTTGTCTACAACGAGACTTCCGATGGATAACCACCCCGTAATCGTGACGCAGCCGTACCGGCCGCTGCACCCGTTGCACCTGTTGCTCGCCGGCAGTGCATTCCCGTTGTTTTTGGGCGCGCTGATCGCCGACATCGCCTATGCGCGGTCGTATGAGATCCAGTGGACCAACTTCGCGTCCTGGCTGCTGGTCGGCGCGCTGGTGTTCGCGGTGATCGCGCTGGTTTGGGCGCTGGTGTCGCTGCTCACGCCGACAGCGCGCACCCGCACACGCTTCATCTACGTGGGCCTGCTGGCGCTGACCTGCGTACTCGGCTTCGTCAACTCGCTGATCCACGCCATGGACGCCTGGCAGAAGATGCCGCAGGCGTTGGTGTGGTCGGTACTGTGCGTGGCGTCGATCGGGGCGAGTCTATGGTTCGCGCTGGGCGGTACCCTGCGTCGCCGGGAGGTGCTGCCATGAACCGTCTGCATGCGAAGCGTTCGAAATCCGCGCTGCTGACGCGCGCGCTGGTGCCTGCACTCGCATTGGCGCTCGTCGCCTGCGGCGGGACGCCGGATGAGACCTACACGGGTCCGTCGCCGGATCTGCCCAAGCCGCAACGCGGTCTGTTCCCGACGCTGAAGATCTCGCTGCCGGCCGAGTGGGGCGATCAGCTGCCCACGGTGCCCGAGGGCTACGAGATTGCGCCGATCGCCGACAACCTGCTGATTCCCCGGCAGATGCTGGTGTTGCCCAATGGCGACATCCTGGTGGCAGAAGGCCGTGGCGGCCGCGCGCCCAAGCTCACGCCCAAGGACATCATCGCCGGCTTCATCAAGTCCCGCGGCAATACCCAGGTCGAGAGTGGCAACCGGCTGACCCTGCTGCGCGATACCGATGGCGACGGCGTCTACGAGAACCGTTCGATCTTCGCTGACAACCTCGATGCGCCCTACGGACTGGCATTCGGCAATGACTCGATCTACGTGGCCACGCAGGATGCGCTGCTGCGTTTCGCCTACACCGAAGGCGCGGTCAATGCCGGCGCTGCGCCGCAGGAGATCACGAAGCTGCCGTCGGCGATCAACCACCACTGGACTAAAGCGCTGACGATCAGCTCCGACGGACGCTACCTCTTCGTTGGCATCGGCTCGGACAGCAACATCACCGAGCGTGGGCTGGCGGTGGAGGAAAACCGTGCGATGGTCTGGCAGGTGGATGCGCAGACCGGTTTTCACCGCGTGTTCGCCACCGGCCTGCGTAATCCCACCGCCTTGGCGATGCAGCCGGGGATGGACCAGCTGTGGGCTGTTGTCAACGAGCGTGACGAGATCGGCGACGAGCTGGTGCCCGATTACCTGACCAGCGTGCGGCCAGGCGGGTTCTACGGCTGGCCCTATAGCTACTGGGGTCGGAACGTCGACGAGCGCGTGCGTCCGCAAAAGCCGGAGAAGGTGGCGTCTGCAATCACGCCGGACTTCGCGCTGGGCTCGCACGTGGCGGCGCTCGGCGTCGCGTTCTCGACGCCGGCGATGGGTGCGCAGTTCGCCAACGGCGTGTTCGTCGGCCAGCACGGCAGCTGGAACCGCAATCCGCCGGTCGGCTACAAGGTCTCGTTCGTGCCCTTCCGTGACGGCAAGCCGTCGGGCGAGATGGTCGACTTCGCGACGGGCTTCCTCGGCGAAGACGGCAAGGCCCGTGGTCGCCCGGTTGGCGTGACGGTCGATCCACGGGGTGCATTGCTGGTGGCGGACGATCTGGCCAACACCATCTGGCGGATCACGCCGACGGGTGGCGCACCGGGCGCGCCTGCTGCACCGGCCACGCCGGCGACGACCGAGACTGCGCCCGCACCTGCGGCAGCGCCGGCTCCGTCGGGAGCGACGCCGCCTGCGGGTTGAGTGCGTTCGTCATGCCGTGAATGACAAAGGGCCCGAAAGGGCCCTTTGTTTTGCGGACTTCAATGCGCAACAGGAAGGCACGCCATGCTTGCGCGTCATCCCGGCGAAGGCCGGGCTCCAGTGCCTCTGCACGCGTCGAACGACGAGCAGAATCTTCAAGGCGATTTTGCATCTGCAAGCGCAATCATTGGATGACCAGCGCCACGCGGCTGTCGTGAAGCACGTCCGGCTTGTTCCGGGATGACCGCGCGGCTGGTGCGTTGTCTGCCCGAGTTGTGCGCGCGGCGTACCACCTCGATCAGCCAGCAGCACGTTCCGGCAGCTTCGCCACCACCTTGATCTCGAAATCGAAGCCGGCCAGCCACGTCACGCCGACCACCGTCGCGGTCGGAAACGGCGCCTCGCCCCAGTACTCGGGCACGATGTTCCAGGCGCGCTCGAAGCGGTGTGCCGGGTCGACGATGAAGAACGTCACGTCGACCACGTCGTCGAACGTGGCGCCTGCTGCGGCCAGCACGGCGTTGAGGTTGTCGAACGCGCGGCGCACCTGCTGGTCGAAGTCCGGCTCGGGCGAGCCGTCCTCGCGGCTGCCGACCTGCCCGGAGACGAACAGCAGGCCATTCGAGCGGACGGCAGGCGAGTAGCGGTGCTTGTCGTACAGCGCGTGGCGGCCGGCGGGGAAGACGACGTCACGTGTGACCATGAAACTCTCCAGTGGGGCGAGCAGCCCCGGATGTCTGCGATGGATCCAGTCTGCGGACTCGTCCCCACGCGATAAACATGCAGCGCTGCCCATCACTGTTCGTAGAATCCAGACAATCTTTCGCACTTGGACCGCCGATGGACCGTTTCGATGCGATGCAGGCGTTCGCGCGCGTGGTGGAGGCGGGCAGCTTCACCAAGGCGGCCGAGACACTGCACATGAGCCGGACCACGGTCACGCAGCTGATCCAGCAGCTGGAGGCGCGTTTGCGGGTGCGGCTGCTCAACCGCACGACGCGGCAAGTCAACGTGACCGCCGACGGCGCGGCGTACTACGAACGCGTGGTGCGTCTGCTGGCCGACATGGACGATGCCGAGACCAGCCTGTCGAACGCGTCCGCTGCGCCGCGTGGACGGCTGCGCGTGGATGTGCCCAGTCCGTTTGCGCGGATGATCCTGGCGCCGGCGCTGCCGGACTTCCACAGACGCTATCCCGACATCCAGCTCGATCTGGGTGTCAGCGACCGGCGCGTTGACCTGATCGGCGAACACGTGGATTGCGTGGTGCGCGGCGGCACCATCACCGACCAGTCCCTGGTCGCCCGGCACGTCGGTGATCTGCAGCTCGGCGTGCACGCTGCGCCCGCGTATCTGCAGCGCATGGGCGCGCCGGCGCATCCGCGTGAGCTGGAAGACTCGCAGCACCGCATCGTCGGGTTTCTGTGGGCGCGCACCGGCAAGCCCCTGCCGTACGCAATGCGCCGCGGCGAGGAACGCGTGCAGGCGCAAGGCCGGTACGTGGTGGCACTGGACGACGGCAACGCCTACCTTGCCGCCGGACTCGCCGGCATGGGCGTGCTGTGGCTGCCCACCTACATGGCCAAGGCGCATGTAGCGAGCGGCGAACTGGTGACGTTGTTCGAGGAATGGACGCTCGATCCGATGCCGATGCATGTGGCGTTTCCGCCCAACCGGCACGTCAGCGCGAAACTGCGGGTGTTCATCGACTGGATCGTCGAATTGATGGACACACACGCGCCGGTGATCCGACCCCCGCCCGGTCAGTGATGCGCTGACGCTGGTGAGCGGCGCGCGGCTGGCGGCACATGCATGATACGGGCGTCTCCCCAGCCCCCCCGTGCCCATGGCCCTCGTCGACGATCGCCGCCACCAGATGTTCCCGGTCCTGGATGCCGCCCAGGTGGCGACCGCGCGGCTATTCGCCAGCGGCCCACCGCGGACCTGTGCGGCGGGAGACTTGCTGTTCGAAGTCGGGGATCGCGACGCGCCGGTGTGGCTGGTGCTCGAAGGCGCGATCGACGTGGTGCGTCGTGACGGCCTGGGGCACGAGGCACCGATCACCACGCAAGGGGCGGGCCAGTTCACTGGCGAAGTGAGCCAGCTCGCCGGGCGCGCGTCCCTGGCGGCTGGACGCGCGTCGGCAGGTGGCTGCACCGCGGTGCCGATCGACGCGGCGCACCTGCGCGCACTGGTCGTGGGCGCGGCGGAACTGGGCGAGATCGTAATGCGCGCATTGATCCTGCGTCGCGTCGGCCTGATCGAGGGCGATGCCGCAGGTTCGGTATTGGTCGGGCTGCCGGGTGATTCACACGTCAACGACCTGCAGAGCTTCCTCACCCGCAACGGATATCCGAACACGCTGGTCGATGCCGACGGGGACGAAGGCCGCGAGATCGTCGAGCGGCTCGGCATCGCGCCGACCGATCTGCCGCTGATGATTTGCCCCAATGGCAGCGTGCTCAAGCGTCCCGGCAACGCGGAGGCCGCGCGCTGTCTGGGGATGACGCCGGAGCTCGACCCCGATGCGCTGCATGACGTGGCGATCGTCGGCGCCGGGCCTGCCGGTCTGGCGGCCGCCGTCTACGCCGCGTCGGAGGGACTGTCGGTGATCGTGCTCGACCAGCGTGCGATCGGCGGACAGGCCGGCGCGTCGTCGCGGATCGAGAACTATCTCGGGTTTCCGACCGGCATTTCCGGCCAGGCGCTGGCCGGCCGGGCCTATAACCAGGCCCTGAAGTTCGGCGCCGAACTGGCCATCCCGCTCGAGGTCGACCGGCTGGCCTGTGCCCACGACGGTGCGCGTGCGCCACTGGCGCTGCACCTGACCTCCGGCGAGCGCGTGCGCGCGCGTACCGTTGTCATCGCGTCAGGCGCGCGTTATCGACGCCCGGACATCGGCAACCTGGCGCTGTTCGAAGGCGCCGGGGTGTCGTACTGGGCATCACCGGTGGAAGCGCGACTGTGCGCGGGCGAAGAAGTCGCGCTGGTCGGTGGCGGCAATTCGGCGGGGCAGGCGGTGGTCTACCTCGCACCGAAGGTGAAGACCCTGCATCTGGTCGTGCGCGGAGACGGGCTGGAAGCGTCGATGTCGCGTTATCTGATCGACCGCATTGAGGCGCTGCCGAACGTCGTGCTGCACACGCGCACCGAGCTGGTGGCACTGGAGGGCGATGTCGACCGTGGCTTGGTCGGCGCGCGCTATCGCGATCGGGATTCTGGACAGACGCACCGCTGCGATCTGCGTCACGTGTTCCTGTTTATCGGCGCCGATCCCAATACCGCGTGGCTATCGGGATGCGTCGCGCTGGATCATGCCGGCTTCGTGACCACCGGCGTCGACGGCGCGGCGCCCGGAGGTGCGACCTCGCTGCAGACCGATCGGCCGGGCGTATTCGCAATCGGCGACGTCCGCGCCGGTTCGGTCAAGCGGGTGGCCGCCGCCGTGGGCGAGGGCGCGGCCGTGGTCGCGCAGATCCACCAGTACCTGGCCGCGGCCGAGGATGTCGCTGGTTCCAACGGGCAGGCGCACGCGACCGGGTGACGGCTGCCCGCGTCGCGACAGGCCCGCGTCGCACGAGGTGCGCGCGGCCGTCACGGCATGCAACGGATTTGAGGCCGTCATTGCGCGAGGCCGCATGCGCCGGCGTCTTCACGGCACGCGTCGTAGCGTCGAGGCCTTCCATCCAGGAGCGCACAATGAAACCGCATGACGAAAGCCGCGAACCCGACGCAGTGCCAGGCAAGACAACCGCGGCGGATCCCGATGCCGGTCTCGACCGCGAAGTCGGCGATCTTGAAGACGAAGACGACGAAGACGCCTTGCCCGGCCGTGCGGGTGGCGGGCTGGCGGGTGGCTGACGTACATCGCTGCGCATGTATGGCCCGCCGGTTCGCGCGTTCTTGACGAGCGGCCGGCGACCCTCGGTGCGACGCACTGTGGAGGCTCCGCATGATCGAATCATTGTCCAACGGCGTGACGTCCTGTCTGCTGGTTCCAGCTTCGCGCGGGACATGCTGAGCGATGGCCCGTCTTCGACATTCCGATTGGCCCGACCGCCTATGGGTCGTGCGCCACGGCCAGAGCGCGGGCAATGTCGCCCGTGACGCCGCGGAACTTGCGCAAACGCATCTGATCGACCTCGACACCCGTGATGCAGACACGCCGCTGTCGGCGCTCGGCCACCAGCAGTCGCGAGCGCTGGCGGCGTGGTTCGCGGCGCTCCCGCCCGAAGAACGCCCGAACGTGCTGCTGACATCCCCGTTCCTACGTGCGCAGCAGACCATCCACGCGGTCGCCGATGCGCTGCAAATAGAACGGGCGGAGATCAGCGTCGACGAACGCCTGCGCGAAAAGGAATTCGGGGTGCTCGACCGGTATACGGTCTCCGGCATCAAGGCGACATTCCCCGAGCTCGCCGCGCAACGCGCATCGGTGGGCAAGTTCTATTTCAGGCCACCCGGCGGCGAGAGCTGGTGCGACGTGATTCTGCGCCTGCGCAGTGTGACCGAAGTGCTGCGCCGCGATCATGTCGGCGACCGCGTGCTGATCGTCGCGCACCAGGTCATCGTGAACTGTTTCCGCTATCTGCTCGAATGCATGGACGAAGCGCAGATTCTCGGCATCGATCAGGAGGCCGACGTGCCCAACTGTTCGATCACCGCCTATGCACTTGACCGCCAGCAGCCCGATGCCCGGTTCGAGCTGGAGGTCGCGAATCTCGCCTTGCCGCTGCAGGCGGAAGGTATGCCGGTCACATGCGAGGCCGACCGGCCTGCCGGTGCGCGATGAGCGCGGCGCGCCCAACGGTGCGCCGTCGTCCTGTTGCAAGCGACCAGCCGCGTCGTATCGATGCAGCCTTGCTCAAACGATGGCCCTTGCCCGATCCGCGCAGCTGCGGCAGCAAGGAGGACCGTGGGCGTGTGCTGGTGATCGGGGGCAGCGTCGAGGTGCCCGGTGCGCTGTTGCTGGCGGGCGTCGCGTCGTTGCGTGCCGGCGCGGGCAAGCTGCAGATGGCGACCGTCGGGACGGCGGCGCTGCCGCTGGCAATCGAGGTGCCCGAGGCGAAGGTGATCGGCCTCGCCGGTGATGCCCATGGCGCGATCCGTGCGCTGGGCCGGAGCGGCCTGCAAGCGGTGCGTCACGCGGGCGCGGTGCTCGTGGGCCCCGGCATGGACCCGACGGCTGCCACGCGGCGCATCGTCGCGGGTGTGATCGATGCCGCGCCAGGCACCGTGGTGCTCGACGCCGGCGCGCTGGAGATCGCCGCGATGCGGTCCGCGGCGCGCAGGCGCAACCCTGTGTCCCTGGTGCTCACGCCCCACGCCGGCGAGATGGCCGCAATGCTCGATACCGACGAAGCGGCGATCGCCGAAGCGCCTGCGCGAATCGCGCGTGCGTGCGCACAACGCTGGGGCGTTGTGCTGGCGCTCAAGGGTGCGACCACGTATATCGCCGCACCCGATGGCCGCATGTGGGTCAACACGGTCGGCAGCGTCGGCCTCGGTACGTCGGGGTCGGGCGATGTCCTTGCTGGCCTTATTGCAGGCCTCGCCGCTCGCGGCGCTTCCCCGGAACAGGCGGCTGTGTGGGGCGTGCATCTGCATGCGAAAGCCGGCGCGCGCCTGTCGCGGCGCAGTGGCCTTGTGGGCTTTCTCGCCCGCGAGATCAGCGGCGAAGTTCCGGGGCTGATGCGGTGATCCGGGACGCATCCGTGCTGTGCGCCCAGGATTTCAGTTTGGGCGCTGCAGGTAGGCAGCCACCGTGAGGTGTCGACGACGATGCATCTGATCCAGCTGTTACTGCCGGTTTACGACAACGCGGGACGCAAGCTCGACCGCGGTCTGTTCGACGAGGTCCGCGAAGCACTCGTCGCGCAGTTCGGCGGTGCGACTGCGTTCGCGCGCGCGCCCGCGCTCGGCGACTGGGCGGACGGAGACGGCGATGTGCAGCGCGACGATGTGGTGCTGGTCGAGGTCATGGCGAAAACACTCGATCGCGCATGGTGGGCGCGCTACCGCGAAACGCTTGAACACCGCTTCCAGCAGGAGACAGTATTGATCCGTGCGACCCGCGTGGAGGTTCTGTAACCACGGGCAATGCGCGTGCGCCCGGCGTCGTGGACATGCGTACGCCACGCGATGCCGCACGCAGATCGCGCAGGCTGGCCGCGTCCACACGGGCACCAGTTTGTTGCCGCCCCCCGAATGCAGAGCAGCCCGCCCTCCAGGGAGGACGGGCTGTCCCGTTCACGACGACGTCGCGTGATGCCGCTAGGCCACGTCGGGGAGACCGGCGAGCAGCTTTTCCAGCGTGATCGGATACTCGCGTACCCGCACGCCGGTCGCGTTGTGGATCGCATTGGCGATCGCCGCCGGCACGCCGCACAGGCCCAGCTCACCCACGCCCTTGGCCTTCATCGGCGAGCTGTCGGCGTCGGCCTCGTCCAGGAACACGACGTCCTGTTCCGGGATGTCCGCATGCACCGGAACTTCGTAGCCGGCGAGGTCGTGATTGACGAAGAATCCGATGGTGGTATCCACCGCCAGTTCCTCGCTGAGTGCAGCGCCGACGCCCATCGTCATCGCACCGATCATCTGGCTGCGCGCCTGCTTCGGATTCAGGATGCGGCCGGCCGCGGCCACAGAGAGCATGCGACGCACGCGTGTTTCGCCGGTGTGCACATCGACGCCGACTTCGGCGAAATGCGCAGCGAACGTGCCGAGCGCCTTCTGCTTGTCCAGATCGCCGAACTCGATCGCGTCTTCGACCACGATCTGTCCGTCGCCTGCAGCATCGGCGAGTGAGACCGACTTGCCGCCGGCACTGACCTTGCCGTCGGCGAATTCGGCCGTCGCGGGATCGAGCTCGAGCCTCGTCGCGACCACCTCGCGCAGCTTCATGCAGGCGGCATAGACGCCGGCGGTCGCGCTGTTCGCGCCCCATTGGCCACCGGAGCCGGCAGATGCCGGGAAATCGGAATCGCCGAGCCTCACCTCGATCGCTTCGATCGGCAGGCCCAGCGTCTCGGCCGCGGTCTGCGCGATGATCGTGTAGCTGCCGGTGCCGATGTCGGTCATGTCGGTTTCGACGGTGACGCGGCCATCGCCATCGAGGCGTACGCGCGCTCCTGACTTCATCACCGGCGCGCCGCGGAAGCCGGCCGCCATGCCCATGCCCACGAGCCAGCGGCCGTCACGCACGCTGCCATTGGCTCGGCGCGACGCCCAGCCGAACTTCTCGGCGCCCTGGCGCAGGCACTCGACGAGCTGTCGCTGCGAGAACGGACGCTCGGGCTTTTCGGGATCCACCTGGGTGTCGTTGCGGATGCGGAACTCGACCGGATCCATGCCGAGCTTGTCGGCGATCTCGTCGATCGCGATTTCCAGCGCCATCATGCCGGGCGTCTCGCCAGGCGCGCGCATCGCGTTGCCTTCCGGCAGGTCGAGCGTGGCGAGGCGCATCTTGCTCATGCGGTGTTCGCCCGCGTAGAGCAGACGCGTCTGCTGCACGGCGACTTCGGGGCCGCCGCCTTCCAGATCGCCGGACCAACTCTCATGCCCCATCGCGGTGATCCGGCCATCCTTGTTCGCGCCGATACGGATGCGCTGCAGCGTGGCAGGGCGGTGCGTCGTGTTGTTGGCGATCAGCGGGCGCTGCAGCGCGACCTTGACCGCGCGCTTGGCGGCCTTGGCACCCAATGCTGCGAGCACGGCATCGGCGCGCACGAAGAGCTTGCCGCCGAAGCCGCCGCCGATGTAGGGCGACACCAGACGCACCTTGTCCGGCGCGATGCCGAGGGTACGGGCGACGTCGCCCTTGCCCCAGGCGATCATCTGGTTCGATGTCCAGATCGTGACCTTGTCGCCATCCCATTTGGCGAGCGAGGCCATCGGCTCCATCATCGCGTGCGACTGGTCGGGCGTGGTGTAGGTCTCGTCGAGCGTGACTTCGGCGGATGCGAACGCGGCATCGAAATCGCCGACGGCGGTATCGGCAGGCGTATCGCCGCCCTGCGGCTTCACCGCGTTGTCTTTTTCGGTTTCCAGCGAGAAGCGGCCACGGCTGCGGGTGTACGCCACGCGCACCAGCGATGCTGCAGCGCGGGCCTGCTCGAAGGTGTCGGCGACGACCAGCGCGATGGCCTGGTGGTAGTGCTGGATCTCGGGGCCACCGAGCAGCTTCGCGGTGTTCATGCGGCCCTGGCCGAGCTTGCCGGCGTTCTGCGCGGTGACGACCGCGAGGACGCCCGGCGCGCGTTCCGCGGCGCTGGTGTCGATCGAGGCGATGCGGCCCTTCGCGATGCCGGCGCCGATGACGTGGCCGTAGGCGGCGCGTTCGGTGACCTCGTGCCATTCGTAGGCGTAACGCGCGGTGCCGGTGACCTTGTGCGGACCGTCGATGCGGTCGAGCGGCTGGCCGACGACGCGCATCGCATCGATCGGGTTCTGGCCTGCGGGCGTGTCGAACTTCATGACGTGGCCTCCTGTGCTTCGGCCAGGGCCGCAGCGATCGTGCGCTCGGCGAGCATCAGCTTGAACGTGTTGTCTTCCGTCGGCGTGGCGCCTTCGAACAGACGCGCCGCGACCGCCTTTGCACCACGCGGCAGTTCGGCATCGGCTGCATCGCTGTGCCAGGGCTTGTGGGCGACACCGCCGACGACGACGCGTCCGCTGCCGTCGCGCTGGATGATGGCGGCGACCGACACCAATGCGAACGCGTACGAGGCGCGATCGCGGACCTTGCGATAGATCTGGCGGCCACCGACCGGCGGCGGAAGTACGACCGCGGTGATCAGTTCGCCGGCTTCGAGCACCGTCTCGCGCTGCGGCATGTTGCCGGGCGCGAGATAGAAATCATCGAGTGCGATGCGACGCGTCTGGCCGTCGGGCTTGACGGTTTCGACCACCGCATCGAGTGCGCGCATGGCGACCGCCATGTCGCCGGGGTGGGTGGCGATGCAATCGGCGCTGCCGCCGATGACCGCGAGCTGCCGGCTGTAGCCTTCGATCGCGCCGCAGCCGCTGCCCGGCAGGCGTTTGTTGCAGGCCTGGTCGGTGTCGTAGAAATAGGGACAACGCGTGCGTTGCAGCAGGTTGCCGGCCGTCGTCGCCCGGTTGCGCAACTGGCCGGAGGCGCCAGCGAGCAGGGCGCGCGACAGCAGTGGGTAATCCTTGCGCACGCGACGGTCGGCGGCAAGATCGGTGTTGCGCACGAGTGCGCCGATCCGCAGACCACCCTCGTCGCTTGCTTCGATCTTGTCGAGCGACAGCCCGTTGACGTCGACCAGATGCGTCGGCGTTTCGATCTCAAGCTTCATCAGGTCGAGCAGGTTCGTGCCACCGGCGATGAACTTCGCGCCGGGATTGCGCGCCGCGGCTGCGGCGGCTGCCGCGGGCGATTCCGCGCGTTCGAATTCGAAGGCCTTCATGCGCGTGCTCCCGACGTGCCGGCCACGTCTTCGATCGCATCGAGGATGTTGGCGTAGGCGCCGCAGCGGCACAGGTTGCCGCTCATGCGCTCGCGGATCTCGTCACCGCTGATCGCAGGGCGGGCGGTGAGATCGGCGGTGACGTGGCTCGGAATGCCGTCGCGGATCTCACCCAGCACTGCAACCGCCGAGCAGATCTGACCCGGCGTGCAGTAGCCGCACTGAAAGCCGTCGTGCTTGACGAACGCCGCCTGCATCGGATGCAGCTTGTCGGGCGTGCCGAGGCCCTCGATGGTCGTGACCTTCGCACCGGCATTCATCACCGCCAGGCTCAGACAAGTGTTGATGCGGCGGCCATCGACGATCGCCGTACAGGCGCCGCACTGGCCGTGATCGCACCCCTTCTTGGTACCGGTGAGGTGCAGTTCCTCGCGCAGGAAGTCGAGCAGCGTGGTGCGCGTGTCGACATCGCGTTCGACGCGCTCGCCGTTGACCTCGATGGAAAGGCGCTGGCGGACCGGCGGGCGCAATGGCGTGGGCGTGGTCGCGGCGTTGGCGGCTTGCGCGACGGCGGGCATGGCGACTGCTGCGCCGGCCGACGCGGCGCCGGCCTTCAACAGTTCCCGACGGGTGAGGGGAGACATGGACATTCCTCTGGCTGGCTCGATGGGCTGGCGGGATGTGGGCGGATGCACGTGGACAGGCGCCGATAAAGCATGCGGGCGCGCATGTTGTGGTGCAGTCAATGAATGCGGGTGCTGTTGTGTAGGCGCGCGCTTGCGCGCGAATCTGCAAGTAGTGACAACAGCATCGCGCGCAAGCGCGCGCCTACACACAGACGCATTTCAACGGTGGCGGGTGCCGCGCCACTGCTGCAGTTGGGTGGCGATGCTCAATGCGATGGCTTCTGGGCCACGCCCGCATTGCGGAATGCCGACCGGTGAATGCAGGCGGTCCGACAGGGCGTCACGCTCGGACGCGCGCAGCAGCTTGAACAGGTCGTCGCGGCGGCGCTCGGGGCCGAGCAGGCCGATAAAGGGAATCCGCGAACCGGCCAGCGCTGCCAGTGCGTCGCGGTCGGATTCGAAGCCGTGGTGCATGACCAGCGCGACGTCGGCATGGGGATGGGCGGCCACCGCGTCGCCCGGGTGCAGGTCCTGCAGGTCGGCGCCCGGCGCGGCTGCATCGCGCCAACGCGCACGACGCTCGGCGAGCGTCACGCGCCAGCCCAGCGATTGCAGCAGCGGCACCAGGGTCGGGGTTTCCGGCCCAGCGCCGAGGATCAGTGCCTCGGGCGCGCGATGCAGGGTCAGCGTCCACGCCTTCGAAGCCACGTGCGGTGCCTCGCCGACCGGCAACGTCCACGACCACGCACTACCGTCCAGACGAACAGCGAGGCGACCGTCGCGCGCGAGGGTGATCTTCAGCGCCTGACCGCCCGCGAGCCAGGCCGAGATCGCCTCCGCCACGTCATGCAACGCGGCCAGCGGCAGCAGCGCGAGCACCTGCCGACCGCGGCAGCCCACCGCGCTGCCCGAGAACAGGGCGGCGTCATCGGTGGTGTCGATCTCCAGCCATTCGATGCGAGCGGCATCGCCGGCAATCGAGGCGACGCGTTCGATCTCCGGTTCCAGACAGCCGCCACTGATCCACCCGACATGCGCGCCATCGCCGAACAGCGCGAGCGCGCCGGGCGATGCATAGGTCGAACCTTCGGTTTCGACGACGAGCGCGAGCACCGGTGCGCGCCCCGCGGACAGCGCATCGCATGCGGCCTGCAGCACGGCGCCGGGATTGCCTTCGGCGAAGCGCGCGGCGGCGGGAGAAGGGAGCTGTGCCATCAGCGGGTGTCAAGGGCGGTGGTGATGTTCGCCAGGCGCAGGGGCGTGACTGGCGTGGGGCTGGCCATTGAAGATTCCGGACGGTTCGGTGAAAGAGTGTGTGGTGGCTCGTGAGTGCTGTGTGGAATGACTGGGCGGCCGGTGTGGGTGATGCATAGGCGCTCGCCCTCACCCCAACCCCTCTCACAAGGGGAGAGGGGCTCAGCTTTTGCAATCGGGCCGTTTGCAGGGAACGACGAACACTCGGTGTCGAGCCCCTCTCCCCTTGTGAGAGGGGTTGGGGTGAGGGCAGCTCTTCGCATCGCATCCAACACATCCCGCACAGCCCATCCCATGCACGCCAAAGCCATTCCCGGCATGCTTGCAGGATCGCCCGCGTCTCTCCCCGGGCTGGTACGACCACCACCGCTTTCCAGGAGTCGCTGATGTCCTTCGCCGCGCGTCGCCATATGACGCTGTCCCGCCTCGTGCTGTCCGTGTCGCTCGCGCTCGGCATCGCATCCCCCTTGCTCGCCCAGGAATCGCCCGCGCCGGTGCTTGCGCCGCCGGCGAATGCCGCCGAGACCGCGCTGCGCGATCTCTACACCCGCGAGTGGGAGTGGCGGCAGGCCGAGTTCGTACGCGAGAAGGTCGACGGGCGCTGGCAAAGCAGTGACAAGCTGCCGTCTGTGACGCCTGAAGCCTGGGCGCGGCGCGCGGAATACTGGAAGGCGGCGCTCGACGCGCTCGACGCCATCCCGCTCGACCAGCTGGGCCGCGAGGAGCGCATCAACGCTGCGGTGTTCCGCACCTCGATCGAGGCCAGCGAGGCCAGCGCACGTTGGCACACCTTTGAAGCGCCGTTCAACAGTGACAGCTTCTTCTGGGGTGGCATCAATCCGCGCCAGCCGTTCCAGACCGAGGCCGACTGGCGCCGCTTCATCGGCCGCCTGTCCGATGTGCCGCGTTACTTCGACGAGCAGATCGCCAACATGGAGACAGGCCTCGAACGTGGCTGGAGCGTGCCGCGCGCGACGCTGGAAGGCCGCGACAAGACGCTCGAGTCCTATGTGCTGACCGGTGAGACGAATCCGCTGCTGGTCACCTTCGATCGAATTCCCAACACGATTCCCGAACCCGTGCGCACGCAGTTGCGCGAGGCAGGTCGGCGCGTCGTGCTGGAACAGACGATTCCCGCCTACGCGAAGCTGCTGACCTTCATTCGCAGCGAGTACCTGCCGCGCACGCGCACGACCATCGCCGCCAGTGATCTGCCTGACGGCCGCGCGTTCTACCAGACCCAGATCCGCGAGTACGTCACCCGCGAGATGACCGCGCGCGAGATCCACGATTTCGGTCTGGCCGAGGTCGAACGCATCACCGCGGAGATGCGCGACGTGATGGGCCGCGCCGGCTTCGAAGGCGACCTGCCGGCCTTCATCGACTACCTGCGCACCGACCCGAAGTTTTACGCGAAGACCCCGCGCGAACTGCTGGGCGAGGCCTCACTGATCGCCAAGAAGATCGACGGCCAGCTGCAGTACGTGGTCGGCACGCTGCCGCGCTATCGCTTTACGATCCTGCCGGTGGCCGACGACATCGCCCCGATCTACACCTCGGGCCGCGGCGGCCTGGAGGCGTGTTTCTTCAACACCTACGACCTGCCGTCGCGCCCCCTGTACAACCTGCCGGCGCTGGTGCTGCACGAGTGCGCGCCCGGCCACAGCTTCCAGGCCGCGCTGGCGCTTGAAGCGCCGGCGCGACCGGACTTCCGCCAGCAGACCTACTTCTCCGGCTACGGCGAAGGCTGGGGCCTGTACACCGAGTGGCTCGGCACGCGCATGGGCATCTACGAAACACCATACGAGGAGTTCGGCCGGCTGACGTTCGAAATGTGGCGTGCTGCAAGACTGGTCATCGACACCGGCCTGCACGAATACGGCTGGACGCGGGACCAGGCGATCGACTACCTCGCCAGCCACACCGCGCTCGCGCGCCACGATGTGGTCACCGAGATCGACCGCTACATCTCCTGGCCGGGCCAGGCGCTGTCGTACTACATCGGCTACAGGACCATTCTCGACCTGCGCGCCGAAGCCGAACGCGAACTCGGCCCGGCGTTCGACCAGCGCCCCTTCCACGACACCATCCTCAATCTAGGCTCGGTGCCGCTGCCGGTGCTCGAAGAAGAAGTGCGGCGATTCATCGCCGAGCAGAAGGCGGCGGGCGGGGCGCAGGACTGACGTTCTGCCTAGCCAGGCATCGACGTCTCGACAAGAACGCGTCGGTTCTCGCGATACGCGGTGCAGTGCATTCCCAGCGCGCCGCGTGTCGTCGAGCGCGCCGGCGTGACAAGAGGCCCTGTTGAGGGCGTAGAGATCACGCCTCGCGCAGTTTCTTCTCCATGCGCGCGTGGTCGCGGCGATAGCGCTGCGCCGCTCGGGTCTTCTGGGCGTTGGTCAGCAGCTTGCCCGAAACCTGGAAGAACTTGCGCTCTTCCTCGCGCAGGTGGTGGTGCACCTTCTCCGACAGCTGCTTCGCTTTCGCCATCCACGCCGCGCCGGCGTGGTCGCGGGTCTGCAGGTCCTCGACGAGTTCGTCCATCTCGTGGTGTTCGTGCAGTGCGTGGCGCGATGCGTCGAGGCCGGCGTCGTGCATCAGGATCGGCGCGTAGAGGAAGCGCTCTTCGGCGGCAGCATGCGCGGCGAGCTCGATGCGAAGGTCGGTAAACAGTTCGACGCGGCGCGCCGTATGCGGTGGCGCGCGCAGCAGCTTGCGGCACAGCGAGCGCTGCCGTTCGTGGCTTTCGCGCAGGGCGTCGTAGATGGTTTCGGGCATTGCGAACTCCGGGGCAGGCGGCTTGCGCGCACGTTAGGCCGTGGCGGGTGGAGTCCCTGTACACAGTTCTACGCGGCACCCCTGCGCTTGAGCGGGCAGCGGGCAACCCCGAGAATCACGACATCGGTCGCGCGCATGCGATCCACAGGAAGCCGCCATGCAGAACCTTCGCGTCTCCACCGTCCAGGGCGCCACCGTCTGGCACGACCCTGCGGGCAATCGCGCCTACTACGGTGATCTCATTGCGCCGCTGCACGGCCGCACCGATCTGGTCGTGCTGCCCGAAACCTTCACCAGCGGCTTCAGTAATGACGCGATCGACCGCGCCGAAGACATGGATGGCCCGACGGTCGCCTGGATGCGCGAGCAGGCGGCTGCGCTCGATGCCGCAGTGACCGGCAGCGTGCAGTTGCGCGATGGCGACGGCGACGGCGTCTACAACCGCATGCTGTGGGCGACGCCGGATGGCGAGTTGCAGCACTACGACAAACGCCATCTGTTCCGCTACGCGAACGAACACAAGCGCTACGCCGCCGGTCGCGAGCGTCTGACGGTCGAGTGGAAGGGCTGGCGGATCAATCCGCAGGTCTGCTACGACCTGCGCTTTCCGGTGTTCTGCCGCAACCGCTTCGACGTCGAACGTCCGGACGGCCTGGATTTCGATCTGCAGCTGTTCGTCGCCAACTGGCCTGCCGCACGCGCCTACGCATGGAAGACGTTGCTGCGCGCGCGGGCAATCGAAAACCTGTGCTACGTCGTCGGCGTCAATCGCGTGGGCACCGATGGCAACGGGCTGGCGTATTCGGGCGACAGCGCGGTGCTGGACATGTTGGGCCAGCCGCTGAGCGAGTCGATGGACGAGGAAGTGGTATCGACGACGACGTTGTCGGCCGAACAGTTGCAGGCGCACCGAGCGCATTTTCCGGCGATGCTGGATGCGGACAGGTTCGAGATTCTTTGAGGTCCCGTGCCTCGCGCCGCTGTCGCTGATCGCTCACCGAATACGCGAAGCTCGTCGCCCCGGCGCAGGCCGGGGCCCAGCGCCTTCCATCGAGAATCCAAGGCCCAGAGATCCGTCGTCCCAGCGGCTTTCAACAGACGAACGTCTGGTCAAGCTGGAACCCATTTTGACTTTGAGTGCGCAGCGTTCTGATCACGCAAGTTGTCCCTGTCCCACATCGATAGTCTCTGGGCCCCGGCCTGCGCCGGGGCGACGAGCGGGTTGACGAAGCGCCGGCGAACGGCACGAAGATCAAAATGGATGACCAGCCATCCGGCCGTTGAAAAGGCGCTTCAAGCGTGCGCTGGAACGACGGTTCTGTTTCGGACAGATGGCCGCGCTTCAGAGTTTCTCGACAGGAAGCTGATCAACACCCCCGGATCACCGCGCGCCTCTCACCTTCCCCATCGCATGCGCACCCCGCAGCAGCATCCGGATCATGTGCGAGAGCTCGTCGACCAGCGCATCGTCACGTTCGGGCGGGGAATCGAGCGCCGTACCGCCCATGGCGAACACCAGCCGGGTGATCGCACGCGCGACCAGGCCGGGCTCGTGGAAGACGATTCCCTGAGCCGCGGCGATGCGCACCAGGTCCGCGCGCAGTTCGACTTCGAAGAACTGCAGCTGGCGGTCGACGGCGCGTTTGAACGCGTCCGAGCCGACCGTGCCTTCGCGCAACAGTACGTGCAGCAGCTTGTCGTCGGCGCGCAGCCGTTCCATGAACGCTTCGAGTGACCCGCGGACGATGCTGCGGCCGGCGACTGCACGCTTGCGGGCGTCACCGACGATATTGCGAAGGGATTCACCCGCCAGTTCGATCAGGGCGACCGCGAGCTCGTCCATGTCGTGGAACTGGCGATAGAAGCTGTTCGGCGCGATGCCGGCCTCGCGGGCCACTTCACGCAGGCTCAGGGTCGAGACGCTGCGGTGGGCGCCGGTCAAGCGCAGGGCCGCGGCGATCAGATCCTCGCGGACGATCGTCGGCTTGCGGCCGGCCTGGCTGTCCGATGCGCTCGGGCCGGAGTCGCCGCTGTCTGGTGCGAGGGTGGAGGCGGTCACGGGTGGCCGTCGAAATATGGGCTGCCAGCATACCAGCCACCATTAATGTACAACTGTATACACGGCTGTGCGGATGGGTGTACAGTGCCTCTCATGTCGACAGTCCACCCCATGAAGCCGTCCCGCCGCAGCCGCCTGCGCAGGCTCGCCACGCCGTTCGTCGTGCCGCCCGTGTTCGATTTCTGGGCGCAGCGCCTGCATCCGACGTGGAGCTGGGAACGCCCGCTGGCCCGCGTGTTGGCACACGCGCCGGCCGCGGCGAATGCGGTCACCCTGACGCTGAAGCCGAACCGCCACTGGACGGGCGCGCAGGCGGGCCAGCACGTGAATCTGACCGCAGATATCGATGGCGTTCGGATCACGCGCAGCTACAGCCTCGATGCGCCGGTCGCTGCCGACGGCCGCATCACGGTGACGGTCAAGGGCGTCGACGAGGGCCGCATGAGCCGCCATCTGCTGGCCTCTGCGCGCCGTGGTGACGTGTTCGACATCGGTCCGGCGTTCGGCGATCTGGTGTTGCCGGCGAAGGTTGATGGCGCCTGGCTGTTTCTCGCCGCCGGCAGTGGTATCACGCCGCTGATGGCGCTGGTCCGCCAGCTGGCCGGGCAGGGCATGCCGGTGCCGGTGACGCTGGTCTATTGGGCGCGCACCCGCGCCGAACTGTGTTTCGTCGACGAACTGCGCGCGCTGGCCGCACGTCATGCCGGTTTCGATGTGCGCTTCGTGCTGACGCGCGAGGCCGCGGTGGCAGACGACGAAGCCGCCGGTCGTATCGATGCCGGACTGCTCGACGCGCTGGTGCCGGATCTCGCCACGCGCCAGGTATTCGCCTGCGGCCCCGGCGGTTTCGTGGCGACCGCGATCGAACTCGTCGAAGGCCGCGTCCCCCTGCTGCGTACCGAGGCGTTCACCCCCCCGCCGCGTCCGCAGGCCGACGACAGCGGCATGGTCGAAGTCCGTCTGGCGCGCAGCGGTCGCGCACTGCAACTGCCGCGCGGCGTGCCGCTGCTGCAGGCGCTGGAAGCCGAAGGTCTGAAGCCGAAGTACGGGTGCCGCATGGGCATCTGCAACACCTGCGCCTGCGGCAAGGCGTCCGGCGCCACGCGCGATCTGCGCACCGGCGCTGCCAACACCGAGGCGACGGCCGCGCTGAAGCTGTGTATCAGCAGCGCCGTGTCCGACCTCGTGCTCGATCTTTGAACCACACCGTTTCGAAACACTTCGCTTCAGATACCGGAGCCGTCATGTCCAAGCTCACTGCCACGCGCCGCCTCTCCTCGCAGGAACTCGATGCCTTCGGCGCCGAGCTCGATGCGTTGCACACGCGCACGATGGCGCAGGTCGGAAAAGTCGACGCTGCCTATATCCGCCGTGTCGTGCGCTGGGTCCGCTACTGCGCGGTGCTCGGTCGCGGCCTGTTGTTCGTCGGTGCGATCGGCGGCGCGTTCGTGCCGTGGCTGTTGTGGCCGGCGTGTATCGCCGGCGTTGTGTTCCTGGCGCTGGCCAAGATCCTCGAGAACATGGAAGTCGGCCACAACGTCATGCACGGCCAGTACGACTGGATGCACGATCCAGAACTCGACAGCAACAAGTACGAGTGGGACATCGTCGCGACCGGCGACAACTGGCGCCATTCGCATAATTTCCGCCACCACACCTACACCAACGTCCGCGGCATGGATGACGACATCGGCTATGGCCTGCTGCGCATCTTTCCCGAACAGCGCTGGCGTCCGTTCTACCTGCTGCAGCCGGTGATCGCGGTGGTGTTCGCGCTGTATTTCCAGTGGGGCGTGGCGATCCAGGAGCTCAAGCTGGGCCGTTTCTTCGCCGGCAAGATGCCCAAGGGCAAGCTGGCGCGCGACTTCGCGCCGGTCGGCCGCAAGATGGGGCGCCTGATGCTGCGGGACTATGTGATCTTCCCGCTGCTGGCCGGTCCGTTCTTCCTGCCGGTGCTGCTGGGTAATCTGGCCGCCAACGGCATCCGCAACGTGTGGACCTACGTGGTGATCTTCTGCGGCCACTTCACCGCCGATGTCGAGACCTTCCCGAAAGAGAGCATCCGCAACGAGTCGCGCGGCCATTGGTATATGCGTCAGCTGCGCGGTTCGTCGAACATCGGCGGCGGCAAGGTCATGAACCTGCTGACCGGCAACCTGAGCCACCAGATCGAGCATCACTTCTTTCCCGACGTGCCGGCGCATCGCTACGCCGCGCTCTCGGTCGAAGTGCGCGAGATCTGCAAGCGCTACGGCCAGCCGTACAACACGGGTTCGCTGCCTCGCCAGTTCGGCGAAGTGACCTGGCGCATCCTGCGGCATGCGTTCCCGAGCCGTCCGCGCCGTCGCGCGCCGTCGGGCGAGTTGCAGGCCGCCTGATCCATCGCCGCATCGCGCGGTCACAGCGCGCCTTGCATGCCTCGAAACGCGTCCGCTCCGGCGGGCGCGTTTTCGTATGTGCGTTCCGGTGACTCAGACCGATGTGCGGCGTCGACCACGGCGATGGAAATAGACCTGCTCGGCCGCGCGACGCAGCAGTGGCGAGTGCAGCAGCAGGTTCACTGGCCAGTCCATCTGCAGATGATCGAAGGCCCAGCGCAGGCAGCGCTTCGCGCGGAAGCGCGGCGCTGCACGCTCGGCCATCTGTTCCGGCGCGACATCGGCGCCGATCCGGTGCTGCGCGATCGCAAGGCCGATCGCTTCGCCATGCGCCCAGGCCGAGTGGATGCCACCAGCGGTCAGTGGCGAAACGATGCCGGCCGCATCGCCGGTGAGGATCACGCCCGGCGCGGCGAGGCGCTGGACCGGACCGCCGCAGGGAATCAGGCCTGCGCGCGTCGCATCGGGCTGCAGTGTCGACGGCAAGCCCAGGCGTTCGCCGATGCGTGCGCGCAAGCCATCGATATCCGGCACGCCGTGGCGATCCGGGCGGTGCCGGAATGCGAGTCCCAGCTGTACGCCCGTCGGCGACTGCGCCGCCCAGCCGATGTAGCCAGGCGCGAGCGTGCGGCTGATGAAGCAGTGCAGGGCATCGGGCTCGGCCAGGGTCACGCCGTGGAACTCGTGCTCGACGCCATACAGGAACGCGTCGACCAGACCGAGACCGGCGCGCTGCGCCACGCGTGATTTCGCACCGTCGGCGCCGACCAGCCAGCGCGTGCTGCCGAGCCCTGCGATCTGCCAGCCGGTGCCTTCGCGGCGCGCATCGGTGAACGACTGCATCAGTCGCAGGTCGACACCGGCCTCGCGCATCTCCTCGGCCAGCCAGCGCAACACATTCGGCGTATCGGTGGTCAGGAACGCGTAGTCGTCGGCCTGCAATTGCAGGCTGTCCAGACTCGGCGCATACAACCGGACGCGCGGCACCTTGCGGACGAGCGCTGGCGGCATGCGACCGAGCCGCGTCTGCGAGAACGCTTCGGCGACGATGATGCCGGTCGTGTGCAGGCGGATGCCGGGATCGTGCTTGCGCTCGAGCACACACACCCGCAGGCCTGCCTCGCGCGCGGCGAGCGCGCATGCCGCGCCGGCGAAGCTCGCACCCACCACCACGAGGTCCCAATCGAATCGTGCGTAATCATCCAAACCTGGTGCCTCCATCCGCGAGCGAGGCGCCAGTGTCAGCCGCACGGATGGCGCAACCATGGCGCCGCGGTGAAGCGGGTATGAAGTCTCAGGCGCTGCGCGGCGGCAGCATCTGCTGTGTGGCCTGGCAGAGCCCGAACACGTTGCCTTCTTCGCTGCGTTCTTCCGCCGCGAGGTGCAGCACATTGCGCGTGCGGGCGACCAGGCGCGCTTCGCAGATGATGTGCGGCGTGTCCGACGCGACCGGCCGCGGGGACTGCGTGTTGAGCGTGGCGGTGACGCTGGGCGGTGCGATCAGACACGAGAACGGCCCGAGCGTGTTGTCGAGCGCGGCGACGATAAAACGCCCCTGCATGTCGAGCAGGCAGGCCGGCGGCAGCCTGCGGTGCATCGCCGCCGGCGCGTGCGCGCGGATCAGATGACCATGGGAGCAAAGAGTGTAGGAGCGCGCTTGCGCGCGATGGGGCTCTACCAGGCGATTCAGCTTTCCCGGCAAAGCCCATCGCGCGCAAGCGCGCTTCTACAGAATCGGTGCACCTGCAAACGAACACGGGGCCCGAAGGCCCCGTGCGTCAACGCTTCAAGATGAGCGCGCGATCAGCGACCGCCGCCACCGCCGCTGCGCGGGCCGCGGTTGCCACCGCCCGGCGGGCGTCCACCCGGGCCACGGTTGCCGCCACCGGGACCGCCGGGGCCACGTGCACCGGGGCCACCCGGACCCTTCGGGCCACGGTTGCCACCGCCTGGACGTGGACCGCGCGGACCGGCATTGGGATTGAAGCTGCCGGGATTGGCATGGTCGGACGGAAAGTTCGGTGCGCTGTCGGGGTGTCCGTAAGGCGCGCGCGGGCGACCCGGACCACCCCCGCCACCGGCCGGACGCGAGGCCCACGGGCCCTGTCCGCCACCACCACCGCCCGGACCCCGCGGCCCACCGCCGCCTGCGCCGCGCGGACCCTGTCCACCGCCGCCAGGACCTCCCGGGCCGCGCTTCTTCGCGCCGCCGGGACCGCCTGCGCCGCCGTAGGGCTTCTTCGGGCCGCGGCCGTCGGCATTGCGATGCCCGGTCGGACCGGTCTCCACGCCGTCGGGCACGTACCAGCTGCGGAACGCAGCGGGATTGCCTTCGGGCAGGGCGCGCGAGCCCTTGTCTGCGCGCTGCTTGAACGGCTTCTGCGACTGCTTGGCCGCGGCGTCGCCGCTGACCGTCAGGCCGCCGTGCGGCTTGCGCGGGCCACCACGACCACGGCCGCGGTCTTCGCGGACGTTGTCGAAGCGACGCAGCTCGCGTCCTTCGTCCGCGCCGCTGTTCTGACCGTTGACATAGGCCTTGCCCGCGCCCTTGCCCAGGTGCACGGTCGCCTTTGTGGCCTTGCGCTGGCCGATGACCGGCTGCAACGTCAGCGCCGGCGGCGGGCCTTCCTCGAGCTTGAGCTCCTTGCGCAGCGCTTCGACCTGCGACTCTGGAAGTTCCTGCGACTGGCCGCGCAGCAGCGGCTGCGGCAGCGTGACCTGACCGTAGCGCACGCGCTTCAGACGGCTGACCTGGCAGCCCTGCGATTCCCACAGGCGGCGCACTTCGCGGTTGCGGCCTTCTTTCAGCAGCACCTGGAACCAGTCGTGCGAATCGGTACCGCCGATGCGTTCGATCTCGTCGAACTTGGCCGGACCGTCTTCCAGCGCGACACCGCGCTTGAGGCGGTCGACGAGCTTGTCCGACACCGTCTCTTCGCCTTCTGGCGCGCGCACGCGGCACACGTACTCGCGTTCGACTTCATACGAGGGATGCATCATCGCGTTCGCGAGTTCGCCGTCGGTGGTCAGCAGCAGCAGGCCGGTGGTGTTGATGTCGAGGCGACCGACCGCGATCCAGCGCGCACCCTTGAGCGCGGGCAGGGCCTCGAAGATCGTCGGGCGACCTTCGGGATCTTCGCGCGTGGTGACTTCGCCTTCCGGCTTGTTGTAGATCAGCACGCGCGCCGGTTCGGTCAGCGCACTGGCGACGAACACCTTGCCGTCGAGCTCGATGCGGTCGCTGCCCTTGATCGACATGCCGGTCTGGGCGATTTCGCCGTTGACCTTGACCAAGCCGTCGGCGATGCGCTGCTCGAGCGCGCGGCGCGAGCCGAGGCCGGCCTGGGCCAGCACCTTGTGCAGGCGTTCCTCGAGCTTGGGTGCGGCATCCGCGGCCGGAGCTTCGCCGCGCTTGAGCGACAGCGGGGAACGGGCGGGTTTGTCGGAATTGCGTTGTTGCGTCATGAATGGCTCCGGTCGCTGTCGCCGTCTACGGCGAGGGCGTCTTGTGCGTTGGGTGATGCGGTGTCGTCGTCGGACGGGATGTCCGACGGGGTCTGGGTGTCGTCATCGGATGCGTCGCCGGCGGTTTCGCCGTCGTCGTCTCCGGGTGCTGCTTCGGCGTCCTGCACGTCGTGCGGAACGTCGTCGTCGTCGGTGATCTGGCTGCCGTCTTCTGTGTCGTGTGGTGTGTCGTCAGCGTCTTCGGGATCGCCATCGGCATCAGCCGCTGCGTCGTTCGCCGCGGCGTCACCTGACGATGCGAGACCGCCCACCGTGCGGTCGGCAGTCTCGGTGCCGGCGAAGCGCAGCTGCGGATCGAGCTCGGCAAAATCCTTGAGCTCCGACAGCGGCGGCAGATCGTCGAGACGACGCAGGCCGAAGTAATCGAGAAAGCCCTTGGTGGTGCCGAGCAGTTCCGGGCGGCCGGGCATGTCGCGGTGGCCGACCACGCGGATCCACTCGCGCTCCTCGAGCGCCTTGATGATGTTGCTGTTGGTCGCCACGCCGCGCACCTGCTCGATCTCGCCGCGGGTGATCGGCTGGCGATAGGCGATCAGCGCCAGGGTTTCGAGCGTGGCGCGCGTGTACTTGGTCTGGCGCTCGGTCCACAGCCGGGACACCCAGCCGTGCACGTCGCCGCGCACCTGGTAGCGCCAGCCCGAGGCCAGCTCCACCAGTTCCACGCCGCGCTCGGCGCAGGCGGCCTGCAGGTCGACGAGCGCCTGCTTGAGGCTGCCCTCGGGCGCGGGCTCGTCGAGCGTGAACAGCGTTTCGAGCTGCGCCACGGTCAGCGGCTGCGAGGAGGCGAGCAGGGCCGCCTCGACGATGCGGTTGATGAAGGTCTGGTCCATCGGGACGTTGTGGAGATCCGGTCGGTGGTCAGGACTGGGCGGGTTCGGGGACGTCATCGTCGAACTCGCTGGAGAAAGTAGTGGGCGGCGCGGCGCCGTCGGCATCGGCCAGCGACTTGATATAGATCGGCGCCAGCGGCGCCTCCTGCACGATGTCGAGCAGGCGTTCCTTGGTGAGCTCGAGGATCGACAGGAACGTCACCACGACGCCCAGCCGGCCTTCCTCGGGTTCGAACAGCGACTCGAAGCGGTGGAAATGACCACCGGTGAGCCGGGTCAGCACTTCGCCCATGCGCTGGCGCACGCTCAGCGCGTCGCGACGGATCGCATGGCCGGTGAAGAGCTCGGCGCGCTTGAGCACATCGTGCAGCGCCAGCAGCATCTCGCGCAGATCGACCGGCGGCGGGTCACGGTTGATCGGACGATCGGGCAATGTGGCCTGCGCCGGCGCGGTGTCGCGATCCTGGCGCGGCAACCGGTCGATGTCCTCGGCCGCCTGCTTGAAACGTTCGTACTCCTGCAGCCGGCGGACCAGTTCGGCGCGCGGATCGCCCTCGTCGAGTTCGTCGGCCGGCGGCCGCGGTAGCAGCATCCGCGATTTGATCTCGGCCAGGATCGCGGCCATCACCAGATATTCGGCAGCCAGCTCGAACCGCAGCTCCTGCATGACGCCGATGTAGGCGACGTACTGCCGGGTGATGTCGGCAACCGGGATGTCGAGGATGTCGAGGTTCTGGCGGCGGATCAGGTACAGCAACAGGTCGAGCGGGCCCTCGAATGCATCGAGGATGACTTCCAGCGCATCCGGCGGAATGTACAGATCCTGCGGGATCTGCAACACCGGCTGGCCATGCACCAGCGCCAGCGGGAATTCCTGCTGCTGCGGCTGGGCGGCAATGGCGGACGCCTTGGCGTCGGGTGCAGGCTGTGTCATTCGATAGGCAACAGCGGCGGGGCGCTCGGGCGCGGAAAATGGATCACGGACGGTGGATCGCTTGGCAGGGCGGGGCGACGGCTCGGTAGTCCGCGGCAAGCGGGTCCGGTCGGTTGCGCGGCTCGGGCCGGCGCGGGACAACGGTGGTGCGGCACATCTTCGTCTGGGTCGGTCGTCGCCAAGCGCGAAGCGCGTCTGCAGGCGGGGCAGGCGCGGAGATCGGAAGGGCGTTGGACCGGGCCGGTGGGGCGACCGCGTGCGGCAGCGTCTGGTGACGTGACGGGCGGCGAACTGGCCGGATGCTGGTGCACAGAGTACGCGGTGCCTGCCGGGCCTGTCCAGCGGGTGCGCTCGCTACACTGCGCGCCTCACGAACGGAGGGGATGCCCATGTGGTACGCGATCGAAGGCTATGACGGCGGGGACGTGCTCGCGCGCCGCGCGCAAGCGCGACCCGCACATCTCGCGCGTCTGCACGCTTTGCGTGATGCAGGGCGGCTGCTGCTGGCCGGACCGTGTCCGGCGATCGACGCCGAGGACCCGGGCCCGGCAGGGTTCAGCGGCAGCATCGTCATTGCCGAATTCGATTCGCTGGCCGATGCGCGCGCCTGGGCGGATGCCGATCCGTATGTGGATGCAGGTGTGTATGCGCGCGTCGAGGTGCGGCCGTTTCGGCAAGTGCTGCCGTAAGAAGCTTCTACACGATCACCGGAATAGTCAGCAGATCGCTGCAGATATAGTGCAGTGCAGCATCGATTCCGGCCCAAATTCGTTTACAGGGCCTTGTGGAAACGCTTACAGTCCGGCCCATCGCGGGAGCGGGAGGGAGCGGTTTGAGCGTAACGATCAAGGATGTGGCGAAAGCTGCCGGCGTGTCGGTTGCGACGGTTTCGCGTGCGCTCAATGGCCATCAGAACGTTGCCGAAGCGGTGCGCGAGCGGGTGCTCGCCGTCGCTGCGGAACTTCGCTACAGCCCGCATCATGCCGCACGCAGCCTCAGCAGCCGCAAGACCCAGACCGTGGGCGTCGTATTGCCAGACCTGCACGGCGAGTTCTTCTCCGAATTGATGCGCGGGATCGACCAAGTGGCGCGCACGCGCGGCCAGCATCTGCTGGTATCGAGCTACCACGGCAATCCCGAAGAGCAGGGCGCCGCGCTGCGAGCGATGCGCGGTCGTGTCGACGGTCTGCTGCTGATGTCGCCGTACGTGCAGGACGTCGATTTCCTCGAGCGCAACGTCGATGCCAGCCTGCCGATCGTGCTGATCAACGCCGCCCAGGGTCGCCCGCAGCTGTCGGTCGGTATCGACAATTACGGTGGGGCGCGGGCGATGGTCGCGCATCTGGTCGACGCGGGTTACAAGCGCATTGCCTTCATCGATGGTCCCGAGGACAACGACGATGCACGCGAACGCAAGCGCGGCTATCGCGATGCACTGGCCGCCGCGGGCGATGCCTACACGCCGTGGGAACTGCCGGGTCAGTTCGACGAGGACTCCGGGCATCGCGCGGGGCAGGCCTTGCTTGCACTCGATGCACGCCCCGACGCGGTGTTCGCGGCCAACGACATGATGGCGATCGGGTGTCTGTATGCCCTGGGGCGTGGCGGCGTACGTACACCCGCTGAGATCGCAATTGTTGGCTTCGACGATATTCCGCTTGCACGCTACGTTCACCCATCGCTCACGACGATGCGCGTCGACATCGCTGAACTGGGCGCGCGCGCGTTGAAAGCGTTGCTGGACATCGAGGCATCCACGGCCGTGAACAGGGAGACGCACGTCGCCCTGCTCCAGCCTGCACTCGTAATCCGGGATTCGAGTGGCACGGCAGCCGCCGCGTCGTCGTCCAGTGGAGAGCCGTCGACCCGGTCATGACCGGGTCAACGTCAGCGCCTTGGGAGGGGTTGCATGACATCAGGTCCGATACCGACGCATCACCGTGTGTGCAGGGGCGCACGCGTGACGTCGCATGTTGGCGAATGTGTCGTGAGTCGCTCCGACGGACGTTCGAGGTGACACCGCTGCTGTGCAGCACGCAGGACGACGGGCACGCCGTTCGAATCCGATATATCCCCTGATAGAGACCGACGACATGACACACACCGACACCCGGCCGCGCGCCTTCTCGCGCTCACTCCTCAGTCTCGCGCTGGGCGGCTGTCTGGCGATGGCAGCGCCAGCGCTGATGGCGCAGTCGACATCGGCCACGATCCGCGGCCAGGTGATGGTGGACTCCGCGCCGGCTACAGAAGCGCGCGTGACCGCGGTGAACACGGGCACTGGCTTTACCCGCAGCGTCGGCGTGAGCGCGAATGGCAGCTACAACCTCGCGGGCCTGCCGCCGGGCACCTATCGGCTGCAGGTCGAAGCGAACGGGCAGAGCACATCGCAAACGGTGATTGTCGCGATCGGCCAGACCGCCACGCTCAACCTGGGTGTGGGCGGTGTCGCCGAAGCGGCGCCGGCGGGCGAAGCCACCGATCTCGATGCAGTGACCGTCACCGCTGACGTGCTGGTGGAAACCAAGACGTCGGAAATCGCGACCTACGTGTCGCAGAAGCAGATCGAGTCCTTGCCGCAGAATTCGCGCAACTTCCTCGCGTTCGCCGACACCGTGCCGGGCATGCAGTTCATCAACTCGCCCAACGGCACTGAGTCACAGCTGCGTAGCGGCGCGCAGGGTTCAACCAATATCAATGTGTTCATCGATGGCGTCGGCCAGAAGAACTACGTGACACCTGGCGGTATCACCGGCCAGGACGACAGCCGCGGTAATCCGTTCCCGCAGTCGGCGATCGGCGAGTACAAGGTCATCACCTCGAACTACAAGGCCGAGTACGACCAGATCAGCAGCGCGGCGGTGACTGCGGTCACCAGGTCGGGCACCAACGATTTCAGTGGCAGCTTCTTCTATGACCGCACAGCGAACGAGTGGTCGGCGCGCACGCCGCGCGAGATTGCGGACGGCGTCCAGCAGAAGCAGGTGACCGAGCAATACGGCGTCACCTTGGGAGGCCCGATCATCCAGGACAGGCTGCACTTTTTCGTGGCTTACGACGCCAAGGATTTCGTCGTGCCAAAGGACGTGCGTCCGCCGACGGTGTTCGATCCCGCGGTGCTTCCGCAGGAACTGGCCGCGCTTTATGGCGGTTACAGCGTGCCGTTCAACCAGGATCTCTATTTCGGCAAGCTCAGCTTGCAGCTGGCCGAGGCGCATCTGATTGAACTGTCGGTGCGTCATCGCGCGGAAGACCAGATCAATCCAGGCAGCGAAATCAGCACGCCGTCGTTTGCAACCAACATCACCAATGACGAAACGCGCGTCGATCTGCGTTACCAGTTCAGCTCGACCGACTGGTTGAACGACGCACACGTCACGTTCGAGGACGCTGCCTACAACCCGGTGCCTGTCACCGCGGCGCCGGGCAGGCGCTACACGATCGTCGATCCCAATAATCCCGCCAGCCTGCGCCTCGGCGTACTGAATGTCGGCGGGGGCCCGAATTTCCAGGACAAGGGGCAGCGCGGTATCGGCCTGCAGAACGATCTGACGTTCTTCGGCTGGGAAGGCCACACCATCAAGATGGGCGTGAAGTACAAGCAGGTGGATCTCAACGCCTTTCAGCAGAATCCGCCGTTCCCGCAGTACTTCTACGACGTCAACGAGAGCCTGACGCAGCCCTACGCGATCACGTTTTCCGCGCCGCTTGAGGGCCGCAGCCCGAATGTGGAATCGAGCAACAAGCAGTTCGGTATCTACATCCAGGACGACTGGGAGGTCACTGACCGCCTGACGTTGAATCTCGGTCTGCGTTGGGATTATGAGGACAATCCCAGCTATACCGACAACGTGATGGACCCCGGGATCGCGGCGGCAATCCGCGGCTGGAGCAATCTCGACAATGCCGATTACAACCGCGAGGACTTCATCAGCAACGGCCAGAACCGCAGGAACCAGAAGAATGCCTGGCAGCCGCGTCTCGGCTTCTCCTACGACCTCAGCGGCGACGAAACCCACGTGCTCTTCGGTGGTGCCGGTCGCGCATACGACCGCAACATCTTCGACCAGATGGCGCGCGAGTACTACGGCGGCGCGTTCACCAGTTACGAAATCCTGTTCGATACGCCTCTGCATCCCTGCGATTCCGCGACATCGTCGAACTGCCTGCCGTTTGATCCGGTGCTGCTGACCCAGGAAGGTGTCGACGCGTACACGGCGGCGAATCCGCGTTCGGGCGGTGAGGTATACGCGCTCAACAATAATCTCAAGACGCCGTACTCCGACCAGTTCAGCCTTGGCATCCGCAGCCAGTGGATGGTGATGGGCCATAACTGGAGCACCTCAGCGACGCTCGCACACATCCGCAGCTACGACGGTATCTATTTCCGCCTCGGCAACCGTTGGGATGACGGCAGTTTCCACCGCAATCCAGGTGCTGCAGATGCCACTTGGGGTGGCGTGCCGTTCACGCAGGGAATTCCCGGCTACGGCAGCTGGATCCTGGGCGACAACGGGATCGAGTACAGCCTCAATTCGTTGCTGCTGTCGCTCGACAAACCCTATACCGAAGACTCGGGCTGGGGCTTCAATGTCGCCTATACGTTCAGCGACGCCGAGGAGAACCGCACGGATGCGTCGACGGGTGAGTCCTTCTACTTCGACGGCGCGCGGGTGGATCAGCGCTTCTACAACTCTACTGGTGTGGCCAAGCATCGCCTGGTGCTGTCGGGCATCTACGAGTTGCCTTGGCAGACCACCTTCAGCGCGAAGCTGGTGCTTGCCAGCCCGACGCCGCGCAGTGCGACCAACTGTGTTGCCAACCCGGCCCCGGGCAATCCCTACTGTTTCTACGATCCCTACACGCCCGATGGCACTTTCGGCTTCAAGCAGTTCGATTTCTCGCTGGAGCGGCGCTGGGACACCGGAACGGATCTCTCGTTCAAGGTCCGCGCAGACGTGCTCAATGCGTTCAACTGGCGTAACTGGAACCAGTACGACCTCAATCGGGGCGGCTGGGGCATCAACGATCCGGCGTTGGACGTGAACCAGAATTTCGGCACCCGTAGTGGCAACGAGATCCTGCTGCCGACGCGTACGTTGAAGCTGTCCTTCGGTATCGACTGGTAAAAACCCGCTGCCGGTCCCCTTCGGGGTACCGGCAGTTTTATACTGGCCCCTGTAAACGATTTCAGCGCGAGGTTTCCTTCACGATGCAATCCCGTCTCCGTGCGTTCCAACTCCTGATTTTCGTCGCGCTTGCCGCGTTGTTCCTGGCTGGCTGCGGCGAGCGGGCACCTGCCGAACCCGATGTGCCGCCGCCGAAACCCGGCCCCATCGCGCAGGTGCCGGAGGTGGTTGCGCCGGTGGAGGAAGAGGTGAAGGGACCGCCCGAACTGCCGCCGTTGTTCGCCGACATCGAGCGCCGTACGTTCCAGTATTTCTGGGACACGACCAACGAGGTCAACGGTCTGACGCCCGACCGCTTTCCGTCGCGTCCGTTCTCCAGCGTTGCCGCGGTGGGCTACGCGCTGACCGCGTATCCGATCGGCATCGAGCGCGGATGGGTCAGCCGCACGCAGGCGGTGGATCGCACGCTGACCACCTTGAAATTCTTCCGGGACGTGAAGATGGGTCCGCAGGCCACCGGCACCGGTGGTCACCAGGGCTTTTTCTATCACTTCATCGATATGCAGGACGGCCATCGCTTCGAGCCATGGGTCGAACTGTCGAGTGTCGACACCGGCCTGATGATGATGGGCGTGCTGTTCGCGCAGTCGTATTACGACCGCGACGATCCGCGCGAAGCCGAGATCCGCAAGCTCGCCGACCAGCTTTACCGCAATGTGCGCTGGCCGTTCCTGCAGCAGCGTGCGCCGCTGATCTCGATGGGCTGGTATCCCGAGAGCGGCTTCATCGAGCACGACTGGACCGGCTACGACGAAGCGATGCTCGTCTACATCCTGGCCCTGGGCTCGCCGACGCATCCGGTCGGTCCGGAAGCGTGGGAAGTGTGGACGCGCACCTACGACAAGTCCTGGGGCGTGTTCCGCGGCCAGGAATACCTGAGCTTCGCGCCGCACTTCGGCCACCAGTACACGCACGTGTGGGTGGATTTCCGCGGCATCCGTGACGATTACATGCGCCGCCGCGGCATCGACTACTTCGAGAACAGCCGCCGTGCGACGTATGCGCAGCGCCAGTACGCGATCGACAATCCGATGGGCTGGAAGGAGTACGGCGAGAACGTCTGGGGGCTGACCGCCAGCGACGGACCGCAGCGTACCGACCAGGATTTCAACGGCGAGCAGCGCGAGTTCCGTCACTACAGCGCCCGTGGCGCAGGCCTCGATGTCGCGTTCGACGACGGCACCATCGCCCCGACCGCCGCCGTCGCGTCGCTCGCGTTCGCGCCTGAGATCGTGATTCCCGCGACCGAGGAGATGCATCGTCGCTATGGCGACTATCTGTATTCGAGCTACGGCTTTCTCGACTCGTTCAATCCGAGCTTCACCTACGAGGACGTGCCGTTGAAGACCGGCCGCATCGTGCCGGGCAAGGGCTGGGTGGCCAGCGACTACATCGCGATCGACCAGGGGCCGATCCTGGCGATGATCGCCAATTACCGGAACGATTTCGTCTGGAACGTGATGAAGAAGAACCCGTATATCCGCGCTGGCCTGGAGCGTGCGGGCTTCACCGGTGGCTGGCTCGCCGGCGAAGACGAGCCCAAGGATTCCGGCCCGCCGGATACCGAGGCCGCGACGGCGCGTTCGATGGGGATTGCGGAATCTCGCGCTGCCAACCAGCGGGCCGATCGCGATGGTCGCGCGCCTGCACCGGCGCCGTCGCGTGCGTCCGATCCGGTCCCGGCGGAGTAAGCGCTTGCACGCATTCCGACGCGATCCGGACGCGCTTCGTGTGTCTGCGGCGCTGCGCTTCGTCTGCCTGGTGCTCACGCTCGTGTTGCTCGCAGCCTGCGCGCGGCGCGACGAGCAGACCGTCGTCCGCTTCTGGGCGATGGGCCGCGAGGCCGAGGTCGTGTCGGAACTGGTGCGTGAATTCGAGCGCGAGCATCCGGACATCCGGGTCGAGATCCAGCAGATTCCATGGACGTCGGCGCACGAAAAACTGTTGACTGCGTTCGCGGCCGATGCGCTGCCCGACATCTGCCAGCTCGGCAACACCTGGGTGCCGGAGTTCGCGGTGCTCGGCGCACTGGAACCACTGCAGTCGCGTGTCGATGCATCCGATGTCATCGAGGAATCCGACTACTTCCCCGGCATCTGGCACACCAACGTCGTCGACGACACGCTGCTGGGCGTGCCGTGGTACGTCGACACGCGCCTGATCTTCTATCGCAAGGACATCCTGGCCGCGGCCGGCGTCGAAACGCTGCCGCGCACATGGCAGGAGTGGGAAACCGCGATGGCGGCGGTCAAGGCACACGTCGGCCCGGACCGCTATGCGGTGATGCTTCCGCTCAACGAGTTCGAACAGCTGCTGTCGTTCGGCCTGCAGCAGAACGATCCGCTGCTGCGCGACGACGACAGTCGCGGCAATTTCACCAGCCCGGGCTTCACCCGCGCGCTGGGCTTCTACACCAACATGTTCGAGCAGGGCTGGGCGCCGCGGATGTCGGAAACCCAGATATCCAACGTCTGGGACGAGTTCGGTCGCGGCTTCTTCTCGTTCTACGTGTCCGGTCCCTGGAACATCCGCGAGTTCCGCGATCGCCTGCCGGCCGAGCTGCAGGACCAGTGGGGCACCGCGTCGCTGCCGGGTCCGGACGGTCCGGGTGCGGGCATCGCCGGGGGCACCTCGCTGGTGATGTTCCGCGACTCGCCGAACAAGGACGCGAGCTGGCAGCTGATGGAATTCCTGTCGCGGCCGGAGATCCAGCAACGCTTCCACGCGATGATCGGCAACCTGCCGCCGCGTCGCAGTACCTGGGAATTCCCGCAGCTTCGCGAGGACCCGTATGCGCAGGCGTTCCGCGACCAGCTCGAACGCGTCGAGCCCACGCCCAAGGTGCTGGAGTGGGAGCGGATCGTGCAGGAGATGCGCCTGATGAGCGAACGCGTGGTGCGGGGTGGCATGGCGCAGGACCAGGCGCTGCAGGCGCTCGACGCGCGCGTGGACACCCTGCTCGAGAAACGCCGCTGGGTGCGTGAGCGCGAAGCGGAAGAAGGTGGGTCCGTAGGAGCGCGCTCGCGCGCGAATGGCCCTATCGGGAACGCCTCAAGCGCCCCCCCACCAGAGCAGACGAATTCCGGGGCCGCCCATGCGCGCTAGTACCGCAGGCTGGATCTTCGCCGGGCCGGCGCTGATCGTGCTCGGCATCTTCTTCGGCATTCCGGTGGCATCGGCGTTGCTGCTGAGCCTGACCGACTTCGATCTCTACGCGCTGTCGGACATGTCGAACCTGCGCTTCGTCGCGCTCGGCAATTACTTCGATCTGCTGCAGACGCCGCTGTTCTGGAAGTCGCTCGGCAATACGGCGTACTTCGTCGTCATCGGCGTGCCGCTGTCGATCGGCGTCTCGCTCGGCGCGGCCTTGCTGCTCAACGCCAAGGCCGCGCGCTTCAAGGGTCTGTTCCGCACGGCGCTGTTCGCGCCGGTGGTGACGACGCTGGTCGCGGTCGCGGTGATCTGGCGCTATCTGTTCCACACCAGCTACGGCCTGGTGAACTGGGCGCTCGGCCATATCGGCATCGCGCCGGTCGACTGGCTGGGCGATCCGGCGTGGGCCATGCCGACGATCATCCTGTTCGCGGTGTGGAAGAACTTCGGCTACAACATGGTGATCTTCATCGCCGGCCTCGCCGCGATTCCCGAAGACCTGTACGAGGCCGCGCGTATCGACGGCGCCTCGCGCTGGAAGCAATTCGTCCACGTCACGTTGCCGATGCTCGGCCCGGTGTTGTTGGTGGTCGCGGTGATCACCGTGTCGGGCTACTTCCAACTCTTCGCCGAGCCTTACGTGATGACGCGTGGCGATCCGTTGCAGAGCACGGTCAGCGTGCTGTACTTCATGTACGAGGAAGGCTTCATGTGGTGGAACCTCGGCCGCGCATCGGCAGTGGCGTTTATGCTGTTCCTGATCATCCTCGGCGTCACCACATTGCTGCTGCGCTTCGGGCGCAAGCGGGAGCTGGTATGAGCCGGATCGCGGCGTATCACGAAGTCGGCGCGACGCGCTGGTCGGCCTGGGCGGTCAACGCTGCGCTGGTCGCACTGGCGATCGTCGCGCTGGCGCCGCTGGCGTGGATGCTGTCGGTCTCATTCATGCCCACCGGCGAAGCCAGCGGATTTCCGCCGCCGCTGTTGCCGTCGGCGATGTCGTTCGACAACTACCACGAGCTGTTCGCGCGTGCGGGCATGGGGCGCTATTTCGCCAACAGCCTGATGATCTCGGCGGCGATCACCCTCGGCGCGCTGCTGATCAACACGATGGCCGGTTACGCTTTCGCCAAGCTGCGCTTCAAGGGGCGCGAACGGATCTTCCAAATCCTGCTCGCTGCGCTGGTGATCCCCGCGCAGGTGGCGATGCTGCCGTTGTTCCTGATGATGAAGGGCCTGGGCCTGGTGAACAGTTTCGGCGCAGTGGTCATCCCGGGACTGGCGACGGTGTTCGGCATCTTTCTGGTGCGCCAGTACGCGCGTTCGATTCCCGACGAACTGCTCGAAGCCGCGCGCATCGACGGCGCCGGCGAGATGCGGATCTTCTTCCAGATCGTGTTGCCGATGCTCAAGCCGGTGCTGGTGACGCTGACCATCTTCACCTTCATGGCCGCGTGGAACGATTTCATGTGGCCGCTGATCGTGCTGACCGACCAGACCAACTACACGCTGCCGGTCGCGCTGGCGGCGCTGTCGCGCGAACACATCCAGGACGTCGAGATGATGATGGCCGGCGCCGTCGTCACCGTGATCCCGGTGCTGCTGCTGTTCCTCGCGCTGCAGCGCTACTACATCCAGGGCCTGCTGCTCGGCAGCGTAAAAGGGTGAGCCGACGCGCTTGCGAACCATTGGTTCGCGCGTCGGCGAACGCCCGGCCAGGGATGGCTGGGCAGGCCTTTCCGGAGCCGAGAGTGTCGCGCCATGGATGGCAGCGGGATCGTGTCGAGTGCGGCCATTAGGCCCCTGAAGCGCGCGACTCGATCGACACGCTTTTCCAGATCAAACCGCAACACCCGAATCAAACCACGGAGCCAACGCACCGCATGAAGATCCTCGACACCCGCGCCACGCGCGCGCCTGCCGACACCGACATGACGCTGGCTGACGTCGCCACCGCGTCGTCCGACCGTTGCCGCATCGCGCGCGTCGCAGGCATCGCCGCGTTGACCACCGCGCTGGCGGCCTGCAATGTCTCACCGACGCCGACCGGCGACGCTGCCGCGACCGCAGCAGGTGAGGGCGTCCGCATCCTCGACGATTTCGAAGATCCATCGACGTGGACCGTCGTGGCCTCGAACCAGGTCACCGGCACCTTGCGCCAAGTCGATGTCGACGGCGGCAAGGCGTTGTGCTTGGACTACGACTACAACGGCGTGTCCGGCCATGTCGGCATCCAGCGCGATCTCAAGATGGAATATCCGGAGAACTACCGCTTCGCATTCCGCATGCGCGGCGAGTCGCCGGCCAACGATCTGCAGTTCAAGGTCGTCGACGCCAGCGGCGACAACGTGTGGTGGGTCAACCGGCCGAAGTACGATTTCCCGAACGAATGGACCGATATCCGCTACCGCAAGCGCCACATCGACAAGGCCTGGGGTCCGGAGCCGGACAAGACGCTGCGCGCGAGCGAGAAGCTCGAGTTCACGATCTACAACAACGCCGGCGGCAAGGGCACGGTCTGCTTCGACCAGCTCACGTTCGAAACCCTGCCGCCCGACGACACCTCGCCGTTGACTGCCAGCGCCGCCTCGACCACGACGCCTGACGGCGTTGACAACGTCGTCGACGGCAACGCGCAGAGCGCGTGGACCACCGCCGCGGCGCCGCAGAACGTGGTGCTCGATCTCGGTTCGCTGCGCGAGTTCGGCGGACTGCGCCTGCAGTGGCAGCCGGGTCGTCACGCGTCGAGCTACGCCGTGTCGCTGTCCGCCGACGGCGAGCAGTGGACCCAGGTGCGAGAGGTGACCGTAGGCAATGGCGACATCGACTGGCTGGCGCTGCCGGAAGCCGAGGCGCGCTACATCGGTCTCGATCTGCGCGGGGGCCCCGTCGACGGTTTCGCGCTGGCGGAGGTTGCGGTGCAGCCACTGGCGATGTCCGAACATCCGAACGATGTACTCGAAGCGGTCGCGGCCGACCGGCCCAAGGGCCAGTTCCCGCGCGGTTTCAGCGGCGAACAGGCGTATTGGACGATCCTCGGACTCGATGGTGGCCTGCAGCAGGGCCTGATCGGCGAGGACGGTGCGATCGAAGTCGCTGCTGGCGGGTTCTCGATCGAACCCTTCGTGCGCGTCGGCGACACGCTGGTGACCTGGGCGGACGCGAAGATCGAGCAGACCCTGCAGAACGACTACCTGCCGATTCCCAGCGTCGACTGGAGCCACGAGGCGCTGGGCCTGCGCGTGACCGGGTTTGCCCGCGGCACGCCGGAGGATTCGCAGTTGGTCGCGCGCTACCGGCTCAGCAATCCCGGCGGTGAGGCGCGCGATTACCAGCTCGCGCTCGCGGTGCGCCCGATGCAGGTCAATCCGCCGACCCAGTTCCTCAACATCATCGGCGGCGTCAGTCCGCTGCGCCAGCTCGCCGTCACCACCGACGGCGTGCGCGTCGACGGCAAGCCGCGCGTGTTCGCGCGTCAGCCGGCGCAGGCCGCGTTCGCGACCACGTTCGATGCGGGAATGGACGTCGAACACCTGGCGACCGGCACCTGGCCGACGACGACCGAGGTCGAGGATCCGCAGGCGTTCGCGTCCGGCGCGATGGTCTACACGGTGCGGCTGGCGCCGGGCGAGTCGCGCGAATTCGATCTGCTGATTCCGATGACCGGCGAGATGGCGGCTGCACCGGCGAACTGGAACCCGCAGTCGATGCAGGACACGGTGGCGGGCGAATGGCGCGGCAAGCTCGACGAAGTGGGCTTCGACGTGCCGGCCGCGGGCAAGGATCTCGCCGACACGCTGCGGACGTCGCTGGCGCACATGCTGATCTCGCGCATCGGGCCGCGCCTGCAGCCGGGCACTCGCTCGTACGCGCGCAGCTGGATCCGCGACGGCGCGATGATCTCCGAGGGCCTGTTGCGCATGGGCCGTCCGGAAGTGGTCAAGGACTATGTGGAGTGGTACGCGCCCTACCAGTTCGACAACGGCAAGGTGCCGTGTTGCGTCGATGACCGCGGCAGCGATCCGGTGCCCGAGAACGACAGCCACGGCGAGCTGATCTTCAACATCGCCGAATACTGGCGCTACACCGGCGACGACGCCTTCCTGCAGAAAATGTGGCCGCACGTGCTCGGCGCGTACACCTACATGGAAGAACTGCGCGCCAGCGAGCGCACCGAGGAAAACCGCAAGGTCAACGCGGCGTTCTACGGCATGATGCCGGCCTCGATCAGTCACGAAGGCTATTCGGCCAAGCCGATGCATTCGTACTGGGACAACTTCTGGGCGCTGCGCGGCTACAAGGACGCGGTGGAAATCGCCGAAGCGCTGGGCAAGCCGGACGACGCCAGGCGCATGGCCGCTGCGCGCGACGAGTTCCGCGTCGACCTCGATGCCTCGCTGCGCAACGCCGCCGAGCAGCACGGCATCGACTTCCTGCCCGGCGCTGCCGAGCTCGGCGATTTCGATGCGACCTCGACGACCATCGCGCTGGCCCCGGGCGGCGAGCAGGGCCGCCTGCCCGAGCCGCTGCTGACCAACACCTTCGAGCGCTACTGGACCAAGTTCACCGACCGCCGCGACGGCCGCGAGCAGTGGAAGGACTACACGCCCTACGAGTGGCGCAACGTCGCCGCGTTCGTACGCCTGGGCTGGCGCGAGCGTGCGAACGAGGTGCGCGAATGGTTCTTCGGCCATCGCGCGCCGCAACCGTGGAACCAGTGGGGCGAGGTGGTGACGCCGACGCCGCGCGTGCCGTTCTTCCTCGGCGATCTGCCGCATGCCTGGGTGGGGTCGGATTTTGTCCGCTCGGCGCTGGACATGTTTGCCTACGTGCGCGAAGTCGACGACAGCCTGGTACTGGCCGCCGGCGTGCCCGCCGAGTGGTTGAACGAGGGCGTCGCCTTGCGTGGCATGCGCACGCCGCAGGGCACGGTGGGCTATTCGCTGCGCCGCGAGGGCGATGCACTGCTGCTCGACATCGCGGCCGGCAGTGGTCTGCCCAAGGGCGGCCTGGTGCTGCAGTGGCCGTACGAGAGCGTGCCGGGCGCGACGACGATCGACGGCCAAGCCGCGCAGTGGGACGGCAACGAACTGCGCATCACGCGTGCAGGCGCAAAGGTGCGGGTCGCGGGCGCGGGCTGAGACGCGAGGCCTGCGGACGCGGGCGTTCGCGGCAATTGTTGTAGGCGCGCGCTGGCGCGCGATGTGGCATCCACGGGAATTTCCATCGCCCGCCAGCGCGCGCCTACAGAAACATTTCGAGGGGAGGGGAGTTCGATGAAGACCCAGACGTCGACGCGCATGCTGGTGTGCGCGTTGCTGGCCGCCGCGCCGGCATTCGCGCAGGACGCGACCAGTGCGCAGCCTTGGATGGATGCCGGCCAGTCGCCGGACGCGCGCGCCGCGTTGCTGGTCGCGGCGATGACGCAGGACGAAAAGTTCGCGTTGATCCGCAGCCGCTTCGCGATCGGCGAGAAGAAGCCGGAAGAGGCGCTCACTGCGGCCGGCTACGTGGCGCCGATTCCGCGCCTGGGCATTCCGGCGCAGAGCCTGGTCGATGCCGGCCTCGGCGTGACCAATCCCGGCGGCGCACGCACGGGCGATCACGCGACGGCGATGCCGTCAGGCCCGATGACCGCGTCGACCTGGAGCCGCGACATCGCCTTCAAGGGCGGCGAAACCATGGGACGAGAAGCCTGGCGTCAGGGTTTCAACGTGTTACTGGCCGGCAGCGTCAACTTGCAGCGCGATCCGCGCAATGGCCGCAATTTCGAGTACGCCGGTGAGGATCCGCTGCTCGCGGGCACGCTGGTCGGCGAATCCATCCGCGGCGTGCAGTCGCAGCACGTGCTGTCGACGATGAAGCACTACGCGCTCAACGACATGGAGACCGCGCGCAACACGCACAGCGCGGAGATCGGTGACCGTGCGATGCACGAATCCGACCTGCTCGCGTTTCATGTCGCGATCGAGATCGGCCAGCCCGGTTCGGTGATGTGCAGCTACAACCGCATCAACGGCACCTACGGCTGCGAACACGACGAGTTGCTCAACAACGTGCTCAAGCGCGATTGGCGTTACCCCGGCTACGTGATGTCGGACTGGGGCGGGGTGCACAGCGCGTCGAAGGCGGCGAATGCCGGCCTCGACCAGCAGTCGGCGGGCGAGGTGTTCGACAAGGCCGTGTATTTCGACGTGCCGCTGCGCATGGCGGTTGGCGCTGGCGTGGTGCCGCAGACGCGGCTCGACGACATGGTCCACCGCATCCTGCGCAGCTTCATCGCCATCGGCGCGTTCGAGCACCCGCCGCAGCGTCAGCCGGTCGATGCGGCGCTCGATGCGATCGGTTTCGATGTCGCCCAGCGCACGGCGGAAGCGGGCGCGGTGCTGCTGCGCAACGAGAACGGCGTACTGCCGCTCGCGCCCGGTGTGCGCCGCATCGCGGTGATCGGCGGACACGCTGACACGGGCGTGATTGCCGGCGGCGGCTCATCGATGGTCGGTTGGACCTCGCGCGGCACCAGTGCCGTCACCGGTGTGCAGCCGACGACCTGGCCGGGCCCGGTGATGTTCCAGCCGTCCTCGCCGCTGCTCGCATTGCGCGAGGCCCTGCCGGATGCGCGTATCGACTACGCCGACGGTCGCGACCGCGCAGCCGCCGCGCGTCTCGCGCGCGAGGCCGATGTCGCCATCGTGTTCGCCACGCAGTGGGCTGCAGAATCGGTGGATCTGCCCGACATGCGCCTGCCCGACGGGCAGGACGCGTTGATCGCCGCCGTCGCTGCGGCCAACCCGCGCAGCGTGGTCGTGCTGCAGACCAATGGGCCGGTCGAATTGCCGTGGATCGACGTGGTGCCTGGCGTGCTGCAGGCCTGGTATCCCGGTATCCGCGGCGGCGAAGCGATCGCGCGCCTGCTGACCGGCGCGGTGAATCCGTCAGGGCATCTGCCGGTGACCTGGCCGGTCGATGTCTCGCAGCTGCCGCGTCCGACGATTCCCGGGCTGGGTTTCAATCCGGCGCAGAAGCCGGAGGACACCATCGACTACGACATCGAAGGCGCCAACGTCGGCTACCGCTGGTTCTCGGCCAAGGGTCTGACGCCGCGCTACGCCTTCGGCCACGGTCTGTCGTACACGACATTCGCAACATCGGACCTGCAGGTACGCGCCGACGGCGAACGGATCGTCGCGCGCTTCACGGTACGCAATACCGGCGAGCGAGACGGCGTTGCGGTGCCGCAGCTGTACGTGCATCTACCGCAGGGTCATGCAACGCCGCTGCGACTGGCCGGTTGGGACCGCATCGAACTGGAAGCGGGCGAAACACGTGAGGTCGAGGTCGCGCTTGCGCCGCGCCTGTTCGCGGATTACCACCCGAACGATCGCAGCTGGCGGATCGCCGCCGGCGACTACACAGTCGCGCTCGGGCAGTCGGCCATCGACACCGGCGAGCGCGCCGCATTGACGCTGCCGGCGCGGCGTTTGGACTGAACCGCAGGCCGCGCTGAATGCGCGGCCGTGCGCACGACTAGGGTGAGCCCCACCTGTCCCGGGTCGGGGACGCTGCTAGGGTCATCGGGTCCGCAATCCGAGCCGGAGCAGCGCCCGCATGTCCGTCCAGTCGATCCGACAGTCCGAATACACCCCACCACCCCCACCTCCGCCGCCGCGCGTCGACACGCTGCGGACATCGACGCCGGAAGCTGCGAACGCGACGGTCGCGGAGATGGACGCCAACCAGGCGGACGCGTTCAACGCCGAGGTGCAGGCGCTGCCGGCCAGCGACCGGCAGACGTTGTTGAACGATCTGGCGACCAGGCTCGATGCGGACAATCTGGTACGCCTGCACGAGACCTTCGGTCGCGAGGCGGTCGCCAACACGGTAGAGCTGCGCAGCGGCGTCGAGACGCGTGAAACCTATCAGGCGCTGACCGGCACGACCCCGTCCGGTCCGTCGCTGCCGCAACTCCCGGCCGGGATGCCGCCGATGGATATCGCGCGTATCGAAGCGCAGCAGGTCCAGCGTGCGCAGGAGGACTTCGCCGCCCAGAACATCGGCAGTGGCGCCCTCGGCGCGCCCTACCAGCTCGGCACGCTGGCCTCGCAACACGCGACCGAACCCGCCTATCTCGGCGAATTGGTGCGCCTGGCCAACGACGCGGGTGTGCTGGATGCGGCGACCGCACCGAACTGGGGACTCTTCAGCCGTGACGCGGAAGGCGGCTACATGCTCACCGGCGCAGATGCAGATGCCGCGCGCAGCGGGCTGACCACCGCACTTGGCGTGGCGGTCGAGCGCGGCGTGCTCACTGAAGGCCAGATCCGCCACTCGGCGGCAGACAACGCGGGCTGGCAGGAGATTGCCAGCGCACTTGGGATCGACAATGTCGGCCGCACGCAGCAGACGCGCGAGGCCGCGAGCGCGCTGGAAGAACTGCAGAACACTTACAACGATGCCAAGGCCGAAGCCGACACACTCAACGAGGCACTCGCCACGCATCTGTTGCGCGCCGGGCCGCTGACGCCCGATCAGCAGGCGGACTTCATCGAAGCATTCCGCAGCGCCGAGGGGCATGCAGAGGTCTACGCCGCGGAAGCGGATGCCGGACAGGCGCTGGCCAGCCACGTCGAGGCGAATCGCGAGGCCTTGCTCGCCGCTGCGGTGCGCGACCCGGCGGTCGCCGCGCAGATGGTCGAGACCTTGGGCCAGCTCGCCGATTCCGGGCATGGCGAGCTTGCACTAGCGCTGCTGGGCGAGATCCAGGGCGTGCCGGATTCGGCGCTGGCGGGTGCGTTCTCCGCGCACACCGAAGCTCTGCAGGGCGAACTGTTCGAACGCATCGCCAGTGCGGCGACGGTCGAGATCGTCGCCCGTCATGATGGCGATCTGCAGGCCGCGGTGGCCGACCTCAAGGAGGCGTTCGCGCCGCTGCAGAACGCCAAGGGACTGTTCGACGGCGTCAAGGGCGGCATCGGCAGCTTCCAGGACGGCATGGCGATGATGGATGCCATCGCCGCCGGCAACTTCGACCCGTTGAAGAAACTTGGCGACGAGTTCGGGGAGGCATCGCCGTTCGCACACGCGATGGCCGGCGTCGGTGTGGTGATGGGTGCGATCAAGGCCGGCCAGAGCACGCAGGAAGGCGAATACCTCGAAGCTGTGCAGGGCTTTGCATCGGCGGGCGAAAGCGGCCTCAATCTACTTGCAGGTGCGGCCAAGCACTTCGCAGACGCCGGACGCCTGGCGCAGTACGGCGACGACGCCGCGCGCTTCGCGACGTTCGCGGCGCGCCTTGCGCCGGGCCTCGGCGTACTGGCGAGCGCCACGTCGGTGGCGATCAATCTGCAGAAGGCGGGCGAGGGCAGCAACGTCGGTTATGCGATCGCGGCGATGGGCGATGTCTTCGGCATGCTCGGCAGCGCCGTCGCGCTGTTCCCGGGCCCGGGCACTGCGGCCGGTTCGATCGTCAGTGGCATCGGCGCCGTGATCTCGGCAATCGGTGGCGCGATCGGCGACGCGATCGACAAGCACCAGACGCGGGAAGAGCTGCGCGGTTATCTCGAAGCGACCGGCATGGATGCCGACATGATCGAACTGATGCTCGGCAGCGGCGAGGCGATGAACAACGTCGCCGCCGGTCTGGGAATCTCCGGCGAACAGTGGCAGTCGATGCTGGCCGCCGATCCTGGTCTGGCATTCGCGCCGTACGTGTTCAAGGCGGTCGCCGACGGCTACGGCCTGCAGGGCGAGCAGGCGGTCGAACTGTTCGAGCAGATGCACGCCGAAGATCCGCAGGCGATGCTGGCGCTCATGCAGGAGTTCGGCGAAAAGCCGCTGGCGGGCGTCGATGTCGGCCTGCTGGCGCGCGGATTCCTCGAAGAGAATTTCCCGGATGCGCATGCCTATGCGCGCAGCCAGGAAACGTCGGAAACGAGGCCCGATGGCAGCGACAAGTCGCCGGCGGAAATCGCGGAGGGCGACTACGCCGGCATCCGCGATGGCACGCTGTCGGAGATCTACGAAGCGGCAGAGGGCCTGCTTGCCGCCAACGACAATCACGATTACCGCGTGCGCGTGCTCGAACTGCTGTACGCCGACAATCGTTCGGACGCGGTCTTGGAGTTGGGTATCCAGTATGGCGTGATGCCAGACACATTGCGGTGACTCGCCGACGCGCGCGGGCTGCGGGACGATGAGTCGAGCGGGTGATGCCTCAACGCGATCGGTGCCGCGGAAGCGCTTGGGGCGTGTCTCTGCCGTCCCTTACGAGGGGGCGTTCGGCGCTTGCGGGAAACGCACCGCTGCGGTCCGCGCAGATCGTCGCGGACCGGTTCCGACCCGCTATTGAGACGCGCCACCGCCGCGGCGAACTGGGCGCACTCCTCAGCCGCGCACATCCCGCACGATCTGCGCGGCGCGCGCCGCGGTTTCGCGCACGCGGGCGTAATCGCCGACTTCCAGCCAGCCTTTTTCGAGCATCCACGAGCCGCCGATGCACAGCACGTTCGGCTGCGACAGGAATTCGGCGGCGTTGGATTCGGAGATGCCGCCGGTGGGGCAGAAGCGCATGTCGTGCAATGGACCGGCGAGGCCCTTGAGCATCGCCAGGCCACCGACCGCGCTGGCTGGAAACAGCTTGCAGTTGCGGAAGCCGCGCTCGCGCAACGCCATGAATTCGGTCGGCGTCGCCGCGCCGGGCACCACCGGAATGTCGGCTTCGGCCAGGGCATCGGCCAGCGCTGGCGGCGTGCCGGGGGTCACCAGAAAATCCGCGCCGGCATCGATCGAAGCGCGGATGTTATCGGCGTTGAGGATGGTGCCGGCGCCGATGACGATGTCCGGGCGCTCGCGCTTGAGCATCGCCAGCGCGTCGATCGCGACCGGCGTACGCAACGTGAGCTCGAGCGTGTTCAAGCCGCCTTCGAGCAGTGAATCGGCGATCGCGCGCGCTTCGTCGAGGGTGTGCACGGTGATCACAGGCAGCACGCCGGCCTTGCGCAGGAACTCGGCGGCGCGCTGCTGGCGCTCGGACATGGTGGAAACGTTGGGCATCGTGTCAGGCGTCCTTGGAATCGTGCGGGGCGTCGAGCGCTGCTGCATCAGCGCCCAGGTCGTATTCGGCATCGTAGTGCCACGCGCTGCCGTCGGTGGTGGCCGGACCACAGGAGATCGACAGCGCGCCCTGGTCGGCCGGCGACACGTTCGCGCGGTTGAAGCCGAACAGGTTGCGGCCGTGGTCGGTGGGTGCGGGCGCGGTATCCGGCGCGGCGATGCGGGCCTGCCATTCGGCCGGATCGACCAGGGCTTCGAGCGTGCCTGCCTCGCCGTCGAGGCGGATGATGTCGCCCTCGCGCACGAAGGCCAGCGGTCCGCCGCGCGCGGCTTCGGGGGTCATGTGGATCGCGGCTGGAATCTTGCCCGAGGCGCCCGACAGTCGGCCGTCGGTGACCAGCGCCACGCGACGGCCCTGGTTCTGCAGCATGCCCAGCAGCGGCGCCAGCGAATGCAGTTCGGGCATGCCATTGGCCTTTGGCCCCTGGTAGCGCACGACGGCGACGAAATCGCGCGGCAGTGCGCCGGCGGCATGCAGGCGGTTGAGCACCTGCGGCGCATCGACCACGACGGCCGGCGCTTCGATGCTGCGGAACTCCGGCTTCACCGCCGACAGTTTGATCAGTGAACGACCGAGGTTGCCGCGCAGCAGCCGAAGTCCGCCCTGGGCTTCGAACGGTGCCGACACCGGGCGCAGCACGCCCTCGTCGGCGCTGACCTGCGGGCCGGGTTCGTAGCGGATCCGGCCGCCGTCAAGCTTGGGTTCCTCGCCGTAGCGCGCCATGCCGCCGTCGACGATGGTCGGCAGATCGCCGTGCATCAGGCCGGCGTCGAGCAGTTCGCGGAAGACGTAGGCGTTGCCGCCGGCCGCGTGATAGCGGTTCACGTCGGCTTCGCCGTTGGGATACACGCGCGCCAGCAGCGGCACGGCCTGCGAGAGCTGGTCCATGTCGTCCCAGGTCAGCACGATGCCGGCCGCGCGCGCGACCGCGATCCAGTGGATGGTGTGGTTGGTCGAACCGCCGGTGGCCATCAGCATCACGACGGCGTTGACGATCGCGCGTTCGTCGATCAACTGGCCCAGCGGCCGGTAGTCGTCGCCGAGCGCGGTGATCGACAGTGCACGTTCGACCGCCTCGCGGGTAAAGGCCTCGCGCAGCGGCGTGCCCGGATTGATGAAGGCCGCGCTCGGCAGCTGCACGCCCATCGCCTCGAGCAGCGTCTGGTTGGAATTCGCGGTGCCGTAGAAGGTGCAGGTGCCAGGGCCGTGATACGAGTCCGACTCGACCTGCAGCAATTCCTCGCGTGTGGCCTCGCCGGCGGCGTAGCGCTCGCGCACTTCGGCCTTGGTCTTGTTCGGCACGCCGGGCGTCATCGGCCCGCCGGGAATGAAGATCGCCGGCAGATGGCCGTAGGCGAGGGCGCCGATCAGCAGACCGGGCACGATCTTGTCGCAGATGCCCAGATACACGCTGCTGTCGAACATGTCGTGCGACAGCGCGATGGCGGTGGCCTGGGCGATGACGTCGCGCGAAAACAGCGACAGTTCCATGCCGGCGCGGCCCTGGGTCACGCCGTCGCACATCGCCGGCACGCCCCCCGCGACCTGCGCGGTATGGCCCAACGCACGCGCGGTTTCGCGGATGAACTCCGGATACGGCTCGTAGGGCTGATGCGCCGACAGCATGTCGTTGTACGCGGTGACGATGCCGAGGTTCGCGGTGGGCCCATTGCGCAGGCGGGACTTGTCGACCGGCCCGCAGGCGGCGAAGCCGTGGGCCAAGTTGGCGCAACTCAGGTGACCGCGCAGCGGCCCCTGGTCGCGCATGCGCGCGATGCCTTCGAGATACGCCTGCCGCGAAGGCGCACTGCGCTTGCGGATGCGTTCGGTGACGGAATGGACGACGGGATGCAGGCTCATGGGCGGCGGCGATGAGAGAAACGGGCGCCCGGGGGACGGGCGGGGGCGCGCGGATCGCACTGCGCGCAACGGTCGAACAGGGCGCGCGTCACGGGCACCAGTGGACGTGCAGCGTGGCGCCCGGCGTGGTGAAGGCGATCCGCGCGGGGAACTCGGTTGCGTCGTCGCTCTGCAGCAGGCGATCGAGCAGGGCGCGCTTCTTCTCGCCGCGGATCAGCAGGATGCGGGTATGGGCAGGTGCGAGGCCGGCGGGCGTCAGGCTCACCCGACGCTGCCACGTGCCCGCACCGGGACTGCCGCCGGCATCGACGCCGACGTAAGGCGACGTGGAGGCCAGCGCTGATTCGAGATCGACCATGCCGGGAAACAGCGACGCGGTATGGCCGTCATCGCCCATCCCCAGCACGACCACGCCCGCGGGCTGTCGCGCATGCAGGTTGGCGGTGGCGACGGCCTCGTCGAACGGCCGGCCGGCGCGGGTGATGGTCTCCAGCCGTGCCTTCTGCGCCTTGTTCTGGATCAGGGTCTCGCGCAGCAGGCGCGCATTGCTGTCGGGATCGTCGGGCAGCAACCAGCGCTCGTCGACCAGCGCGACATCGACGCGGTCCCAGGCAAGCGGTGATTTCGACAGCGCCGCATACACCGGCCCCGGCGTCTTGCCGCCCGACAGCAGCAGACGCGCACGCGGCTTCTGCTCCAGGTCGCGGGCAATGGCGGATGAAATCGCGATCGCGGCGCCCCAGGTCCACTGGGTGGCCGATTCGTAAGCGTGCAGTTGCATGCGGCCATCGTCGCCGATTCCGCGGGCAATGCCAAAGGCGGGCGGCGAGGCGGGCGTCACGCCGCGGCCCTGCGCGTGGCGATTGCGGCGGCGCCAAGCAGGCCGGCATGCGGATGCAGCACCGCGACGCTCGGCACGCGGCCCATGTTGGGCGAGAACCGGCCCTTGTGTTCGAAGCGCTGGCGGAAGCCCGAGTGGCGGATCGAATCGAGCATCTTGGGCACCAGTCCGCCGGTCAGGAACACCCCGTCCCAGGCGCCGAGCGTCAGCACGAGATCCCCTGCAATCGCACCGAAGACCGCGCAGAACACGTCGACCGCGCGTGCGCAGCGGGCATCGCCCTCCTTCGCACGCGCGGTGATATCGGACGGCTGCATCGGGCCCGGATCGACACCGGCGATCTCGCTCAGCGCCCGGTGGATGTTGACCAGCCCCGGCCCGCAGATCAGCCGTTCGTTGGACACGCGTCCGAACTGCGCCGACAGGCGCTCTAGGATCGCGGTTTCTTCCGGCGTGCCGGGCGGAAAACTGACGTGGCCGCCTTCGGTCTCCAGCGGATAGTGCCTGCCGTCGCGGATCACCAGGCCACCGACGCCCAGGCCGGTACCGGGACCGATCACCGCATAGGTGCAGGGGCCGGCGGGATCCTTCGGCACCGACCACGGCACGCCGCCAATGGCGCTGTAGTCGCCCGGCTGCAGCAGCGGAATCGCCATCGCCTGGGCGGCGAAATCATTGGTCAGCACGACGTCTTCGATGCCGAGCCGCTGCTGGGTGCGCGTGCGCGAGATCACCCAGGGGTGATTGGTGATGCGTGCATCGTCGCCATCGACGCGACCGGCGACCGCGAGCACGGCGCGCGGCAACGCGGCCTTGCCGTCGTGACCGGTCTGCTGGAGGTAATGCAGCGCCGCATCCGCCAGAGACGGAAAGTCGGCGACCGGGAAGATCTGGATCGTGTCGAGCTGCAGCGGCGTCGGGCTGGCGGTATCGGCCAGTGCGAAGCGCGCATTGGTGCCGCCGATGTCGGCGAGCAGGGCCAGCGCAGCCGTCACGATTTGCGCCCGTTGTGGGTCGTCAATGTGCGCGGCAGGAACGGCTGTGCCTCGACCGGGCCCCAGCTGCCGGCCGGATAGTCGCGCACCGGCGTGCCGGCCTCGCGCCACGCGGCGCTGACGCTGTCGATCCAGCGCCACGCGGCCTCGACTTCGTCGTCGCGCACGAACAGCGTCTGGTCGCCCTTGAGCGCATCGATCATCAGGCGCTCGTAGGCGATGCGGCGCTTGGGCGGCAGCATCGCCAGATCCAGCGACATCGGCTGCAGTTCGTTGGCGGCCCATTCCGACGCGGCAAGGCTGCCCATCAGGCCGAGTTCGATCGTCTCTTCCGGCTGCAGGCGCACCCGCAACTGGTTGGCGCGGGCGCGCTTGCGCTCACCCGGGCCGAACAGCCAGTGGGTGACCGGCTTGAACGTCACCACGACCTCGGTGGTGCGCGAGGGCATGCGCTTGCCGGTGACCAGGCGGAACGGCACGCCCGCCCAGCGCCAGTTGTCGATCCACGCGCGCAGGCCGACGAAGGTCTCCACGTCGTCGTGTCCGCCGTGCTTGAAGCCCTGGGCGGCCTGCCCGTCGACGACACCGGGCACGTAGCGGCCACGCACGCTGTCGGCTGCCGCGTCGGCGGCCGTCATCGGACGCAGCGCGCGCAGCACCTTGCGCTTCTCGTCGCGGATGCTGTCGGTGTCCATCGCTGCCGGCGGCTCCATCGCGATCAGCGCCAGCAGCTGCAGCATGTGGTTCTGCACCATGTCGCGCAACGCGCCGTAGTCGGCGTAGTAACCCTCGCGGCCGTCCACACCGGCCGTCTCGGCGACGATAATGTCGACCGACTCGATCCAGCGCCGCTCCCAGGTGGCTTCCAGCAGCGTATTGCCCAGTCGCAGCGCGAGCAGGTTCTGCACCGGCGCCTTGCCCAGATAATGGTCGATGCGGAAGATCCGCGACTCGTCGAGCGCCGACTTCAGCGTCGCGTCGATTTCCTGCGCGCTGGCCAGGTCGTGCCCGATCGGCTTCTCCAGCACCAGCCGTGACGGCGCTTCCAGCAGGCCGGCGGCCTTGAGCCCGCGGCAGGCGGAGGCGAACAGGCTCGGCGGCGTCGACAGATAGCTGACCGTCGGGCGGTCGGCGAAGCGCGACAAGGCAGCCGCCATCGCATCGGCGTCGGAGAGGTCCACCGACACGTACTGGATGCGGCGCAGCAGCTCGTCGACCAGCGATGCGTCGTACTCGTCGTCCAGACGCCCGCGCAGCCAGTCGCGGAAGCTGGCGTCGTCGTGTTCGCTGCGCGCGATCGCGATCACGCGGAACGCCTCCGGCAGCAATCGATCGCGCTGCAGATGCAGCAACGACGGGAACAGATAGCGTTGCGCCAGATCGCCGGTGGCGCCGAACAACAGCAGGGAATCGTGCATGGGCGCCGGGGCCGTCTCGGGTTCGGGAAGATGAATCACGGAGTGTGTCGCCGGAAGCGTGCGGACCGCAACGTCCACGTGAGCGGGTGCGGGAGCACAGCATGTCCAGCGCTGTCAGTGGACGCACGCAACGCCGTCCATGCGCAGATCAATCCTGTCGTCTGTTGCACCGCGTTGTGCCCCCATCACGCGCGCCGGCTGGCTTGGAAACGATTACATGCCAGAATAGCGCAATTGTGTTGCGGCGCGCGGTTCACGGGACCGTCGCCACGATGTGGTCACCAAGGGTTTGCGACTCACGGGAGCGTGCATGGCACAGGTGCGGTTCGACGCGGTACGGAAGGTCTACCCCAACGGTTTCGTCGGCGTGGCCGGCGCGACGTTCGAGGTCGCCGATGGCGAGTTGCTGGTGCTGGTAGGCCCCTCGGGCTGCGGCAAGTCCACGCTGCTGCGCATGGTCGCGGGGCTGGAGGCGATCAGCGACGGCACGCTGACCATCGGCGAGCGCGTGGTCAACGACGTCGCGCCCAAGGACCGCGACATCGCGATGGTGTTCCAGAGCTATGCGCTGTATCCGCATATGAGCGTGGCCGAGAACCTCGCGTTCGGCCTCAAGCTGCGCGGCCAGTCCAAGACCGAGATCGCAGCACGCGTGGACGAAGCCGCGCAGGTGCTCGAACTCGACAAGGTGCTCGACCGCAAGCCCGGCCAGCTCTCGGGCGGCCAGCGCCAGCGTGTTGCGCTGGGACGCGCGCTGGTGCGCCAGCCGCAGGTGTTCCTGCTCGACGAGCCGCTGTCCAACCTCGATGCCAAGCTGCGCAGCGGCATGCGCGTCGAGATCGCCCGTCTGCACCGCAAGCTGGGCACGACGATGATCTACGTCACACACGACCAGATCGAGGCGATGACGCTGGGCCAGCGCATCGTCGTGCTCAAGGACGGCCACATCCAGCAGATCGATACGCCGATGGCGTTGTACGAGCGGCCGGCGAACCTGTTCGTCGCGACCTTCCTCGGCAGCCCGGCAATGAACGTGCTGCGCGGCTCGCTGGCGCAGGGCGGGGGCGGCTGGACCTTCGACGCCGGCGAGGGCATCACGCTTGCGCTCGGCGATGCTGGCTTCCCGGCCGAGTGGAACGGTCGCAACGTGGATCTGGGCATCCGTCCCGAACATCTGCTGCCCGCGACCGACGCCGATGCAGTGCTGTCGCCGGTGGTCGAAGTGGTGGAGCCGGTCGGCAGCGAAGTCTTCGTCAACCTGCGCCTGGGCACGCACGCGCTGATCGCACGCCTGCCGCCCGACCGCGTGCCGGTGCCGGGGGAAACCCTGGCGCTGACGATTCCGGTCGGCCGCGTGCATGCATTCGATGTCGAGAGCGGCGAGCGGCTGGTGCAGCGGGCGGGTTGAGCCCGACGCGTCGAACCGCAAGTCGGCATACGTTCCGTGCGAGCGGGACCCGCACCTCTCCCTCCGGGGGAGAGAGCCTGCTCCGGACCTGATCCGAGGTCGACGCGCAAAGCGCGTCGGATGAAGGGACGTCTCTTGCGGAATGCCCAAGGCCTCGCGCAGCGGCTTCCGCCTTCGATCGTCATGCCCGCGCAGGCGGGAATCCGGCGGCTTTGAGCGACATCACGGTGTTTCGAGCGACGTCTGGACCGCCGCGATTCCGGCGCTCCAGTCGACATCACCCGGCGGCAAACGTCACTGGATGATGCGCCGTCCGGATGTTGAAAGCCCCGCCCATGCGGGAACGACGGCAAGCAAGAGCCCGTTATTCGGCTTGCGACACGGTGAGGTGCAAGCCGCCGCGCCCAGGGCCACGCCTCGCTATACTGAACGCCTGCGCGCGCAGGCGGCGCTCCATGCTTGTGGAATCAACCGCTTGTGATGGAAATTTCGCGTATCGCATGACACGCTATCCGTCATTCATTGCGCCCTGACGGGCGCCAAAGGCCACCACAGCCCGCATGCGCCTGTCCACGATCAAGCTCGCCGGTTTCAAATCCTTCGTCGATCCGACCACGCTGCACCTGCCGACCAACATGACCGGCGTGGTGGGGCCGAACGGCTGCGGCAAGTCGAACATCATTGACGCGGTGCGCTGGGTCATGGGCGAATCCTCGGCCAGCCGCCTGCGTGGCGATTCGCTGACCGACGTGATCTTCGCAGGCTCCACCGCGCGCAAGCCGGTGTCGCAGGCGATGGTCGAACTGGTGTTCGACAACTCCGATCACACGATCGCCGGCGAGTTCGCCGCGTTCAACGAGATCTCGGTCAAGCGCACGGTCAGCCGCGACGGGCAGAGCGGTTACTACCTCAACGGCACCAAATGCCGCCGCCGCGACATCACCGATCTGTTCCTCGGCACCGGCCTTGGCCCGCGCAGCTACTCGATCATCGAGCAGGGCATGATCAGCCAGATCATCGACGCCAAGCCCGAAGAGCTGCGCGTCTATCTGGAGGAAGCGGCGGGTATCTCCAAGTACAAGGAGCGCCGCAAGGAAACCGAGACCCGCATCCGCCACACCCGCGAGAACCTGGATCGCCTGAGCGACCTGCGCGAGGAAGTCGGCAAGCAACTGCAGCACCTGGCGCGGCAGGCCAAGCAGGCCGAGCAGTACACCGCGATCCAGGCCGAGCGCCGGATCCGCGACGCGGAGTGGAAGGCGCTGGAATGGCGCACGCTCGATTCGCGTCTGCGCGCATTGCGCGAAGGTCTGGCCCAGGAAGAAACCAAGCTCGAGCAGATCATCGCCGAGCAGCGCGAAGCCGAACGCGAACTGGAGACCGGTCGCGAGCGCCGCCACGAGGCGAGCGAAACCCTCAACCGCGCGCAAGCCGAAAGTTACGAGGTCAGCGGCGCACTGGCGCGCGTCGAGCAACAGATCCAGCACCAGCGCGAGCTGTCGGCGCGCCTGCTCAAGGCACGCGACGAAGCGCAGGCGCAGCTGGCCGAGATCGGCGAACACATCGACCAGGACCAGCTGCGGCTCGACACGCTGCACGAGAGCATCGCCGACGCCGAGCCGCGCCTGGCCCAGCTGCAGGACGACGACGCGGTCCGCCAGGACATGTTGCGCGAAGCCGAAACCGCCCTCGCCGACTGGCAGACGCGCTGGGACACTCACAATCGCGAGCAGAGCGAGGCGGCCCGCGAAGGCGACATCGAGCGCACCCGCGTCGATTACCTGGACAAGCAGTCGCTCGAAGCCGACCGCCGGCGCGAGCAGTTGCAGGCCGAGCGCGGCGGCATCGATCTCGAGGCGCTGAGCGAGACCTTCGCCGATCTGCAGATCCGCCATGACGAGCAGAAGGCCGCGCTCGATACGCTCGGCGACGATCTTGAAACGCGCAAGGCCGCGGCGGTCGATCTGCAGGACACGCAGCGGGGCGCGCAGGAAGAACTGTCCGTCGTGCGCAAGCAGGCGCAGGAAGCACGCGGCCGTCTGTCGTCGCTGGAAACCCTGCAGAACGCCGCGCTGGGCCAGGAGCAGGGCGCGGCGGTCGAATGGCTGCGCCAGCGTGGACTGGATTCGTCTGCGCGTGTCGGCGAGCGGCTGCGGGTGGAATCGGGCTGGGAATTTGCAGTCGAAAGCGCGCTCGGCCAGCTGATCGAAGGCGTGCTTGTCGACGGCACCGGCGTCCCGGCCGAGCTGGTAGATGCGCTGGGCGAACTCGGCGAGAGCCGCCTTGCGCTGGTGTCGGGTGAGAACTGCGATGAAGTCTTCGCGCCGACTTCGCTGGCCGCGAAGGTGCAGGGCCCGCTGGCGATCCGCCGGCTGCTCGCGCGTCTGCACGTGGCCGAGACCCTGGCCGACGCGCGCGCGCTGCAGGCGGGCTTGAGTGACGGCGATTCGGTGATCACCCGCAGCGGCGAGCGCCTCGGCGCGGGCTGGGTGCGCGTGTCGCGCTCGGGCGCGGCGAAGCAGGGTGCATTGCTGCGCGAGCGCGAAATCCAGTCGCTACGCGAAACGATTGCCACCTTGCAGGAACAGGAACAGGCCCTCGAGGCACGCATCGCGCAGGGCCGCGAACAGCTGCTCAGCGTCGAGCAGCAGCGTGAAGAAGCGCAGCGGGCGCTGTATGTCGCGCATCGCGCCGTCTCCGAACTCGCCGGCCAAGTGCAGAGCCAGCAGGGGCGGGTGGAGGCCGCGCGCAACCGCATCGAGCGCATCGACGCCGATCTCGCCCAGCTGCACGAAACCATCGATACCGCCGCCCAGCAGGCGCGCGATGCACGTGGCCGGCTGGAAGACGCGGTCGAGCGCATGGGTGATTTCGAGGCCGCGCGCGCCGCGCTCGAAGCCGAGCGTCGCGGCCTGGTCGAGGCTCGCGACCAGCTGCGTTCGGCCGCGCGCGAATCCCGCGATACCGCGCATGCGCTCGCGCTGACCATCGAATCCCAACGCGCCCAGATCAACTCGCTGACCCAGGCGCTGGCGCGCATGGGCGGCCAGCGCGGCCAGATCGACAGCCGCCTCGGCGAACTATCGGCGCAGCTGGCGACGGGCGATTCGCCGGTGGACACGCTGGAGCGGCAACGCCAGGTCGCGCTGGAAGAGCGTGTGCGTACCGAGCGCGCGCTGGCCGAGGCGCGCTCCGCACTCGAAGGCGTGGACAACGAGCTGCGCACGTTCGAGCAGGTCCGCCAGCAGCGCGACGCGCAGGCCCTGACCCAGCGCGAAGCGATCGGCCAGCGCCGCCTCGACCAGCAGGCGCTGGTGATCGCGGCCGACCAGCTGTCCGCGCAGGTGGTCGAAGGTGGATTCGTCGTCGACGACGTGCTGAACGGTCTCGAAGAGTCGGCGAATGCCAAGGACTGGGAAAAGATCGTCACCGACTTCGACGCGCGCCTGCGCCGTCTGGAGCCGGTCAACCTCGCCGCGATCGCCGAACACGCTGAAGCCGCGCAGCGCAAGGAGTACCTGGATTCGCAGGATGCGGATCTCACCTCGGCGCTGGATACGCTGGAAGAGGCGATCCGCAAGATCGACCGCGAGACCCGCGGCCGCTTCAAGGACACTTTCGACAAGGTCAACGCCGGCGTGCAGGCACTGTATCCGCGCCTGTTCGGTGGCGGCCACGCCTATCTCGAACTCACCGGCGAGGACCTGCTCGACACCGGCGTGGCGATCATGGCGCGCCCGCCGGGCAAGCGCGTCTCGAACATCTCGCTGCTGTCCGGCGGCGAGAAGGCGATGACCGCGGTCGCCCTTGTGTTCTCGATCTTCCAGCTCAATCCGGCGCCGTTCTGCCTGCTCGACGAGGTGGACGCGCCGCTCGACGAGGCCAACGTCGGCCGCTTCACCGCGATGGTGCGCGAGATGAGCGAGCAGGTGCAGTTCCTGTTCGTCAGCCACAACAAGGCGACGATGGAAGCGGCTTCGCAGCTCAGCGGTGTCACCATGCGCGAGCCGGGCGTGAGCCGGCTGGTCTCGGTCGATCTGGCAGAAGCCGCGCGTTTGGCCGGCGCCGCCTAGTGCCTGTCATTATCGGCGGGCCGATTTGTCGTGCCGCGCCTGCACCCCACACGTTGCGCCTGCGCATAATGAACGACCCTGAAGGAGAACACCGCCAATGACCGACGACTGGATGATGCGTATCGGAATCCTCGTCGCAGGCCTGCTGCTGATGGCGGCCATGTGGTATTTCGGCACGCGCCCACGCAACGGTCAGGGTCGCCGCGTCGTCAGCCCCGATGATCGCGAACAGCGCCTGGAGCCCACGCTCGGCGCGCAGCTGGAACAGGATCTCGGTGAAGCCGGCGTGCCACGTGCCGAAGGCGACACCGATGCGGTGCAGGCGGAAATGGACCTGCTCGACCAGACCGTCGGTGCTGTCTCGCCGAACAGCGAACTGGGCAAGCGCACCAGCGACGATTTCGACAAGATCGTGACCCTCTACATCGCCGCGCGCGCCGGCAACGTGTTGCGTGGTCCGGACATCGTGGTCGCCGCCGAGAAGACCGGCCTGACCTATGGCCACATGAACGTATTCCACCGTCTGGTCGACGGTCATCCGGAGCGCGGCCCGATCTTCAGCGTCGCCAACATCCGCAGCCCCGGCAGCTTCGACATGAGCGAGATCCAGGGCCTCGAAACCCCGGCCATCGCGTTCTTCCTGACCCTGCCGGCGCCGGTCCGCGCCCTCGATGCCTGGGATGCGATGCTGCCCACCGCCGAGCGCATGGCCGAACTGCTCGACGGCGTGCTGCTCGACGAACAGCGCAACGCCCTGGGCCGCCAGCGTATCGCCGGCCTGCGTGACGAACTGCGCAGCTGGGACCGCGAGCACGACGTGCCCGCGGTGACGCGCAGCCCGCGCTGGTAGGGCTGCGTACGCACAGGTGCGAGTCGCTCGATAGCTTGTGCTCCCCCGCTGGACGAGGCCTGTTGCCGATGCGCGTTCCGTTCGCGTCTTGATCGGGTGACGACGTGGCCCCTGCAAGAAACCCCGCAGCTTCGAAGCCCATCGACCATGACCCGGCCGGTGACGCCGAGCGGTGCGTGCTGGAAATCGTCTCGAACAGCGTCTGGTTCATGGATGCGCTCCGTGCGGCGCGCGCGCTTGATCTCCCCGCCTGGTGCATCGGCGCCGGTGCGCTTCGCAACCTGGTGTGGGACACGCTGCACGGGCATGCGCAGCCATCCGCGCTTTCGGACATCGACCTTGCCTGGTTCGACGCCTCCCACTCGGCGCCGCAATGTGACCGCGATCTCCAGCGCCGTCTGCCGCGACTGAGCATCGCGCCTTGGGAGGTCACCAACCAGGCACATGTGCACCGTTGGTTCGAAGGGCATTTCGGTCACGCGGTCGCGCCGCTCGCTTCATTGCACGAAGCGGTGGCTTCCTGGCCGGAGTTCGCGACCAGCGTGGGCGTGTGGCTCGATGCCCGTGACGACCTGAGACTCATCACGCCGTACGGGCTCGATGACCTGTTGGGAATGGTGGTCCGACGCAACCCGGCGCGGGTCGATGTGGCGACTTACCGGATGCGCACGACGCAGAAACGTTATGCCGAACGCTGGCCACGGGTGCGTGTCTTCGACGCATAGCCGCAAACCACCCGGCGCGTCCGGCTGCTGGATGCGGCATGATCGCCCGATGTCGATCTCTGGCATCAGCCACCTGACCTTCATCGTCCAAGACCTCGACCGCACGGCCCGCCTGCTGGTCGAGGGGCTGGGCGCGCGCGAGGTCTACGACAGCGGCGACCAACCGCATTCGCTTTCACGTGAGAAGTTCTTCGTGCTCGGCGGCGTGTGGATCGCAATGATGGAGGGCGAGCCGCCCGCCGAGCGCAGCTACCGCCACGTCGCGTTCCAGGTCGCCGCCGGAGACCTGCCCGACTACCGCGCGCGGCTCGAGCGGATCGGTGTCGACATCCGCCCGCCGCGGCCGCGGATCGAAGGGGAGGGCGAATCGCTGTATTTCCACGATTTCGACAACCATCTGTTCGAATTGCATACCGGCACGTTGGACGCGCGATTGCAGGCGTATCGCGCGGCCCTCACCCCCACCCCTCTCCCGGAGGGAGAGGGGCATGACCCAGCGAGCGTTACGCTTTGAAGCCCCTCTCCCTCCGGGAGAGGGGTTGGGGTGAGGGCAGACGCTCGCGGGAACGCCACCGTCCTACAATTCACCCATGCCGACTCCATCCCCCGCCGAACGCGTCGCCGAGCTTCGCGCGCTGATCGAAGACGCCAATCACCGCTATTACGTGCTCGATGATCCGTCGATCCCGGACGCCGATTACGACGCCCTGCTGCGCGAGCTCGAAGCGCTGGAAACCGCGCATCCCGAGCTCGCCAGAGCAGACTCGCCGACACGCACTGTCGGTGTGCGACCCGATGGCGGCTTCCCTGAAGTCACCCACGCGATCCCGATGCTGTCGCTGGCCAACGCCTTCGAGACCGCCGGCGTCGACGACGCTGCTGACGAGCGCACGCGCTACGCGGAGGTCGCCGATTTCGAGCGCCGCATCGAGCAGAAGCTCGACATCGACGCGCCGGTGTTCTCGGTCGAACCCAAGCTCGACGGTTTGGCGATCAGCCTGCGCTACGAAGACGGCGTGTTCGTGCAGGGTGCCACGCGCGGCGATGGCAGCACCGGCGAGAACGTCACCGCCAACCTGCGTCAGGTGCGCGCGGTGCCGTTGAAGCTGCGCGATATCGGCACGACGCCCCCGGCGGTGCTGGAAGTGCGCGGCGAGATCTACATGCCGCGAAAGGCCTTTGAAGCGTGGAATGCGAAGGCGCTCGACAGTAACGAGAAGTTGCTTGCCAATCCGCGCAATGGCGCGGCCGGTTCGCTGCGCCAGCTCGATCCCGCGGTCACGCGCCGGCGGCCGCTGGCGTTCTTCGCCTATTCGGTCGGCGAGGTGCGCGGGTTGGAACTGCCCGAAACACATTCCGAAACGCTGGCGCTGCTGCGCGAGTTCGGTTTTCCCGTCGCGCCCGAAGCCGATACCGCGACCGGCTTCGAGGGCCTGATCGCCTACTTCCGGCGCATCGGCGCTGCGCGCGACACGCTGCCCTACGACATCGACGGCGTGGTCTACAAGCTCGACGACTTCGATCAGCAGGCGACGATGGGCTTCGTCTCGCGCGCGCCGCGCTGGGCGCTGGCGCACAAGTTCCCGGCGCAGGAACAATCGACGGTGTTGCGTGCGATCGAGGTCCAGGTCGGCCGCACCGGTGCGATCACGCCGGTCGCGCGACTGGAGCCGGTGCAGGTGGCCGGGGTCACCGTCACCAACGCCACGCTACACAACGAGGACCAGATCCGCCGGCTCGACGTGCGCGAAGGCGACACGGTGATCGTGCGCCGCGCTGGCGACGTGATTCCCGAGATCGTGCGCGTGATTGAGGATCGGCGTCCCGCGGGCACCGTCGAATGGACGATGCCGGCCACGTGCCCGGTCTGTGGCTCGGAGCTGGCGCGCGAGGAGGGCGCGTCCGCGTGGCGCTGTACCGGCGGTTTGACCTGTTCCGCGCAGCGCAAGGAAGCCGTGCGCCATTTCGCATCGCGGCGCGCGATGGACATCGAAGGCCTCGGCGACAAACAGGCCGAAGCGCTGGTCGAGTTCGGCTTCGTGCATTCGCCGGCCGACCTGTTCGCGCTGACGGTCGAGGATCTGGTGCGGATGAAGACCGCGCTCGATGCCGCGACGGCGGCGGATTTCGCGCAGGCGATCGCCGACAGCAAGGGCGCCCTGGCGCTTGATGCTGAAGGCAAAGCGGTACTCGCCCAAGAGACGCCTACGTGGAAGGACGCGACGTTCCTGCGTTCGCATCTGACGGTGGAAACCGCCGGCAAGCTCGCGACCAAATGGGCCGAGAACCTCGTCGCCGGCATCGACGCCAGCCGCACCACCACGCTGCCGCGTTTCCTGTTTGCACTCGGCATTCCGCATCTGGGCGAAACGACGGCCAAATCGCTCGCGAATTGGCTGGGCACGCTCGACTTCGTGCGTACCACGCCTGCCGTGCTGCTGCAGGCGCTGCCCGACATCGGGGGGGAAGTCGCGCGCTCGATCGCGACATTCTTCGAGCAGCCCGGCAATGTCGAGGTCGTCGATGCGCTGCTCGCGGCAGGCATCACATTCACCGATGAGGCCGCGCCATCGGCGGCGCTACGGGAGCGGCTCGGCCTTGCCCACCTGCTGTCGACGCTGCCGGTCGACAAGCTCGGCGGCAAGAGCGCCGAGCGCCTTGCCGACACCTATGGCTCGCTCGACGCGCTGTTGCGCGCGAACGCCAGCGGCTGGACCGGCGCCGGCCTCTCGTCCGCAGGCGCGGACAACCTTTCGGCATTCCTCGCCGATGCGGATGCCTTGGCCGAATTGCGTGCCAGCGATGCCGCGATGCGCCGCTTGCTGGATGCGGCGCCCGCGAAAATCATGAAGGCAACCGGCCCGCTCGACGGCAAGACCGTCGTGTTGACCGGCAGCCTGGAGGCGATGACCCGCGACGCCGCGGGCGAGCAGCTCGAAGCGTTGGGCGCGAAGATCGCCGGCAGCGTGTCGAAGAAGACCTCGCTGGTCGTCGCCGGGGAGGCAGCCGGCTCGAAGCTGACGAAGGCGCAGGAGCTCGGCATCGAGATCTGGGACGAAGCGGCGCTGCTCGCGTTTCTCGAGTCGCAGGCGTGAGCGCGTCGATGCTGCCGTCGGCACGCTTTGATGCGTTGCGCCTGCGCGCGCGACTCAACGCAAGTCTGCGCGGTTTTTTCGCCGAACGGGGCGTGCTCGAAGTCGAGACACCGATGCTGTCGCAGGCCGGCAACACCGACCCGAATGTCGCCAGTTTTCGTACCGAATTCGGCGGGCACGTGTCGGCCGGCCCGCGCACACGCTGGCTGCGCACGTCACCGGAATTCCCGCTCAAGCGCCTGCTGGCTGCAGGCTTCGGTGACTGCTACGAGCTGGGTCGCGTGTTCCGTGACGGCGAAGCCGGCGGCCGCCACAATCCCGAGTTCACGATGCTTGAGTGGTATCGCGTCGGTTGGAACCAACATCAACTGGCCCACGAAACCGTCGCCCTCGTGCAGGGCGCGCTTGCGCTTGTCGATCGGCGTGCGGAGGTGGTGCAGACGACGTATCGCGCCCTGTATCTGGACGCGCTGGGCCTCGATCCGGTGACCGCGTCCGACGCCGAGCTGCAGGCGGCGCTCGGTAGCGTGCAGATCGATCCCGACGGCCTCACCCGCGACGACTTGCTGGACCTGCTGATGACGCATCGCATCCAGCCGGCGAACCCCGCCGACCGGATCCTCGTCATTCACGACTATCCGGCCTCGCAATGCATGCTCGCGCGCATCGCCGAGCGCGACGGCGTGCCGGTGGCCGAGCGCTTCGAGCTGTATCTCGGGGCGTTGGAACTTGCCAACGGCTATCACGAACTCGCAGACGTCTCGGAACAACGCGCGCGCTTCGAGCGGGATCATGTGGTGCGTGGGTCGCGGGGTGCTGCGTTGCCGGCAATCGATGAGGCCTTGCTGGCCGCGCTGGATTCCGGATTCCCGGATTGCGCAGGTGTGGCGCTGGGGGTCGATCGCCTGATGATGGCGATGCTGGGGACGGGGCGGATCGCCGATGTGGTCGCTTTTGATTTTGCGCGGGCTTAGGCGCGCGAGAACGCGTTGTCGTCATAACACCAGCCGCCGTTAACAGGCGCATTTCAGATGTAGCAGGCATACGTCTTGATCTTGATCTGGCTTCCGTCCCCGCTTTCGCTTCGGCTTTCGCTTCATGCGTTTGCTATGGCTTCCAGCTTTTGATTTGAATCGAGCCGTAAAGCGAGCCGAGCATCGCAGGGCGGCGGGGTCGAAGAGCAGCCCATGTCTGAGCGCAGCGAGTTTGGGCTGCGTGCCCCGTCGCCCGAGAAGCGCA
>NZ_JAVDVJ010000015.1:0-84347 GCF_031456825.1 Luteimonas sp. 3794 | reverse complement strand
CGGGTGCGGGGGGGGTTGGGGGGCGGGGCTTTTCGCAACCCCCCCCCCCCCCCAAAACCCATTTGGCCCGCGGGCGGGGGGGGGGTTGGGGGGGCCCCCGCCCCCCCCCCCCCCCCCCCCCCCCCGCTCCTACATTCTGTCGTAGGCCGCGAGTCGCGCATCGAGCACCGGCGCGATGCGCGCGGTGGCGTCGCGGCCGGTCAGTTCGGCGTGCAGGAACGGCAGTTCGATCGATTCGACGTGCGCGGCATGCATGGCCCAGAGCGACGACTGCAGCTGCGGGCGGTCGGCATGATCATTGCCGGCGCGGACGTGCAGCAGCGTGCCGTCGAAGCGTGCGTGGTGATGCAGGCGCACCAGACGGTTGGTGTCGGTGACCGCGCGCACGACGCCGTCGAGTACCGCGCCCGGCAGGTTGCCGAGCGCGCTGTCGCCGCGGCGCAGGAACTCGACGATGGCCGCGCGCGTCTGCAGCTCCGGATACGCGTCCGGGTCATAGCCGGCGATCGCCAGCAACGCGCGCAATGCGGCGATCGCGTCGGGCTCGGGTTCTGCGCGCCAGACCTCGGCCGGGTACGCATCGAGCAGCGCGAGCACGCCGATCTCGCGGCCGAGGCTGCGCAGGCGTACCGCCATCGCCTGGGCGAGGATGCCGCCGACCGACCAGCCGAGCAGATGCACGGGGCCGTCTGGCTGCAAGGCGAGGACGCGTTCGGCGTACTCGGTCGCCAGTGCATCGATGCTGCCGGGCAGCGCCTGCGCAAGGTCGAGCGCCGGCGACTGCAGGCCGAACACGCTGCGCACAGGTGACAACGCACGTGCGAGATCGCGGTAGCACCAGGCGATGCCGCCGGCCGGATGCACGACGAACAGCGGCGCCCGAGATGGCGCACCCTGCGCGAGTGCGATCACCGGCGCCAGGCCGTGATCGGGATCGTCGCCCTCGCCCGCGTCGAGCGCGGCGGCGAGCCCTTCGACAGTGGGGGTGGCGAACAGTGCGCCGAGACCCGGATCGCGGCCGAAGCGCTGCTGGATCGCGAGCAGCAGATGCACGGCGAGCAGCGAATCGCCGCCGAGCGCGAAGAAGTCGGCATCCGCGCCGACGCGCTCGATACCGAGGGCCTCGGCGAACAGCGCGGCGAGCGCGGCCTCGGTGGCGGTGCGCGGTGCAACGAAGACGCCCGCCTCGAATGCGGGCGCCGGCAGTGCATCGCGGTCGAGCTTGCCGTTCGCGGTGACCGGCCACTCGGCGAGCGCGACGAAGGCCGATGGCACCATGTAGTCCGGCAGTTGAGCGGCGACGGATGCGCGCAATGTCGCCGCATCGAAATCGGCACTCGGCTGCAGGTACCCGACCAACCGCCGGTCACCGGCGCGGTCCTCGCGCACGATGACGGCCGCCTGCGATGCGAACCCGCTGGCGACGATCGCGGCCTCGATCTCGCCCAGTTCGATGCGCAGGCCGCGCAGCTTGACCTGATGATCACTGCGGCCGAGGAATTCGACCGCGCCGTCCTCGCGCCAGCGCGCGAGGTCGCCGGTGCGGTAGATGCGCTCGCCGGGCAGATGCGGATCGTCGAGAAAGCGTTCTGCGGTCAGATCCTCGCGGCCCAGATAGCCGCGCGCGAGCTGCACGCCGCCGAGATACAGATCGCCGACGACGCCGGGCGGCAGCGCGCGCATACGCGCATCGAGCACGTACAGCCGCGTGTTCCAGACCGGGAAGCCGATCGGCACCGGGCGCGAGCTGTCGTCGGTACTTGCTGGCCAATAGCTGACATCGACCGCGGCTTCGGTCGGGCCGTACAGGTTGTGCAGTTCCGCATCAAGCGTCGCGTGGAAGCGGTCGCGCAGGTCGGCATCGAGGGCTTCGCCGCTGACGAAGACGCGGCGCGTCGATAGCCCGCGCGTTTCCGGGGCGGCGAGAAAAGCGGCCAGCATCGAAGGTACGAAATGCAGGGTGGTGATGCCGGCCTCGCGGATCAGTCGCGCGATTGCGACCGGATCGCGGTGCGCATCCGGCGGTGCGACCACCAGCGTGGCGCCGGCCAGCAGGGGCAGGAAGAACTCCCAGACCGAGACGTCGAACGTGGCCGGCGTCTTCTGCAGGATGCGGTCGGACGCGTCGATGCCGTAGTGCGCGCGCATCCACTCGAGGCGGTTGACAATCGCGCGATGCTCGACGACGACGCCCTTGGGCTCACCGGTCGAGCCGGAGGTGTAGATGACGTAGGCCGCGTGCTGCGGGGCGACTGCCGGCAACATGATGCCCTCCGCGATCTGCGGCCAGTCGCGCGGCGCGAAGCGCGGCATGTCGTCGGGCCATTCGATGCCGTCGTCGTCCAGTGCCAGCAGTGCGAGCGGCTGCGCGGACCGCAGGATGCGCGCGCGGCGTTCGAGCGGATGCGCGAGATCCATCGGCAGATAGGCCGCGCCGGCGCGCAGCACGGTGACCAGCGCAACGACCAGTTCGATCGAGCGTGGCAATGCGACAGCGACGACCGTGTCGGCGCCTGCGCCACGCGCCTGCAACACCTGCGCGAGTGCGCGGCTGCGGGTGTCGAGGTCGCGGTAGGTCAGCCTTGTGCCTTCGAACACGAGCGCCGGCGCATCGGGTGTCGCCGCCATCGACGCTTCGATCAGCGCGACCAGGGTCGTGTCGGGCACCGGATGCGCGGTGGCGTTGAAGTCGAACAGCGTGCGCGTGGCCTCCTCTGGTGTGGCCAGCGGCACGTCGTCGAGACGCGCGTCCGCTTGCAATGCGCATGCGAACGCGTTCATGAGAAACGTGCGTAGCCGTGTCGCATGCGCGGTGACATCGGCTGGTGCATACAGGTCAGGATTGGCTTCGATCTCGAGATCCAGCGCCTGCGTGCCATCGCCGCGGAAGCCCAGCGTGATGTCGTCGACCGGCCCGGTGGCGAGGATTTCCATCGACGCGCGGGCACCGGTCAGCACCGTCGGCCTATAGAACGGCTGCACGTTGATCAGCGGACCATGCAGACGGCGCTGGCCGCCGATCAGGCCGAGATCGCGCCGCAGCTGTTCGCCGCGGTAGCGCCCGTGCCGGCGGCCACGCAGCAGGGCGCGGACCATCGCCTGCACGAAATCCGCGACAGGCGCATCGGGCAACGCGGGCACGCGCAGCGGCAGTACGTTCATGACCATCGCCGGCACCCGCGCGGATGCGCTGCCGAGGCGGCCCATGAACGGCACGCCGACGACCGCCTCGCCCTGCCCGCCGAAGCGCTGGCAATAGGCGGCGGTGAACGCGGTCAGCACATCCGGCCACGGCTGGCCGAGCGCCGCCGCCGCGTGCGCGAGGCCGTCACGGAACGCCGCATCGAGCGATTCGACACGGCGCAGGCACTCAAACGCGGCGTGGGCGAAGCCGCCGCCCAGGCCGGTCGCAGCCGGCATGCCGGCCAGCGTGTCCCGCCAGTAGGCCGCATCGGTCGCGCGCTTCTCGGACGCGCGATACGCCGCGTCCTCGGCCAGCACGCCATCGAGCGGAGCGAAGGCCGCACCGGTCGATGTGTCGGCATACAGCGCGCAGACGCCCTCGGTCAGCAACGCCATGCCGTAGCCGTCGGTCGCGAGGTGATGCACACGCAGATACCAGACGTAGCGGTCACCGCCGAGCACGTACAGACGTTGCAGCGCGAGGCGGTCGCGCGCCGGATCGACCGGCGTCAGGCGATCGCGCGTCATCGCCGCCCGCGCGGCGTCCTCGGGCGCAGGCTCGGTCGACAGGTCGACGAGCTCCAGATGCGGCGTGTGCGCGGCATCGATCCACTGGATCGGACCCTCGGCGGTCTCGCGCATGCGCAAGGCCAGTGCCGGCGCCTCGTCGACGGACTGGTTTGCCGAGCGCGCGAAGGCCGCGACATCCAGCGCGCCGTCGATCCACAGCGCGTGCGCGGTGTTGAACGCCGGGTTGTCCGGCGCCAGACGCTGCGCATACCAGAGCCCGGCCTGGGCTTCGGTCAGCGGCCAGCCCGCATTCGACGTGGATGCGTTGGCTTCGATGGGAGACGCCGTCGCGGTCATCCGGCGGCGGGCGTGTCGCGCTGCAGGCCCTGCACCACCTGCCACCAGCCGGCCAGCGTGGTGTGCTCGGCGAGTTGCGAGAATTCCAGCGCGATGCCGTGCTCGCCCCAGGCCATCACCAGGCCCAGTACGCGCATCGAATCGAGACCGAGGTCCATCAGATTGTCGTCGTCGCGCACGTCCTCGGGCGCTTCGCCGACGAGCCTGGCGACATCGGCGCGCATGCGCTCGAGGGTCAGCGGGCGGGTGCGGTCGGTGGTCATGGCAGCAGTTCCAGAAGTCGGTCGGTGGTCAGCGGCACGCCGCAGGTGCGCGCGATCCAGTGCAGCGCATGGTCGTGGTCGGCGCGCGAGAAATCGGCCACCGCGTCGGCGACGACGAAGGTTTCGATGTCGCGCTGGAAGGCCTCGGTCGCCGTCGACAGCACGCCGATGTGCGCGTAGACGCCGGTGATCAGCAGCTGGTCGCGGCCGCGTGCGCGCATCAGCGTGTCGAGATTGCTGCGCTGGAAGGCGCTGTAGCGATGCTTGACCAGCACATGGTCGCCATCGGCCGGTGCCAGCGCGTCGACAATGGTTTCGTGTTCGGCGCTCGCCTGCATGCCCGGGCCCCAGAGATCGGCCTGCAGGCCGCGATCGCGCCGGTCCTGGTTGCCGCGCTGTGCGGTGTAGAACACGGGGATGCCGGCGCTGCGGCAATGCGCGAGCAGGCGCGCGAGGTTCCGGACCGCGGGCGCCAGCGGCGCGTCGTCCTGCGCGAATGCGGCGAGGAAGTAGCGCTGCATGTCGTGGACGAGCAACGCGGCGCGGGATGTCTCGGGCGTCCATTGGCCGCGCGCGGCCGGGAGTTCGGAGGCAGTGGGCAACGGATACGGCAGGATTTTGGGGAGAGCCATCAGCTTCTTGCCTTGCAAACGCACGCCAGCACTTCTGATCCGAGCTTTGCCGTCACTCCCGCGCAGGCGGGAGTCCATGGACGTCCGCCCTGAGAATCAAAGTCGCTGAATGACCAACCCTTCGGGTTGTTGAAGAGCGCATCCCGCCTACGCGGGAATGACGGATCAAAACTTCCATCGGCGAAGTACATCAGCCGGCGTCCTTCTGGTCGTCGAGAAACCGCGCGCGCAGCTGCGCCCGCAGTTCCCGCCTGCTGATCTTGCCGACCGCGGTGGTGCCGAACGCATCCACGAACACGATCTGGTCCGGCACCTTGAACGCCGCAAGCCCGCGGCCGCGCACCCAGGCCTTGAGCTCGGCCGGACGCGCCTTTGTATCGCCCGGAATCACGAAGGCGCAGCTGCGCTCGCCAAGGAACTCGTCGGGAATCGACACCACGGCCGCGTCGAACACCTGCGGATGCGCGAGCAGGTGATCCTCGATCTCCTCGGCCGAGATCTTCTCGCCGGCGCGGTTGATGTGGTCGGTCGCCCTGCCCTGCACGATCAGATGCCCGCTCGGCAGCCGTTGCACCATGTCGCCGGTGCGGTAGAAACCGTCGTCGGTGAAGGAGCGTGCGTTGGCCGCGTCGTCGTTGTGGTAACTGCGGATCGTGTACGGGCCGCGCGTCAGCAGATGACCGATCTCGCCATCGGCGACTGTCGCACCTGAGTCGTCAACCACCAGCACTTCATCGTCGTCGCTGATCGGCCGGCCCTGGGTGGACAGCACGATCTCGTCGGCGTCGTCGAGACGCGTGTAGTTCACCAGACCCTCGGCCATGCCGAAGACCTGCTGCAATGTGCAGCCCAGGCCCGCGACCACGCGCCGCGCGGCCTCTGGCACCAGCTTGGCGCCGCCGACCTGCAGCACCTGCAGGCTCGACAGATCGAACGCGGTCTTGCCCGCCGCATCGGCCCACAACAGCGCCAGCGGCGGCACCAGGCCGACGCAGGTCACGCGCTCGCGGGCGATCAGCGGGAACGCGGCGTCGGGGCCCGGACCGGGGCTCAGCACCACGCGCGCGCCGGCATACAGCGCGCCGAAGAAACCCGGCGAACTCATCGGGAAATTGTGCGCGGCCGGCAGCGCGACCATGTAGACGCTGTCCGCATCGATGCCGCACAGGGCATTGCTCGCGCGGAAGCTGTAGATGTAGTCGTCGTGAGTGCGCGGGATCAGTTTTGACAGGCCGGTGCTGCCGCCGGAAATCTGCAGGAAGGCGACCGACTGCGGATCCGGATCGCCCGGCAGTGCATCGCGCGGACCGTCGAGCGACGCGATCGACACGAACTCCGCCGCATCGCCGACCACGAACACATGCCGGACCACCGGCACCTCGGCCTGCAGCTCACGCGCGAGCGTGCGGTAGTCGAAGGCATCCAGGCGTTCGGCGCAGACGTAGGCGCTAGCCTCGGCCTTGCGCGCGAAGTGCGCGACCTCGGTCAGGCGATGCGCGGGCAACGCGTACACCGGCACCAGCTGCGCGCGTAAGAGTGCGCAGACCACAGCGATGAATTCCGGCATGTTGCCCAGCTGCACGACCACGCGGTCGCCTGGCGCCAGGCCCCGCGCGAGCAGGCCGGCGGCGATGCGCTCTGCCTCGGCCCACAGTTGCGCATAGCTCCAGCGCGTGTCACCACCGACGACGGCGATCGCGTCGGCGAAACGCGTCGCGCGTTCGCGCAGGAACCCGGGGAAGGTTTCGCCGCGCCAGTGGCCGGCGGCGCGATAGCGCGCGACGAAGTCGTCGGGCCACGTCTGCCGCAGCGGCACGGTGTGTCGAAATGCATCGGTCATGCGAAACGGGTGTCCTGGTGGGGCATCAAGCCGCGCGGGCATCGTCGATGCCGAGCGCATTGCGCAGGGCCATGAACTTCGCCGCAGTCTCGTCGACCTCGAGCGCGGGCTGCGAGTCGGCCACGATACCGGCCCCGGCGAACAGATGCATCGCGTGCCCCTGCACGCGCGCGCAGCGGATCGCCACGTACCAGTCGCCGTCGCCCGAGGCATCGGTCCAGCCCACCGCGCCGGCATAGAAGCCGCGGTCGAAAGGTTCGAGCGCACGGATCGCCTGCAACGCCTGCAGACGCGGTGTGCCACAGACCGCGGGCGTGGGATGCAGCACGCCGGCGAGCATCGCCGACGAGATGTCGTCGCGCTTCAGCGTGCCGGTGATGCGCGTGGCGAGATGCCACATCGTCGCAGTCGCATGCAGCGACGGCCGCGGCGGCGCCTGCAGCTGGCTGCACAGCGGCGCAAGGCCGTCGAGGATCGCTTCGACGACGAAGCGGTGTTCATGGAGGTCCTTGTCCGAGGCCAGCAGCGCATCGGTGCGCAAGCGGTCTTCGGCCGCGTTCCCGACCCGCCGCGCAGATCCGGCCAACGGATGCGACACCACCGCGCGGCCGCGGCGCGACACCAGCAACTCGGGCGTCGCGCCGACCAGCCAGGCAGGCGCATCGCCCGGCGCGACCGGCAGCGGCACGACATAGGTGGTCACGCTGGCGTCGCTGCCGAGCCGGACCGCCAGCACGTTCGGATCGATCGGTGCCGCGCTTTCCACACGCAGGCCACGCGCAAGTACGACCTTGCGCAGCGCGTCGTCACCCGTAGGGGCTTCGCGCAGCCTGGTCACGCAGCGCGCAACCGCATCGGCGTAGTCGGCAGCCGGCGGCAGTTCCGCCGCGACCAGTAACGGCCCGAGCATCGAGAGTGCCGCACCGCTCGCGGGCGCGGAGATGCGCGCCGGCTGATACAGCGCATCGTCATGATGCGGATCGAACGGCAACGCGCCGACCAGCAGGTCCGGCCCGATGCGCGGCGCGGCGAAGAACGCGGCGACGCGTTCGCCGAGCGTCGCCGCAGGCCCGCACGGCAGCCGGGCCTGGAGGCCGTCGGTCGCCAGACGCCGGTCCGGCGCGTGCAGCCGGAACAGGCTGGCGATGTCGCCAATCGAATCGCGCACTTCGATGGCGCGGGCCGCGCTCATGCCTGCCGCCGCGCGTGCAGCGCTGCGAACAGCGACAAGCCGACGAGCACTGCGCCGACGCAGACATACGGCACCGCCGGCGACCAGCGATACAGCAGCGTGCCGAGCAGCGGACCGGCGACCATGCCCATGCCCTGCACCGACGCGACCGTGCCTGCGGCGGCGCCCTGCTCGTGCGACTCCACCGAGTCGGCGGCCAGCGCCTGGAAGGACGGGAACACGAACCCCATGCCGAACGCCGCGACGCCGTAGGCCAGCAGCAGTTGCCACTCCATGGCGACCAGCGCCGCGGACGCGAACCCGAGGCCCGACACCAGCGCGCCGATGGTGATCCAGCGCGCCGGCGGCACCGCCTTGAAGCGCATCACCAGTGACTGGGCGAGGATCAAGCCGATACCCACCGCAGTCAGCGCGAGACCCGCGACGCGCGCGCCTTCGGCCGGTGACAGCTGCAGGCGGTCGATCGCGAAGAAACCGACCACGACCTGGGCGATGCTCACCGACGCCATCGCCGCGAAGACCGCGCACAGCGGCAGGCGCAGCCGATGATCGGCATACGCGAGCGTCGGCCGGGGGCCGGCCCGCCCTGCGTCGGCCGGCGTTGTGTCGGGCAGCCGGCTCCACACCACCGCCAGCGACAGCAAGGGCAGCGCGGCGGCGATGTACAGGGTGAACGCGATGCCATGCGGTGCGATCCAGCCCGCGACGGCCGGTCCAACCACCATGCCGACCGCGCTGGCGGTGCCGAGTTTGGCCATCGCCGCGCTGCGTACGCCTGCTGGCATCTCGTCGGCGATGGTCGCCATCGCGGTCGGGGACACGGCGGCCCAGAACAGGCCAATCAGCGCGCGCGTGGCGACCAGCATCGCCACCGACACCAGTACCGCTGGCGGCGCGCGCAGCGCCGAATCCACGAAGACCGCCATCACGATATAGACGATGGCGTAGCCGGCCAGGCCGATCAGCAGTACGCGGCGGCGTCCGATCCAGTCGCTCAGCCGGCCCCAGCGCCGCGCCGACAGGATCAGCAGCACGCCGGCTGCGCTGACCGACAGGCCGGCATGCCACTCGGCCAGCCCCAGCAGGCGGACGATCGGCCCCACCACCGCGACGAACGCCATCATCGCCATCGTGCCGACGAACACGGTAAACACCAGCGCCGGCAGGGCGGACGCAGTCGGGCGCGCGGTGGTCGCAGTGTGCATCGGGGTCTCGGTCGGCGGGCGCCGGCGGCGGCGCGGCAGGCGGTGCGCGAGTGCTGCTTCAGGGACAGCGATCGGCGCGCAAATGATAACAGGTCGCATTTGCGCACGGCCAGCAAGCCTTACCGGAACGATTCATTCCAGCCTGAACCAGTTATTGAGAATAATTCGCATTCATTTTACTATTCGCGAACGTCGTCCAGCGACGCCCTTCCCCACGTCACCGCCTGCCGCCGCCATGGCGAGTTACCAGCGCCGGAGTTTCCGCATGTCGTCCGCCCCCCTGCACCGCACCGCCCTGTCCACCTCGATCGCCCTGTTGTTGTCCGCCCCCGCGCTGGCGCAAAGCGTGTCCGACGAGACCGGCCGAGATGCCGTCGAACTCGATACCGTCCGCGTCACCGCCGAAGCCATCGCCCGCCAGGCGTTGGGCACGTCCGTCATCACGGTCGAGGACATCGAGCGCCGCCCGCCGGCCAATGATCTGTCCGAGCTGATCCGCACCATGCCGGGCGTGAACCTCACCGGCAACAGCTCGTCGGGCCAGTACGGCAACAACCGCCAGATCGACCTGCGTGGCATGGGCCCGGAGAACACCCTGATCCTGGTCGATGGCAAGCCGGTCGGCTCGCGCGATTCGATCCGCATGGGCCGCAGCGGCGAGCGCAACACCCGCGGCGACACCAACTGGGTGCCGGCCGAGGCGGTCGAGCGCATCGAAGTGCTGCGCGGCCCCGCGGCGGCGCGCTACGGCTCCGGCGCCTCGGGCGGCGTGGTCAACATCATCACCAAGCGCCCGACCGGCGATCTCACCGGTTCACTGAGTCTGTTCGGCCAGGTGCCGCAGCACGGCGACGAAGGCGGCAGCCAGCGCGCCGGCGTGACCCTGAGCGGCCCGCTGACCGATGCGCTGTCGTTCCGCTTGTACGGCAACGTCAACAAGACCGATGCCGATTCCCTCGACCTCAACGCCGACTACCTCACCGACATCGGCGTCACCCCGCCCGCCGGCCGCGAAGGCGTGCGCAACAAGGACGTCAACGCCCTGCTGCGCTGGGACATCAACGAAGCACACGTGGTCGAGTTCGAAGCCGGCACCAGCCGACAGGGCAACATCTTCGCCGGCGACCGCGCGGTGAGCCTCGACGGCACGCCGCTGATCACCGAGCTCGCCGAACAGGGCGCCGAGACCAACCGCATGTACCGCAACAGCGGCGCGGTCACCCATCGTGGCCGCTGGGGCGATGCGTCCTCGCGCGTCACGCTCGCATTCGAAGGCACCAACAACACGCGCCTCAACGAAGGTCTGGCCGGCGGCCCGGAAGGCTCGATCGGCAGCGCAACCGCATCGTCGACCTCGCGCCTGCGCAACTACGCGGTCGATGGCGAGGTGAGCCTGCCGACGATAATCGGCGCGACCGAGCACATCTGGACGGTCGGCTTCGAACACCGCGACAGCGAGCTGGAAGATCCGTATTCGATGTCGCAATCGGGCGGCAACGGCGGCGGCATCCCCGGTCTCGACCCGGACCGCGGCGGCGGCAAGGCCGATGCGCAGACCTCGGCCGTGTTCGTCGAAGACAACATCTACGCGGGCGAGCGCTGGATCGTGACCCCGGGGGTGCGCTTCGACCACCACAGCCAGTTCGGCAACAACGCCAGCCCCAGCCTCAACGTGCAGTTCGCACTGCGCGAGGACCTCAAGCTCAAGGGCGGCGTGGCGCGCGCGTTCAAGGCGCCGAATCTCTACCAGTCGAACCCGAACTACCTCTATTACACGATGGGCTTCGGCTGCCCGGACAACTTCCCGAGCCTGGGCTCGGGCTGCTACGTCCTCGGCAATGCCGGTCTCGACGCGGAAACCAGCCTCAACAAGGAAATCGGCATCGAGTGGGCGCCGGTCTCCGGCCACCATGCGTCGCTGACCTACTTCCACAACGACTACAAGGACAAGGTGGTCTCGGGCTTCACGCCAGTCGGGCAGACGCCCGGCGTCCCCGGCGCGCAGCCGGTGCCGCCGGCGCGCATCTTCCAGTGGGAAAACGCGCCCGAGGCCGTGGTCTCGGGCCTGGAAGGCAACGTCAACATTCCACTGATCGGCGAGCGCGGCAGCGTGCTGAAGTGGAACAACAACGTCACCTACATGATCGAGAACGAGAACAAGGTGACCGGCCAGCCGCTGTCGGTGATTCCGGAATACACAGTCAACACCTCGCTCGACTGGCAGGCCACCGAAGCGCTGTCGCTGCTGCTGACCGGCACGTTCTACGGCCGCCAGGAGCCGGCGACGCGCGACATCAACAACGACGACCGCTGCGACGAAGCCGGCGCGGACTGCGTGGCCGTGCGCCAGGTGCGTGACCCCTACAACGTCTGGGGCATCGGTGCGCGCTACCGCATCACGCCGACGGTGAGCCTGGGCGGCGGCGTCAACAACCTGCTCGACAAGCGGCTGTTCCGGGAGTCGAACAGCCAGTACGCGGGTGCTGCGACCTACAACGAGCCGGGCCGGTCCTACTACGTCAGCATGAACATCGGTTTCTGATGCAGCGCGGCCCTGGGGCCACACCCGGCCGGACCGTCCGCGGTCCGGCCTCCATTCCCTGCCGATCTGGACGCATCCGGCCCGTCGCACGAAGATCGGAACCCCGCAGCCCACGATGCCCCGCATGCTTATCCGCAGATCCTCCGCCGCCCGCCCGCTGCGCCTGGCCACACTCGCCGCGGCCGCCGGCCTGCTGTTCGCGCTGCAGGCCGTGCCCCAGCCCGCGTCCGCGCAGCAGCGCGATCCGACCCGGTCGATCGGCGAGACCGTCGCCAGCCAGCCCTCGGCGCACTACGCGTTCGAACACTTCGAAGTGCGCAGCGCCGATGGCCAGCGCACTTGGCGCGTGCACATCGCCGCGCCCAAGGGCAATGCGCCCGAAGGCGGGTGGCCCGCGTTCTGGATGCTCGACGGCAATGCCGCGCTGATCGAATTCGACGAGGCGCTGCTGGCCGAACTCGCCGCGCAGCCGGTGCCGCACGCCCTGGTCTTCGTCGGCTACGCCAACGACCTGCGCATCGACTCAGAAGCGCGCACGCGCGACTACACGCCGTTCGCCGGTGAGCGCCCGGTACGCGAGGGCGGCACGATCACCGGCGGTGGCGGCGCGGATGCGCTGCTCGAAGTCATCGAGCGGCAGATCCGGCCCGAAATCGAGCGCCGCGTCGCGACCAACCCGGCGCAGCAGACCCTGTGGGGCCATTCGCTGGCCGGCCTGTTCGCGCTGCATGTGCTCTACACCCGCACCGGCGCGTTCGACACCTATGCCGCCGGCAGCCCGTCGCTATGGTGGGGCGACGGCGCCATGTTGGGCGCACCGGAGCAGCGCTTCGTCGAACACAACGCTGGCCGCCACGCCCGCGTGCTGCTCGGCCTCGGCCAGGGCGAGCGCGAAGTCACGCACCGCGACCTGTCGGATCCGCGGGTGCAGGTGCATCTGCGCCGGATCCAGGCCGCGCCGGCGGATTCGGCGGAAAAGCTCGCGCAGCGCCTGGCGCAGGTCGACGGTCTGCAGGTCGCGTACCGCGAATTCCCCGCGCTGACCCACGGCCCGATGTTCCGCGCATCGCTGATGTGGGCGCTGCACGCAGTCACCGGCATTGCCGACCACAGCGACACCCCGAGCCGCGCCGACGGCGTGGACCCGAACCGGTGAGCGCGGTCGCGATGGACATCGACGGCTATGTGGCGGATGCCGATGCCGCCTACCCGATGCATTTCCATCGCGAACAGATGCCGGCGTGGCTGCACGCCACCGCCACCGCACTGGGTTTCCGCGCGCCTGATCTTGCGCGGCCCTATCGCTGGTGCGAGCTCGGCAGTGGCGCAGGGCTCACCGCGCTGGTCGCCGCGGCCTGCAATCCGTCCGGACGCTTCACCGCCGTCGACGCCGACGCCGCGCAGATCGACCGCGCCCGCGGCATCGCCGAACGTGCGGGCCTGGCCAATCTCGAATTCGTCCATGCCGACCTGCGCGAGTACGCGACGCACAGCGGTGAATCCTTCGACTTCCTCGTCTCGCACGGCCTGTGGGCCTGGGTGTCGGATGCGGTGCGCGAGGCGATCCTCGCGATCGTCGAGCGCCGCCTCGCGCCCGGCGGGCTGCTCGAACTCGGCTACATGAGCCATCCCGGCGCGTCGCAACTGCAGGGCGCGCAGCGCCTGCTACACGAGGCGGGCAGGCATCTCGAAGGCGACACGCCGGCACGCGTGACCGCGGCATTGTCGCTGCTGCGCGATCTCGCCGACGGCGGCGCCGGTTACTTCGCCGAACATCCGGGCGCGACGCGCCAGCTCGACGCGATGGAACGCGAGCCGGCCGGCTACATCGCCCACGAATTCCTCGGCGCGCACTGGCAACCGCAGCACGTCGCCGACGTGATCCGCGCGTTCGCCGGCGTGGGTTGCGGTTTCCTCGGCAGCGCCACGCCGATCGAGAACATCGATGCGCTGTCGGTCCCCGCTGCGCTGCAGGCCCGTCTGCGCTCGCTGCCGCCCGGACCGCTGGCCGAAACCGCACGCGATCTCGCCCGCAACCAGAGCCTGCGCCGCGACCTGTTCCAGCGCGATACGCGTCGCCTCGGCGACGCCGCGCATCTCGACGCACTCGATGCGCTGGTGTTCGCCGCCCTGCCCGGCGAGCCGCCGGCGCTCACCGGCGATCTGCGCTTCGACACGCGCATCGGCCCGGTGACCGGCGCGCGCGAGCTCTTCGCGCCAGCGCTCGACGCATTGGCGGAGGGACCGCAATCCTTCGCGAGGCTGCGCACGCTGGCGCCTTACGACGCGACGCCCGGCCTGCTCAACCAGGCGCTGCAGGCGCTGACCTGGGCGGGCTTCGTCCATGCGTGCCTGCCGTCGAGCCGCGACACCTCGGCCGATGCGCTGGCGCGTCAACTGTCTCCACTTCCGGGCGTTCCCGCACTGGCGCTGTTGCCGGCGATCGGGTCCGCCGCTGTACGCCAGGTGCCGCGATGACCCATGTCGCTCGCCCAGCCCACGCTGTCCCCGCTCTACGCACCGAGTCCTTCCGGCGATATGCAACGCCGGTCAAATCCACGCTCCAGGAGTTCGTCATGCAAAAGCTGTCCTCGCGTCGTCTGCGACTTGCCGCGCTGTCCATCGCCCTGTGCGCCGCCGTCGGCGCCGTCGGTGCACAGGGCTTCGGCCAGCCGGATCCCGATTTCAAGGGTGCCGTGCGCGCCGCCAGCCCGGTGATCAAGGCCGGTGACTCGGTCGACATGACCGGCCAGGGCTTCAAGCCCGGCCAGGCGGTGACCCTGCTGCGCGGCGAGACCGTGCTCAATGCCCGCCCGTGGACCGCCGATGCCGAAGGCCGGGTCAGTGGCCAGGTCCAGGTGCCCGCCGACGCCGCCGTCGGTCGCCACCCGGTGGTCGTGCGTGTCGCCAACCCGGATGCCGCCGCCGTGATCGAGCTGAAGGTCTCCAAGGACGTGCCGCTGTCGGGCGCCGAGCGCTATGACGTGACCACCAACAAGCTGGTGCAGGGCCTGTACCAGGTCGCGCACAGCCAGGCATCGAATGCGCTGTTCGTCACGGCCGCCGTGGGTCGGCCGCCGGTCAGCCAGTCGGAGTTGCTCAAGCTCGATCCCGAGACGCTGGAAATCACCGCGCGCGTGACCCCGGCCCAGATCGAAGGCGAGACCAATGGGCGCGTGTATGCGGTCTACGGTGTCGCCGTCGACGACGCCAACGGCAACGTCTGGGTCACCAATACCCGCGACGACACGGTGGCCGTGTATCGCCAGTCGGACCTGTCGCTGGTCAAGCAGTTCGACAAGGGCGTGCTCCCGCATGGCCGCGACATCGTCGTCGACACCAAGGACAACCGCGTGTGGGCCAGCGGTTTCGGTGGCGGCAAGTTCGTGGCCTTCGATGCGAAGACGCTCGAGGTCGTGCAGGACCTGACCGTCCCGTCGGGCGTGCGCGGCGAGGAATTCGGTCCGATGGCGCTGACCGTCGACCCGGTCGGCGGCAAGCTCTATTCGGTGGGCCTGTCGACCGGTGAGGTGGTGGTGCTCGATGGCGCCACCGGCGCAGTGGACAAGATGTTCCGCTTCCCCACGATCAATGGCGGCATCGGTGTCGCGATCGATCCCGTGGGCCGCCGCCTCTACGTCACGGCGCAGGGCAGCGACAACCTGGTGATCGCCAACGCCGACACCGGTGAAGTGCTGCATGACGTCTACGTGGGCGCGGGCGCGGTATACGTCGCGTTCGATCCGCACAGCCAGCTCGCCTATGTCGCAAGCCGCGGCGCCGGCACGATCACCGCCGTGGATGCGAACGGCACCATCGTCGCCAATCTCGACGGCGGCACGTTCCCCAACCACGTGCTGCCCGTCGGCAACGGCACGGTGTACGCGATCAACAAGTCGCGCGGCGCCGAGGATGTCGACGGCGACCAGATCCGCCGAATCACGCCGAAAACCAACTAAAATCGGCGCCTCGCAGCGGCCGGACCCGGTCCGGCCGCTGCTTTTTTTTGCCGCGATGGAATTGAAGATGTCCGCACGCCGCGTCCATGTCCCGCTGATTCTCACCCTCGCCTGCGCGCTGGCGGCGTGTGCGCCGGCGCCCGAGGTGGCACCGTCCGGCGATGCGTCCGTGCAGGCCGACGAAGCCGCCCTGCCCGACGGCTGGCTGCGCATCGCCGGCACCGACATTCCACGCGTCGCGCGCTCGCAGCAGGATCTGCCCGTCACCGTGCGTTCCGACGACGGCGTCGAGGTGACGGTTACCGACACCGCGCGCACGATCGTCGGGAACGACGACATCGTGATGGTCATGGATTCGCTGGACCTGTCCGACCAGGTGTTCGCGGCGCCGACCAACGCCGTCACCGAGACCGGCCGCAATGCGCAACATCATTTTCTGTTCAACCGCACGACGGGCGTCGAAGGCATCCTCAGCCTCGACGGCACCCTGTTCGTCGGCAACAGCCTGCGCCGCCACGGCAAGCTCGCGCAGCCGCTGCGCGACGCCGGGCAGACGCTGGTGATCGTCGACGAGCTGCAGCCGATTCCCGACAAGGTGCGCAAGCTCGCGGCCGTGTTCGGCCATGCCGACGAAGGTGAGCAACTCGCCACGCAGGTGCAGCAGCAGCTCGATGAAGCCGCGCGCATCGCTGCCACCCATACGCGCAAGCCGCGCGTGATCCACATTTCTGCGACCGGTGGCGGCGGTTCGCCGACCGTCGGCGGGGCCGATACCGCCGCCGCGGGGCTGATCCGCCTGGCCGGCGGCATCAATGTCGGCGACGAGGCCAAGGTGTCCAACTATTCGCAGCTCAGCAACGAGGGCATCGTCGCGGTCGAACCCGAGGTGGTCCTCGTCAGCGAGGACGACCTGCGCGTGTTCGGCGGCGAAGCCGGGCTGTGGAAGGCGTACCCGTCGCTCAGGCAGACGCCGGCCGGCTTCGCCAACCGCGTCTGGGTGATGCCCGATACGCAGCTCAAGGTGAGCAGCATCGGCGGCGGTGCCGGTGCGGTTGCCCTGGCGCAGGCCATGGCCACGCTGGCCGCCGAACTCGACGCGCTGCCCGGCGCGTGACGGCAGGCGCTGCCCCGCGACGCACCGGCCTGGTCCGGCGACCGCCCGGCGGGCTGCTGTTCGTCGGCATGCTGGCGCTGCTGGTCGTCGTGATCGTGCTGTCGTTCGGCATCGGCCCGCTGCGCATTCCGCCGGGCGACGTGGTCCACGTGATCACGCACAAGCTGGGCCTGGTCGATGCCGGCGCACTGACCCAGCGCGACATCTCGGTGGTGTGGAACCTGCGCGTGCCGCGCGCACTGCTGGCGGTGATCGTCGGCGCGTCGCTGGCAATGGCCGGCGCCGGCCTGCAGGGCCTGTTCGGCAATCCGCTGGCCGATCCGGGCATCGTCGGCGTGACCCACGGCGCGGCGCTCGGCGCGGTCGGCGCGATCGTGATCGGCGCGACCGCCTTCGGCGCCTGGACGATCCCGGTCGCCGCGTTCCTCGGCGGCGCGGCGACGACGACGCTGATCTATGTGCTCGCCCGGCCCGACCGCGGCACCGGCACCGCGACCCTGCTGCTGGTCGGCATCGCGATCGCGGCCGCGTGTTCGGCGGCGATCGGCTTCTTCACCTACATCGCCGATGCCGACGAACTGCAGTCGCTGGTGTTCTGGCAGATGGGCTCGCTGGCGATGGCGAACTGGAATTCGATGCTGGCCGCCCTGCCGGCGTTCGCACTCGGCGCGGTGGCGCTGCGCGCGCTCGCCACGCCGCTCGACATGCTCGCGCTCGGCGAGCGCCAGGCGCAGCACATCGGCCTGGACGTCAAGCGGGCACGGCTGATGCTGATCGCGGTCTGCGCGCTGCTGGTCGGCTCGGCCGTGGCGTTCGCCGGCGTAGTCGGCTTCGTCGGCCTGGTCGTGCCGCATTTCGTACGCCTGCTCGCCGGGCCGGGCCACCGCTGGCTGATTCCGCTGTCGGCGGTCGCCGGCGGCTTGCTGATCGTCGTCGCCGATACCGCCGCGCGCAGCCTCGATCCGCCGTCGGAAATCCCGCTCGGCCTGTTCTCGGCCGCGCTCGGCGCGCCGTTCTTCCTGTGGCTGGTGTTGCGTCGCAAGGGCGCCGCATGAGCCACGACGCCGCCGACCTCGCGCAGGACGTGCTCGCGCTCGATGGCGTGAGCGTGCGCATTGACGGCCGCGCGATCCTAGACGCGGTCGATCTGCGCTTCGCGCGCGGCACGCTGACCGCACTGGTCGGCCCGAACGGCGCCGGCAAGTCGACCCTGCTCGCGGTCGCCAGCGGTGATCTCGTCCCGGCCGCCGGCCGCGTGCGCCTGTCGGGCGCCGAACTGCGCGACTGGAAGGCCCGCCCACTCGCCCGCGAGCGCAGCGTGCTGCCGCAGGACCACGCGGTGCGCTTCGGCTTCAGCGTGCGCGAGGTCGTCGCGATGGGCCGGCTGCCGCACGCACCGGATCCGGCAGCCGACGGCCGCATCGTCGACGCTGCGCTCGTCTCGGCGGACGTCACCCACCTCGCCGCGCGCGACGTGCAGACGCTGTCCGGCGGCGAAGCCTCGCGCACCGCGTTCGCCCGCGTGCTGGCGCAGACCACACCCGTCGTCTTCCTCGACGAACCCACCGCGGCGCTCGACCTGCAACACCAGGAAGCCGTGCTGCGCATCGCCCGCGGCCTCGCCGACGACGGCGCCTGCATGATCGTCGTGCTGCACGATCTGAATCTGGCCGCCGGCCACGCCGACCGCATCGTGATGCTGCATGACGGCCGCGTGGCCGCCGACGGCAGTCCGCGCGAGGTGCTCACCCGAGCGACGATCGAACGCGTCTACGCCCAGCCGGTGCTGGTGCTCGAACATCCGACCCGCGGTGTACCGCTGGTCGTCAGCGACGATCCGCGCACCGGCGACTGAGCCAACCTGCCAGGCACGCCGCGCAGCAGCGATCCTGCGGTGTGGACCGGGAGCCGATCGACCTCGGGGCCAGCGAACGAATACGTCCGTGTAGTCGCGTCAACACGCGAACGCCCTGTAGGAGCGCGCTCGCGCGCGAATGGTCGTCCCGCTGTCTCCTTCGCGCGCAAGCGCGCTCCTGCAGAAGGACGATGCGGCCTGCGCGGATCCGGCGCACCCTGTCGGCACGCGCTCGCGCGCGACGGTTGTCCCGCTGCCCCCAATCGCGCGCAAGCGCGCTCCTACACAAGGCGGAGGCGGCCTGCGCGACTACCGGAACACTCTGTCGGCGCGCGCTCGCGCGCGAATGGCCATCCCGATGACCCCAGCGCGCGCAAGCGCGCTCCTACGGAAGGACGATGTGGCACGCGCGAATACCGGAGCGCCCTGTAGGAGCGCGCTCGCGCGCGAACAGGTGCTCGCCTCGCAATCACGTCACCGCGCTTCGGACCAGCGCGCACGCTCACGCGTGCATCCGTCGACGCGTCACTCGCGCAGGCGCGCCACCACCGGCGCGACCTGCGCCTGACGTCCGAGTGCCTCACCGACATCGGCCAGCCGCTGCGCCAATGCCTCGGCCTCGTCCGCCCGCACCGTGGCGTGGCCGACCTTGCGGCCGTCGCGCGACTGCTTGCCGTAGTCGTGCCAGTGCCCGCCCGCCGTCGACAGTAGCGGCGCGGCGTCGGGCATCGCGCCGATCCAGTTGAGCATGCAGACCGTGCCGCGCACGGCCGTGTCACCAAGTGGCAGGCCGAGCACCGCGCGCAGATGGTTCTGGAACTGCGAGGTCTCGGCGCCTTCGATCGTCCAGTGCCCGGAGTTGTGCACGCGCGGCGCGAGTTCGTTGGCGAGCAACTCGCCATCGCGACAGAACAGTTCGAGCGCGAACACGCCAACGTAGCCGAGACGCTCCGCGATCGCGCGCGCATACGACAACGCGGTCGCATGCAGAGCGGCATCGACGCGCGCAGGCGCCAGGCTCGCCGACAGCACGCCGTCGACATGCCAGTTTTCGGTCAATGGCCAGGCGCGGAATTCGCCATCGCGACCGCGCACGGCGACCACGCTGAGCTCGCGCTGGAACGCGACGAAGCCTTCGAGGATCAGCCCGACCGTCTCCGCCTGCGCGCCGAGCGCCTCCCACGCAGCATCGACATCCGCTGGCGACTTGATCCGGAACTGGCCCTTGCCGTCATAGCCCAGCCGCCGGGTCTTGAGGATGCACGGGGTTCCGATGCGCGCGACCGCGTCATCGAGCTGCGCACGCGTCGCGACATCGGCGAAGTCCGGCACCGGGATGCCCAGTTCGCGGAAGAGGGTTTTCTCGGCAAGGCGGTCCTGGGTCAGCGCCAGCGCGTCGGGACTGGGGAACACCGGCACGCGCTCGGCCAGCCAGTGCGCGCTCTCGGCCGGCACGTTTTCGAAATCGAAGGTCGCCACGTCCACCTTGCCGGCGAACTCGGCCAGCGCAGTCTCGTCGCGATAATCCCCGACCAGCAGCGGCGCGAATTGCCCGGCGCAGGCATCGTCGGCGGTGTCCATGACCAAGAACCGCAAACCCAGCGGCGCGCCCGACAACGCGAGCATGCGGGCGAGCTGGCCGCCGCCCAAAATACCGACAGTCGTCATACGCGCAGATACTCCAGCGAACACAGCGCGTAGGAGAAGCGGACCCGCCCGGCGCCCGCGCGCCCTCTGCCTCCGGGGTGAGGATGGTCTGCTGGCGCGGCACTGCCGCGCAGGCCGGCCGAACGCCCGGCGCGCTGCGCCGGGCCGGGGCCCGGTTGCGGTGAGGGCAACAGGGACGCGCACATATCGAGTTCAACCGTGGTCGCGCTCATCGACGCGGGTCGTCGTTGCCGGCAACGTCGTCGGTCTGGCGTTGGCGGAACTCGGCCAGCGCAGCGGCCACCGTCGCGTCGTCGGCCGCGAGCATCGCCGCCGCGAACAGCGCCGCATTGGCGGCGCCCGCATTGCCGATCGCGAACGTCGCCACCGGAATGCCGGCCGGCATCTGCACGATCGACAGCAGCGAGTCCATGCCGTTGAGCGCCTTGGATTGCACTGGCACGCCGAGCACCGGCACCGCGGTCTTCGACGCCAGCATGCCCGGCAGATGCGCCGCGCCACCGGCGCCGGCAATGATCGCGCGCAGACCGCGCGACTGCGCACTGGCAGCGTATTCGAACAGCAAATCGGGCGTGCGATGCGCGGACACCACGCGGACTTCGTGCGGGACGCCGAGCTGTTCGAGCTTCTGCGCGGCGTGCTGCATCGTGTCCCAGTCGGATCGTGATCCCATCACGATGCCGACCTTCGGCGGTACGGAACTGGCGGTCATTGGGGGGTCCCCGGCCACAAAGACGCATTTTATCCGCCCCGGCCGCATCGTGCGCGTGCAGCGGGCGCCCGGGGCCGAATGCTACCCTTCCAGTCCGCTCACCACGCCCGCACAAGACCGCCCATGGACCGCAAGCTGCTCGATATTCTCGTCTGCCCCGCCAGCCGCCAGCCGCTCGCGCTACTCGATGCAGCGGGACTCGACGCGCTCAATGCGGCGATTGCCGCGGGCTCGGCGCGACGTGAAGACGGCGCCGCGCAGGCCGGCCCGGTGCGCGAGGCGCTGATCACGCACGATCGCAAGCGCGTCTACCGCGTCGACGACGGCATTCCGGTGCTGCTGGTCGAAGAAGCCATCTCCACTGGGCAGATCCCCGATTTTCCGAAGGCATGAGCGCAACCGACCGCTTCGACATTCCGCACGCGGCGGTCGCAGACAACGTCGCGGCGGCATTGGCTGAAGACATCGGCAGCGGTGACGTGACCGCAGCGCTGCTTCCAGACCGCGACGACATCGCCTATCTGTTGTGCAAGGAAGACGCGGTGATCTGCGGGCGTCCCTGGTTCGACACCTGTCATCGCGCGCTCGACCCCGACGTGCGCATCGACTGGCGCGTGGCCGAAGGCGATCGCGTGGCCGCCGGGACCGTGCTCGCGACACTCGCCGGACGCGCGCGCGCGCTGGTCAGCGCGGAACGCACCTCGCTCAATTTCATGCAGACGCTGAGCGCCACGGCGACCGTCACCGCGCGCCACGCTGCCGCCGTGGCTGGGACCGGGACGCGCATCCTCGATACTCGCAAAACTTTGCCCGGCCTGCGGCTGGCGCAGAAATACGCGGTACGCGTCGGCGGTGGTCACAATCATCGGATCGGTCTCTCCGACACGGTGATGCTCAAGGAAAACCATGTCCGCGCGGCCGGCGGTATCGCACCCGCAGTCGAAGCCGCGCGCGCCCAATCGCCGGGGCTGCCGCTGGTAATTGAAGTGGAAACGCTGGACGAACTGCGCGCGGCGCTCGATGCCGGCTGTACGCGGGTGCTGATTGATGACTTCGATGCCACAACGCGCCGCGAAGCTGTGCGCATTGCCCGCGCTGCGCCATATGACGGACGCATTCCGCTGGAGGTCTCGGGCAGCGTGGATCTCGACGGCCTGCGCGCGATTGCCGAAGACGGGGTGGACTTCGTCTCGATCGGCGGGCTGACCAAGCACGTCCATGCGATCGATCTGTCATTGAAACTCGGCCCGCCGCCGGGCTGATCGCCACACTCGCGCAAACGCCCTGCAAGGCGTCCGCGAGAACTTGTTTCCCGGTGATGTTCCAGTTCTATGACGCTCCGACGCGTCAACGACGCGCCGACGCGTGCGGCGGAGATCCCCCTTTGCACGGCGGCCCGAAACGCGCGCCACTGCGGGCATCGTCGCGCCCACACTTGTAACCAACCTCTGCCGCCGCCACAGTTCGCGCATGCCCGACTTTCCGACAATGATCTTCGTCATGCTGGCCGCGTTCGCCGCATTCCAGTGGTGGAGCAGCGCGCGTGCAGCAGCCGAACGCGCCGGTCGACTCGGGCGCGATGCCTGCGAGCGGGCCGGCGTGCAGTGGCTGGATCAGGCAGTCCATGCACATTCGATGCGGCTGCGTCGGGGCGACGACGGGCGCCTGGGCGTCGAACGCAGCTTCCGCTTCGAGTATTCGGAGGACGGTGTGCAGCGCCATATCGGGCATCTGGTGCTGCGAGGCGAACAGCTGGTCGCCTTCAGCGGCCCGACCCGCCCTCAGGACGTGCCGATCCATTGGACCAACTGAGGTCCGGATGCGTGCGTGGATCGCTCTGAGCTTCGACGTCTGGGCGAACTGACGTCGTAGAGGCGTCCGCCTACTACTTCACAACCCGCAAATGGCCACGGCGCGGCTCCGGCGGCGTATCGCCATCGGGGGGCGGATCATCGGGTCCTTCGGCACTGCCGTTGCCATCGTCCTCCACCGCGTGCAGCGAAGGTGCGCTGTCTTCCGCCTCATCGCGCGGCTCGCCCGAACCGACGATCTCTTCCGGCAGGGCCATGCCCTGCCCGGTTTCGCGCGCATAGATCGCCAACACCGCGCCCACCGGCACCATGACCGACTGGCTCACGCCGCCGAAGCGCGCGGAGAACCGCACGCTGTCGTTGTCCATCTCCAGCCTGCCGACCGCGCGGTCGGCGACGTTGAGCACGATGCGACCGTCCTTGACCGCATGCGCCGGCACGCGCACGCCCGGCTGCCGCGCATCGACGAGGATGTGCGGCGTCATGCCGTTGTCGGCAATCCACTCGTAAAGCGCCCGCAGCAGATACGGGCGATGGCTGGTCATCAGAGGCGTGCTGTCCGTCATGGGCGACAGTTTAGCCGTTCAGTCCGTCGTTCAGATGTGCGCGGCTGAACACAACGGGCAACTCGGTTTATTCGGGCAGCGCGCGCAGTTGCCGCTCCTGCGGCGTCAGGCTGCGGACGAAGCCGGGGCTGCGGAAGATCCGGTTGCCGTAATCCTCGATCGCCTTGCCGCCATCCTTGGGCAGCGGGATGTCGAGCGCCTGCAGGCGCCAGACGATCGGCGCCACTGCGCAATCGGCGAGGCTCATTTCCGTATTGAGGAAGAACTTGCTGGCCTTGAACAGCGGCACTGCGGCGGTGACCAGTTCCTTGAGCCGCTTGCGGCCGCTCTCGGCCTGGGCCTTGTTGCCCATCTGGATGGCCTGCACCTGCGGCACCCAGTCATGCTCGATACGCAGCATCGCCAGGCGCAGGCGCGCACGCGACAGCGGATCGACCGGCATCAGCGGCGGGTGCGGATAGCGCTCGTCGAGATATTCGCTGACCACGCTGGCGGCATAGAGCACCAGATCGCGCTCTACCAGGGTCGGCACCGAGTGGTAGGGGTTGAGATCGATCAGATCCTCGGGCGGATTCTGCGCATCCACCGGCACCATGTCGTAGTTCACGCCCTTGGCGGCCAGCACCAGGCGCGCTCGATGGCAGAGCACATCGTCGACAGAAGAGAAGAGCGTCAGCACGTTTCGCATGGATGCACTCACGGCCGTCGCCCGGCCTGTCCGGAGGCTGGAGTCCGCCAGCCCGGTGACGCCGACTGCTGATCGCAGACGGTTGTCGCGGTTCTTTCGAGTCTCGCATTTCCCTGAGCCGGACGGCAATGGCCGGACGGCTCGGGGGAACGCCAGCAGCGCAGCGCCGCGGGCGGAATCGATCAGTGCACGTCGCGCCAGTATTCCTGCTTCAGCAACCACGCCAGGAACGTCAGCAAGGTCAGGAACAGCAGCACCCAGACGCCGAGCTGCTGACGCTTGAGCGCGGCCGGCTCGCCAACGTATTCCAGGAACGTGGTGATGTCGCGGACGGTCTGGTCGAACTGGCGCGCGTCCTGGCTGCCGGGCGTGCCCAGCTCCAGGTGCGCGACCACCGGCTCGCCGATGTCGTCGACCTCGCCGTGTACCGGGCGCTGCAGGCCCTGCATCTCCCACAGTGGATTGGGCATCGATGCGTTCGGGAACAGGGTGTTGTTCCAGCCCAGCGGACGTGTCTCGTCGAGATAGAACGACTTGAGATAGGTGAACACCCAGTCGCTGCCGCGCACGCGGGTGATCAGGCTCAGGTCCGGCGGCGCCTGGCCGAACCACTGCGTGCCGTGCTCGGCGGTCATCGACGACACGATGTGCTCGCCATAAGCGGCGCCGGTGAGGTTGAGGTTGTTCATCACCTCGTCTTCGGTCAGCCCCAGATCCTCGGCCATGCGCGAGTAGCGCATGAACTTCAGCGAGTGGCAGCCGGCGCAGTAATTCATGTAAAGCTGCGCGCCGCGCTGTAGCGAAGCGCGGTCACCGATGTCGGTGCCGGCCTGCTCGACCGGGCCACCGGCGGCGGCGAGCGCGCCGAACGACAGCAGCAAGCCCGCGACGGCGGTGGCGATGCGCGCGAAAAGTCTGTCAGTCATGCATCGTCACCCGGTCCGGAACTGCCTTGGTCCGGTCGAGCTTGGTCCAGACCGGCATCGTGATGAAGAACGCGAAATAGAGGAACGTCAGCACGCGGCCGATGATCGTCTCGACCGGATCGGTACCGGGACCGGCGCCGATCTTGCCCAGCCAGACGAAGCACACGACCAGCATCGCAAGCATGACCTTGGTGATCGGGCCACGGTAGCGATGCGAGCGCACCTTGCAGCGGTCGAGCCACGGCACCAGGAACAGAATCGCGATCGCGCCGAACATCACCAGCACACCGCTGAGCTTGTGCGGCACGACGCGCAACATCGCGTAGTACGGCGTGTAGTACCAGACCGGCTTGATGTGCTCGGGCGTCACCAGCCGGTTGGCCTCGGTGAAGTTGTCATGCTCGAGGAACCAGCCGCCGAACGCAGGTGCGAAGAAGATGATGAAGGCTGCGATGATCAGGAAGCAGCAGACGTAGAAGCCGTCCTTGACCGAATAGTAGGGATGAAACGGAATGCCGTCGGCCGGCGCGGTCACCGACCAGCGGTTGCCCTTGGGCCCCTTCTTGATGTCCACGCCATCCGGATTGTTCGAGCCCACCTCATGCAGCGCGCCCAGGTGCAGGACCACGAGCAGCAGCAGCACCAGCGGCAGCGCGATCACGTGCAGGGCGAAGAAGCGGTTGAGCGTGGCGTCGGAGGGCAGGTAGTCGCCCATGATCCATTCGGTCAGGCCGTTACCGATGACCGGAATCGCGCCGAACAGCGAGATGATGACCTTCGCGCCCCAGAACGACATCTGACCCCAGGGCAGCACATAGCCGAGGAAGGCTTCGGCCATCAGCACCAGGTAGATCAGCATGCCGAGAATCCACACCAGCTCGCGCGGCTTCTTGTAGCTGCCGTACATCAGGCCGCGGAACATGTGGATGTAGACCACGATGAAGAACAGCGACGCACCCGTGGAGTGCATGTAGCGGATCAGCCAGCCCCACTCCACGTCGCGCATGATGTATTCGACCGAGGCGAAGGCGTCCGCCGCGCTCGGCTTGTAGTGCATCGTCAGGAAGATGCCGGTCAGGATCTGGTTGACCAGCACCACCAGTGACAGCACCCCGAAGATGTACCAGATGTTGAAGTTCTTCGGCGCGTAGTACTCGGTCATGTGCTTGCGGTACATCGGCATCAAGGCCGGTGCACGCTCGGTGACCCAGTTGAAGACGCCGTTGGCGCCGCGGACGAGGACGTTGGCCATCAGGCGGCTCCCTGCGGATCGACGCCGATGACGAGCGTGTTGTCATCCGCGTAATGGTGCGGCGGCACAAGCAGGTTCGTCGGGGCGGGCACGCCGTCGTAGACGCGGCCGGCCATGTCGAACTTCGACTTGTGGCAGGGACAGAAGTAGCCGCCCTTCCAGTTGGCGTCGAAGGGTGCCGGACGGATCTCGGCGACCATCTCCGGCGAACAGCCCAGATGTGTGCACAGGCCGACCAGCACCGAGATGTCGGCCTTGATCGAGCGCAGCTCGGGATTGGCCTCCAGCACGTAGCCGGGTTGCTGGTCGGGATTCCCGGATTCGGGATCCTTGAGCATGCCGTCGAGCGTCGGCAGCGCATCGAGGATCGCCTTGGAGCGCTTGACGATCCAGATCGGCTGCCCGCGCCACTCCGCGATCAGCCGCTGGCCTTCCTGCAACGCGCTGATGTCCACGGTCACCGGCGCACCGGCGAGCTTGGCCCGCGCACTCGGATTCCAGGACTTGATGAACGGAATCGCGGTCACACCCGCGCCCACCGCTCCCACGACGAGGGTGGTGGCGGTCAGGAACCGACGCCGCCCCTCATTGACTGGACCATCCCCACCAGGTCCGCTCACCGCTTCATCGACCATCCGGTACCCCGCCCTCTTTCGGTAGCTGTTGCGTACTGGCTGCCGCGAACCGTTTCGCCCGCGTAGGACGGATGGCCGCATATAGAGAGGCCCGAGTGTAGCGGAACCCTGAATCGACGGACAATCGATTTGCAGATGCGATGTGGGGACGCCTGCTCAGCGGCTGGCGAGCTGTCCGCGATACCGGTCGGCAAGCGTGCCAACGCGGACCACGTAGCGCTGGGTTTCCGCGTACGGTGGCACACCGCCATGGCGCTGCACGGCGCCTTCGCCGGCGTTGTAGCCGGCCGCGGCCAGGGTGAGGTCGCCATTGAACCGCTTAAGCAGCCACGCGAGGTATTCGACGCCGCCGCGGATGTTCTGCTCGGGATCGAACGCATTGACCACGCCGAAGCGCGCCGCGGTGGCCGGCATCAGCTGCATCAGGCCCTGCGCGCCGGCGCGCGACAGCGCATTGGGATTGAACGCGGACTCGGCATGCATGATGGCGCGGACGATCGCTTCCTCGACCCCGAACTCGCGCGCTGCCCGCGCCACTTCGTCGCGGTAGGCGTTCTCGTTGAGCCGCACATTGCCGAAGTTCACGCCCGGGGCCGCGCCGCAGGCGTAGCAGGTCTCGAAGAAGCTGTAGCTGATCGTGCGGACCGCGACGACCTGGGCGCCGCCGGCCGGCCGGCTGCTGCTGTAGTGGCGCACGCCATCCTTCACGTACGAATAGACCTGGCCCTGCTGCAGGCGGCGCTGGCTGCCGCCCTGCGCAGCTCTGGCGGCTGGCGTTGGCGTGGCGGCGGCCGGCCGTGCTGGTTGCGGCGTGGTGACAGGTGCAGGTGCAGAGGTACCGCCCATGAAGGTCGCGGGGGCACCGCTGTCGACATTCGCGGGCGCGGTGGTCGGCGCGGGGGCTGCTGCAGCCGGGCGCGCTGCACGGGGGGCGCTGGTACGCGGCGCGGCAGGCGCGCTGCTCACCACCCGGCAACTAGCGCCGCTGACGCGCTTGCTGACGTATTGCGGTATTCCGTCGCCGGAATCGCAGCGATACAGCGTACTGCCGGCAACCGGAAAGGCCGCCAGCAGACCGAGTGTCGCGATGAGTCCCCATCCCCGTTTCACGGGCGAAGTGTCCGATGTTCGACGACCGTTGCCAAGTGTTTGATTGTGAAAGCCGCTCGCGGCGGCCGGCACATGGCGCCCGGCTGCGGATGTGGCGCTTGCCGGTACACTGCCCGCCCCTTCCAGCCATCCGGCCCGGCCTCAACGCCGCGCCCCGGACATGCCATGACCCAGACCGCTTCCGCAGCGCCGAGCGCGCCTGCTCCCGACCCGTCCGCTTCCGCATCGGCCAGCACGCTGCGGCCGCGTGGAAAGCTCTTCATCCAGACCCACGGTTGCCAGATGAACGAGTACGACTCGGCCAAGATGGCCGACGTGCTCGCCGCCAGCGATGGCCTGGAACTGACCGACAACGTCGAGGAAGCCGACGTCGTGCTGGTTAACACCTGCTCGATCCGCGAGAAGGCGCAGGAGAAGGTCTTCAGCCAGCTCGGCCGCTGGAAGGCGCTGAAGAAGGACGGCAAGCCGGTGCTGATCGGCGTCGGCGGCTGCGTCGCATCGCAGGAAGGCGAAGCGATCGTCAAGCGTGCGCCCTACGTGGATCTGGTGTTCGGACCGCAGACCCTGCACCGCCTGCCCGAACTGATCCGCGCCAAGCGCGAGACCGGCCTGCCGCAGGTCGACATCAGCTTTCCCGAGATCGAGAAGTTCGACCGCCTGCCCGAGCCCCGCGCCGACGGGCCGAGCGCGTTCGTGTCGATCATGGAAGGCTGCTCGAAATACTGCTCGTTCTGCGTGGTGCCCTACACCCGCGGCGAGGAAGTCAGCCGGCCGTTCGAGGACGTGCTGGTCGAGGTCGTGCAACTGGCTGGCCAGGGCGTGCGCGAGATCAATCTGCTCGGCCAGAACGTCAATGCGTACCGCGGCCCGATGGGCGATGGCGATGTGGCGGATCTTGGCCTGCTGATCCGCACCATCGCCGAGATCGACGGCATCGACCGCATCCGCTTCACCACCTCGCACCCGCTTGAGTTCTCCGACTCGCTGGTCGAGGCGTATCGCGACGTGCCGCAGCTGGCCAACTACCTGCACCTGCCGGTGCAGGCCGGCAGCGACCGCATCCTGTCGGCGATGAAGCGCGGCTACACCGCGCTGGAGTTCAAGCAGAGGATCCGCAAGCTGCGCGCGGTGCGCCCGGACATCTCGATCTCGTCGGATTTCATCGTCGGCTTTCCCGGCGAGACCGATGCCGACTTCGAGAAGACGATGAAGCTGATCGAGGACGTCGGCTTCGACCAGTCGTTCTCCTTCATCTATTCGCGCCGCCCAGGCACGCCGGCCTCGGATCTCGAGGATTCGGTGACCCAGGAAGAGAAGCACGCGCGTCTGTCGCGCCTGCAGGCGCATATCAATGCCTATGCCGCCGGCATCTCCGAGCGCATGGTCGGCAGCGTGCAGACGGTGCTGGTCGAAGGGCCGTCGCGCAAGGATCCGACCGAACTCACCGGCAAGACCGAAAACATGCGTTCGGTCAATTTCCCCGCCCCGGCGCGTCTGATCGGCCAGTTCGTGGATGTCGAGATCACCGCCGCACTGAGCAATTCGCTGCGTGGCCGCCTAGTTCTGCGCGACGCCGACTGAACCACGCCGCGGAGGGGATTTACACGCCCGCCTGTCGCGACCCTCGCTAGAATCCGCGCCATGACCAACGCCCTTCCCGAACGCACTTTCCTGCTCGAGCCCGCGGACTCCGAGCGCCTGTCCAATCTTGCCGGGCCCTTCGACGGCCACCTGCGCCAGATCGAACTGCGGCTGGGCGTGGAAATCGCCAATCGCGGCAACATCTTCCGCGTCACCGGTCGCGATGAAGCGATGCTCGACCGCACCGAAAAGCTGCTCAAGGCGCTGTACGCGGAGAGCGAAGCGGAGGTGCTCGACAGTCACGCGATCAACCTGCGCCTGAGCCCGGCGAATGTGGAAGAGGACTACACGCCGCAGGAAGTCGCGGTGCGGGTCAAGCGCGGCACGATCCGCGGTCGCGGTGCGAACCAGGCCAAATATCTGCACAAGATCACCGGCCACGACATCAATTTCGGCGTAGGCCCGGCCGGTACCGGCAAGACCTTCCTCGCGGTCGCGATGGCGGTCGAGGCACTCAACGAATCGAAGGTGCAGCGGCTGATCCTGGTACGGCCCGCGGTCGAGGCAGGCGAGAAGCTCGGTTTCCTGCCGGGTGATCTGACCCAGAAGGTCGATCCCTATCTGCGCCCGCTCTACGACGCGCTCTACGAGATGCTCGGCGTGGAGAAGGTGGCCAAGCTGCTGGAGCGCAACGTCATCGAGATCGCGCCGCTGGCTTACATGCGTGGCCGCACGCTCAACGATGCGTTCGTGATCCTCGACGAGGCGCAGAACACCACGATCGAGCAGATGAAGATGTTCCTGACCCGGCTGGGGTTCGGTTCGACTGCGGTCGTGACCGGCGATCTCACCCAGATCGATCTGCCCAAGCACGTGAAGTCCGGGCTGCGTGATGCAATCGAGGTTCTTCACGAAGTCGAGGGCGTCAGCTTCACGTTCTTCGAGGCGCGCGATGTGGTGCGTCATCCGCTGGTCGCGCGCATCGTCACCGCCTATGAACGCCGCGATGCGAGCGACGCCGCGACCGGACCGGCCACGCGCGCATGACGCAGGGTCCCACCCGCCTCGATGTCGCCATCGGTTACGCGCTGCCGCGTAAAGGCCTGCCCGCCGCCGCGAGTTTCCGCCGCTGGGCGGGCGCCGCGCTGTCCGCGCGCATCCGCGAGGCAGACCTGGCGATCCGACTGGTTGACGAGGACGAAGGCCGTGCCCTCAACCGCCACTACCGCGGCAAGGATTATGCGACCAACGTGCTGAGCTTCCCCGCGGACTTGCCGGAGGGGTTGCCCGAGGGCGTGCGCCTGCCGCTGCTGGGGGATCTGGTGCTGTGCGCGCCGGTCGTCGCCCGCGAGGCCACCGAGCAGGGCAAATCCCTGAACGCGCATTACGCCCATCTCACCGTCCATGGGGTGCTGCATCTGCTCGGCTGGGATCACGAAGACGACAGGGATGCTGAGGCGATGGAGCAGCTCGAACGCGAGATCCTCGCCGGCTTGGGAATCGACGACCCCTATGCGGGCGAGCCGCGCTGACAGGCGTCGCCATGGCGTCCTGATAGACTGCCGCCACTGCCCATTCCGGGCGATTTGTGAACCAGCACCACGCCATGTCCGAGGACGACAGTCGACCTTCCACCGCTTCCGAACCCCCGGAGCGCCGCCGCGGCTGGCTCGAGCGCCTGAGCTCCGCGATTTCAGGTGAACCGAGCAACCGCGAAGACCTCGTTGAACTGCTTCGCGACACCCATGCAGACGGCCTGATCGATGCCGACACGTTGCGCATGTTCGAAGGTGCGCTCGGCATTTCCAGCAAGACCGTGGGCGATGTAATGGTGCCGCGCGCGCAGATGGTCGCGCTGTCCGCCGACGCCCCGTTTCTCGACCTGATGAAGCAGGTCGTCGAGTCCGGGCATTCGCGCTTTCCGATCCACGGCGACGACAAGGACGAGATCCTCGGCATCCTGCTGGCCAAGGACCTGTTGCGCGGCGTGGTCGCCGACAACGGCCCCGGCTCGATCCACGAACTGCTGCGTCCGGCGGTGCTGATCCCCGAGTCGAAGAAGCTCAATGTGCTGCTGCGCGAGTTCCGGCTGTCGCGCAACCACATGGCGATCGTCATCGACGAATACGGCGGTGTCGCCGGCTTGGTGACGATCGAGGACGTGCTCGAGGAAATCGTCGGCGAGATCGACGACGAGCATGACGATGCCGAGGATCCGAACGCGCTGATCGCCGCCCAGGCCGACGGCCAGTTCGCGGTCAGCGCGCTGACGCCGATCTCCGATTTCAACGAACGCTTCGGCTCCGATTTCGACGACGCCGAGTACGACACCATCGGCGGCGTGATCACCGATGCGATTGGACACCTGCCCGAGGTCGGCGAAGAACTCACGCTGGGCCGCTTCGCCTTCCGTGTCACCGACGCCGACTCGCGACGCCTGCATGCCCTGCACGTCAGCGTGCATGCCGAAGCCTGATCGGCTCTGCACGCCGCCGCGCGTGTTCGCGCGTGCGCTGGCCCTGCTGCTGTGCCTGACGCTGTGGCCGCTGCTCGCGGCCGCGCAGGACAGCGGGGTGCCACGCATCGGCGTCGCGACGATGCAGCCCGGCGACGTGTTCTTCGAACGCTTCGGTCATAACGCGCTGGTCGTCGACGATCCCGCCGAGCCGGAGCCGATGTCCTACAACTTCGGCTTCTTCGATCCCAGCGAGCCGGACTTCGTACCACGTTTCATCCGCGGCGACATGCGCTACATGCTCGCCGCACTGCCGCTGGCCGAGGACCTCGCCTATTACCGCGACGTGGGCCGCGGCGTGTCGGTCCAGTGGCTGGATCTCGATCCGGCGCAGGCGCGCGCGCTCGCCGCAGCACTGGCCGAGAACGCGAAGCCCGAGAACGCGCACTACCGCTACGACTACTTCACCGACAACTGCTCCACGCGCGTGCGCGACGCAATCGACACCGCGCTCGGCGGCGCGCTGCGCAACCAACTGCAGGGCCGCTCGCGCGGCAACACCTATCGCGGTGATGCGGTGCGGCTGGCCTCGCCGGCGCTGTGGATGTGGCTGGGCTTCGACATCGGCTTGGGGCCGTCCGCCGATCGACCCAACGCCCTGTGGGAAGACGCGTTTGTGCCGATGCGCCTGGCGGATGCACTGCGCAGCGCGCGCAATGTCGATGGGCGTCCGCTCGTCTCGGGGGAACAGATCATCGTGCCGCACACCCAGGCGCCGGAGCCCGCCGAACGCGCGCGTCTGCTGTGGCCCTGGCTGGTGGCTGGCCTGACGCTGGGCGCGGCGATCCTGGTCGCCGGCCGATCCGCGCCGCGTGCATTGGCCGCGATTGCATTGCCGTTCTGGACGGTGAGCGCCCTGCTCGGCGGCGTGATGCTGTTCCTGTGGCTGGGCACGGAGCACGGCTTCGCCTGGCGCAACCACAATTTGCTGCTGTTCAATCCGCTGTGTGTGCTGCTGCTGCCCGGCGGCTGGCGCATCGCGCGCGGTCGCGCGCCCGGCACACTGTTCGGCTGGGTGCTCTGGACGATTCTGCTGTCCGGCATCGTCGCGCTGTTCCTGCACTGGCTGCCGGTGCTGCCGCAGCGCAACGCGGCCTGGTTGTCGCTGCTGATGCCGGTGCATGTGGGGCTGTGGTTCGCGTTCCGCAGGCGGCAAGCGTTGTAGGAGCGCGCTTGCGCGCGAAAGGGTCTTTCCCGTAGAGCGCCATCGCGCGCAAGCGCGCTCCTACACGCTGCATACGTATGCAGACGAACCGCGCGGAATGCGCGTGCAAGAATCCAGACGAACGCACGATCGATCGCGCCTGGGAGGGTGCCGCACGATGTCGAACCGTCTTGCCGGATTGCTGGCCGCGCTGCTGCCACTCGCCACCCTCGCCGTCTCCGCTGCCGAACCGCGCGCGAGCGCGCGTGCCGCGTCTCCGGATGCGCGCATCACCGTCGAGGTCACGACCGACAACGAGGGCCGCGCCAGCTACGCGGTCAGTCGCGATGGCCGTCCGGTAATCGCGCCGTCGCGACTGGGCCTGATGTTCACCGACACCGCCAAGTTCGAACGCAACCTGGCGATCGTCGAGCAGGCGACGCGCACGCAAGACGAACGCTGGGAGCAGCCCTGGGGCGAGCGCCGGCAGATGCGCGACCACCACAACGAGTTGCGCGTCACGCTGGCAGAAACCGCCGGTCCGAAGCGCCGTTTCGACGTGGTCTTCCGGGTGTTCGACGATGGCGTCGGCTTCCGCTACGACGTGCCGAAGCAGCCCGGGCTCGATCGCCTGTCGATCGCCGAGGAACTGACCGAGTTCGAGATCGCCGACGCTGCGACCGCGTGGTGGATCCCCGCATTCGAATGGAACCGCGAGGAGTACATCTACCACCGCACGCCGGTCGAGGAAGTCGGCCAGGCGCAGACGCCGATCACCCTGCGCACCGCCGACGGCTTGCACCTGTCGATCCACGAGGCCGCGCTGGTCGACTATTCGGGCATGAATCTCGCCCGCGTCGATGGCCGCCGCTTCCGCGCCGCGCTGACGCCCGGCATCGGCTCAGCGAAGGTCGACGTGGCCGCGCCGTTCGCCACGCCCTGGCGCACGATCCAGATCAGTGACCGCGCCGGCGGACTGGTGGAATCGGGCCTGATCCTCAACCTCAACGCCCCCAATGCGCTGGGCGATGTGTCGTGGGTAAGGCCGATGAAGTACGTCGGCATCTGGTGGGAAATGCACCTCGACCGCAAGACCTGGGCATCCGGCCCCAAGCACGGCGCGACGACCGCGCATGCGATCCGCCACATCGATTTCGCGGCGGCGAACGGCATCGGCGGCGTGCTGGTCGAAGGCTGGAACGTCGGCTGGGACGGCGACTGGTTCGGCAACGGCGAAACCTTCAGCTTCACCCGGCCCTACCCCGACTTCGACATCGAAGCAGTGAAACGGCATGCACGCGACCAAGGCGTGACCCTGATCGGCCACCACGAAACCTCGGGCCACGCCGCGCACTACGAAGCCCAGCTCGACGACGCGATGGCGCTGTACGGGCGTCTCGGCGTGCAGGCGGTCAAGACCGGCTATGTCGCCGACGCGGGCCAGGCCAAGGTGCGCGGCGACGATGGCGCGCTGCACTACGCCTGGCATGAGGGCCAGTCCATGGTGCGGCATCACCAGCGCGTCGTGGAGGCCGCGGCGCAACACCGCATCAGCGTCAATCCGCACGAACCGGTCAAGGACACCGGCCTGCGCCGCACGTATCCCAACCTCGTCACCCGCGAAGGCGCACGCGGCATGGAATACAACGCCTGGGGCCAGCCGGGGAATCCCCCGGAACACGAGGCGACGCTGGTCTACACGCGCCTGCTCGCCGGGCCGATGGACTTCACCCCCGGCATCTTCGGCATGGACACCAAGTCCGGTGCGCCGATGGCGACGACGCTGGCCAAGCAACTGGCGCTGTACGTCGTGATCTACAGCCCCTTGCAGATGGCAGCCGACCTGCTCGAGCACTACGAATCCCGTCCCGAGGCGTTCCAGTTCGTCCGCGACGTGCCGGTGGACTGGGAAGACACGCGCGCGCTCGATGGCGCGGTCGGCGAATACGCGGTGATCGCACGCCGCGAGCGCGGGGGCGACGACTGGTACCTGGGCGCGGTGACCGACGACACGGCGCGAACCGTTGCGCTGCCGTTGGACTTCCTCGAACCCGGCCGCCGCTATACCGCGCAGATCTACCGCGACGGGGACGGTGCGGGCTGGCGGACGGATCCGCATGCGATCGCAATCGAGTCGCGTGAAGTCGGCGCAGGCGACACGCTGTCGATCAAGATGGCATCGGGCGGCGGCCAGGCGGTGCGGTTCCTCGCGCGTTGACCTGTAGGAGCGCGCTTGCGCGCGATGGGGCGTTCTCCGGGAAAAGCCCATCGCGCGCGAGCGCGCTCCTACACAAACAAGCCTTGTCCGAATGTGTGCACTGGCGGACGATGGCGCGATGCAGACCACGTCCGATCCCACCACCGCTGCGGCTTCCACTGCCGCCAATCCATCCTGCGTCGTCAATTGTGCGGTGTACGGATCGGACGGTCAGAAGCGCAACATCCTGCTCGACGACATCAGCGACGTGCTCGCGATCGACGACGGCAGCTTCGTCTGGATCGGCCTGTACGAGCCGGGCGACACCGTCCTGGCGCAGCTACAGGCCGAATTCGGCCTGCACGATCTGGCGATCGAGGATGCGGGCAAGGCGCACCAGCGGCCGAAGATCGAGGCTTACGGCGACTCGCTGTTCATCGTCGCCAATACCGCGCAGGCGATCGACGAGCGCATCGCCTATGGCGAGACGCACATCTTCCTCGGCGCGCGCTACCTGGTGACCGTGCGCCACGGCGCATCGCTGTCGTACGCACCTGCACGCCAGCGCATCGAGCGCGAACCCGAGCTGATGGCGATGGGTGCACCGGCGGCGCTGTACGCGGTGCTGGACGCGATCGTCGACAACTACCTGCCGATCGTCGACGACTTCAAGGCGACGCTCAACGCACTCGAAAAAGACATTATCAGCGAGCAGTTTCATCGCGGCATCGTGATCCGGCTCTACCAGCTCAAGCGCGAACTGACCTACATGCGCGTCGCGGTGACGCCGCTGCAGGACGTGCTGTCGCAACTGGTGCGCAGCAGCAGCCCGCTGATTCCGGCCGAGGCCAAGCTCTACATTCGCGACGTACTCGACCACTCGGTGCGCATCAACGAGACCATCGACGCGATCCGCGACATCCTGGGCACGGCGCTCGGCGTCAACCAGGCACTGGTGACGCTGACCCAGGGCGAGATCGTCAAGAAACTCGGCGCCTGGGCCGCGCTGCTGGCCGCGCCGACGCTGATCACCAGCTGGTACGGCATGAATTTTCACGACATGCCCGAGCTCGACGACCGTTATGCGTACCCGCTGCTGATCGGCGGCGTGGGCGTGGTGATGGTCGTGCTCTACCGTATGTTCAAGAAGGCGCGCTGGCTGTAGCTGCGCGCGTAGCGGCTTATGCGGGCCAGAAGCGCATGAAGAGCTCGCGGATCGCCAGACCACCGCCACCGATCAGGACGGCGAAATAGGCCATCGTCAGCACGTTGGCAACATGGCCCAGCAGCACCATCAGACCGTCGCGCTGCAGCAGGCCGATCGCCAGGCACATCAGGGCGACACCGGGAATCGTGTTGCTGAAGGGAATGAACCCGAATGGCGCCATCAGCAGCACCGCGCCGAGCACCAGCGCGCTGTCGTTGACCAGCCCCATCGCGCGACCGTCGGTCAGGCGCGACAGGCGTCCGGGCTTCGTGATGCGCTCCAGCCGACGGACCCACGCCAACCCGGTATCCAGCGCGCCGCGCAGGCGCCCTGCCGGCACCGTGCGACGACGCACCGCGCCGGGCAGCCACAGCGCGCGGCCGGCCATGCGGGCGAAACCGATCAGCAGGATCACCGCGCCGAACACCGTGCTGACGCCCGGAATCGACACCGGAATCAGGAATACGAGGGTCAGCAGAATCACCAGCAGCAGCATGCCCTGCGTGCCGAGCTCGTCGACCAGCGGCCCGACTTGCACGTCGCCATCGGGCAGCCGCGCGATCAATGCAAGCAGTTGCTCGCGCAGCAAAGTCCTGGGCGGCGGCGTCACTCTGAAACCGTATCGGAAGCCGCGCGCGCCGCCTGCCGGTCCACGTCCGGGGCAAGCAGGCGACCGAAGGCATCGAGCGCCTCCATGCCGACTACATCAGACGCCAGCAATGGCACTTCCTGTAGCGGCAACGACGGCAGAGCCTCGCGCAGCGCCAGCAGATGCGCCGCTTCCTGCCGGTGGCGAGTGGCGAGAAATGGCCCGGCGTCGTCGGGCGAGCGCTTGTTGACCACCAGCCCGGCGACATCGATGCCGGCGCGCGCGAGCTGCGCATGCAGTTCGATGGTTTCCAGCACTGGCAGACGCTCGGCAGCCAGCACGATGAAGAACGCCGTGCACTGCGCGTCGGCGAGCACGTTGCGCAGATGTTCGAAACGGTGGCGGCGGCGGTGCAGCAGGCTGCGGATCGCCTGATCGCGGTCCGCCGGCGTGGCCGACGGCGTCTCGCCGCCCAGCGCACGCCCGCCGATGCCATCGTCCCGGCCGAGACTGCGCAGGGCGGCGCCGAAGCGCTCGCTTTTTGTCTGTCGCTGCAGCAGGCCCTCGGTCCAGGCACTCAGCATTTCCGGCAACGCCATCAGGCGCGCGGTATGCCCTGACGGCGCGGTATCGAAGACCAGGAGGTCGTAGCTGTGCAGGCCGTCGTGGACCAGCTCGGCGATGCGCTCCAGCAGCGCCGCTTCGTGCATGCCGGGCGCGTCCTGCGACAGGGCCAGATGCCGGCCGACTTCGCCCGCCAGATGTGCCGGCATCAGCCGGCGCAGCGCATCGCCGACCTGCTGTAGATGCGCGGCGACGGTCGCGTCGGGGTCGATCTCGATCGCGTCCAGCCGCTCGGCCAAGCGCCTCGGTTCGGGCCCAACCTCGCATTGCCACAGATGACCCAGGTTGTGCGCCGGATCAGTCGAGACCAGCAGCACCCGGCGGCCCGCACGCGCCTGCGTCAGTGCGAGCGCCGAGGCCACGGAGGTCTTGCCTACCCCACCCTTGCCGCCCACGAACACCACGCGCCGCGCCGCGGTGGTGGTCAGCAGCATGAAATATGGTCCAGCGGCGAACGCTCCAGGCCCATCCGGCGATGCCAGTCGTGGAAGCGCTCGTACATCGCCGGCATCAGTTCGAGCGTGTAATAACCGACCGGATTGGGCACACCGAGCGACTCGGAAAACACCATCAGCATGAAGAGATCTTCCTCGTCACGCTGCGCGCGGGCGAAGGTGCGCCGGTAAGGCGTCATGTAGAACTCGCGCAGACCCGCCGAAAGGCGGGCCAGCGCGGTGGGCGCCGTAGGTGCGCCCGGGTCGGTCATCGCGTCTCGGCCAGATCGCGGCCTTCTCGGCCCTGACGCATCGCAACAGCGGCCTCGAAGGCCACCCACACCGCCGCGATCAGGATCACGATGTCCATGGCCAGCAGCAGCCACTTGCCGTCGTTGTAGAACGTGCCCAGCTGCACGACCAGGGCGTAGACCGACATGATCATCAGGAACACCATCGGGATGCCGGTCAGCCAGGGATTACGGCCCTTGCGGATCAGGATGACGGTGATGATCGCCAGGGTCAGCGCCGCGAGCAGCTGGTTGGTGGTGCCGAACAGCGGCCAGATCACCATGCCGCCCGCGCCGCCGCTGCCGGCGCCGAACGCGAGCGCCAGACACACGGCGAGGGCGATCACGGTGCCCAGGATCGTGCCGACCTTGAAGCCCGCCAGCTCGGCCGCTTCCTGCACGACATAGCGCTGCAGGCGCAGGCCGGTGTCCATCGTGGTGGCGGCGAACAGGATCGCCATCGTCGCCAGCAGCGTGGAGCCGAGGTTCTCCGGCAGACCCAGGCCTGCGGTGATCAGCGCTTCGCCGCCGTTGACGAAGGCGGTGACGTTGCCGCCACCGAAGCTGCTGTAGACCGTCTGCCAGTCCACCAGGGTCGCAAAACCCGCGGTGCAGCAGATGATCGCCGCCAGCGACAGCATGCCCTCGCCCACCGCGCCGAAGTAGCCGACGAAGCGCGCGTCGGTTTCCTTGTCGAGCTGCTTGGAGGTGGTACCGGAGGCGACCATGCCGTGGAAGCCCGAGATCGCGCCGCAGGCGATGGTGACGAACAGCAGCGGGACGATGCTCGGCGTACCCGCGGGCACGGCCGTGTTGAAGGCTGGCGCGACGATGGTCGGCGAGGCGATCAGCACCGCGGCATAGAGGATGCCCAGACCGATGAACAGCTGCAGGCCGTTGATGTAGTCGCGCGGCTGCAGCAGCACCCAGACCGGCAGCAGCGAGGCGATGCCGGCGTAGGTGAACAGCAGCACGATCCAGGTGGAATTGGCATTCATGCCCAGCACCGTCTCGGGCAGCACGATCGGGTACATGCTGCCGAGCCAGATCAGCGAATAGAGCACCACGACGCCGATGATCGACGGCCACAGCAGGCCCATCTTGAAGCGGTAGATCGCCTGGCCGATGATCAGTGCGACCACGATCGCGCCCCAGACCGGGATCACCGAGGTCGGCGTGGACACCAGCAGGTTGGAGATCACCACCGCAAACGCGGCGTTGACCATCAGCAGCAACAGGAAGATCACGACGAGGAACAGGTTGCGTCCGCGGCGGCCGATGTAGCTGCCGCTGAGCATGCCCATCGACTGGCCCTTGTTGCGGACACTGGCCCACAGGGCGCCGAAGTCGTGCATGCCGGCGAAGAACACCGTGCCGAACACCACCCAGAGGAAGGCGGGCCCCCAGCCCCAGATGACCGCGATCGCCGGACCGACGATCGGCGCCGCGCCGGCCACCGAGGTGAAGTGGTGGCCCCACAGCACGAATTTGTTGGTCGGCACGTAGTCCACGCCGTCGCGCAGCGTATGGGCCGGCGTGGGGAAGTCGGCCTCGAGCCGGAAGATCTTCTCGGCGATGAACTTCGAATAGAAGAAATAACCCAGCGCCATGATCGTCAGACCGACGACAAGCAGAATGATCGCATTCATCTGTCACACCTCCCCTGCACTGCGCGGTGGAAGACCGCCATCGGGGAAGGATCGCCGCTGGGACGCGGCGAGGGAACCCCTGAATCGACGATAAGTTCGCCGGCTACGACTAAAGTCTGAGCTGCGCCGCGCTTCATGCCGGAATGCGCACATGCACGTAAGGACGCGACGAGGTTGCGCCGCGCGCGACGACTGGTCCGCCGAGGCGGGCACGCATGACGGGCATCGTTATTGCCGCGCGGAGAGACTAAGCGGCTCGCCCCCGGGAGATGGCACGCCCGTGCAAGACCGACGCCCGGATGCAATGCGGAGGTCAGATTAACTGCCGTTGTTCAGACCTTCCCTAACGAGCTCCTCGGGCGCCAACCGTGCGCGCCGCTGAGACCGGATCCGAGGCGGCGCACGGAGTGGCGGCAGCGGGCGCCGTGTCCTTACTGGCCCGCCATCAGCCGCAGGATCTGCCCGACGAAATACGCGACCACCGTGCCGGTCGCATAGCCGACCGTGCCCAGCAGTACGCCGACCGGGGCCAGCGAAGGATGGAAGGCGGCGGCGATCACCGGCGCCGAGGCCGCGGCACCCACGTTGCCCATCGAGCCGACACCGACATAGAACATCGGCGCGCGCACCAGGCGCGCCGCGCCCCAGATCACCAGCACGTGCACGCTCATCCAGATCACGCCGATGGCGAGCAGCTCGGGCCGGTCGGCCAGCTTCATGAAGTCCATCTGCATGCCGATGCAGGCGATCAGGAAGTACAGGAACACGGTGCCGATCTTCGATGCCCCGGCGCTCTCGAGCCGGCGCGCGCGGGTGAAGCTGAGCAGAAGCCCCGCCAGGGTCGAGGTGAGCACCACCCAGACGAATGCCGAATCGAGACTGAAACGCGCCGCCCAGTCGTAGCGTGCGAACCACGCGGCCAGCGGATTGGAGATCGCATGTGCCAGCCCGACCAGGCCGAACGCCACCGCGACGATCACCATCAGGTCGGTCAGCGTCGGGATGCGGGCGTTCTGCGCATCGAAGGCCGCGATCCGCGCCTTCATCTCGTCGATGGCGCGGGTATCGGCGCCCGAGCGCGCGTCGATCTGCGCCGAGCGGTTGGCGATGAACAGCAGCGTCGCCATCAGCGCACTGGCCATCGCCACGTCGACGACGGCGAACTGTCCGAACAGGGTCGCGTCCACCTCGTACACCTCGCGCATCGCGACCATGTTGGCGCCGCCGCCGATCCAGCTGCCGGCCAGCGCCGCCATGCCTTTCCAGGTATCGCCGGCAACCGCGGCCGGCCACACCCACTCCAGCAGCTGGAACGACACGATCGCGCCGAGCACGATGCCGAGGGTGCCGGCGACGTACACGAAGACCAGCTTCGGCCCCAGCCTGATGATGCCTTTGAGGTCGATCGACAGCGTCAGCAGCACCAGCGCCGCCGGCAGCAGGACGCGGCTTGCGATCGGGTTGTAGAGGCTGTTGGTTTCGCCATCGATCAGGCCGACGGTGTTGTAGAACGCCGGCACGAAATAGCACAGCAGCAGCGCCGGCACCCAGGCGAAGAACTTCTTCCAGAACGGCGTCGGGCCGCTGGCCAGCCAGAAGATCACCCCGAGGGTCGCGGCCAGCAGGCCGAACAGGACGATGTCGCTGGTGATCAGCGCGGCGGACGGGACGGGGGATTCGATCGCCATCGTGGCGGTCTCCGGTTGGAATATCGGGATGCAACGCAGAACGGCCGGCTTGCGCCGGCCGTTCGCTCAGTGCCGCTTACTCGCCGATGTGCTGCTTGAGCCAGGCGTTGACCGTGTCGTGCCACAGCACGCTGTTGTGCGGCTGCAAGACCCAGTGGTTCTCGTCGGGAAAGTACAACAGCTTCGACTCGACACCCTTGCGCTGCAGCGCGGTGAACGACGACAGGCTCTGGTCGACAGGCACGCGGAAGTCGTTCTGCCCGGCAACCACCAGCGTGGGGGTGACCCACTTCTCGATATGGCGGGCCGGATTGAACTTCTCGTAGGCACGCGGATTGGCCGCCACGGTGCCGCCGAACTCCCATTCGGTGAACCAGAGTTCCTCGGTCACCAGGCCCATCGAGCGGGTATCGAACACACCGTTGTGATTGACCAGGCACTTGAAGGGCGCGTTGCCGCGGCGGTCGAACCAGTTGCCGGCAAGCCAGTTGACCATGTAGCCGCCGTAGCTTGCGCCCAGCGCGCAGGCGCGGTCGCCGTCGAGGAACGCGTACTGCTGCTGCGCGGCCGCCCAGCCTTTTTGCAGATCCTCGAGCGGCTTGCCGCCCCAGTCGCCGCTGATGGCATCGGTGAAGGCCTGGCCGTAGCCGGTCGAGCCATGGAAATCGATCATCACCACCGCATAGCCCTGCCCCGCATACGTCTGCGGATTCCAGCGGTAGCTCCAGCCGTTGCCGAAGCTGCCCTGCGGACCGCCGTGGATCAGGAACGCGACCGGATAGGTCTGGCCTTCCTGGTAGTTCCAGGGCTTGACCACGTAGCCGTAGACGGTCTCGTTGCCGGCGCCCTTGAACGAGAACTGCTCGTAATCACCGAACGCGACATCGGGCAGACGCTCGGCCGCCGTCGGGGTGATCTGGCGCAGGTTCTGCGCATCGCCCAGCAACTGCAGAGAACCGGTGTAGAGCGTGTCGCCGCTCTGGATCGAATTGCGGGTCAGCGCGACGGTGTCGCCTGCAATGGCGAACGAGGAGATGGAACCGTCGGCGATGAGCTTCGTCACGTCACCGCTGGCGACATCGACGCGGAACAGCGGGTATTCGCCGGTGTCCTGCGCGGCGACGTAGAGCGCGCTGCCGTCAGCGGAAGGCGTCACGCTGCTCGGCGAACGGTCCCACTGCGGCGCGATCTCGCGCGTCTGGCCGCTGGCGACATCCATCGCCATCAATGCGTAGCGGTCGGCCTCGAAGCCGGGACGCTTCATTGCGCGGTAGAACAGCGTTGCGCCGTCTCCGCTGAAGACCGGGCCGGCATCCCAGGCGGGATTCGCGGCGGTCAGGTTGACCGGCGCCGCCTCGCCTGCCGCATCGATGCGGTAGAGATCGAAGTTGGTCGACCACGGTGCCTCGCGCCCGGCGACCTTGACGCTGGCGACGACCGAGCGGCCATCCGGCGCCCAGGTGTAGTCCTCGGCGCCGCCAAAGGGCTTGGACGGGATATCGCCTTCCAATTCATGGCCCAGCGCGCGCACGGTGGTGACCGCGCGCGCGCGCGCCGCCGGAAGGTCGGCAACGAACAGGCGGCTCATCGTGCCGTCCCGCCAGGTGTCCCAGTGGCGCACGAACAACTGGTCATACACCACACCGCTGGCCTTGACGTCCTTGGTTTCAGCAAGCTTCCGCTTCGTGCACGCGAGATCCGCGGCGCAGTCGCCAAAGGTGTCAGCGCTGAACGCCACGCGCGCGCCATCGGGCGAGACCTGATAACTGCCGATGTCGACCGCGACGTCGGTCAGCTGCCGCGGCGTACCGCCGACCAGCGGCATCGAGAAGAGCTGCGCGCTGCCGTTCTTGCTGCTGAGGAAGTAGACGGTCTGGCCATCGGCCGACAGCGATGGCGAGTTCACGTTCCAGCCCGCGGGCGTCAGTCGCTTGGGCGGCGCCAGGTCGCGGGTCAGCAGGTTGCGCGTGTACAGCGCGGTCTCGGCCTTGCCCGAATCGAAGTCCAGCGTGCGCTGGGCGAACACCAGCATGCGACCGTCGGCGGTCAACAGCGGCGCGGACACGCGGTCCATCTGGACCAGATCACGAACATCGAGTCCGCGCGCGGCCTCACGTTCCTGGGCAACGGCCGGCAACGCGGCAAGCAGGCACAACGGCAACAGCGCGAGGCGCAGGGACATGGCAGGGCTCCGTACAAAGAGCCCGGATGGTAGGCCGGCGCCGCAATGCGGGTAAAGCGGCGCCGGCGTCGCGGCGGGCGGCCCATAGCGTCATGTGCGTCCGGGCTGTGGCCAGGTGGAACGCGCGGCGCTACGTTTGGCCGCTGCCGCCGTATCACCGCCCTATACTCGCGCCTTCGCCAGCCCGGATGACGGCATTGCGCGCTCCCTCCGCTTCCTCCGCCGCATCGCACGCGGATTTCCTGGGCCACCCAAAAGGCGTCTTCGTCTGCTTCTTCACCGAGATGTGGGAGCGCTTCTCGTTCTACGGGATGAAGGCGTTGCTGCTGCTCTACATCCTCAAGTACCACCTGTTCGGCGACGACGCGGGCTTCGATCTGCTCGGCGCCTATGGCGGACTGGTGTACGCGGTGCCGGTGATCGGCGGGCTGCTGGCCGACCGGTATCTGGGCATGCGCAAGGCGGTGGTGCTCGGCGGCGTGCTGCTGGTGCTCGGGCATCTGGGCATGGCCTACGAGGGCGAGCAAGCGCGGCTCGTCGATGGCGTCGTGGTACGCGACGAGGCCGCGCTCCAGGTGTTCTACCTGTCGCTGGCGCTGATCATCATGGGTGTCGGTTTCCTCAAACCCAACATCTCGACGATCGTCGGCAGGCTCTACGCGCCGGACGATCCGCGGCGCGATTCCGGCTTCACGCTGTTCTATGCCGGCATCAACGTCGGCGCGCTGTTCGCGAGTCTGGTCTGCGCGTTCCTGGGCGAGACCTACGGCTGGAAGTACGGATTCGGCGCGGCCGGCATCGGCATGATCGCCGGGCTGATCGTCTTCATCTGGGGCCAGAAGTATCTCCACGGCCTCGCCGAGCCCAACGATCCGGCGAAACTGCGCGAACGCGTCGGCCCGCTGTCGCGCGAGTGGTGGATCTACATCGGCAGCGTCGCCGGCGCGCTGTTGGTCTGGCAGCTGATCCAGCGCACCTGGACCGTGCACGGCGCGATGCACCTGATCGCCGCCGCGCTCGCGATCTGGTTCGTCTGGTTCCTCGTGCGCCACTGCACGCGCGTCGAGCGCCAGCAGATGCTCGCGCTGGTCGTGTTGATCGTCGGCGTGCTGATCTTCTTCACGCTTTACGAGCAGACCTACGGCTCCTGGGTCACGTTCACCGACCGCATGCTGACCAAGGACCTGTTCGGCCTGACGCCCGGCAACTACCAGCCCGGCATTCCGTGGGCGATGTTCGCGCTCGGCGTCAGTCCGATCCTGATGGTGACCGCGCTGCGCGCCAGCGACCGCGGCAATGGCGGGCTGGCCAAGACGGCCGTGATCGCGATGGTCGTCGGCCTGGCGATCGCGCTGGTCCACGATGTCGTGCTGGTGCCGCAGACCGCCGGCTCGCTGACGTTCCTGGGCGCGTTCTTCATCGTCGTGCTGGCGCCGATCTTCTCGTGGCTGTGGCCGTGGCTGGACCGCCGCGGGCTCAACCCCAGCAAGCCGGCCAAGATGGCGATCGGCCTGGTGTTCGCCGGCCTCGCCTTCGTGCCGCTGATGCTGGCCGCGCAATCAGCCGGCAGCGGCGTACTCGCCAGCGTGTGGTGGCTGGTGCTGGCGTATTTCCTGCTGGAACTGGGCGAGATGTGCCTGTCGCCGATCGGCCTGTCGGCGGTGACCCAGCTGTCGGTCGCGCGCGTGGTCGGCCTGATGATGGGCGCGTTCTGGCTGGCGACCGCGTACTCGGAAGTGCTGGCCGCGCAGTTCGGCAAGCTGACCTCGATGGAGGTGCTCAAGGGCGAGACCTTCGACATGGCGGTCGCGGCCACGCGTTACGGCGATCTGTTCCAGCTGATGCTGTGGATCGGCGTCGGCTCGGGCATCGCCTACTTCGTGCTGTCGCCGCTGGTGCGGCGCTGGATGCACGGGGTGCGCTGAGCCACGCACGCAGTGCTGTTCCCGACCTTGGAACCCTGACACGCAGAACCCCCGATCGCTCGGGGGTTCGTACAGTGCATCAGGCGAAGCGCCATCCGATCAGAACGGGATATCGTCGTCCGAGAAGTCGTCCATGGGCGCGGGACGCTGCTGCTGCGGGGCCGACTGGCGCGACGGCGCGGGGCCACGCTGCTGCGGGGCATCGCCGCCACCGCCGCCGGCCGAACGCTGCGGACGATTGCCGCGCTCGTAATTGCCACCGCCACCGCCTCCACCACCGCCTCCACCGCCGTCACCACGACCGCCGAGCATCTGCATCTCGTTGGCGACGATATCGGTCGTGTACTTCTCCACGCCGTCCTGGCCGGTGTACTTGTCGTAGCGGATCTCGCCTTCGACATAGCACTGGCTGCCCTTGCGCAGGTACTCGCCGGCGATCTCGCCGAGCTTGCCGAAGAACACCACGCGGTGCCATTCGGTGCGCTCCTGCTTGTTGCCGTCCTTGTCGTTGCGCACGCTGGTCGTGGCCAGGCTGATGCGGGTCACGGCCATGCCGCCCTGGGTGTACTTGGTGTCGGGGTCGTTGCCGAGATTGCCGACCAGGATGACTTTGTTGACGCCGCGGGCCATGGGAATTCCTTGGATTGCGCCGGCTTGCGGGCCGGCGTGATGGATTTCGACATCACAGTATAAAGCGCCCTGCCCCTGCCGTCCGGGCGGTCCGCATGCAGCGATGGGTGGCATCCGCACGCCGCCGTCGGGCGTTGCCTATAATTCCGGGTCTGCCTGTCCCGGATTCTGCATGAACAACGTCGCCCTCCCGGCCGCCCGCCTCGACCTGCCGGCGATCCAGGCCCTCGCCGCCGGTGACATGGCGGCCATCGACGCCTTGATCCGCGACCGGCTGGCCTCCGACGTGGTGCTGATCAACCAGGTTGCCGAACACATCGTCTCGGCGGGCGGCAAGCGCCTGCGGCCGATGTTGGTGATGCTGGCCGGCCGCGCAACCGGCACCATCGGCGCCGAGCACCACCAGCTGGCGGCGATCGTCGAGTTCATCCACACCTCGACCCTGCTGCACGACGACGTGGTCGACGAATCCGACCTGCGCCGCGGCCGCAGCACCGCGAATGCGATCTGGGGCAATGCGGCCAGCGTGCTGGTCGGCGATTTTCTGTACTCGCGCAGCTTCCAGCTGATGGTCGAACTCGACCGCATGCCGGTGATGCGCATCCTCGCCGACACCACCAACCGCATTGCCGAGGGCGAAGTGCTGCAACTGCTGCACGTGCGCAACCCGGACACCGACGAAGCCGCCTACCTCAACGTCATCGAGCGCAAGACCGCGGTGCTGTTCGCCGCCGGCACGAAGCTCGGCGCACTGGCCTCCGGCGCGGACGGCGCCACGCAGCAGGCGCTGTACGACTACGGCATGCAATTGGGTTACGCGTTCCAGATCGCCGACGACGTGCTCGACTACTCGGGCGACGCCGACGCGCTGGGCAAGAACCTCGGCGACGACCTCGCCGAAGGCAAAGCCACGCTGCCGCTGATCCACGCGATGGCGCAGGCGACGCCCGAGTTGCGCGCGCGGCTGCGCACGATCGTCGAAACCGGCGATACCGATGCGCTGCCCGAAGTGCTGGCCGCGATCGAGGCAGCCGGCAGTCTCGACTACAGCCGCGCCCGCGCGCTCGAATACGCCGAAGCAGCCGAACGCGCGCTTGCCGCACTCGGCGACAACGACGCCGTCGCCGCGCTACGGGGACTTGCGCGCTACGCAGTCGAGCGCGGGCACTGATGGCCTTCAGCCCCGACGCGCGGGCATTGCTCGCCGGCGCGAGAGGTGTCGGCCCGACCGTGATCTCAAGGCTCGAACAGATCGGCTATAGCACGCTTGCGCAGTTGTCGGAGGCCAGCGTTACCGACATCACGGCGCAGGTCGCCTCGATGCTCGGCACACCCTGCTGGCGCAACAGCCCGCAGGCGCGCGCCGCGATCTCGGCAGCGATCAACGTGGCGGTATCGCATCGCGACGTTGCTTAGGCCCGATCCACAGCTTCAACCATGCGCGGCCTACCCTCCGCCGATCGCCAGCGCAGCGACACTCAACGCCTTACACCAGTTTCGCCGCCCCCGCCGCGCGAGATTGACTGCTCAACGCCCCGGTAGACATCGCACCGATCATCCCGACGCCGCGTGACCAGGCGCGCCTGACAGGTCTCGCGACCCGCCACTGTTCGCCGCCGTTTTCTGTAGGAGCGCGCTTGCGCGCGAGTGGACTTCTGCAACGAACGCCATTTCGCGCGCAAGCGCGCTCCTACAGAAACCCGCACGGGGTGACCGGGGACGTCGCCACCGGGAGCGCGGCCGCGCGGGACCTCAAGCGATGCCGATGCCCGGAATTGCCGTGATCGCATCCGGATCGAAACCGCCCAGCACAGCGAAATGACGGCCTCGCGCGGTGTAGTCGCGGTAGGCGCCGAAACTCGGCGCGCCGGGCGACAGCAGCAGCACGCCCTCGCCATTCAGCGCCGTACGTGCCTGCGCAATCGCCGACTCCAGATCGTCGGCCGCCAACAGCTGGAAGCCGGCTTCGAGTGCGACAGGTACGAGCAGATCGAAGATGCGAGGACCGTTCTGTCCCATCGTCACGATCGCGTGCGGCGCACCGGTGCGCATCGCGTCTGCGAATGCTTGCCAGTCGAGACCGCGGTCGTGGCCGCCGACCAGCAATGCGACACGCCGGTCGCGATAAACGTCTAGCGCCGCCAGGCTCGCGTGCGGCGTCGTGCTGATCGAGTCGTTGACCCACAGCACGCCATCGCGCGTGCCGAGCGGCTGCAGGCGATGCGGCAACGGGACGAACCCGCCGGCGGCGGCGGCCAGCGGCGCGGCATCGATGCCCAGCGCCTCGATCGCGGTCAGCACGCCGCAGAGGTTGCCGCGGTTGTGCCGGCCCGGCAGCGGCAGACCCGACGTGTCCATGACCGCAGTGTCGCCGCGATGCAGGATGTCGCCGCGCAGGTGCCAGCCCTCGCGGGTGTTGAACCAGCGGATCTCGCTGCCCGGCAGCGCCAGCGCGGCCAGGCGCGGATCCCCGGCGTTGAGCACGGCGATGCGCGGGCGCGCACGGGTCAGAAGGCTCAGCTTGTCGTCGACGTACTGTGCCTCGCTGCCGTGCCAGTCGAGGTGCTCGGGAAAGATATTGGTGACGAGCGCGATCTCGGGCCGCACGCCGCTGGCCGCGACATCGCCGGTCTGGTAGCTCGACAGTTCGATCGCCCAGGCGTCCGCCTGCGCATCGAGCAGTTCCAGGAGCGGCAGGCCGATGTTGCCGGCCAGCGCGGTGCGCAGGCCGTGGGCGCGCAGCAGATGCGCGAGCAGCGCAGTGGTCGTGCTCTTGCCCTTGGTACCGGTGACGCAGACCGTGCCGGCCGCGACCTCGCCGGCAGCGGCCCGCTCGGCGAACCACAGCGCCGTGCCGCCGATGAAACGCGTGCCTTGCGTGGCCGAAACCATCGCCTCGGGTCGGTACGGGCTGATCCCCGGCGACTTGATGACCACGTCGAAGCGCGCCAGATGCTCGCTGCTGGCCACCGTTTCGATATCGAGTGACGGATCGCCCAAACCGAGCACGTCCGCCGTTTCGTCCTCCGCGCAAAACACGGTCAGAGGCACACCCACCGAATCCCGAATCCCGAATCCCGAATCCCGCGCGGCGCGCAGCGCCGCGTACGCTGCGCGCCCTTCGCGGCCCCAGCCCCATAGCGCGATGCGGCCGCCGTTGGCGGCGATCGCCTCAAGCTGCGAGATGCGCACGCAGGCGATCCCACAGCGCGTCGGGAATGCGGTGCGCGTCGTCTTCAACCGTTAGAAGCCCGGCAACATCCAGCTCACCCGCGTCGAGTTGCGGCGCGATCTCGCGGGCGAAACGCGCGACGATCGCGTCCTCGCGCCACTCCGGGCGCTTGGCCAGCGCCGCCATTGCAGCGCGCGACTCGCGGCCTTCGCCGACGCATTCGAACGGCTTGTGGTCCCGGTACTCGAGCAGGGCGTCGTAGCCCAGCACCTGCGACGCATCGTCGAGCAGGTTGCGGCCGAAGATCGCCACCAGACGCGGCTTGGGCATGAACGGCGCCAGCGCCAGGAACACGAAATGGCACTTCGGGCAGATGCCGCACCAGCGGTTCACCGGCCGCTCGCCCAGCAGATGGAAGTTGCGGTTGCAGCTGGAGAAGTGCGCGTCGTAGCGGTCGGTCTTCGCGAACTGGCGCGCGACCGCGAGTTCCGACAGCGGCCGCAGCAGCGAGTAGTACTGCAGATCCTTGGCCACGCGCGCCTGCACATGCTCGCCGAACGCGCGCTCGAACGCCCAGCCTTTCGACCACTGGTGGTTCACTTCGCCGGTGCCGGGGATGACGCTGCCGTAGCTGGCCGAGCGCTCGTTGGAGAACACCACCTGGTCCACGCCATGCAGCACAGCGGCCAGCACGAGGATCGCCGAATTGATCGCGGTGACCGGGATGTGCCCGTTCCACGCGCCCTGACGGTTGTACTCGAACAGTTCCGGCGCGATCTGGCGGCCGATGTTGAGCGTCGGCAGGCCGGTGCGCTCGGCGCAGACACGGATCAGCTGCGAGCCGCCGATCCAGCTGACGGTCTGCTCGATGCCCAGCCCGCGCAGTGCTTCGATCGACACCAGCGAATCCTTGCCCCCGCCGATGGCGACCAGCGCGTGTTCGCGCAACCCGAGCGCGGGCGCATTCGAGCCCCTCTCCCCCTGGGAGAGGGGTTGGGGTGAGGGCGGCTCGTGCGGAAAGCGGATCTTCCCGTGCAGATCCAGCCCGTTGCGATACGCGAACTCGCCGAGCCCGTACACGTACACGTCCTCGAGCAGCGCCGCGGTCTCCGCATCGATCGCGTAGCCATCGATGCGGATGTCCGTCGGCGCCGCGGCCTTGTAATAACTGACGCCGGCGATCAGATGCAGCAGGCGCAGTGCCTGCGTCGCCGCTTCGGCGCGCGCGGCATCCAGGACAAACGGCGCGCCCGGCACGGTGACGGTTTCGATCAGCTCGGGGCCGTCGTCGAAGGCGTAGCGCAGACGCGCGACGCCGGTCGCGGCGTCGAGGTCGCAATCGATGAAGCGGAAGCTGCGGACCGCATGGCGGTCGAAGACAACACTCATTCCAGAACATCCTGCTGCGGCAGCTGCCGCAGGTTGTAGGTATTGGCCATGACGAAGCCGTAGGCACCGGCGTCGGCGATCAGCACGGTGTCGCCTTCGCGGGTCGCGGCCGGCAGCCGGCGTCGCGTGCCGAAGACGTCGCTCGATTCGCAGATCGGGCCGACGATCTCGACCGTCGTCTCGTCCGCGTCGTCGAGGCGCGTCAGGTTGTGGATACCGTGCCAGGCGTCGTACAGCGCCGGCCGCATCAGGCTGTGCATGCCCGCGTCCACGCCGACGCGGCGCGTGCCCAGCTTGTCGACGACCTGGGTCACGGTCGTCAGCAGCACGCCGGCTTCGGCGACGAGGTAGCGGCCCGGCTCGATCGCCAGGCGATAGCGCGGGTACTCGGCCTTGATCGCCGCTAGGCCCGCGGCCCAGGCCGGGATGTCGAACGGCACGTCGTCGGGGCGATACGGAATCGGCAGACCGCCACCGATGTCGATCGTGTCGACGGTGCCGACCGAATCCGCAAAACCAGCCAGTTCCGCATACACCTCGCGCCAGTGCGCGACGGTCTCGATGCCGCTGCCCAGATGGGCGTGGATGCCGGTGATGCGCGCATCGACCTCTTCGGCCGCGATCAGGAACGCGTCGAACGCGCCGAGCGGCAGGCCGAACTTCGACGCCGCACCGCCGGTGACGACCTTGGCGTGGTGGCCGTCGCCGCGGCCCAGATCGAGACGCAGCCACAGGTCGCGGCCGCGGAAGACATCCGGCCAGTTGCGTAGCCCTTCGACGTTGTCGACGGTCACCGTGACGCCGCGCGCGTAGGCGGCCGCGTACTCGGCGCGCGGCGCGAAGCTCGGCGTGAACAGCACGCGCGCGGGGTCGAGATCCGGCAGCACCGCGAACACGTGTTCGAGCTCGCCCTGCGAGACGCACTCCAGCCCGAAGCCGGCATCGACCAGGGTGCGCAGGATCGCCGGATGCGGATTGGCCTTAATCGCGAAGAAGCGGCGGTCGATCGCATCCACTGTGGCCAGCGCGGCGGCGCGTTCGCGCACCGTGGGCAGGTGATAGACGTAGTGCGGCCGGCCGGGTTCGGCCAGTGCCAGCAGTGATTCACGCGCGCCCTGCCACCACTGCGGCGCGCGTTCGCGGCGACCATGGGCGATCTCGCGCCAGCTCGGGCCGAACACGGTGTCATCAAAGACCGGCATCGCGCCGCTGTCGATCAGCTCGGCATGCAGCACCGGCAGCAGACCGTCGGCGTCGGCCTCGTCGATGACGAAGGTCAGGTTGAGATCGTTCGACGACTGCGAGATCAGATGCACGCGCTCCTTGCCGAACGTGGCCCAGACATCCGACAGCTTGTGCAGCAGCGAGCGCATGCCGCGGCCGACCAGGGTGATCGCCGCGCACGGCGCGATGACCTTGACCCGGCAGATCTCGGCCAGATCGTCGCTGAGCCGCGCCAGCACATCGGTGCTGACGAGGTTCTCGCTGGGATCCAGCGACACGGTAACGTTGGTCTCCGACGAGCCGATCAGATCGACCGACAGGCCGTGGCGCTTGAAGCGCTCGAACACGTCGGCGAGAAAGCCGACCTGCTGCCACATGCCGATGCCTTCCATCGACACCAGCACGATGCCGTTGCGGCGGCTGATCGCCTTGACGCCCGGCACCGGCTCGGCACTCGCGTCGATCGCGGTGCCCGGCAGGTCCGGACGTTCGGTGTCGAGGATCGCCATCGGCACGCCAGCGTCGCGGCAGGGTTTGATTGAACGCGGATGCAGCACCTTGGCGCCGGTGGTCGCGATTTCCTGCGCTTCGGCGTAATCCAGCCGCGCAAGCAGGCGAGCATCGGGCACGTCGCGCGGGTTCGCGCTGAACATGCCGGGCACGTCGGTCCAGATCTCCACGCGGCGCGCGCCGAGCAGCGCACCGAAGTACGCCGCCGAGGTGTCCGAACCACCGCGTCCGAGGATCGCCGTGCCGCCGTCGCCATGGCGGGCGATGAAGCCCTGGGTCAGCAGCATCCGCGGCGCCTGCGCGGCGAACCGCGTGCGCCAGTCGGCCGCAGGCTCGCGCTGGCAGTTCACCGACAGGCGCGAGGCCCAGTCGCTCTGGTTCGGCAGCGCGACTGCGTCCAGCCAGTCGCGCGCATCGCACCAGCCGAAATCCAGGCCCTGCGCCGCGAGGTAGGCCGCGCCGATCGTCGAGGACAGCAGCTCGCCCTGCCCCAGCACCTCGGCCTGCCAGTCGAGCGTGCGCGTTGCCGCGCGTGCATCGATGGTCAGCGCCTGCAAGGCAGCGAGGCGCGCGCCGAGCACCGCATCGACATCCAGTTCGAGTTCGGCAACGAACGCGCGGTGCCGCTCGACCAGCGCGGCGACGCGCGCGGCCGAATCCGCCGCGCCATCTGCGATCGCGGTCAGCTCGTTGGTGACGCCCGACAGCGCCGACACCACCACCAGCACGCGCGCACCCTGCTCCTGCGCCCGGCGTTTCGCCAGCCGGCCGATGGTGTCCCAGCGGTGGCGACGCGACACCGAAGTGCCGCCGAACTTGAGCACGATCCAGCGATCGTCAGAGGGTGAGGACATCGAGGTGGGGTCTCGGATGGAGGACGAAAACAGGGGCGAAGACCGACATGCGGTGACAACGCGCGCGATGACAGGCGATTCTAAAGCAACCCCCAGCCACCCGAGAGACCCCGATGCAACGTCGTTACCTGCAGTTGGACGTGTTCGCCGACCGGCCCGGCGCCGGCAATCCGCTCGGCGTGGTGGTCGATGCCGACGGGCTCGACGGCGCGGCGATGCAGGCCATCGCGAACTGGACCAATCTGTCGGAAACCATCTTCCTGCTGCCGCCCGATGCCGACGCCGATTACCGCGTGCGCATCTTCACGCCGCGTCAGGAATTGCCGTTTGCCGGCCATCCCAGCGTCGGCGCGGCGTGGGCGGCGCTCGATCAAGGCCTTGCGACACCGCGCGCCGGGGCGCTTGTGCAGCAATGCGCGGCCGGTCTGCTGCCGGTGCGCATCGACAGTCGCGAGGGCCACACGCTGCCCAGCGTGCGCGCGCCGCGCGCGGTGCATCGCGCATCTCCGGACGGCATCGATGCGCAGCTCGACGCTGCGCTGCAGGCGCTCGGCGCGCTTGAGGCGCCGCATGCGCTGCTCGACAACGGTCCACGCTGGTGGTGCGTCGATCTCGGTACGTCCGCCGCCGTACGCGCGCTTGCGCCACCGCTGGCGGAGATCGCCGCGCTGTGCCTGGCCAGCGATGCCGTGGGCCTCGCGATCTGCGGGCGCAGCGACGCCGCCGACCACCAACTGGCCGTCCGCGCGTTCTGCCCGGCCGACGGCATTCCCGAGGACCCGGTGACCGGCAGCGCGAACGCCGCGATCGCCGCATGGCTGCATATGGACCGGGCCGAGGACGGCCGCGTGCTCCGCTATATCGCCAGCCAGGGTCGCGAGCTGGGCCGCGACGGACGCGTCGAGATCGAAATCGATCCGGCCGGCGAGGTATGGATCGGCGGCGCGGTGCAGGCGGTCATCCGCGGGACATTCGCGTGGTGAACGGGCCGCTACACTGTCGCGCCACGTGACGCCCCCGCCATGACTTCCCGCCGCTTCGTCCAGGTGGACGTATTCGCCGACCGGCCCGGTGCCGGCAATCCGCTGGCCGTGGTGCTCGATGCCGAAGGCCTCGACGACGCCGCGATGCAGGCCATCGCTCGCTGGACGCGCCTGCCCGAGACCACGTTCGTGTTCCCGGCCACGTCCGACGACGCCAGCTACGGCATCCGCATGTTCTCGCCGCGCCGTGAAGTGCCGTTCGCCGGCCACCCGAGCGTCGGCACCGCACACGTCGTGCTCGAAGCCGGGCTCGCCACACCGCGCGATGGCCTGCTGGTGCAGGACGGCATCGCCGGCAAGCTGCCGCTGGAAGTCGTGGGCGACGGCGAAACCCGCACGATCGCTGTGCGCACGCCGCGTGCGTCGGTCATTGAGACCGCATCGGCGGAGGATCCGCGTCTGCGTGACGTCCTCGCCGCGATGCCACTCGGTGACCTGCCGCCCGTGCTGATGGACGGCGGCCGCCGCTGGTGGCTGGCCGAGCTGGCGAGCGAAGCCGAGCTGCGCGCAGCGATACCGGACTGGGCTGCGATCGGCGCGCTGGCCGAGGCCACCGGCAGCATGGGCCTGTGCGCATTCGCGCGTTCCGACGATCCGGTGCATCACCTCGCGGTGCGCGCCTTCGTCGGGTCGACCGGACACTTCGAGGACGCCGCCTCCGGCGCCGCGAACGCGACCCTGGCTGCATGGTTGGCCGATCGCGATGCCCTGCCCGGCAGCGATGGCCGCTACCGCATCAGCCAGGGCCGCGAAGTCGGCCACGACGCGATCATCGAACTGCACGTCGACGGCAACGGCGATGTCTGGTCCGGTGGTCGTGTGCAGACCGTCGTGCGCGGGACGATCGACTGGCGCTGAGCGGCCCACTGTAGGAGCGCGCTTGCGCGCGATTGCGTTTGCCCAATGAGATCGGAATCGCGCGCAAGCGCGCTCCTACAAACATCCGCTGTGATCGACGCGCCCGCGCCTGCGCATGCGTGGCCTGCACGCCCGACACCGCAGACACGAAAACGCCGCGCCGGTTGCCCGACGCGGCGGCGTGTGCCGCACTCAGCCTTCGAGTTCGGCGTCCAGCGACAGCGGCACAGCCGAGAGCGCCTTCGACACCGGGCAGTTCTGCTTGGCGTCGTCGGCGATCTCACGGAACTTCGCCGCATCGATGCCCGGCACCTTGGCGCGGGTCTTCAGACGGATCGCACTGATCTGCGGCCCGCCGTCCATCGACAGGTCGACGTCGGCGCGCGTGTCCAACGATTCGGGCGGAAAGCCCGCTTCCGTGAGCTTGGCCGACAGCGCCATCGTGAAGCAGCCCGCATGCGCGGCGGCGATCAGCTCCTCGGGGTTTGTGCCTTTCTCGTCGCCGAATCGGCTGCTGAACGCATAGCGCGTATCCGACATCAGGCCGCTCTGCGGCGTCGACAACGTGCCCTTGCCGGACTTCAGATCACCGGACCAGTGGGCGGTGGCGTGACGGGCGATACCCATGTGCTTGCTCCTCGAGAGTTGGACCACGCACCCTAGACCCCTACCCGTTACGCGCGCGTCCCTGTGATGCGACGCAACACCTGCACGTCTACGGCGGATGCACGATGATCCGGCCATGACACTTTCACCTGCCCTCGCCGCCGCGCTTGCCGATGCCGTGCTCGTCGTCCATGTCGGCATCGCGGTCTTCGTCGTCGCCATGACACTCGCCCTGCTCGTCGGCGGTCCGCGCGGCTGGCAGTGGGTGCGGCGCCGGTGGTTGCGCTGGCTGCATGTCGCGCTGGTCGTGGTGATCGCATTGCAGGCCTGGCTCGGTCGCCTGTGCCCGCTGACGATCTGGGAACAGTGGCTGCGCACGCGCGCAGGACAGCAGGTCTACACCGAATCCTTCGTCGCCCACTGGCTGTCGCGGGTGCTGTTTTTCGAGGCGCCCTGGTGGAGTTTCGTCGCCGCCTACAGTGTGCTCGCACTGGTGGTCGCGGGCGCCTGGGTGCTCTGGCCGCCACGCCGTCGCAGCGCGCGATAGGACCGGGAAACGCAAAAGCCCTGTTTTTTTGCGGTTTCCTATTGGCGCACGTGCCACGATGCCCTACATTCCGCTAGCCGGCTCGCTCGGCCCGGACAACTCAATCACTACTCGACGAGGGAACCACACGCTCATGGCAACGAAGAAGGCCCCCACCAAGAAAGCCCCGGCCAAGAAGGCTGCTGCGCCGAAGAAGGCCGCCGCCGCTAAGCCGGCAGCACCGAAGCCGATCAAGGAAGCCCTGAGCAAGTCGGGCCTGGTCGCGCACATCGCCGAATCCACCGGCGTCGTGGCGAAGGACGTGCGCGCGGTGTTCGCAGCGCTCGAAGGCGCCGTGCACGGCTCGATCAGCAAGAAGGGCGCGGGTTCGTTCACGCTTCCCGGCCTGCTGAAGATCACGTCGGTCAGCGTGCCGGCCAAGCCGAAGCGCAAGGGCATCAACCCCTTCACCAAGGAAGAGCAGTGGTTCGCCGCCAAGCCCGCCTCGGTCAAGGTCAAGGTGCGCCCGCTCAAGAAGCTCAAGGACGCCGCCGCCTGATCCAGGGCGCTACGTGTCTTTCGATCGGGACGGCCTTGGCCGTCCCGATTTCGTTTGGGGGTGTGCGGGACTGCGGCTGTCGTGTCGAGAGATTCGTTCGTCTACCTCGAACACGCCCGGCGATCCGCTTCTGAATGATCGGGGTAGCGGCCGGAAACCGTGCACATCCGGTGAACGTATCCCGCCGCATGCTCGGCGCCGTTTTCTCCCGACCGATGGATATCGAACGATGAGCTTCCAGGGTTTTCTCAATCATCTGCTCACCTCGCAGGCCGGCGGCAAGCCGGGCAGCAGCCTGCTCAATGCGGATTTCGGCAAGGGCGCGGCCACCGGCGGCGCGCTGGGCCTGTTGCTCGGCAAGAACAAGAAGACGCGAAAGGTCGCGACGTATGGCGGCCTCGCGGCGATCGGCGTCATGGCCTACAAGGCCTACGGTGATTACCAGAAGCAGCAGGCCGGCGCGCCTGCCGTGCCGCCACAGACTGTCGATCGTCTGCCCGCGCCGCAGGTCGACATCCACAGCCAAGCGATCCTCAAGGCACTGGTCGCCGCCGCGAAGGCCGACGGCCATATCGATGCACGCGAGCGCGAGGTCATCGAAGGCGAGTTCAAGCGCATCGACGAGGGCGCCGACGTGCAGCGCTGGCTGCATGCGGAACTGGAAAAGCCGCTGGATCCTGCCGAAGTCGCCAGCGCCGCGACCACGCCCGAGATCGCCTCGGAGATGTATCTGGCCAGCGTGCTCGTGGCCGACGAGACCAGCTTCATGGAACGCAGCTATCTCGACGAACTCGCACGCCAGCTCAAGCTCGCACCCGAGCTCAAGATGCGCCTCGAGCAGGAAGTGAAGGCGAACGCCGAAGCGCGCTGAGCCCGCTTCGCAGCTCCGAAGCGGCCTGCCCTGTGCAGGCCGTTCTGCATTGCGCTGACCAGCGCACTGACTCGGGCTTCGCGCGCGGCCTGCGACCCTGACGCCATGTCCGAGCCCGATCCCACACCCGAGTCCGCACCGCCGGTCGCACCGAAGTCCACCCGCAAGCCGCGTCGCGACTACACGCCGCAGCTGCGCGCGACCTTGCGTTTCGTGTTCTGGGCGGCCTTGTTCGGGGCCGCCGGCTATTGGGCCTGGCACCAGCCCTTCATGGCGAAGCCGCGCGCGATCGCCGCGCTCTCGGCAGCGCCTGCACCGGACTCGTTGCCGATGCCGGTCGACGGCGTGCGTGCATCGCGCGTTGCCGATACCTACGGCGCGCCGCGCGGACGCGACCGGCAACATGAGGGCGTGGATATCTTTGCACCGCGCGGCACCCCAGTGCGCAGCACGACCGATGGGCTCGTCGTTGGCGTGCGCGAGGGCGGCCTGGGCGGCAAGCAGGTCTGGGTCATGGGCCCGGGGCGACAGCGCCACTACTACGCGCATCTCGATGGTTTCGCGGATCTTCTGGAAGTCGGCGATCTCGTGCGACCCGGCGATGCGCTGGGCGTCGTCGGCGATACCGGCAACGCGCGCGGCACGCCGCCGCATCTGCACTACGGCGTCTACGCCAGCGATGGCGCGTTCGATCCGCTGCCGCTATTGCGCGCGCACGGTGCCGACAACGGCGACGCGGCGCGCTAGCATCCGTGAAGATGCCGCGCATGCGGCGCACGGGGAACATCGGATGTCGCATCGCGCCTGGTGGCTGGTCATCGCGGCCATTGTGTTGCTCGGCATCGCCGTCGCGTTGCAGGAGGGCCTGCGCCGCAATGCGGCCGACGTGCCGGTGCCGGATGCGCCTTCAGCTGCGACATCGGACCGAGCCGCGCATCACCTGTCTGTACCACGCCAGCCGCAAGCGCCGAACTGCGCGCGGCGCACGACGCCGCGATGCGTGACGCCGTGTCAGCCGTGCATGCCTATCTCGCCGCGCTGTTCAAGGACGACCGCAGCGAAGCCGATGCCTTGTGGATCCACGGCCGTCCCGCGACGCCGGGCGAGGCGGATCTGCGTACGCTCGAAGGCGTGACCGGGGTGCGCATCGACAACGAACGCCCGCAGCCGCTGGATGCCGCATCGGTGCCCACAGCGCTGCGCGTACCGGCGCGCCTACGCATCGGCGGGCAGGGACCGCTGCGACGCTACACCGGGCATTACGATCTGCGCCGAGACAGCGAGGCCTGGCGCATCACTGCGGCGTCCATCGATCCGTCACCCGCGCAACGCTAACCTGATCCACGCGACACGACTCTTCGGACACCCTGTGATGGACAAACGGTTCTGGATCTGCGGCTTCACGATCTCCGCCACCGCGCTGGCGCTGGGCTTTTTCGTGCACGGCCTGCTGCTGCGCGACGACTATCTCGCTCTCGCCCATCTGTTCCGCCCACAGTCCGACGCGAACGCACAGGTCGGCTGGATTCTGCTCGCCTACCTGTCGCTGGGACTGGCAATGACCTGGCTCTACCGCTGGCTGCCGCCGCCCCATCGCAGCAAACGCTGGCATGGCGCGCGCTTCGGCCTCGCGATCGCATTGGTTTCCTTCGTGCCCTGGCATCTGCTCGCGCATGCGGGCCAGCCATTTCCATTGGCGCTGTCGCTGAAGCAGATCGTCTTCGACGTCATCGCGATGCTGCTGCTCGGGCTGCTGCTCGCGTGGCTGCAGCCGCACCGCCGACCGCTGGCGCCCGCCCCGGACTGATGGGCCGCTAATCCCGTATTCACAGCACCTGCGTAGGGTGCCTCCATCGTCGTTCCGGAGCGTGCCATGCGCCGTCCCCTGCATCTGTCCGCTGCAGCCCTGCTGCTGCTCGTCGTCACTGCCTGCACTTCGCTCGGCGTGGTCTCGGCCTGGCTCAACGACCAGGTCGCGTTCACGGCGCCGCAACTGCAGCGCCAGCTCGACACGCGCTTTCCGCGCACGTTCGACAAGCTCGGCGGCCTGGTCTCGGTCACGCTCGACAACCCGCGCCTGACGATTCCGCAAGGTGATCGCCGGCTGCGGCTGGATTTCGACCTCGGCGTGGGTGGTGTAGCCGCCGACGATCGTCCGGGCCGCCTCGCTCTGGTGAGTGGCCTGCGCTACGACCCCGCGACCCGCGGCCTGCACCTTGAGGATCCCGAACTGTTGCAGTTCGATCTGCCCGGCTCCAGCGCCCTGCTCAAGGGCGGCGCGCGCGGCATCGTCAACAGCCTGCTGTCGGAGTACGCGCGCAGCGAGCCGGTCTATCGCCTCGACGACGATCTGCTGTCGAAGCTGCCCTCGGGCAAGCGCATCGGCAACGTCGACATCACCGATGGCCGCGTGGTGGTGCACCTTGCGCGCTGACCGCGGTTTCATGCGGCGTGGCGCAGTACTGGCGACCACGTTCGCGCTGGTGTGCGTGCTCGGCGCCTGCAACCGCGATGGGGCACATGCCGATGCTGCAGCGTCCGGCCAGACGGCCGATGGGCCTCTTCCGCAGCCGCAACAGAATGCGGGCGGCGTCACCGGCCTGAGCGGTGAACCAGGACCGGGCAATATTCCGCTTGGCGGCGAACAGCCGCTACCCGAAGCCGGCATCGAGGAAAACGCGCTGCTGCCGCTCGAGGACAATCCAGAGACCGGTCTCACCGGCGTGCCAGGCGAGGCCGCAGTTACCGGGCCGGAGCCGACGCCCGAAGAAGCGGCGGCGGTCATCCGCACCTACTACGCGGCGATCAACGCAGTCGACTATGCGCGCGCCTACGCACTATGGTCGGACGGTGGCCGCGCCAGCGGGCAGTCGCCCGAGCAGTTCGCTGCAGGCTTCGGCGATACCTCGGTGGTGATGGTCGACATCGGCACGCCCGGCGCGGTCGAAGCAGCCGCCGGCTCGCGCTTCATCGAAGTGCCGGTGTCGCTCCGCGCCCAGCAGATCAACGGCAGCAGCCGCCGTTTCGAAGGCCGCTACGTCCTGCGCCGCGCGATGGTCGACGGGGCCAACGATGCGCAGCGCACCTGGCGGATCGCGTCCGCGGATCTGCGGGAAGTGTCTTCGGCGCCGTGATGTTTAAGCCCCTCTCCCCTTGGGAGAGGGGTTGGGGTGAGGGGCTTTTGACGTCACCGACTGAAGCCAGCAGCAACGCGTTCGGTAAAGCCCCGTCCCTCACCCCACCATCGGCATCCGCCGACGGTCCTCCCGCGCTTCGCGCCCCCGGCCCTCGCGAGCCGCGAGGGCGTTCACCGCCACACGAGCCAGTGGCTCGCAAACGTGTCGCTTCACCCCACAGGGAGAAGGGCATAGGGATCCTCCGCTACGCGGAAGACGACATTATTTCTTGGGCTGCAGCATCGTGCCCGTGCACTTCTTCGAACCACACCGACAGCCCCAGAGCTTCTTGAGCTTCGGCGTGTGCCGCTCGGCGAGGGTGATGCCGTAGTTGTAGGCCAGTTCCTCGCCCGCCGCGATGGCGCGCGTCGCTTCGATGAAGACCTTGTCCTTGTGCCGGCGGTCCTTCGGATCCTCCTGCACCACCGCCTCGCAGTTCGGCGCGCAGCTGTGGTTGATCCAGCGCGCGATGTTGCCGTCCTCGTTGGCGTCGATGACGTACTCGTCATTGAGGGTGAACAGGAACGTGTGACCGTCTTCGTCCACGTCGCCATACGCCGCATCGACCTCGTCGTGCGTCCGCAGCCGCCCCTTGTAACGGACAATCCGCTCGCCCTTGGCGATGGCCTCGGTCGCGAACACGCCATTGCCGTGGATGCTCGACAGACGCGCCTCGATCTTCTTCGGCGTCTTGGGCTTCTTCGGCGGCTTGGGCATTGCGGATTCCACGGCGGAGTGAGTCCGCATTGTGGCCAACAAGCCGGCGACCCGCCAGCGTGCACGCGTCTCCCGCCACTTGATGCGATGAACGCAGGCCGCCGGTCTCATTGAGCTGTCGGACCCAAAAGCGTACAATTTTGGTCCGCTTTCCTACGACGCTCGTCCGGTCGCCCCCGCCCGCAATGCTCCGTGTCACCAAGCTCACCGATTACGCCACCGTTGTACTGACCGTGCTGGCCGCACGGCCGGAGACGGTCATGAGTGCGGCCGACCTGGCGGACCAGGCCGGGCTCGAGTCACCGACGGTCAGTAAGCTGCTCAAGCCGCTGGCACAGGCCGGTCTTGTCGAGGGTTTTCGCGGCACCAACGGCGGCTACCGGTTGGCGCGTCCGGCAACGGCGATCAGCCTGGTCGAGATCATCGAAGCCATGGAAGGTCCGCTGGCGATGACCGAGTGCAGCCTGCACGACGGCCAGTGCGGCATTTCCGCCAAATGCGGCGTGCGCACCAACTGGTTGCGCATCAACGACGTCGTCGCCAATGCGCTGCGCAGCGTGACGCTGGCGCAGATGCTCGGCGATGCGCGCGCCACCCCCCTTTCCACCGAAGCCGACGCGAAGCGTATCGACGCCCGCCTCGCTTCCGCATAGACAGTAGGCAGCCCCCATGGCCACCGACATCGCAGAACCGATTGCGAACGCAGAAATCCACGAGCAGCTCGGCCGTCGCTACGACGCCGGCTTCATCACCGACATCGAGTCCGACAGCTTTCCGCCCGGTCTTGATGAGGACGTCGTCCGCGCGTTGTCGGCGAAGAAGGAAGAGCCCGAGTGGATGACCGAATGGCGCCTGGCGGCTTACCGCCACTGGCTGACCATGCCGGTGCCGCACTGGGCCAAGCTGTCGATCGCGCCGATCGATTTCCAGTCGGTCAGCTACTACTCCGCGCCCAAGGCCAAGTACGCCTCGCTCGACGACGTGCCGCAGGAGCTGCTCGACACCTACGACAAGCTCGGCGTGCCGCTGCATGAGCGCGCCAGGCTCGCCGGCGTCGCCGTCGACGCGGTGTTCGATTCGGTTTCGGTCGGTACGACGTTCAAGAAGGAGCTCGCCGAGAAGGGCGTGATCTTCTGCTCGATGTCCGAGGCGATCGCCGATCATCCGGAGCTGGTGAAGCAGTATCTGGGCAGCGTGGTGCCGGTCGGCGACAACTATTTTGCCGCGCTGAACTCGGCCGTGTTCTCCGATGGCAGCTTCGTGTTCATTCCCAAGGGCGTGCGTTGCCCGATGGAACTCTCCACCTACTTCCGTATCAATGCCGGCCACACCGGCCAGTTCGAGCGCACGCTGATCATCTGCGAGGACAAGGCCTACGTGTCCTACCTCGAAGGCTGCACCGCGCCGATGCGCGACGAGAACCAGCTGCATGCGGCGGTCGTCGAGCTGGTCGCACTGGAAGACGCCGAGATCAAGTATTCGACGGTGCAGAACTGGTATCCCGGCGACGAGAACGGCAAGGGCGGCATCTACAACTTCGTGACCAAGCGCGCGGAATGTCGCGGCGACCGCAGCCGCGTGGTCTGGGCCCAGGTCGAAACCGGTTCTGCGATCACCTGGAAATACCCGTCCTGCGTGCTGCTCGGCGACGACTCGAGCGGCGAGTTCCACTCGGTCGCGCTGACCCATCATCGTCAGCAGGCCGACACCGGCACCAAGATGATCCACGTCGGCAAGCGCACCAAGTCGAAAATCGTCAGCAAGGGCATCAGCGCCGGTCGCGGGCAGAACACCTATCGCGGCCTGGTCAAGATCGGCGCGGGCGCCGAGGGTGCGCGCAACTACACCCAGTGCGATTCGCTGCTGATCGGCAAGCAGTGCGGCGCGCACACGTTCCCGTATATCGAGGTCAAGCATCCCGGTGCGACCGTCGAGCACGAGGCCACCACCTCGAAGATCAGCGACGACCAGCTGTTCTATTGCCGCACGCGCGGCATCAGCGAAGAAGACGCGGTCAGCCTGATCGTCGACGGCTTCTGCAAGCAGGTCTTCCGCGAACTGCCGATGGAGTTCGCCGTCGAGGCCAAGAAGCTGCTCGACGTGTCGCTGGAAGGCTCGGTCGGCTGACGCCGCGGCCGGCCCACGGGGCCGGCAAATGCACACGTTCTTCGACGCAGCGTTATCGCGCCGGTTCTCTTTCTCTTTCTCTTTTTCGAATTTCGACACCCATGCTCAATATCGACAACCTCCACGCCTCCATCAACGAGCGCGAAATCCTCAAGGGCCTTTCGCTGCACGTGAAGCCGGGCGAAGTCCACGCGATCATGGGGCCCAACGGCGCCGGCAAGTCGACGTTGGGCAACCTGCTCGCCGGTCGCGACGGATACGAGGTCACCGACGGCACGGTCGCGCTCCAAGGCCAGGACCTGCTGGCGCTCGAACCCGAAGAGCGCGCCGCGGCAGGCGTGTTTCTGGCGTTCCAGTATCCGGTCGAGATTCCGGGCGTGAACAACACCTACTTCCTGCGCAGCGCACTCAACGCGCAGCGCAAGGCGCGCGGTGAGGAAGAACTCGATTCGATGCAGTTCCTCAAGCTGGTGCGCGAGAAACTGGCTGTGCTGCACCTCGACGATCGCCTGCTGCATCGCGGCGTCAACGAGGGTTTCTCGGGCGGCGAGAAGAAGCGCAACGAGATCTTCCAGCTGGCCGTGCTGGAGCCGAAGCTGGCGATCCTCGACGAGACCGACTCGGGCCTCGACATCGACGCGCTGAAGAACGTCGCCGACGGCGTCAACGCGCTGCGTTCGAGTGAGCGCGCCTTCATCGTGATCACGCACTACCAGCGCCTGCTCGACTACATCAAGCCCGACGTCGTGCACGTGCTGGCCGACGGCCGCATCGTGCAGACCGGGGGTCCGGAGCTCGCGCTGCAGCTCGAAGAGAAGGGCTACACCTGGATCAAGGACCGCGTTGCGCCGGAGATCACTGCCCCCGTTCAAGCCGGGGGCGGGCTCTGATGAGCGCCCTGCTCGACTCTCTCGCCGCCGGATTCGAGGGCGACGCCGCACGTCGCGCGGCCCTCGACGCAACGCTCGTGACCGGCCTGCCCGGCCCGCGCAGCGAAGCCTGGAAGTACACCTCGCTGCGCGCACTGGAGCGTCGCAGCTTCGTCGTGCCGCAGGCCGATACTGCCGTCGATGCGGATCTGCTGGCCGCGATTCCCGCGCCGCGCCTGGTCTTCGTCAACGGTCGCCTGTCCGCAGCGCTGTCCGATGCGGGCGCCACCGTCGCCGGCCTGTCGATCGGCACGCTCGCCGATGCCGGCACGCTGCCCCAGATCGACAATCGCGACGACGCCGTGTTCGCCCGCCTCAACGGCGCACTCGCCCGTGACGGCGCGTCGATCTCCATCGAGGCCGGTGCCCGCGTCGAGACGCCCGTGCATCTGGTGTTCGTCGGCGCGCCTGCCGAGGGCGACCTCGCCTGGCATCTGCGCCACCACATCACGCTCGGCGAAGGCGCGTCGCTGACCCTGGTCGAGCATCACCTCGACGCCGGGGCGCACCGCCATCTCGACAACACCGTGATCTCGGTGCGTGTCGCCGACCGCGCCGAGCTGCACCACGTCCGCCTGCAGCACCGCGGCAATGGCGCGACCAGCTTCCTGCGTACCGATGCCGAACTGCAGACCGCATCGGTCTACACCCGCGTCGATGTCGAGGCCGGCGGCGCGCTGTCGCGTCACGAACTCGATGTGCGCCTGCTCGGCGACGACGCGCGTCTGACCGCAAACGGTGTGCTGCTGGCCGGCGGCCGCGCGCACGTCGATACGCGTCTGGGCATCCGCCACATAGCGAAGAACACCGCCTGTGAACTCAAGTGGCGGGGGATCGGCGACCAGCGCGGTCGCGTCGTGTTCCATGGCGGCATCACCATCGATGCCGGCGCCGACGGTACCGACGCCCGCCTGTCGAACAAGAACCTGCTGCTGTCGCCCACGGCCGAGATCAACACCCAGCCGGTGCTGGTGATCCACGCCGACGAGGTGCAGGCCGCGCATGGCGCGACCGTCGGCCAGCTCGATCCGGGGGCCTTGTTCTATCTACGTTCGCGCGGACTGCCGGCCCCGGACGCCCAGCGCCTGCTGACCGCCGCGTTCGTGCGCGAGCCGCTGTCGACGATCACCGATCCCGCCCTGCGTGCACACGCCGAGGCCGGCCTCGATCGCGTGCTGTCGGGGCTCGCGCTCGTATGAGCGCCACCCTGCCACCGCTGACGCCGCCGTTCGATGCGCCCAGCGCGCCGGTCGCGCACGACGGCAGCGTCGACTGGGCCGCGGTGCGTGCGGACTTTCCGCTGTTGCTGCGCGAGGTCCACGGCAAGCCGCTGGTCTATTTCGATAACGCGAACACCGGCCAGAAGCCGGCATCGGTGATCGAAGCCGTCGACGGGTTTTACCGGCGGCAGAACGCCAACGTCAGCCGCGCCGTGCACCAGCTCGGTACAGAGGCGACCGAGGCCTATGAAGGCACGCGCACGAAGCTCGCGCGGTTCCTCAATGTGCGCAGCGATGAACTGGTCCTGTGCAGCGGCACGACGTTCGCGATCAATCTGGTCGCCTGGTCGTGGGCGCTGCCGCGGCTGAAGGCCGGCGACACGATCCTCGTCTCGCGCATGGAGCATCACGCCAACATCGTGCCCTGGCAGCTCGTCGCCGAGCGTACCGGTGCGAGCGTGCGCGTGGCCGAGATTCTCGAGGACGGCACGCTCGATCTCGACGCGCTGCGCCGCGCGATGACGCCCGACGTCAAACTGCTCGCGCTGGCCCACGTGTCCAATGTGCTCGGCACCGTGAGCCCGGTCCGCGAGATCTGCCGCGACGCGCGCAAGCGCGGCATCGTCACGGTCATCGACGGCTCCCAGGCCGTGCCGCATCGCCGCGTCGATGTCGCCGCGCTCGGCTGCGATTTCTACGCCTTCACCGGCCACAAGATGTGTGGCCCGACCGGTACCGGCGCGCTGTGGGCGCGCCGCGAGCATCTGCAGGCCATGCCGCCGTTCCTCGGCGGCGGCGAGATGATCAAGGAAGTCAGCTTCGAGAAGACGGTCTACAACGACCCGCCGCATCGCTTCGAAGCCGGCACGCCGAACATCGCCGGCTTCGTCGGACTCGGCGCCGCGGTCGACTATCTCGACCGGCTCGGCATGGACCATGTCGAATGCCGCGAGGCCGAACTGCTCGCGCACCTGACCGAATCGCTGCAGGAGATCGACGGCCTGCGCATCTTCGGCACAGCGCCGGACAAGGCCGCAGTCGTGGCGTTCCTGATCGAAGGCGCGCACGCGCACGATCTCGCCACGCTGCTGGATCTCGAAGGCGTGGCGATCCGCTCCGGCCAGCACTGCGCGCATCCGCTGCTGCAGTTCTACGGCGTCGCCGCCACCTGCCGCGCGTCGCCCGCGTTCTACAACACGCACGACGAAGTCGACGCCTTCGTCGCCGCGCTGCGCAAGGTGCGCACGCTGCTGGCGTGACGCGGCGCCTGCGCACCTGCAACGCAGCCTGAGAAGCCGCCACCATGACTCCGCGCGCGCAGTCGCGTAGCCAGCGCGGGATAATGCAGGCGTCACGACTTCTACCGCCGCCATGTCCGCTCCCGTGTTCCGCACCGCTTCGCCTCTCGATGTCCCCGCCCTCGTCAACCTGGTGACGTCCGCGTACCGCGGCGAATCCAGCCGTAGCGGCTGGACCACGGAAGCCGACCTGCTCGATGGCGCGCGGATCGATCCCGATGTACTGGCGCGCGACATCGTCCGTCCCGACAGCCGCGTCGTCGTGATCGATGGCGCAGACGGTCGCCCACTCGCCTGCGCGCACGTCGCGATCGAGGATGGCTTCGGCTACTTCGGCATGTTCGCGGTCGACCCCACGCTGCAGGGCCGCGGCACCGGTGACGCCCTGCTGCGCGAATGCGAGCGCATCGCCCGCGACGAATGGCGCCTGCCCGGCCTGCGCATGGCCGTCATCGACGTGCGTGATGCGCTGATCGCCTTCTATGTGCGCCGTGGCTACCGCCGCACCGGCGTGCACAAGCCGTTTCCCTACGGCGACACCCGCTTCGGCATTCCGCGCCGCGAAGACCTGCGCTTCGAGGTACTGGAGAAGACTTTTGGAGTTGCACCATGAGCGAGACCTGGACCTTCGTCTGCGCCACTGCCGAGCTGTTGCCAGGTGAGATGCGCACCACCTTCGACGAGATCACCAGCGTGCCGATCATCGTCTTCAACCTCGACGGCGCGCTGTACGCGCTCGAAGACCAGTGCAGCCACGAGGACTTCGGTCTTTCGAGTGGCGGCGCATTCGATGCGGCAACCGGCACGATCGAATGCGTACTGCATGGTGCGAAGTTCGACGTACGCGATGGCCGTGCCCTGTGTGCACCGGCCTATGAACCGGTGGCGAAGTTTCCGACCAAGGTCGAGCACGGCGGTGTCTGGACGCGCGACGACCGCGACTGACACGCCCGACAGCGCGGCCTGACCGCAAAAGGAATCGTTATCCTTTGATGTCGAGAATCATTCTCGGTTAAGATTATTCGGCGGGCATTCGGCCTGCCGGGGGATCCACGTGCCGCAGGGCATTCGACCATCGATCGCACAGTTCGCCGCGCGCCTGCGCGCGGCAGGAACGTTGCGTGGCACAACGGCCGCGCTGCTGTGCGTGATGGTCTGGGCCGCCACGCTGGGGCCGGCTGCAGTGGCCGCCACGCTGTCCACCGAGGCGGTGCCTCAGACCCCAGCCCTTGAACAGGGCGGCGAAGTACCGGTTGTCCCTGAAGTCCTGTCGATCGCGCGCACGACGCGGGCCGCGCACCGATCCGCGACGCCGACCGAGGCGCCCACTTCGCTCGCAGGCGTTTCCGCGCTGCCTGCTTCCCCACGTCGATCGCGCCCGCATGCGCATCGCCCACGCCTTGTCCGAACATCACGGCGCCCCACAGCATCCCGCGGTCGCCAGCATCGCGGACGGGCGCCGCCCCGCTGAAACCGTCCGCCGGCCCCGCCGGCGTGCCGACCGATCTTCGCGCAACCGGCGCGCGGCATCGCGCGGCTGGTCACACGCCCTTGCATTTCCACACCGGCCAGCCGACGCCACGCCGCGCTTCGACTCCGTCCAACGAGACCTCCATGACCCGTTTCCCGATCCGTCGCCCGCTCGCCATCGCCCTGCTGGGCCTGTTGTCCGCGCCCGCGCTTGCCGACAGTGCCCCGGCGGCGTCGGCCACCGACTTCGACACCATCGTCGTCACCGCCGCCGGCTTCGAACAGAAGCTCACCGACGCGCCCGCGAGCATCAGCGTCATCACCCAGGAAGACCTGACCAAGCGTCCGTACATGACGCTGCTGGACGCGGTGCGCGACATCGAGGGCATCGACGTCGGCGAGACGCGCGACAAGACCGGCCAGGGGTCGATCTCGATGCGCGGCATGGGCTCGGACTACACGCTGATCCTCGTGGACGGCAAGCGCCAGAACAACCACGGCGACATCTATCCGAACAACTTCGGCGGCAACCAGTTCAACCACATTCCACCGCTGGACGCGATCGAACGCATCGAGGTCATCCGCGGTCCCGCGTCCACGCTCTACGGCGCGGACGCGATGGGGGGCGTCATCAACATCATCACCAAGAAGGTGCTCGATGCCTGGCATGGCTCGTCGACGGTGAGCCGCTCGTTCGAGGACAGCGAATTCGGTGACGACACCACGGTCGATGCCTTCGTCACCGGCCCGCTAGTGCCGGGCGTGCTGAACCTCAGCGCGCGTGCCAGCTGGTACGACCGCGACGCATCGAATCCGGTCTACGCGCCTATCACCGACCCTGATGGTGTGGAACGCACGCGACCGCTCGGCTTCGGCGGCGGCGGCAAGACCGTCGACAACACCAACAAGGCAGGCGGCATCACGCTGGCCTGGATGCCGACCGAGAACCAGAGCCTGACGCTGGACTACGACACCTCGCGCCAGGAGTACGACAACGCGATCAAGATCAACGACCAGGGCGTCGAGGAATACCCCGTCGGCACGGTCGACAACATCAACAGCATCTTCACCGCCGGCAACTTCTGCTTAGGCGCCGCCGGCGCCAATGCCAACGCCTGCCGCGCCAACGGTGGCACCTGGGCGCGACGTGCCAATCCCCGGGTCGGCTACGGCGCGGTTCAGGAATTTACTCGCGACGCGTGGTCGCTGACCCACGAAGGCCGCTGGGGGTTCGGCAACAGCTTCGTCTCGCTGTCGCACGTGGCGACCAACAACGACGGCCGCACGATGCCCTTCACTGTGGACGAGCGCGCCGAACTGCTGCGGATGATCGACGGCACCGGCGCCTACGCGGGACTGTCTCTCGCCGAGCGTCGCGATCTCGCGGAATCCACGTTCCTGCCGCGCCCCAAGCGCACGCTCGAAAGCGCGCAGTACACGCTCGACGCCAAGCTCGACATCCCGTTCCAGCTGGCCGGTGAGCACACCGCCGTGCTCGGCACGCAGGTGATCCAGGGCGAACTGACCGACGGCATCTTCGGCATCGAAAGCGGCACGCCGGGCCTGAAGCAGGAACACAATATGTACTCGCTGTTCGCCGAGGACACCTGGTACATCACCGAGCCGTTCGCACTGACCGCCGGTCTGCGCTGGGACGATCACGAGATCTTCGGCAATCACCTGAGCCCGCGGCTGTACGGCGTCTACACCGTGAGCCCGCAGTGGACGATCAAGGGCGGCGTGAGCACCGGCTTCAAGACGCCCAAGACCACCCAGCTCTATGACGGTGTCATCGGGTTCGGTGCACAGGGCACGCTGCCGATGTTCGGCAACCCGGATCTGCAGCCGGAAACCAGCACCAGCACCGAGCTGGCGGTCTACTGGCAGAGCCCGGACGGCCACAACTTCAACCTGACCCTGTTCCACAACAGCTTCGACGACAAGATCGCGTCCCAGTCCTGTGGTCCGGGCACCACCCTCACCTGTACCAGCGCCGGCGAGTTCGCCGACATCGGCTACGCGTCGAGCAGCAGGACGGTCAACATCGACGAGGTGGTGATCCAGGGCGCCGAAGTCGCTGGTCGCTGGCAGATCAGCGAGGCATTCGGCTTGCGCGCGAACTACACCTTCACCGACAGCGAGCAGAAGAGCGGCAGCGAGGCAGGTCTCCCGCTCGGCAACAGCGCGCGCCACATGGCCAACGCCACGCTGGACTGGCAGGCGAGCGAGCGTTTCAACCTGTTCTTGACCGCGGAAGCCCGGTCCAAGCGCTATCGCGGCCTGCATGCCATCACCGGGGAGGTGCTGACGTACAAGGACTACGAGGTGCTGCACCTCGGCGCGTCGTTCAAGCTCAACGAGTCGGTCACCTTCAACGGGCGCATCAACAACCTCCTCGATCGTGACTTCACTACCTACGACACCGAGTTCCGCGAACTCGATGGCACTCCGGGCTTCGACGGCACCGACGAGATCCTCTATTACGACCACTACAACAACAAGGACAAGGCGCGCGGCCTCTGGCTGAGCGTCAACGTCCGGTTCTAAAGCGTCCGGCTCCAAGTGGCTGTATCCCGTGCCTCGCTCGGCATCGGGATAAAGCCTCGAGGACGATGCGCCCGCTCCGTCGATCCGGAGCGGGCGTTTCTGCTGCCGCGATGGCGTCTTATGTGCGCTGCGGCTCAGGCCGCGGGCGCCGCGCGCTGGAACCGGGCCAGCAGCACTTCCCCGCCGCCATCGAGTACATGACGACAACGGCCACCGGGCGCCCGGAGCAGCAGGGTGTCGCCGCGTTCGAGTGGCCGCATGTGCATACCGGCGAGACGCGCCTGCCCCGCGAGCAGGTGCACCATCCAGCAATCACCGGGATCCACGAACACGACCATCGTGCCGACCAGGGGGCGGTGCCAGGTCGACGCCACCACGTCGCCCGGATGCCACATCAGGTTCAGCGCGCTCACCGCCGGGCCTGCTGGCTCTCCACGTAAAGCGCGCTCGCCCGCAAAACGCAGCCGCGCATGCGGCGGCTGCAGGTCCGAGACCTGCCCGTCGTCGAAGCGCAACGTCAGCCCATCGCCGGCAAGCAGCATCAGCTCCCGCTCGACCCCTTCAAACCGGGAAAATGCCGCAGGCTGCTCGATCTTGGCGATCGACAGACGCCAGGTCCAAACGCCCGCCTCGGCGCCCGGTTCGGCGTGGATCTCCCGCGTCCATCCCAGATCATTGCGCCAGCGAAGACGCCGTGCCTCGTGCGCATCGATCCGCTGGATGGATGAGAATTGGCCGGACGACTGGGCGCTCATACCCCAAGTCTAGAACGCTGGCCTGGGACTTTGGGCGAGCCGCCCGGAACCGGCTGATGGGGCAAACGTATTCCATCAGGTGAGGCGGCACGCCGCTGGGCACTTGGTCACTACAAGCGTCACACTTTTCAGCGTCCAGTCCGCGGCGCCGGGAGTCCTGCGTGCCCGGGCTTGCTGGCCTCAGTGAACGGATGTCCGCTCCGCCCTTCGCACTCACAGTGCGTCGCGAGCGAGCGAAGCCCCGCGCGCCGTGCAGGCGCAATGGCGTGGTGAACACCTCGGGCTTCAACTCGGACTGCCATCGCCCAAAAAAAAGATCGCCCGCATCGCATCCAATGCGAGGCGGGCGACGATTACGTCCCTGTAACGGCATCCTGCCGGTCCCGTGGAGCCTCCTGCTCCTCGCTTGATGCCTGCGCGTCCTGTGCAGACCCCAGCGATGGAGTGAAGTCAGCGCAGTTGCGCTGCCCCCTTGTTACCGGCTGCGGCGGGCGGCGTCGCCGCTCGTGTCGCCCCTGCCTGCGATCCGGTGGCGCCGACATCGATGCGATCGACGTTCTGCTCCACGGTCCGCAGCCCGATGCCCTTCACCTGCGCCAGTTGCTCGGCGCTTCGGAACGGCCCGTTTTCATCCCTGTAGGCCACGATGGCTTCCGCCTTGGCCTGCCCCACGTTGTGCAACACGCGTGCCAGCGTGGCTGCATCGGCAGTGTTGATGTTGACCTTATCGACGCTCTCGTTTGCGAATGCAGTGCCCGCCAACAGCAGCGAAAGGCACAGCGACGCCAGCACGCCCCGGATCGACTTCATGTCCTAACTCCTTGGTATTGGGTGGAATCCATTCCCGACTGGCGATTCATTCGTCCTTGCCGGTACTGCCAGTCTTCCCAACACCACGGAGCCAGAATATCCGCGGCCTCGCTAGACCGTAGCCAGCCGAACGCCCGAGCGCGTGTAGGAAATTTCCTACGCAGCGCTCCGCGATAGAATTGGGGTTTACGCACACTGGATACCCGAATGGACAGCAGCCAGACCGACCGATTCGTTGGCGCCAAATGGGAGGACGAAATCGTTCCCCAGCTTGTCGAATACATCCGGATTCCGAACAAATCGCCGATGTTCGATGCCGACTGGGTCGCCAACGGCCACATGGAGCGCGCGGTCGAACTGATGTCGACCTGGGCGCAGGCCCAGTCCATTCCCGGCATGGTGCTGGAGGTGGTCCGCCTCGAAGGCCGCACCCCTCTGATCTTCATCGAGATTCCCGCTGCCAACGGCGGCAGCAATGATGACTGCGTGCTGCTTTACGGGCATCTCGACAAGCAACCGGAGATGACGGGTTGGGACGATGATCTCGGCCCATGGAAGCCGGTGCTGCGCGACGGCAAGTTGTACGGCCGCGGTGGCGCCGACGACGGCTACGCGATCTACGGCTCACTGACCGCGATCCTGGCACTACACGAGCAGGGCCTGCCGCATGCCCGATGCGTGGTGTTGATCGAGGCCTGCGAAGAATCGGGCAGCTACGATCTGCCGGCCTACGTCGACCACCTCGCCGATCGCATCGGCAAACCTTCGCTGGTGGTGTGTCTGGACTCGGGCTGTGGCAATTACGACCAGCTGTGGTGCACGACCTCGCTGCGCGGCCTCGCCGGCGGCAATCTGACGGTCAAGGTGCTCGACGAAGGGGTGCACTCGGGCGATGCGTCCGGCGTAGTGCCGTCGAGCTTCCGGCTGCTGCGCCAGCTGTTGTCACGGATCGAGGACGAGGCGACCGGCCGCATCCTAGTCGACGGGCTGCATGCCGACATACCTGCCGAGCGCCTCGAGCAGGCGCGCCGCGCAGCCGAGGTGCTCGATACCGCGGTCTACGACAAGTTCCCGCTGGCCGGCGCGCTCCAACCCATGTTCCCGAAGAATGCGGATGGGCAGGTTTCCGAAGATCTGTCGGAACTGGTGCTCAACCGCACCTGGCGTCCGGCGCTCTCGGTGACCGGCGTCGACGGCATTCCGTCGCTGCAGTCGGCCGGCAACGTCCTGCGCCCGCATACGGCGGTGAAGCTGTCGCTGCGTCTGCCGCCCACCGTCGACGGCAAGCGTGCCGGCGCCCTGCTGGAGGAGGTGCTTCTGGCCGATCCGCCAAATGGCGCGACGGTCACGCTGGTCCTGGAGAAGGCCGCGACCGGCTGGAATGCACCGGCGATGTCGCCATGGCTTGCGAAGGCGATCGACGATGCCAGCCACGCGTTCTTCGACAAGCCAGCGATGTACATGGGCGAAGGCGGCTCGATCCCGTTCATGGGCATGCTCGGCGAGAAGTTCCCCGGCGCGCAGTTCATGATCACCGGCGTGCTCGGCCCGCACTCCAATGCACACGGCCCCAACGAGTTCCTGCACATCGAGATGGGCAAGCGCGTCACCAGCTGCGTTGCACGCGTGATCACCGAGCATCACCATGCCGGTCAGCGCGGCGAGACCACCGGCGCAGCGGTGGTGGCCGACAGCGGCACGCGCCACGGCGACCACGGCTGCTGCTGAGTGCTGCGCGGGGCCGGCGGAACGCCGGCCCTGCTGTGCCGCAAGACGGGTCGAGACCTAGCCGGTTCCAGAAACGTCGCGCAGTGCGCGGCGTACATCCGCTCCGATAACGCCGGTGGAGCAGACGGAACTGCCAGCCTATCGTGACCACGAGTCTGCGGTGACACAGCACGTTTTTCGCGCTGGGAAGTAAGCAACCACATGGGGCCGTTGCGCGGAGAGGCCGCTGCGCGCCGGTTGCATGTGCCTGGGACTGCTCGGCAGAGTGCTCCGCGGAGCGGACGGCCGCGGCATGCATCCCAACATCGTCACGCAAGACGGCGCGGATAGGCGACGCCCGCATCACGTTATCAGCGCCGAGAACGCAAAAAGCCCGCATGTCTGCGGGCTTTTGCTTGAATCTATGGTGGCCGGGGAGGGAATCGAACCCCCGACACGGGGATTTTCAATCCCCTGCTCTACCAACTGAGCTACCCGGCCACTGCGGGAGGCGCATGATACGGGGCAGGCGCGCGGACGGCAACCGTTTTGCGAAAACCCGTGCAGCGCCCTGGCTGCAGCGCGGTTGCACGCAGCCGTTTGCGACCGGCGACGCGCTAACATCGGCCTCCACCGCAACTGGAGCGCCGCGCATGAAACCGTGGAAACTGCTGACGATCCTGCTGATGGCCAGCGCCCTCGCCGCCTGTGTGACGGGCCAGCGTCGCGTATCCGAGCCTGCCGCGAGCATCCAGCAACTGAGCGTGGGCGCTGACGGCAACTGGTCGGTGGACCTGCGCCTGCAGAACTACAGCAGCATTCCGATGCGCTTCGAATCGATCCGGTTCGTGCTGACCGTTGATGGTGTCAACGCTGGCACGCTGGAAGACACGACCGGGCTGACCATCGGCCCCGAATCGCCCGACATCCTGAGCCTTTCGCTCGTACCGTCGGCCGAGGGCCGTCTGCATGCGGCCGATGCGCTCGCCACGGGCCGCTCGCTGGCGTATCGCCTCGAGGGCAGCATCCGCGCCGCCCCAGACGACCGCGGCAGCGCACGGGCTTACACCGTACGCCGCGACAGCAGTCTCAATCCGGTACCGGGGCTTCCCGGCGTGCTGCGCTGACGCCGCCCCTTCCACGCAACGAAACGCCTACAAGCGAGACAGACGCATGAGCACCTACCACGCCCCGCTGACCGACATCCGCTTCGCCCTGCACGACGTATTGCAGGTCGAACCCCTGTTTGCGTCGCTCGGTTTCGACGACGCCAATCGCGAAACCGTCGACGCCGTGATCGACGAATGCGCGCGGCTGTGTGAAACGGTGCTCGCGCCGCTCAACCGCAGCGGTGACGAACAGGGCGTGCGTTTCGACAAGGCCACTGGTGCAGTCACGACGCCCGAAGGCTTCAAGGCTGCCTACGACCAGTTCGTCGAAGGCGGCTGGACGGGCATGAGCGCGCCGACCGAATTCGGCGGCATGAACATGCCGCATGCGATCGGCATCTGCCTCGAGGAAATGATCGACGCGGCCAACCTCGCCTGGAGCAACTTCCCGCTGCTCTCGCACGGCGCGGTCAACGCGCTGCGCCACCACGGCGAGGACTGGCAGAAGGAAGTCTTTCTAAAGCCGCTGATCGCCGGCACCTGGACCGGCACCATGTGCCTGACCGAGCCGCAGTGCGGCACCGATCTCGGCCTGCTGAAGACCCGCGCCGAGCCGGCCGACGACGGCAGCTATGCGATCACCGGCACCAAGATCTTCATCACCGCCGGCGAGCACGACCTCACCGACAACATCGTCCACTTGGTGCTCGCGCGCCTCCCCGACGCCCCTGCAGGCAGCAAGGGCATCTCGCTGTTCATCGTGCCGAAGATCCAGGTTGCGCGCGACGGTAGCGTTGGCGGACGCAACGCGGTGCGCTGCGGCGCCGTCGAACACAAGATGGGCATCCATGGCTCCGCGACCTGCGTGATGAATTTCGATGGCGCCCAGGGCTACCTCATCGGCCAGCCGCACAAGGGCCTGATGGCGATGTTTACGATGATGAACACCGCGCGCCTCGGCGTCGGCGTGCAGGGCCTGGGCCTTGCCACGCGCGCCTACGAGAACGCGCTGCGCTATGCGCGTGAGCGTTTGCAGTCGCGTGCACTCTCAGGTGCGAAGCTGCCGTCGAAGCCGGCCGATCCGATCCTCGTGCAGCCCGACGTGCGTCGCATGCTGCTGACCTGCAAGGCACTGACCGAAGGCGGCCGTCTGCTGGCCTATCACGCCGGCTCGTTGGTCGACAGCGCGGAGCTCGCCGCCGACGATGCCGCGCGCAAGCAGGCCGACGACCTGCTCGGCTTCCTGACACCGATCGTCAAGGGCTGCCTGACCGAATGGGGCAACGAATGCACCTATCACGCGCTGCAGTGCTTCGGTGGCCACGGCTACATCGCCGAGCACGGCATCGAGCAGTTGGCGCGTGACGCCCGCATCACCACGCTTTACGAGGGCACGACCGGCATCCAGGCGCTGGACCTGATGGGCCGCAAGACCCTGCAACTGCAAGGCGCCGGCCTGCGCGTATTCCTTGGCATGATTGAAAGCTTCTGCGCCGAGCACGCAAACAATGCCGCCTTGGCGGAATTCATCGAACCGCTGCGCGCGAAGGCGGGCGAATGGCAAGCGCTGACGCGTTCGATCGCCGAGCGCGCTACCGCGGATCCCGAGGAGATCGGCGCAGCCGCCTACGACTACCTGTTCTTCTCCGGCTACGTGGCGCTGGCCTACTGGTGGGCACGCAGCGTGGCGGTGGCCGATGCGTCCTCGCGTCCGGAGACATTCAAGGCCGGCAAGCGCGAGACGGCCCGGTTCTACTTCAGTCGTCTCCTGCCACGCACGCTGACGCACGCAGCCGCAATCGCGAGTGGTCCGGCCCCGCTGTTGTCGATAGCGGACGACGCCCTCGACAGCTGACATCCGGCGTGCGCGTCGCGATCACAGCCGCGCGTCTCGCCGCGCGGCTCGTTGCACAAAGTGTCACCGATCAGGTATATGCTCGGGCGCAATGGAGGCAGACAGCGCGATCACACGCCTGATCCCCACCGGCGCTGCAAACGCGCTGGATTCCGGAGTTTCCGCCACACTTTCTGGCCACGCGCTACGTCGCGATGCAGTCCGCCTGCTCGCACTCGACGCCCACGGCCGCGCGCTGAACTGGATCAGCTGGCAGGACGCCGCCTGCCTCTACGCGCGCGGCGCGGTTGCCTGGACGCTCGGCGATCCCTGCATGACCGTACACGGCGGCATGTGCCGGGCGACCGGCCAGCAGAGCCGGATGGATCTGCACCCGATCATCGCCGGTCGCAGCCATGTCCGGCCGAGCGCGATCGATCCAACGCCCGCACTCACCAATACCTCGCTGTTTGCCCGCGACCACCAGTTGTGCCTGTACTGCGGCCGTCGCGCCGGCAGGCAGACGCTGACCCGCGACCATGTCGAACCGCTGTCGCGCGGTGGCCTCGATATCTGGGAGAACGTGGTCACTGCGTGCTTCCACTGCAATTCTCGCAAGGGCGCGCGTACGCCGCAGGAGGCTTCGATGCCGTTGCTGGCGGTGCCGTTCCGGCCGAGCTGGATCGAGCATCTGATCCTCAGCAACCGCAACATCCTCGCCGATCAGATGGCCTTCCTCAGCACCCATCTGCCGCGCCGCGATCGCGGGTGAATTCCGCGCATCGCGCATCGCGCGCGCTGCACAGCATGCGTGGCACTCGATACACTTCACCGATCACGCGCCTCGCGCCGCGTCGCCCGGTATCGCCTGCATGCCCCTGACCATCGCCCTGAGCGGAATGGACACCGCCACCGAAACCGCATTGCGCGCCGCATTCGCCGGCGCCAACGCCCGTCTTGGCGAACCGTTCCTGCTGGTCGCCGAACCCGATGCCGAACACGTCATCGTCGACATGGACAGCATGTACGGCCCGATGAGCTGGCTGCGCCTGCACGCGGCGGGCAAACAGATCGTCGGATTGACCTCGGCGTCGCGGGTACAGACCCATTTCCGGCTTGGGCGCCCCTTCGACGAACGCGCGATGGCTGCGCTGCTGCGCGAGATCGCGGCAACCCAGGAGATCGCGCTGGATATAGAGGCGCCGCCGGCATCGAATCCCGCCGCAACCGCCAACAGCGATGCCGGGGCAGCGGTGGAGGAGCAGCAAGCGCACGAGATCCCGCGGGCTGAAACCACCACTGCGCCGCTGCCAGAGCTCGCTGACATCCCCACCGCGCCTCCAACGGATACCGTCGAGACCATGCGCGACGCGGAGGCGGCGCATCTGCCGGACAGCTCGCAGGACGACCTCGCACAGACGCCGGAGCCTGAACCCGAACGCACCCTGCCCCTGGCAACCTGGCTCAGCGCCGGCGTGTTGCGCGGGCGGCGGCGCTATCGCCGGGAATCGGGTCCGACGTTGTGGCTCGACTTCGACGCGCAGCAGTATCACGGCCCCACGACGCTGAAACCCTTGAGCCAGTACTTCGATGGGCCGATCGCGCGCGATGCACTCGAGTCAGTCGATGACGCAACCTGGACACGCGAAGCGCAGGCCTCCGGCGCGCCGCAGCCGTTGCTGCGACTGGTGTGGCTGGGCGGCCTGCTCGCCGATACTGCCACGCTGACGTTCGCACACGATCTGGACGCCCGCTTCCAACTCAACAAGTGGCCCCAGACCGAGCGGGAATATCCGCGACATTTCCGGATTGCAACGGCGATGATGAAGGGCCCGGCCACCCTCGACGAGATCGTCGCCGCCAGTGGGCTGGCGGAGGAAGACGTGATCCGCTTCGTGAATGCGAATCTGGCCACGGGCTACGCCGAACCGTTCGTTGAGCCGGCCGATCCGGCGGAGACGCCGGCCCGTCAGGGCAACTTCTTCGCGCGCCTGCGCGGTCGCTGAAGGCCGCTGGCAGTCCCGGTTGCATGACAGGCCGATGACGCCAGTCATGGGGCCGCGGCGTACAATTGCGGGATGATCGACTCCACGCGATATCCGCGCCTTGCGCGCATCGACGCGCCGTCCGACCTGCGCCAGTTCGACGAAGCCGAGCTGCCTGCGATCGCCGACGAACTGCGCGCTTATCTCATCGAATCCGTCGGCAAGAGCGGTGGCCACTTCGGCGCCGGGCTCGGCGTGATCGAGCTGACGACCGTGCTGCATTACATGTACGACACGCCGCACGATCGGATCGTCTGGGACGTTGGTCACCAGACCTATCCACACAAGATCCTGACCGGCCGCCGCGACCGTATCCACACCGTCAAGCAGAAGGATGGCGTCGCGCCGTTCCCGAAGCGCGAGGAGTCCGAATACGACACCTTCGGCGTGGGCCATTCGTCGACCTCGATCTCGGCCGCCCTGGGCATGGCGATCGCCAACGCGCAGACCGGCAACGACCGCCGTGTGGTCGCGGTGATCGGCGACGGCGCGATGACCGCCGGCATGGTCTACGAGGCGCTCAACCACGCTGGCGGTATGGAGCCCGAGCCGGACGTGCTGGTGGTGCTCAACGACAACCGCATGTCGATTAGCGAAGCCGTCGGCGGCCTGACCAAGATGCTCGGCCGCGCGACCGGCAACCGCACGCTCAACGCGCTGCGCGAAGGCGGCAAGAGGCTGCTCGGCGACAAGAACAACCCGACCGCGAAGTTCGTGCGCCGCTGGGAGGAACACTGGAAGGGCATGTTCGTGCCGTCCACGCTGTTCGAGGAAATGGGCTTCCACTACACCGGCCCCATCGACGGCCATGACGTCAAGGCGCTGGTCGACACTCTGAAGACGCTGCAGGGTCTCAAGGGGCCGCAGCTGCTCCATGTGATCACCACCAAGGGCAAGGGCTACGAACTGGCCGAGGGCGACCAGATCGGCTACCACGCCGTGTCGCCGTTCGATCCGGTCAAGGGCCTGATCGCCAAGAGTGGTGTGAAGAAACCGACCTACACCGACGTATTCGGCGGCTGGATCTGCGACATGGCCGCGGCCGATCCGTTGCTGCTCGGCATCACCCCGGCTATGCGCGAAGGCTCGGGGCTGGTGCGCTTCTCGAAGGAGTATCCGGCGAGGTATTTCGATACCGCCATCGCCGAACAGCATGCGGTGACGCTGGCCGCAGGCATGGCCTGCGAAGGCGCAAAGCCGGTCGTCGCGATCTATTCGACCTTCCTGCAGCGCGCCTACGACCAGCTGATCCACGACGTCGCGGTGCAGAAGCTCGACGTCCTGTTCGCGATCGATCGCGGCGGCGTCGTCGGTCCGGACGGTGCCACGCATGCCGGCAATCTCGACCTGAGCTTCCTGCGCTGCGTGCCGCACATGGTGGTCATGGCGCCGGCCGACGAGAACGAATGCCGCACGATGCTAACGACCGGCTTCCGCCATGAGGGTCCGGCCGCGGTGCGTTACCCGCGTGGCACCGGCCCCGGTGTCGCAATCGACACCCGGCTTGAGACCATGCCGATCGGCAAGGCGGAACTGCGACGCCGCGGCGCGCGGATCGCCTTGCTGGCGTTCGGCGCGATCGTGCCGGCGGCCGAGGTGGTGGCCGACGAACTTGATCTCACCCTGGTCAACATGCGCTTCGTGCGCCCGCTCGATCGCACGCTGCTGCTGGAACTGGCGAAGACCCACGAGGGCTTCGTGACACTGGAGGACAACGTGATCGCCGGCGGCGCCGGTTCGGGCGTCGCCGAACTGCTCAATGCCGAAGCCGTCACGATGCCGATGCTGCACCTCGGCCTGCCGGATGCGTTCCAGCACCACGCCAGCCGCGAGGATCTGCTCGCCGAAGCAGGACTGGACGTGGACGGCATCAAGAGCGCGGTCCTGCGTCGCTGGCCGGACCTGGCAGCGCGTCCTGCCGCGAGTGCCCAGGCCGCCGCAGGCTGAGGCCCCCAGACCGCGCAGCGGCCAGCCTCACGGCGGATGGATCAAGGCGTGGCGGCGCCTGAGCGTGCCGCGTCCTCATCCTCCACCACATCCGCTTCGTCAGGCGCGAGCACGGTATCCACCCGCGGCCGTAACGCCGCCAGATATCCAGCCGTTCCCAACAGATCGTCGATCGAGAGCGTCGCAAACGACACGCGGTGCTTGGCGAGCGCATCGTCTGCGGCCGCCAGCCAATGCGCACGCACCTGCGCTTCTAGACCGTCGAGCCCCCGCTTGCGTGCGGCTTCGGACTGCAGGAGGGCGGACATGCAGGCGCGCACCTGACTGCCCTGCCCGGCCGTCGCCCGCAGCACATCGAGATCCCCGACGGCCCAGGCATTGGCGCGCGCAGCCACCTGCGGCAGTCCTCGCTCGATGACATCCAGCGTGTCGCGCATGCAGGACACGTCCTCGGGCTTCAGGCCCTCTTTGCGGAAGTCGGCCAGTGCTGCGCGTGGATCGTCGACCTTGACCTTGAGCATCGTTGGAGTCAGCGTCATGCCGCGCGCTTTCAGAACCTCGTCGAGCACGGGGCTGATCACACGCCCCTCGCGCAGACCATTGGCGTCGAGCGCAGCGCGATACAGCTCGTAGACCGCGATTGCCGGCCGCTTGCGCTCGATGCCCCGGTCACGCCCGATATAGCGCGCTTTTAGCACGGACCATCGCTGGTACACCTCCACCGGCAGCAGTTCCTCCAATGTGGCGCCATCGGGGTTCCGCGAGGCGCGCATGGCCGCGGGCAACATCGTCAGCCCGCGAAACATGCCGATATCCGAGCCGATGCTCACCCCGGGCGGGCCGAGCACCACGCCGGCGTCGGCGAGTACCTCGCGGACCTCGTCCGACCGCCAGCTGATGGCCTTGGGCAGTGGCGACTGGGTGCCGAGAATGTAGAGCGTGTTCTCCCCGCGACGCACGCGCCACAGACCCGGGCCTGGCTGCACACCAGTGACCACGACGGTATCCATATCGCGGACATCGGATGTTTCGGCCTGGATTGCGGCGGCAGGCACAGCAATCGGCGCGTCCTGCGCCTGTGCCAGCGCGCACAGCGATGCAAGTGCAAGGGTGAGCGCCGTGACGCCGAGTCGCTTGTCCATCAGCCAGATCCGTTCAAGAAGATGAAGGCCGAGCATACGAAGCGCCGATCGCAATGTGCATCGCTTGCCGAAGTTCGTCTGCGTTCTGTTCAGCGTTGAGTGACCGGGTGGCGCTCTGAGCATGGCGCAGACGCCTCACCGACATCCGCAGCGCTAGGGTGCGACCTTCTCTTCAGGGGACTCCCGCATGACGATCAACGAAGACCAGCGACGCATCCTGCGGGATATCGACGCGACGACGCCCATTACCGAATCAGAGACCGATTGGGCCGTCAAAGCCGGCTACGCCGTGCTGGCCGAAGACGGCGACATCGACCTGACCCAGGAGGCGCGCGCGCTGCTGGATCAGACCTGAGCCCGATCGCACACGCCTCTCAAACAGAACGGCCCGCGCTTTCGCACGGGCCGTTCGGATGTTGCGTTTATTGGTCGGGGTAGCCGGATTTGAACCGACGACCAATTGCCCCGAGGCTTGAGCTCAATGCGGCCTAAGTCGATGAGCGAAAACGGATATCGGGGACTACCCGACGACCTGATCAGGCAGCGACTTTCGCCTGACACAGTATCGATATCGCAGATCAGCCGCCGGCCGGTGCATCCCTACGCACGAGTCGGATTTTTCCTACTCCCCATGAGGCGCTGTCGAACGACTGTGGAAATGCCGGCAAGGACTCGCTCTGGCGCTAGGACATCCCCGCTCTGTAGCGCGGACGCCGTCAATGAAGCTGGCAACCTTCCTTCAACGGAGATCAGCAATGAAGCGGAAGATTGGAATGTTTGCTGCAGCCCTTGGATTCGGACTGCTGATGACAGCTGGAACCGCGTCGGCAGTGCCGTTCGAGCAGTGCGAGTTCGATGGGCAGACTGGCTACACCTACGGCTCTGAGAACGGGCTCAACGGGTACCACCTCTGGCAGTGCGCAGGGGGGAATTGGTATTACCAAGCCTACTGCGGCCCGAACATCTGCATCGTCTAACAATGAACTAGACGGACGTAGAGACAACACCAGCTAATAGAGAGCCCCGCTTCGCGGGGCTCTCCTGCGTCTCAGAGAATGATGCAGTTGCCCCGCCTGTCAAACTGGCATTCGGTGAAAAAGATCCACTTCCGTTATCGCATAGATAGGTACGCTGGAGTGGCCCGGCTAATTCGGACACCTGATAACGGGGACAATGGTCCCGGAGGTGTTCCATGGTCAAGCGTCAGCAGTTCACGGCCGAGTTCAA
>NZ_JAVDVJ010000014.1:0-86701 GCF_031456825.1 Luteimonas sp. 3794 | reverse complement strand
GCACCCGCGCGGTCTGGATCGAGTCGCTGCCGGCCAGTCGTTTCATCGCACGTCCGGCCTCGCGCAGCACGCGAGGCGTTCGGCGCCGTTACGCGCAGTTCGGATCGAATTGCTCTCGGCTTTTCATTGCATCGCACGTCCCGCCCGGCGAAGCACGCCGGGCGTTCGGCGCACCCGCGCGGTCTGGATCGAGTCGCTGCCGGCCAGTCGTTTCATCGCACGTCCGGCCTCGCGCAGCACGCGAGGCGTTCGGCGCCGTTACGCGGCATGCCGCGTGAGCAACGGCGCCTCACCCCCTCGGGTGATGGGTGGTGTGGAGGCGCTTGAGCTGTTCGCGGGCGACCAGGGTGTAGATCTGGGTTGTCGACAGGGAACTGTGGCCCAGCAGCATCTGCAGCGCGCGCAGGTCCGCGCCGTGGTTCAGCAGATGGGTGGCGAAACTGTGGCGCAGGCCGTGCGGGCTGATGCGGGCGGGATCGATGCCGGCGGTGGCGGCATGGCGTTTCACCAGCACCCAGAACTGTTGCCGGGTCATCGCCGCGCGGCGCGCGGTCAGGAACAGCGGCGTGTCGCCAGCGGCATCACGCGCGAGGCCTTTGCCACCGGCCAACGTCGGCCGGGCCTCGTCGAGGTACCGCCGCAACCAGTGCTGCGCTTCCTCGCCGAGCGGCACCAGACGCGTGCGCTCGCCCTTGCCGGTCACCCGCAAGGCGCCCTGGCGCAGGTTGACGCCATTCGCCGGCAGGTCGACCAGCTCGCTGACGCGCAGGCCGCAGGCGTACATCAGTTCCAGCATCGTACGGTCGCGCAGGCCGTCGACGCTGGTGATGTCGGGCGCGTCGAGCAGCGCGTCGATCTCCGACTCGCCCAATGCCTTGGGCAGGGAGCGCGGCAGCTTGGGCGGTTCGAGCAACGCGGTGGGATCATCAATCCGTCCATGCCGGCGCTGGCGGTGCGCGAAGAACGCGCGTAGCGCGGACAGCAGGCGCGCGTTGCTGCGCGGCGACCAGCCATGCCGGGTGCGCCAGGCGAGGTGTTCGAACAACGCAACGCGATCGGCATGCGCGATGCCGCCATCACGACCGTCACGCCAACGCGCGAGGCCTTCCAGATCACGCCGGTATGCGTCCGCGGTCTGTCTGGCGATGCCGTGCTCGGCCCAGAACGCATCCAGAAACCCCTCAATGTCGTGGCGATCCTCATCGCGCAACGGCGGCAGCGCGATCGCGAGGGCGCGGCGCTCTGCAGGCGTGGTCGTAGGGCTGCGGCTGGACATCGACACCAGCTTAGACGGTCGAGGCTGCAGCTATGCTTTGTCGATGTCCGACGCCCCCGCCCCGCCCACCACACCGCCCCGGCCATGGATCGGCTGGCGCCTGCTGGCGATGTTCTACGACCTGTGGCCGGCGCTCGCCCTGTGGCTGCTGTTATCCGCCGCCTTCACCGCGGCTTTCACCTTCCTCGGCCACCACGATGCGCACGAAAACATCGCGCCGCTGAGCGGGCTGCAGCTCGCGTTGTGGGCAGCGTGTTGGCTGGTGACCGGGCTGTATGCCGTCATCAGCTGGCGCAATGGTGGGCAGACATTGGGCATGCGGCCCTGGCGCCTGCGTGTGCGCACGCTGGATGGCGGCAGGGCGTCGACGCCGGCATTGTGGCTGCGCTTCTGCGTCGCGACGTTTTCCGTACTGGCCGGCGGCCTTGGATTCTGGTGGGCGTGGGTCGATCGCGAACGATTGACCTGGCACGACCGTGCGAGCGGGACGCGGGTGCTGCGCGATGCGAAGCGGCGTTCGGCGGACGGGTGATTCGCCGAGCTTGAGAGACTCATGTCCCAAGCCGTGGTACCCGGGCGGGAATGCTGCCTCGCTACCCGACTCGTCATGCCGGCGCCCGCCGGGATGACGGCATCGCGGCCGCAGTGAAGCTGTCGAGCGATGGAGCGGCGTCGCACGTGCGCGATTGCCCCCGCCTCCCGTCGTCCCAGCGAACACTGGGATCCAGTCTGGCCTTGGTGACGGCGCAGAAGATCAAGATGGACCCCGGCGTTCGCCGGGGCGACGGCTCAAGTTTCTGCCGCGCCCTGGGTTACAGCGCACGATCTGCTTGAAATGCCCGCGTCGCCCTCGCCAAGCACGCGAGCTGCTCACGCCGGTCGCGCGGCTTCGACCGACACCTTATCGGCTACTCACTGGATCGCACGTCCGGCCCGGCGAAGCACGCCGGGCGTTCGCGCCCGCCACGCGGCGATGCCGCGTGCTCGACGGGCGCTCACCCACTCCGGCGGCGGAAGAGGGCCCATGAGACGGTCAGCATGACCATTGGCGGAATGAGATAAGCCAAGCGGTAATCCAGGTGGTAGACCGCGGCCAGCTTGACGACCTGCGTCTGGCCCAGCCAGAAGCCCAGCGCAAAAACCACGCCGATGAAGAGCCGCGTGCCTGCATTGCCGCTGCGCAAGGAGCCGAATGCGAAGGGAATGGCGGCCAGGCACAGGGCCAGAACGTTGAGCGGGTAGAACCAGCGTCCCCAGTAGTGCTCCTCGAATTCGCTGGCGTCGAGCTGGTTGCGATGCCGGTAGTCGATGCCCGCGCGCAGCTCGCTGGCGGGCATGTAACGCGGCCGCCAGATGTTGCTGGCGCTCGCGGCCAGCGTGGTCGCATCGAGTTGCGAGTCCCAGTGCTCTTCCAGCGCCTCGGTGCGGGTCACCGCGCGCGGCTCGAACCAGGTGCGTTGCACGTCCCGCAACAACCAGCCGCCCGCGCCATGCTCGGCGGTCTTGGCATAGGCCACCGATTCGAGGCGACCGTCGCTGGCGAATTCGAACAGGCGCACGTCCTGCAGCTGGATCCGGGCACCGGCGCCGTCGCTGATCTCGGTGCCGTTCTGCGCGTTGAGGAAGGTGTCACCCTCGCGCGCCCACAGGCCCGAGTACCGGCCGACGATCATGTCGCTTGAGCGCGCGGCCGACTTCATGCTGTCGGCGCTGCGCTGGGCCATCGGCCCAAGCGTCTCGCCATTGAGCACCATGACCGCGGTCAGCACCAGCAACGGCAGCGCGACCGACACGCTCAGCCGCGTGCGCGACAAGCCCACGGCACGCATCGCGATGAGTTCGGACGTGGCCGCCAACTGGCCCAGCCCCATCAGCGAGCCGATGACTGCCGCCGTGGGAAACATCACGTAGGCACGTCGCGGCAAGGTCTGCAGGATGTAGGTCACCGCGCCGAAGTAGGTGTAGTCGCCCTGGCCGACGGCGCCGATCTCGCTGACACCGGCCATCACCGCGTCGAGACCGACCAGCACCATCCAGGTTGCCAGCACCATCACGGTGACGACCTTGGCCACGTAGACATCATGGATGCGCAGCAGGGGCCTCATTGCACGCGCTTCCATTTGGGCGCGGTGACCCGGCCATCTTTGAAATACATCCAGGCCGCGAATCCGAGCAGCGGCAGCACCAGCCACCACAGCCCGAGCAGCACCGGAATGCGCCCTTCGGCGACCCAGTCCTTGCCGAGCATCATCAGGTTCATGCCCATCACATAGGCCAGAAAGCCGGTCATCATCCGGCCGTAGCGCGCCTGGCGCGGGGGGCTGCGCGCGAGTGGCACGGCCAGCAGCGCGAAGGCCAGCGTCAGCAGCACGGGCGCGAGGCGGTAATGCAGTTCCGCGTGGGCCGCTGGGCGCGCATCGCCGAACAGCGCGAACGTCGGCTGCAGGTCGGGATCATTCCCGTCCGCACGCGATTCCACCGCTGGCAAACGCAGTTCATTGCTCGCATAGCGCATCAGCCGGTAGTCGAGACCGGCATCCAGCGGGCCTTCGACGCGAAACCCTTCGTCCAGGCGCAGGAAGCGCTCGGTGCCGTCGATGCTCAATGCGCCGGTCAGCGAGGTGGTGACATCCATGCGCCCCTCGTCCTGGCGATAAACGAACACGCGACCGAGCTTGCTGCCGTCGTCCGACATGGCGTTGACGTAGACCACGCCGCCACCGCCGGGGAACTCGACGAAACGCCCGGCCTCCAGGCCGGACACCAGCAGGCTGCGCTGCCCGGCCTCGATCATCTGCTGGGAGTAGTCGCGCGCCCACGGACCCAGCCATAGCGAACAGGCGCCGATCACCAGCAGCATCGGCACGACCACCAGCGACAGCGGTCGCAGCAGACGCCTTGGCCCGATGCCGACCGAGGTCAGCACCGGCATCTCCGAATCACGGTACAGACGGCCGAACCCCAGCATCAGGCCGAGCATCAGGCCCAGCGGCAGGATCAGCGGCAGGTAGTTGAGGACCTGCAGGCCGAGTTGGGCCAGCATCAGGCCGGCCGGCACGCGCCCGCGGGCGATGTCGCTCAGCACGTCCGCGAATACGCCGCCGAGGCTCACGATCAGCAGCACCACGAGGGCTGCGAAGGTGGACTGGGCGAGCTCGCGGGACAGGTATCGGTCGAGCTTCGACATCAGGTGTGGGGGCTTTGCTTTAGACTTGGGGGTTCGTCCAGCCGCGCCAGCACGGCGCTTCTGCGGCGGCAAGCCTGACACGGGCGCCGCGCGCTGGACCATGAAGTGTACCGATCACCCCATGGAATCTGGTTGATGACCCTCGAATTCTCCCTGAACCAAGCGTCTCCCGCCGCCCTGTCCAGTGATTGCCTCGTCGTGGGCGTCTTCGCCGACGGTCCGCTGGCCGGTGCCGCCGCGGCGATCGACACCGCCAGCGGCGGCCGTCTGTCCACCCTCGCCACCCGCGGCGACGTGTCCGGCAAGGCCGGTCGCACCAGCCTGCTGCACGACCTGCCGGGCGTCACGGCGCCGCGCGTGCTGACGGTCGGCCTGGGCGAGCGCGCCAAGTTCGGCGTGCCGCAGTACCTCAAGGCGGTCGCCGATGCCGTGCGCGCTTTGCGCGACGGCAACAGCAGCAATGCCGCGATCGCACTCGCCGATCTCGACGTTGCTGGTCGCGACACCGCGTGGAAGATCCGCCAGACCGTGGTCGCCGCCGACCACGCCGCGTATCGCTACGTGGCCACCCTGGGCGCCAAGAACAAGAAGCGCGAACCCGACACGCTGACCGCGATCTCGATCGTCGGCGACGACGCCGATGCAGTGACCCAGGGCAAGGCGATCGCCGCCGGCGTCAAGTTCGCCCGCGAGCTCGGCAACCTGCCGCCGAACATCTGCAACCCGGCCTATCTGGGCGAGCAGGCGATGACCTTCGCCTCGCGCTTCGAGAAGGCGTCGTGCGAAGTGCTCGAAGATGCGCAGATGGAAGCGCTGGGCATGGGCTCGCTGCTCGCCGTGGCGCGCGGTTCGGCCAACCGCCCACGCCTCGTGGTGCTGAGCTGGAACAACGGCGGCGACGCCAAGCCCTACGTGCTGGTCGGCAAGGGCATCACCTTCGACACCGGCGGCGTCAACCTCAAGACGCAGGGCGGCATTGAGGAAATGAAGTTCGACATGTGCGGCGCGGCGACGGTCATGGGCACGTTCGTGTCCGCGGTCGGCCTCGACCTGCCGATCAACCTGCACGTGATCGTGCCGGCGGTGGAGAACGGCATCGACGGCGACGCGTATCGCCCGTCGGACGTCATCACCAGCATGTCGGGCAAGACCATCGAAGTCGGCAACACCGACGCCGAAGGCCGCCTGATCCTGTGCGACGCGCTGACCTACGCCGAGCGGTTCGATCCGGCCGCACTGGTCGACGTCGCCACGCTGACCGGCGCCTGCATGGTCGCGCTCGGCACCCAGGCCACCGGCCTGATGAGCAAGCACGACGATCTGGCCGCCGAACTGCTGGCCGCCGGCGAGCACGTGTTCGACCGCGCGTGGCGTCTGCCGCTGTGGGACGAATACCAGTCGATGCTCGATTCCAACTTTGCCGACGTCTACAACATCGGCGGCCGCTGGGGCGGCGCGATCACCGCAGGCTGCTTCCTGTCGCGCTTCACCGAAGGCCAGCGCTGGGCGCATCTCGACATCGCCGGCAGTGCCAGCGGCAGCGGCAAGATGGCCTACGCCACCGGTCGCCCGGTCGGCCTGCTGAGCCAGTGGCTCATGGACCAGGTCGCCTGACCGGTCCGGGCCTCGCGGGGATGCGGTATCACGCCGCATCTCCGGTTCCGGCCCGACCGCCACTGCCATGGCCCGCGCCGACTTCTACCTGATCGCCAAGCCGCGCTTCCGCGAGGAACCGCTGCGCCTGGTGTGCGAACTCGTCCGCAAGTCCTATGCGGCCGAACTGTGGACGCTGATCCTCGCTCGCGACGCCGAACAGGCCGAAGCGCTCGACGACATGCTGTGGGACATGGGCGAGGACGCCTACATTCCCCACCAGATCGCCGGCATGGACGAAGAGGACGACGAGACGCCCGTCCTCATCGCCACGCCCGACTTCGACGCGCCGATGCGCGCGCTGGTCATCAATCTGCGCGACGAAGTGGCGCCGCCGGGCTTCGAGCGCGTGCTCGAAGTGGTGCCGGCCGACGACTCGGCACGCGAACCGCTTCGCGAGCGCTGGAAGCAGTACAAGGCCGCCGGCCTCGATCTCGCCAAGCACGACATGTGACATCCCGCCTCCTGCGCAGGCAGGAAGCTGGGCATGAGGTCGGACCACAGTGATTCCCTTCTCCCGCCTGCGGGGGAAGGTGCCCGAAGGGCGGATGGGGGCGCCCGGCCGATGCCCCCACCCCAGCCCTCCCCCGCACGCGGGGGAGGAGGCCATCCAATTTCCTGTTGCGACCATGACCGACACACTCGCCCCCAGCTACGACCCCGGCACCTTCGAAGCCCGCCTGTACGCGGAATGGGAGAAGACCGGCGTCTTCCAGCCGCAGGGCGACGGCCCGGCCTACACGATCCTGCTGCCGCCGCCGAACGTCACCGGCACGCTGCACATGGGCCATGCCTTCCAGCACACGCTGCAGGATGCGCTGATCCGCTACCACCGCATGCTCGGGCATCGCACGCTGTGGCAGATGGGCACCGACCACGCCGGTATCGCGACCGAGATGGTGGTCGCGCGCAATCTCGCGCTCGAAGGCAAGGGCGAGACCCGCGACTCGCTGGGCCGTGATGGCTTCATCGAGAAGGTGTGGGAATGGAAGGGCCAGTCCGGCGACACGATCGAGCGCCAGATGCGCCGCCTCGGTGCGTCGGGTGACTGGTCGCGCAAGACCTTCACGATGGATCCGCTGCCGTCGAAGGCCGTGGTCGAAGCCTTCGTGCGCCTGCACGAGGAAGGCCTGATCTATCGCGGCCAGCGCCTGGTCAACTGGGATCCGGTGCTCAAGACCGCGATCTCCGACCTCGAAGTCGTCAGCGAGGAAGAAGACGGATCGCTGTGGTCGATCCGCTACCCGCTGGCCGATGGCGCGAGCTACGAGCACGTCGAAGTCGACGCCGACGGCAACGAGACCCTGCGCGAGACGCGCGACTATCTCGTCGTCGCGACGACGCGCCCGGAAACCATGCTCGGCGACACCGCGGCGATGGTGCATCCCGATGACGCGCGCTACGCGCATCTGATCGGCCAATCGGTCGTGCTGCCGCTGACCGGTCGCCTGGTCCCGGTGATCGGCGACGGCTATGTCGACCGCGCCTTCGGCACCGGCGTGGTCAAGGTCACGCCCGCGCACGACTTCAACGATTACCAGGTCGGCCAGCGCCACGGCCTGCCGATGATCAACCTGTTCACGCCGGACGCCGCGATCAACGAGAACGCGCCCGAGCAGTACCGCGGCCTCGACCGCTTCGACGCACGCAAGGCCGTGCTCGCCGATCTCGAAGCCGGCGATTTCCTGGTCGAAACGAAGCCGCACAAACTGCAGGTCCCGCGCGGCGACCGCACCGGCCAGGTCATCGAGCCCTACCTGACCGACCAGTGGTTCGTCGCGATGGACGGCTTCGCCAAACGCGGCATGGAGCTGGTCGAGAGCGGCGCGGTGAAGTTCGTCCCGCCGAACTGGACCAGCACCTATCGCCACTGGATGGAAAACATCCAGGACTGGTGCATCAGCCGCCAGCTGTGGTGGGGCCATCGCATTCCGGCGTGGTACGACGCGGACGGCAACATCCACGTCGGCCGCGACGAAGCCGACGCGCGCGCGCGTGCCGGTCTCGGCCCGGATGTGCCGCTAACCCAGGACACCGACGTGCTCGAGACCTGGTTCTCGTCGGGTCTGTGGCCGATCAACACCATGGGCTGGCCGGACGAGGCGGCGATGGCCGAGCGCGGCTTCGCACACTTCGTGCCGTCGAGCGTTCTGGTCACGGGCTTCGACATCATCTTCTTCTGGGTCGCCCGGATGATCATGCTGACCGATCACCTGACCGGCCAGGTGCCGTTCCGCGACGTCTACATGACCGGCCTGGTGCGTGACCGCGACGGCCAGAAGATGTCGAAGTCGAAGGGCAACGTGCTCGATCCGCTCGACATCATCGACGGCATTTCCATTGAGGATCTCGTCGCCAAGCGCACCACCGGCCTGATGAAGCCCAAGGACGCGCCGAAGATCGAGAAGGCGACGCGCAAGGAATTTCCGGACGGCATCATCGCCCATGGCGCCGACCCGCTGCGCTTCACGATGGCCGCGCTGGCCGGCCCGGGCCGCGACATCAAGTTCGATCTCGGCCGCGCCGAGGGCTACAAGAATTTCTGCAACAAGCTGTGGAACGCGACGCGCTTCGTGCTGATGAACACCGAAGGCTTCAGCGCCGACGGTGCGCCCGAGCCGACGACCGATGCCGAGAAGTGGATCCTCGCTCGCCTGGCCACCACCGCCGAGGAAGCACGCGCGCACTTCACCAGCTACCGCTTCGACCTGCTGGCGCAGACGCTGTACGAATTCGCCTGGAACGACTTCTGCGACTGGTTCGTCGAACTCGCCAAGCCGGCGCTGCTGGGAGACGATGCCGCGGCCGCGAACAGCACCCGCCACACGCTGCTGCACGTGCTCGAATCGTTGCTGCGTCTGCTGCATCCGCTGATTCCGTTCGTCACCGAAGAACTGTGGCGTCAGGTCGCGCCGCGCGTCGGCATCGCGGACGCGACGATTTCGCTGCGGCCCTACCCGGCGCCCGACGGCGATCTGATCGCCCGCTGCGCGCAGGCCACCACCGACGTCGAATGGCTGAAGCAGATGGTCACCGCGCTGCGCCGCGTGCGCAGCGAACTGGGCGTGTCGCCGGGCAAGCAGGTGCCATTGCTGGTGCAGGCCGGCAGCGACGCGTCGCGCGCGCGTCTGCAGCGTTTCGATTCGCAGCTGAAGTTCCTCAACCGGCTCGAGCGCATCGACACCGTCGACGGCGATCCGCCGCCGGCCGCGACCGGCCTGGTGGGTGACGTGAAGCTGTTCGTGCCGCTGGAAGGCCTGGTCGATCTGGATGCCGAGCGCGCGCGCCTGGACAAGGAAATCGCGCGCGTGCTCGCGGAGAAGGACAAGAGCGCGGCGAAGATCGCGAAGTTCAGCGACAAGGTGCCGGCGGCCGTCGTCGATCAGGAGCGTCAGCGCCTCGTCGACTGGACCGCGCAGCACGACGCCCTTGCCGCGCAGCGCGCGCGGCTCTGAGGTACGGCGCCGGCCTCTAGGAGCGCGCTTGCGCGCGATGGGCATTCCCGTGAACGCTCCATCGCGCGCAAGCGCGCGCCTACAGGTTCCGCCCCTGACATCGCGTTTTCGGGTGGCCGCCTACAATCGGCCAACCCCACGCACGTCGATCACATGTCCAGTTCCGATCGCACCCCACACGTCGTCATCATCGGCGGCGGTTTCGCCGGCCTCTGGGCCACGCGCGCGCTGGCGCGCGACCCGGTGCGCATCACGCTCGTTGATCGCGGCAACCATCACCTGTTCCAGCCCCTGCTCTACCAGGTGGCGACGGCCGGCCTGTCGGCGCCGGATATTGCTGCGCCGCTGCGCCACATCCTGCGCAGCCAGGACAACGTCGAGGTGCGGCTGGCCGAGGTCCAGGGCATCGACACCGCTGCGAAGACCCTCGCGCTCGCAGATGGCACCACACTCGCCTTCGACACCCTGGTGCTCGCCGCAGGCGCCACGCACGCCTACTTCGGCAACGATCATTGGGCCGCGCATGCGCCGGGCCTGAAGACGCTCGATGACGCGCTGCTGCTGCGTCGCAAGATGCTGCTCGCGTTCGAACGCGCCGAGGCGGAAGCCAATCCAGACAAGCGCGCCGCATGGCTCAGCTTCGCCGTCGTCGGCGGTGGTCCGACCGGCGTGGAACTCGCCGGCACGTTGGCCGAGATCGCGCGTCACACGCTGCGCAGCGAGTTCCGCAACATCGATCCGGCGCAGGCGAAAGTGCGCCTGGTCGAGGCCGGCCCGCGCGTGCTGTCGTCGTTTCCGGACGATCTGTCGGACAAGGCGCGCAGGCAGTTGCAGAAGCTCGGTGTCGAAGTGCAGACCGGCACCCCGGTCGCCGATATCGATGCCGACGGCTATCGCCTCGGCGACCAGCGCGTCGCCGCGAAGACGGTGATCTGGGCCGCGGGCGTGGCGGCGTCTCCACTCGGCGCCCTGCTCGATGCGCCGCGTGACCGCGCCGGACGGGTCCAGGTCGAACAGGATCTGCGTGTGCCGGGCCATCCCGACATCTATGTCGCCGGCGATCTCGCTGCGATCCAGAGCAACGGTCAGCCGGTGCCGGGTGTTGCGCCGGCGGCCAAGCAGATGGGGCGGCATGTCGCGACCAGCATTCGCGCACGCCTGCGCGGCCAGTCGACGACGCCGTTCGCCTACCGCGACTTCGGCAACCTCGCAACGATCGGGCGCATGGCCGCCGTCGTCCATTTCGGACGCCTGAAACTGTCCGGCGTGCTCGCCTGGTGGTTCTGGCTGATCGCCCATGTGTTCTTCCTGATCGGCTTCCGCAACCGTGTGGTCGTCTTGCTCAACTGGACCTGGGCGTACTGGAGCTACCAGCGCGCGGCGCGGATCATCTTCGGACCGCCGCTGGATGCAGAACCGGCCATGAAGTCTGATGGTGAGGGGCCCGATACACCGCGCATCGGCTAGCATGGCCGCGCGCCCACCCAAGCCGGATCCGCAGCCGGGCTGAGTCGCGCCCTCCACACGTTCCGGCGTTATCGCGCATGCTCGAAATTTCGACCCACAACTTCTGGATCGCGCTCGCGGTCACCACCGCCGCTGGACTGGCTACGGGTCTCGGCAGCCTGCTGGTGCTGTTCGCGAAGCAACCGAATGCGCGCCTGCTGTCGTTCGGCCTGGCGTTTGCGGCCGGCGCGATGGTCTACGTGTCGCTGACCGAGATCCTCGACAAGTCGATCCTCGCCTTTACCAACGCCTACGGCGAACAGCTCGGTTTCACCTGGGGCACGCTGTCGTTTCTCGGCGGCCTGCTGTTCATCGTCGGCATCGACCGCCTCGTGCCGAATCCACACGAGCGTCTGGAAGTCGACGATCCCTATTTCCGTGAGCACAACACCAGCTACATCAAGCGCGTCGGCCTGCTGACCGCCGTTGCGATCACCGCGCACAACTTCCCCGAAGGCCTGGCGACGTTCTTCGCCACGCTGTCGAACCCGGGGGTCGGCATGCCGCTCGCCTTCGCAATCGCGATCCACAACATCCCCGAAGGTATCGCGATCGCGGTGCCGGTGTACTTCGCGACCAACAACAAGCTCTACGCCTTCCTCGCCTGCCTGCTGTCGGGCCTGGCCGAACCGCTGGGCGCGTTGATCGGCTATGCGGTGCTGCGCCCGTTCCTGTCCGAGCCGGTGTTCGGCGTCGTCTTCGGCCTGATCGCCGGCGTCATGGTGTTCCTCGCCCTCGACGAACTGCTGCCCGCCGCCAAGCGCTACGCCAAGGGTCACGAGACGGTCTATGGCTTGGTCTCGGGCATGGCGGCGCTGGCGATCAGCCTGGTGCTGTTCAAGTGGTGATTGAGCCGCTCATCGCGTGGTCAAACTTGCACTGACAATGCGGTCGCGTCGCAGCACGATGACACCATTCTGCATGAGATATGCGCACGCCGTGTCGTCGCAAACGATCAGCGGCCCTACACGCACACTCGCACCGTTCTCCAACCTCAACACGGCTTGAGATGCGCCGTTGAAGTTAGCGATCGTGCGCTCGGCACGCAACTTTCCCAGCTTTTCGGCACCCGCTAGCGCCAGCAGGATCGATGAGAAGGCGATCAACGCAACTGGCAGCGCGGTTGCGATTCTATCCAGCGTATCAATGCCTGGGATCTTGATAGGACGAGGGCGCTTTCGAGGAGCATTTCGTGAGGCCCGAATTCTTGCGATTCGCCTCGCCCGCCACCTAAGGTGAAGCCTCGCCATCTTCCGGATCACGAGCCAAAGGATCAGAACGACCAGACCGGCGTACAGGACCGCAATTCCCCACCAGATGTATTGGACGCCCCCTTGTCAGACCCGCATGGAATCCGAAGAGCATCAGCGCTTCGCCACTCTTCTGAAACTGCTCGGCGCTGAGCCCGAAGGCCGCCAAATAGCTTTGCCGGTAATAGTGGCCACCTGCGTAAAGCAGCCCGGTGCCGAGCGCCAGCACCACCGCCGTATCCAGCCATCTCGATCGCATGCTTACCTTCCTGTATGAACTGGAGATTCAAACAGAAACGGCCCGCTTGCGCGGGCCGTCTCATGTGTCGCTCTGGTCCTGACGATCAGGCCGCGAACAGCGCCTTCATCTTCTTCAGCGCGTTGGCTTCGACTTGGCGGATACGCTCGGCGGACACGCCGTACTCGTCGGCCAGTTCCTGCAACGTGACCTTGTGCTCGTCGTCGAGCCAGCGGCGGCTGATGATGTCGCGCGAGCGGGCGTCGAGCGTCGCCATGCCTTCGCGCAGCAGGTCGAGCTTGTTGTCCTCGCTGTCGGTACGTTCGTAGAGCTGGGCCGGGTCCTCGTCGCGGGCGACCAGATAGGCGACCGGTGCGGGCGGCGCATTGTCGTCGTCCTCGCCAGCCGGGGCGTCGAAACCGATATCGCGACCCGAGAGTCGCGACTCCATTTCCAGCACTTCGCGCTCGGACACGTTGAGGTCGGCGGCAACCGCCTTGACCTCGGCCGCGTTGAGCCAACCCAGGCGCTTCTTGCTCTTGCGCAGGTTGAAGAACAGTTTGCGCTGCGCCTTGGTCGTGGCGACCTTGACGATGCGCCAGTTCTTCAAAATGAACTCGTGCATCTCGGCACGGATCCAGTGCACGGCGAAGCTCACCAGGCGCACGCCCACGTCGGGGTCGAAACGCTTGACCGCCTTCATCAGACCGATGTTGCCTTCCTGGATCAGATCGCCCAGGGGCAGGCCGTAGCCGTTGTAGCCACGGGCCACGTGCACGACGAAGCGCAGATGCGAATGCACCAGCTCGCGCGCGGCGTCGAGATCGTCGTCGTCGCGATAACGCTGCGCCAGCGCCTGCTCGTCTTCGACCGACAGCACCGGGATCTGGTGCACGGCACCGATATAGGCGTCCAGCGAACCCAGCGGGCTGAGGGTCGGGAGGCTGTTGGCAACCAGGGCGTGGGACATGGTCTGCGTGCTCATGGGGAGGGATATTAGCAGTCGATAGGTCTGACTGCTAAGACACACAAGAGTTCCCGAATGTTCCATTCACAGAACGAGATCGGGAAATCATTTGAATTCTGTTCGCCGGCAGGATTTTCACGCACGCCTGCCGGTGCCTCTGCAATCTATACGCAAGTTTGCCGCCCTGGCCGCCAACCCCGCATGAAACCTGACCTATTCAGGTCCAATCCGCAGCGCAACGGATCGTCTCGCGGGCGGAGTCGAGATCGGGTGTCTCGACCACGATCCGGGTCCGGCGGTCCAGCGTGCAACCCAGTCCGAGTTCGAGCAGCGTGGCGTGGGCCGCCCGCAGGTCCGCGCTGGTGCCCGCATCGAGCAGACCTTCGGCTCCGGCCGTCTCCAGAAGCAGCGGCGTGGCGCGCGGGGCTAGCAACGCGGGGCGGGTCGCCCCCTCGCGCAGCACCAGCCACTGCAACAGGAATTCCAGATCGACCAGGCCGCCGCTGCCCTGCTTGAGGTCGAAGCGATCCCCGGCGCTGCGGTCCAGTTCGGCGCGCATGCGTCGCCGCATCGACAGCACGTCCTCGTGCAGTTTCGCCGGATCGCGCGGCGTCGCCAGAATGTCGCGGCGTACGTCCTCGAACGCGGCGGCCATGGCGTCATGCCCGGCCACGAAGCGCGCGCGGACCAGCGCCTGGTGCTCCCAGGTCCAGGCCCGCTCGCGCTGGTATTCCGCGTAGCTGGCCAGCGACGACACCAGCAGGCCCTTGCCGCCGTCCGGGCGCAGGCGCACGTCGACGTCGTAGAGGCGGCCGCCGCCGGTCACGGTGCCCAGCAGCGCGACGATCTTCTGTCCCAGGCGCGCCGCCCAGCGCTGTGCATCGAGCGGACGCGCGCCGGTGGATTGCGCGTCGGCGGGCGCGTCGTAGAGAAACACGAGGTCGAGATCGGAGCCGAAGCCCAACTCCTCGCCGCCGAGGCTGCCGTAGCCGATCACCGCAAACCGCGCATCGGGCAGCGCGCCATGCGTGGCCTCGAGATCGCGCATCGCCAGCGCGAGCACGGTATCGACCACCGCGTCGGCCAGCCACGCGAGCTGGCGCGTGGCGTCCTGTCCGGACTGGCGACCATCCAGCGTCGCGAGCGCGATGCGGAAACTCAGTTGCTGCCGTGTCTCGTTGAGATCGAGCAGGCCGGCTTCCAGATCGGACTGGCGCAACGCCCGCCCGCAGGCCGTTGCCATCTCGCCCCGCTGCAGCAGCGGACCTTCGTCGCGCGCGTCGAGCAATTCATCGAGCAGCAACGGATGGGCCGCGAGGCGCTCGGCGAGGAAGGCGCTGCGTGTGACCACGTCCACCAGGCGCGCCAGCGCGGCCGGGCGTTCATCGAGCAGGGCCAGATAGCTCGCACGTCGCAGAATGTTGTGCAGCAGCGCGAGCAGCCGGCGGATCGCCTGCAGCGGACGATCGGCGGGCGCCGACGCCTGCAGCAGGATCGGCATCAACCGGTCCAGTCGCGTGCGTGCGCTGTCGGACAGATCGCGCACGCTCGGCGAACGCGCGAAGTCTCGCAGCGCCGCGTCGACATCGGCGCTGTCGCTGAAACCGGCCGTCTCCAGCACCGCGCGCTCGCCGCCTTCCGGCAAAGCTGCCCAGTAGCCCGTGAGATCGTTATCTGCAGTCGCCGCACGCTGCTGGCTGCGCACGGCGAACAATGCATCGAATTCCTGCGCCACCGACGCACGCACGTCGCGCAGCGTAGCGACGAGTGCGTCCCAGTCGGCGTAACCGAGCCCGCGCGCGATCCGCAGGCGGTCCAGTGGATCGGCGGGCAGCCTGTGCGTCTGCGCATCGCGCAGCATCTGCAGCCGGTTCTCCAGCTGGCGCAAGAAGCGATAGGCGCGTTGCAACAAGACCAGCGTGTCGGCATCGATCTGCGCATGCGCGTGCAAGGCGTCGAGCGTCGGCAGCAGGCGCCGGTCGCGCAGTGCCGGCTCGCGCCCACCACGGATCAGCTGCAGCGCCTGGGCCAGGAATTCGATCTCGCGAATGCCGCCGTCACCGCGCTTGATGTCGTCGGACAGCTCCTTGCGCGCAACTTCGGCCGCGATCATCGCCTTCATCTGCCGCAGGCCGTCGAGCGCACCGTAGTCGAGATAGCGTCGATAGATGAAGGGCCGCAGCTGCGTCAGGAAGCGTTCGCCGGCCTCGATGTCACCAGCGACCGGGCGCGCCTTCTGCCAGGCGTAGCGTTCCCAGTCGCGACCTTCGTGCTGGAAGTACTGCTCCATCGCCGCGAAGCTCAAGGCGATGCGTCCGGCGCTGCCGAACGGGCGCAACCGCAGATCGACGCGATGGCTGAAACCGTCGCCGGTGTTTTCGTCGAGCAGCTTGGCGAACTGCTGGCCGAGCCGGGTGAAGTAGTCCTCGGCGGCGAGTGCACGCGCACCATCGCTCTCGCCCGCGGTCGCGAAGCTGTAGATCAGGTCGATGTCGGAACTGAAATTGAGTTCGCCGCCGCCGAGCTTGCCGAGTCCGAACACGACCAGCCGCACGACATTGCCGTCGATATCGCGCACGCGCCCGTAGCGCTGCGCAAACTCGGCTTCGAGCGCATCGAGCGCGAGCGTCAGACATTGTTCCGCCAGCGCCGTGCTGCCAGCCAGCGTCGCATCCACATCATCGAGACCGTGCACATCGCGCCAGACCAGCCGCGCCGAACACGCGGTGCGATAGCGACGCAGCAAGGTCGGCCATTCGCTCCGGTTGCCGGCGTCGAGCACGGGCGCTGCGATGCCGTGCTGCGCGTCGTTCTCCAGGAGTTGCGCGAGCACGTCCGGCTGACGTTGCAATAGGTCGAGCGCGAAATCGCTGGCGAGTGCTACGGGGCGGATACGCGCGATGGCGTCGGCATCGCCGCGGATGGTGTCCGGCAATCGCGCGACCAGGCGGTCGAGCTGGGCGTCGAGTTCGGGCGGCAGGGGGGCGTCAGGCATCCGCGGATTGTCGCATCGCGATGCGGATATCGAGCCCGGACGCGTGGTGTTTCGGCATGACCTGCACAAACACCAAGCAAAAAAAAAGCCCGCGACCGGTAAACCGGTTGCGGGCCTTGCTCCCTCCCCCACGTCGGGTGCAGGGCGATAGTGAAAGAGTCGTTACCGCTTTGCACGCTGCATTGCAAAACGATACCGGCGGGTTCAAAAACCCGCCTGTTCAGGGTTTCGGGCCGCGCCTCAGGTCGCGCAGGATCTCGCGCGCGGCGTTACGTCCTGGCAGCCCGGTGACGCCGCCGCCCGGATGCGACCCGGAGCCGCACAGGTACAACCCGCCCAGCGCGCCGCGGTAATGGCCCTGCCCGAGCACGGGTCGCGCGCTGAATAACTGGTCCGGACCGAGTGCGCCGTGGAAGATGTCGCCGCCGACGAGGCCGAGCCGTCGTTCGAGATCGAGCGGGGTCAGCGCGTCATAACCGAGCACGCTGCGCGCGAAGTTCGGCGCCCGTGCGTCCACGGTGTCGATCATCAGTTTGGCGACCGTGTCGCGATGCGCGTCCCAGCCACCGTCGGCATCCTCGATGATCGGATTGACGTGCTGGCAGAATAGGCTGGCGACGTGCTGGCCGGTCGGCGCAAGGCTGTCGTCGAGCGTCGACGAGATCACCAGTTCCACGACGGACGCGCGCGACCAGCCCGGATTGTGTTCGCGCGATTTCGCATCGAAATACGCACGTTCGAAATAGCTGAGCGAATCGCCGATCAGGATCCCGCTCTGATGATGCGGCTGCAGCGTGGTGCCAGGGGCGGCGCGGAAGTCCGGCAGTTCCGACAGCGCAACATTCATACGGAACGTACCGGAGCCGCAGCGGTAGCGGCGGATACGCGCGGTGGTGTCGTCGTCGAGATGCTCGGGCGCGACCAGGCGCGTGTACAGCAGCTTCGGGTTGAGGTTGGACGCGATCACGCCTGCGCGCAGTGTGCGCCCGTCGGCCAGCGCGACGCCGACCGCGCGACCGCATTCGACCAGCACCTGCGCGACCTCCGCATCGGTGTCGATCACCACGCCACGCGCGCGGCATTCGGTCGCGATCGCATCGCTGATCGCACCCATGCCGCCGATCGCGTGACCCCAGACGCCACTCTTGCCGTTGACCTCGCCGAACACGTGGTGCAGCAGCACGTAGGCCGAGCCCGGCGTGTAGGGACTGGCGAAATTGCCAACGATCGAATCCCAGCCCAGCGCCGCTTTGAGCGGCTCGCATTCGAACCAGTCGTCAAGCAGTTCGCCGGCGGATTTGGAGAACAGGTCCAGCAGGTCGCGACGGCCGCGCATGTCCAGCGATTTCAATTGCCGCGCGACGGTCAGTGAGCTGAGCCAGTCGGCGAGTACGAAACGGTCACTGACATTGGGCGGTGTGGCGTGCATCAGTTCTCGCAGCACGACGACCACGCGATCGAGCATCGCGTAGTAGTCGGGCAGACGCGCGGCATCGCGCGGCGACCAGCGTGCGAGTTCGGCCGCGCCATCCGGACCGCCGAGACGGAATGCACGGCCGTCCGGCAAAGGCAAAAAATTCGAGTACGGCCGCTCGACCACGCGCAGGCCGTGCTGCACCAGACGCAGATCAGCGATCACTTTCGGATTGAGCAGGCTGACGGTGTAGCTCGCCAACGAATTGCGGAAGCCCGGATGGAATTCCTCGGTGACCGCTGCGCCGCCGACGACGCGGCGCCGTTCGAGCACGCGCACGCGCAGGCCGGCGCCGGCGAGATACGCAGCGCAGACCAGTCCGTTGTGGCCGCCGCCGACGACCAGCACATCGCAGTCGTCGGACGCTGCGCTCATGTGTGCCGGGCCAGTGTGGACTGCACCAGATCGGCCAGGGTCGAGGCCGCTTGCGGACGACCGAGCGCGGCGGACGCGCGCGCGGCATCGGGCAGGACCGTCGGCGAGGCGAACGCATCGGCGAGCAGCGTCGACAGATGTTCGGGCGTCAGTTCGGGTTCGGGCACGCACCAGCCGACGCCGGCCGCGGCCAGCGTCTCGGCATTGCGGCGTTGCTCGTCGCGCGAGCCACCCGCGGGAATCGGCACCAGCACGGCCGGACGGCCCACGGTCAGCAGATCGGCCGCCGTGGTCGCGCCGGCGCGGGTGATCACCAGATGCGCATCACGCAGGCGCGCACCCATGTCGTCGAAGAACGGACGCACGGTCGCGTCGATGCCGGCGGCGCGCAGCGTGCGCTCGATCTGGTCGGTCGCATCGCCCTTGTATTGCAGCGAAACCTGCAGGCGCTGGCGGATCGACTCGGGCAGTTGCAGCAACGCCGGCGGCACGACCTCGCCGAATACGCGCGCGCTCTGGCTGCCGCCGACGACGAGCAGGCGCAGCGGGGCAGCTGCATCGAGCAGCGGATAGTCGCCGCGCGCATCGAGGATCGCCTGGCGCACGGGATTGCCGGTGTCGACGATGCGCGCGGCGTCGAAGGCGTCGAGGCCGGCGGTCTCCGGGAACGAGGTCGCCACGCCATCGGCGAAGCGCAGCAGCTTGCGATTCGCCATGCTCAACCGCGCGCCCTGCTCGTGCAGCAGCAACGGCAACGCGCGGCTCCTGGCGGCGAGTGCCGGCGCGAAGCTCGGATAACCGCCGAAACCGACCAGCAGGCGCACATCGCGGCGGCGCATGTCGGCGCGTGCCTGCGCCGTCGCGCGCAGGATGGTCAGGCCGGCGGCCAGCTTGCCCGACAGTCCGCCTTCAAGACTGCGCGCCGGCAGCACCACGTGGTCGAGCCCGGCCAGTGCTTGCGTGTACGCCGCGCCGCGGCGCTCGGTGTAGATCACCACCGGATGGCCGCGACGCTGCAGTTCGCGCGCTAGCGCCTCGGCCGGGAACAGATGCCCACCGGTGCCGCCGGCGGCACAGGCGATGGTGGGAAGCGATGCGGGAGACACGTACGACATGGACGACCTGCGAAAACGACAGCGCACGACTATAGCCAGTGCGCCCGGCGCGTTCACGCCCGCGCACGGCGCTCAGTCGTCGAGCGAGCGCGTCATGAACGTGCTGAAGGGATCGTCGACGTAATCGCCGAAGGGGCCGCAAGGCGTGAACCCGTGGCGCGCGTACAGCGCATGCGCGGGCGCGAACGCCGCCGCGGTGCCGGTCTCCAGGCTCAGCCGCTGCCAGCCCTGCGCGCGGGCCGTGGCCATCAGGTGCGCGAGTATTGCTGCGGCCACGCCCTGGCGCAGGTGCGCGGCATCGGTGCGCATCGATTTGAGTTCGCCATGCCCGTCGCCGAGATCCTTGAGCGCGCCGCAGCCGGCGAGTGCATCGCCACGCCAGGCGCTCCAGAACGACACGCCGGGCGCGCGAAGATCCGACAGATCCAGCGCATGGATACTTTCGGGCGGCGAATGCAGTGCCATCGCATCGAGATGCGCCTGCAGCAACTCGACGACGCGTGGATCGTCAAGGCCACCGGCGCGGATCTCCAGCGTCGACTCGGGCGCCTGGAGCCACGCCAGCTTGCGCGCACGCGGCTGGCGCTTGAGTTGCCATTCGGCCCGCGAGGCGCTGGCGCGATCCGGATAGCCGCGGCTGGCCAGGATGCGCACCGGCGGATTGCCGCGCGTGTACTTGGCCCCGCGGCCGGCCGCATGGGCGGCGAACCGGGCATCGAGATCATTGGTGATGCCGGCATACCAGCTGCCGTTGCGACATTCGAGCAGGTAGAGGTGCCAGGGCGACGGTGCGGTCATCGCACCGATTATCCACGCGCGCGCGGCGCTGTCAGCGGTCGAGGCGATCGAAGGAAAACAGGGCGGCAAGCGAATGCTTGCGCCGCTCGATCAGCGCACGCAGCAGGCCGGCGCCGAGCATCGAATAGGTGATGCCGTTGCCGCCATAGGCCATCGCGAAGTGCACGCGCTTGCCGGTCGCCGGATGCGGGCCGAAGAACGGCAGGCCGTCTTCGGTTTCGGCGAAGGTGCCAGCCCAGGAGAACGTCGGCGTCAGGTCGAGATCCGGGCGGAGTTTGGCGACCTGCTTCATCAGCACCCGCGCCTTCTTCTCCACCCGCGCGTCGCGCCGCGCGGGCACGTCGACATTGTCGTCCTCGCCGCCGATCAGCAGGCGGCGGTCCCCGGTGGTGCGCATGTAGAGGTAGGGCCGCGCGGTTTCCCAGACCAGGGTGCCGACCAGCGAGCCAAGCTGTGCTTCGGAGATCGGATCAGTGACGAAGGCGTAGCTGCTGCGGTTGCGCGCCACCTGCTTGGGCAACCAGTGTTGGCTGGCGTAGCCGGCGGCGATCACCACGTGGCGGGCGCGGATGCGCGCGCCGTTGTCGGTGGTCGCAACCACATCGCGGGCGCGCGCATCGAGTCGCAGAACCGCGGTGCGGTCGAACACCCGCGCACCGCGCTTGACCAGCCGCGTGAGCAGGCGCGACGCGAAGCGGTAGGGATCAACCTGCGCAGCCTGCTTGCTGCGCAGCGCAGCAGGCGCGTCGATCATGTACTCGGCTTTCAGCGGTTCCGATTCCAGATACTCGATGTCGAACCCATGGCTGCGACGCGCCTCGTATTCGGCGCGCAGACTGGCGACATCGCGCTTGCGGCTGGCGTAATACAGGCTGTCGGCGCGTTCGAAATCCACATCGCGCAGGCCGCGTGCCACCTCGCCCAGCATGTCGATCGATTCGCTGCAGGCGCGATACGCCAGCGCCGCATCGTCCTCGCCGTAGCGCTTGGCCAGATCCACCAGATGCGTGTCGATCTCGTATTGCAGCAGCGCGGTGCTCGCGGCCGTGCTGCCCCAGGCGATGTCGCGCTGCTCGACGACGAGGACCGAATGACCGTGCGTGGCGAGTTCATCGGCGATCAATGCGCCGGTGATGCCACCGCCGACGACCAGCACATCGCAGGCCACATCGGCCTCGAGCCGCGGAAACGCATGCATCAGACCATTGCGCACGGCCCAGAAGGGGTATCCGCTCTTGAGGTCCATGGGTGCGCATCGGGCGGGAGGTGCGACAGCCTAGGCAGGGCTGTGTGAATACGCCGACGACGCCCGCAGCCCGTGCCGCTAGACTGCGCGCCCCCGTATCCGTCCCGTGCCGCGATGCCCGTCGTGCCTGCCACTGCCGCCACCACCCTGCCGGCCACCGACTGGGACGTCATCGTGCTCGGCGCCGGCGCGGCCGGGCTGATGGCGGCGATCGCGGCCGGCCAGCGCGGCCGTCGCGTGCTGGTGCTCGACCACGCGAACAAGGTCGGCAAGAAGATCCTGATGTCGGGCGGCGGCCACTGCAATTTCACCAACACCGGCACCACGCCGGCGCAGTACCTGTCGCACAACCCGCATTTCTGCAAATCGGCGCTGGCGCGCTACACGCCGCAGGATTTCATCGAGCTGGTCGATCGTCACGGCATCGCCTGGCACGAAAAGGAACTGGGCCAGCTGTTCTGTGACGGGTCCTCGAAGCAGATCGTGCAGCTGCTGCTCGACGAAGCCGACGCCGTCGGGGTGCAGGTGCGCACGCATTGCACGGTGCAGCTGCCGCGGCGCATCGACGACGGCTACGCAATCGACACCGTCGCCGGGCGTCTGCGCTGCGCCTCGCTGATCGTCGCGACCGGCGGCCTGTCGATCCCGAGCATGGGCGCAACTGGTTTCGGCTACGACCTCGCGCGCAGCTTCGGCCATACGCTGGTGCCGACACGCGCCGGCCTGGTGCCGCTGACGCTCAGCGGCAAGCACCAGGAACGCCTGGACGCACTGTCCGGCGTCGCGCTCGATGTCGAAGCCGGCTGCAATGGCGCGTTCTTCCGCAACCGCATGCTCATCACCCACCGCGGCATCAGCGGGCCCGCGATCCTGCAGATCTCGTCCTACTGGCAGCCCGGCGATGATCTGCGCCTGGATCTGCTGCCCGGCCGCGACGCGCTCGCCTGGCTGCAGACGCAGCAGGCCGAGCGCCCCGGCACCGAACTCAAGAACGTGCTGGCCGAACTGATGCCGCGCCGCTTCGCCCAGCGCCTGTGCGAGATCTGGCTGCCGAACCGGCCGATGAAACAGTTCACGCCGCCGCAGCTGCAGGACACCGCTGCGCTGCTGCAGGCCTGGCCGCTGGTCGCCAGCGGCACCGAGGGCTACCGGACCGCCGAGGTCACCCTGGGCGGCGTGGACACCGGCGGCGTGTCGTCGCGGACGATGGAATCACAGCACGCGCCCGGGCTGTATTTCATCGGTGAAGTGCTCGACGTCACCGGCTGGCTGGGCGGCTACAACTTCCAGTGGGCCTGGGCGTCAGGCATGGCCGCCGGCAGCGCGGCGTAAAGAATTTTGTAGGAGCGCGCTCGCGCGCGATGGCATTCCCGGCGACGCCCGATCGCGCGCAAGCGCGCTCCTACACGAGATCAGGCTGCCTGCGAATCCGCCCGCGCGCGACGCGTGCGAATGGCATCGGCGAGGCGGTCGAGCGTGCGCACCGTGGTCGCCCAGTCGATGCAGCCGTCGGTGATGCTCTGGCCGTAGACCAACGGCGTGCCCGGCACCAGCGCCTGCTTTCCGCCGACCAGATGGCTCTCGATCATCGCGCCGACGATGCGGCGCTCGCCGCCTTCGAGCTGACGTGCGATGTCGTCGATGACCCTGGGCTGGTTGTCGGGATTCTTGCTGCTGTTGGCGTGGCTGGCATCGATCATCAGCGCCGCGCGCAGGTCCTGCGCCTGCAGCACGCCGGAGGCCGCCTCGACATGCGCCGCGTCGTAGTTCGGCGCCGCGCCGCCGCGGAGGATCACATGACAATCCGGATTGCCGGACGTCGACGCCACCGCGCAACGCCCGTCCTTGCCGACGGCGAGGAAATGATGCGGATGCGAGGCCGCGCCGACTGCGTCCACCGCGATACGCACGTCGCCGCCGGTGCCGTTCTTGAAGCCGACCGGACACGACAGGCCCGACGCCATCTCGCGATGCACCTGGCTCTCGGTCGTGCGCGCGCCGATCGCGCCCCAGGCGACAAGATCGGCGAGGTACTGCGGGCTGATGATGTCGAGGAACTCCACGCCCGCCGGCAGGCCCAGCGCATTGATCTCACGCAGCAGGCCGCGCGCCAGACGCAGACCTTTGTCGATGTGGAAGCTGCCGTCGAGATTGGGATCGTTGATCAGGCCCTTCCAGCCGATCGTCGTGCGCGGCTTCTCGAAGTACACGCGCATTACCAGTTCCAGCGCGTCGCCGTGCGTATCGCGCAGCGTGCGCAGGCGGTGCGCGTATTCCATCGCCGCGACCGGGTCGTGGATCGAGCACGGACCCACGACGACGATCAGACGATCGTCCTCGCCATGCAGGATCGCGTGGCAGGCGTTGCGTGCATCGGAGACGGTGGTCGACATCGCGTCAGTGCAGGGCAGTTCGGCGAGCAGCGTGGCGGGCGGGGTCAGCGGTTGCAGGTCGCGGATGCGAAGGTCATCGGTGTGCGGGGGCATGGTCGATCTCGGAAACGGAAGGCTGAAAACGAAAAAAGCCGCCAGGGTCTATGGCGGCTTTCGGGAAGTCGTGCGACCTGGTCTCAGGGCGCGCGCAGACCGTCCGCCGCCGGTGGCGTCGGAAACGCATACCAATAGAAAAAGCGGGCGGGGCGCGAGGTCATGGCGCCATTGATAACACGGCACTCCACGCGTTGCGACGGTTGCAGTCGCGACCATCGCGCCGGACTGCGGTCACTCAGGCAACAGTGGCGGCCGCGATTCGTACCAGTCGCGCGCACCTGCGATATGCAGTGTGCGCTCGCCGCCCTGCAGCTCGACGCCCATGCCGAGCACACCCCAGCGCGCGTAGAGATCGCCGTTGGGCGTGCCGTCGGCGATGCGCAGGCGGGCCTGCATGTCGATGCGGTCGTTGCTCGCCTCAACACGGTCGAACACCAGTTCGTTGCCACGCACGTGCAGGTCACCGGTCGCATGCGCCTCACCCGAATCGATCAGATTGCCGATCCAGCGCGGGAACACGGTGCGCTCGGCGAACAGGCCCAGCAGCACGCTGACATCGCGCATGTCGACGCGGCCGCGGCCGCTGACCTCGAACGGCTCACGCCAGTCCAGCGTGCCGTCCTCGAGGGCAAGCCGCGCCCACCACGGTGCATCGTCGCCGCCCGATCCATCGAGCCGCACACCACCCAGACGCACCGCCATCGCATCGATCTTGTAACGGCGGCCGACGCGCTGCATGCGTGACAGGCGGCTGTCGAGATCGACATTGCCCGACAGTTGCGACGGGCCCAGCGCCACGCGCACGTCCTGCCCGCGCACGCGCATGCGGCCGCTGATCATTTCGCCGCCATTGTCGAGACGGATGTCGCCGCTGGCATGCCCACTGCCGCCGACGAGGCGCGCACTGTCGCCGGGCAGGTAGCGGTTGTAGGTGCGCAGGTCCGGCACCTGCGCATCGTCGAAGCGCAGCCGCGCGTCCAGATGTTCGTGGAACTCGGCCAGCGTGCCCGTCGAGGCCAGATCGAGCCTCAGATCGCGACCGCGCAGGTCGATGCTGTCCGGCGTGGCCTCGGGCGCGAGCGTGAAGCGGTCGAGCACGATGCCGATCGTCGTACGCTGGCCGGCCTCGGCGTCGTCGCGCATCCGCATGCGGGCATGCGCATTGCCGCTGAAACGGTTGTCGAGTACCCGCGCCGACAGCGCGGCATCATCGAGGTCGATGCGGCTGCCAGGCTGCAACTGCCCGTCGTGCAGGCGCACGTCCGCATCCAGATCGGCGCGGCCGTCGAAGGCCAGCCAGTCGAGATCGCGCAGGATCACGTCGATCCAGCGCAGCGGTACCGCGGGCCATTGCGTCTCGACCGTACCGCCCAGCGCGCGCACCGGCCGCAGCCAGTCGTCGGGACCGATGCGGCGATCGGCGACGCGCAGATCGGCGCGCAGCCACGGCGTGCCCGAGGCCGGCGCCGGTACGCGCGCGGCGACGAGAATGGCGTCATCGGAGGTGCGCAATGCGACGCCGAGCGGATGCCGTAGCGGCGTGCCGTCGGCGGCATCGGAATACACCGGCGCCGACCAGTCGAGCTGGCTGCCGGGCATCAGCACGCCACGTTCGAGGGTCAGGTCGGCGCGCAGCTGGCCGACGAAACCGGCCGTGCCGATCGGCAACGCGTCATCGTTGCGCGCGACCAGATCGATGCCCGGCGCCGGCCCGTCCACGCGCATGCGCGCATCGAGCAGCACCAGCTTTTCCTCGCCCTGCGCCTGTTCGCGGATATGCGCGGGAATTTCTATGTCGAGTTCGAGACTGCCGTTGCGCAGCAGGGTCACGTCGCTGACCTGCAGGATCGCATCCGGCATCTTCAGCGTGGACGGGCCGACTTCCATCGCGCCGCCCTGCAGGGTCTTCTCGAATTCGAACCGCGCCTCGCCGTGACCGGTCACGCGGGCCTCGTAGAAGTCCATCCGCAGCAGGCTGGGCGTGGTGATCGCATCGAAGCGCAGGGTCCACGGCGGCTTGCCCGGCTTGCGGGTCGTCGGCATGTCGTGCGGGGTGCGTGCGACATGCACCGACACCCGCTGCGCACGGATGGTGCCAAAAGCGAGCTCGCGGCCCAGCAACGGCAGCAGTTTGATACGGCCGTTGGCGCGCGGACTGGCGATGGTCCACAGGTTGGTCCGTGCGTGGCCGCCCATGACGATGCCCCGCGCGTGGATATGGCCCGGATACAGGCTCATCGCCCAGTCCCAGCGCGCGTGGAAGCGCTCGGGCTTGCGGTTGATCACGTCCGCGCCGAACGTGCTGTTGAGGAACAGGTTGGCCGCGATGAGATACAGCAGATAGAGCACGGCCAGCGCCACGCCCGCACGGCGCAAGCCCGTGCGGTGCGTGCGCCACCACGGATCAGGAGCAGACATCGACATCCATCCAGCATGGGCGAATGCCGGTGACGACAGCCTGCACGCGCGCACCGCGCGCCCGTGGGATATGCGGCGAGCGGCCCTGCAGCCCAGACGAAAAAACCCCGCCTCGCGGCGGGGTTTTCTGTTTCACGATGCAACAGAGTGGGGCTGGATCAGAAATCCATGCCGCCCATGCCGCCCATGCCGCCGCCGCCCGGCATCGCCGGCTCTTCCTTCTTCGGCAGTTCGGCAACCATCGCTTCGGTCGTGATCATCAGACCGGCGATCGAAGCCGCGTTCTGCAGCGCCGAACGCGTGACCTTGGTCGGGTCCAGGATGCCGAACGCGATCATGTCGCCGTATTCGCCGGTCGCGGCGTTGTAGCCGTAGTTGCCGGTGCCGTCCTTGACCTTGTTGAGCACGACGCTCGGCTCTTCACCGCAGTTGGTGACGATCTCGCGCAGCGGCGCTTCCATCGCGCGCAGGGCGATGATGATGCCGTGGTTCTGGTCTTCGTTCGCGCCCTTGAGCTCGCCGATCGCCTGCAGCGCGCGCACCAGCGCCACGCCACCACCGGGGACCACGCCTTCCTCGACCGCTGCGCGCGTGGCGTGCAGGGCGTCTTCGACGCGGGCCTTCTTTTCCTTCATCTCGATCTCGGTCGACGCGCCGACCTTGATCACCGCAACGCCGCCGGCCAGCTTGGCCACGCGCTCCTGCAGCTTCTCGCGGTCGTAATCGGACGAGGTGTCCTCGATCTGCGCCTTGATCTGCTTGATGCGGGCTTCGATGCCACCGGTCTCGCCGGCGCCGTCGATGATCGTGGTGTTTTCCTTCGAGACCTGGATCTTCTTCGCACGGCCGAGGTCGGCGATGGTCGCCTTCTCGAGCGTCAGGCCGACTTCCTCGGAGATCACGGTGCCGCCGGTCAGGGTGGCCATGTCTTCGAGCATCGCCTTGCGACGGTCGCCGAAGCCCGGTGCCTTGACGGCGCAGACCTTGACGATGCCGCGGATCGTGTTGACGACCAGGGTCGCCAGCGCTTCGCCTTCGACTTCCTCGGCGACGATCAGCAGCGGCTTGCCAGCCTTGGCCACGCCTTCGAGCACGGGCAGCAGGTCACGGACGTTGGAGATCTTCTTGTCGTACAGCAGGATGAAGGGGTCATCGAGCTCGGCCGACATCGACTGCTGGTTGTTGACGAAATACGGCGACAGGTAGCCGCGGTCGAACTGCATGCCCTCAACGACGTCGAGTTCGTTGTCCAGGCCCGAGCCTTCCTCAACGGTGATCACGCCTTCCTTGCCGACCTTCTTCATCGCGTCGGCGATGATCGTGCCGATCGACTCGTCCGAGTTGGCGGAGATCGTGCCGACCTGCGCGATCGCCTTGTCGTCGGCCGTCGGCTTGGACAGCTTCTTGAGCTCGGCGACGGCGGCCTTGACGGCCTGGTCGATACCGCGCTTGAGGTCCATCGGGTTCATGCCGGCCGCGACGGCCTTGGAACCTTCACGGATCAGCGCCTGCGCCAGCACGGTGGCGGTGGTGGTGCCGTCACCGGCGTTGTCGGAGGTCTTGGACGCGACTTCCTTGACCATCTGCGCGCCCATGTTCTCGAACTTGTCGGCCAGTTCGATCTCCTTGGCGACGGACACGCCGTCCTTGGTGATCGTCGGCGCGCCGAAGCTCTTCTCGAGCACGACGTTGCGGCCCTTCGGGCCCAGGGTGGCCTTGACGGCATTGGCGAGAATATTGACACCACGCACCATCTTGGAACGTGCGTCTTCGCCGAAGCGGATTTCTTTGGCAGCCATTTGGAAAACTCCGGAATCTGGATTTGGGGATTAGGGGTGAACGGACACGCGTCCGTTGACCACCGAAGAAGCGGGATTGCGGTCAGTTCGGACGGACTGGGAAACGGCGCTCAACGCCTTGAATCCCAATGCCCGAATTCCGAATCCCGCGTTCGATCAACCGACGATCGCGAGGACGTCGTCTTCCTTGACGATCTTGTATTCGATGCCGTCGGCCTTGTAGGCGCTGCCCGCGTACTGGCCGTAGATCACGATGTCGCCGACCTTGACCTTCGGCGCGCGCACGCTGCCGTTGTCCAGGGCTTTGCCTTCACCGATGGCGACGACTTCACCCTTGGTGGGCTTTTCCTTGGCGTTGTCCGGAATCAGGATGCCGCCGGCGCTCTTCTCTTCGGCCTCGACAGGCTTGACCACAATGCGGTCGTAAAGCGGCTTCAGGTTGCTCATTACAGCCTCGCTAAGTTGTTGATTGGAAAGAAATCGGTCGCCGATTCTAGCACTCGCCCATGGCGACTGCCAGAAATCCTGGCGCACGCACCCGGCAGAACCGGGGCCGCACGGGAGATGGGCGCGGGGAATTGGAATACAAGGGCTGCCCGCGAAAGAATTTCGGGCGTCGTCGACAGGCGCAGCTCCGGCGGGATCCGCCAGCACGTCATTCACAAGGTCTGCAGAAGCTGCGCCCTTGGCGCCTTGGCGCCCCCCTCTGCGGGCTCTGTAAGGAAGAGCCCGGCCGACACAGCGCAGCACGCCGCACCGACGGTGCATCGAGGTCGGAGCGCAGCTGTGCAATCGCTCGGGAAGCGCCTCGTCTAGCCGGCGCGCGCAACGACGCGGCCCGCGATCAGAAATTGGCCATCGTCATCGCCGACTGCATCCGATGCGGACCGTCAGGCGAAGCGGCCAAGCGGCCGGCAATGCAACTGCGAGCCCGGTCCACCGTCAGCGGAAGCGCCACGCCGCGAGCAGCATCGTCTCGCCGTCGTTGGGCTGCTTGATGCTGGCGTTGGAGATGTGCCGGGCCAGCAACGAAAACCGCTCCCAGCGCCAGCCGGCCGTGCTGACGAACTGCGGATTGCCCGACAGCGCGGTGGTGCGACCGGCCTGCACGCCGACGCCGAAGCCGGCGACGAAGCCGTTGTCGCGTTCGTAGCGGGCGCCACCGTGGAAGACGCCGGCGTCTTCGGACAGATCGAAGCGAGTGTTGTCGCGTCCGCGGACATAGACCGCGCCGAGGTCCCAGCGCAGCACACCGTTCCGGGTGCGGCGCCACTCGGGCAACCAGGCCACACTGGCGACCAGCGTGGTTTCGTTCTCGCGGGTCGCGGACGCGCCGATGCCGATATCGACGGGCGCGCTCTGGGCAGCGGCGGGCAGGACAGTGCAGGCCAGAGCGGCGGCGGCAATAGAGGAAATGATCGGGCGCATCGAACTCGGTGGGAATCGCGGGGCGATCCGGCTGGTGTGTGAAGGGCAGTAATTATACCGGCCGGTTCACTAATGCGCGCGGGGTCTTTCTCCCACTGACGGGATGCTGTGTCCGTCCACCGACGCGCAAGCGTGGCCGCGAACGCGTGGAGGTGCCGTGCACGATGCCAGCCGATAATGTGGGGCATGGACATCCTCGTTTGCTTCAGCACCTGTCCCGATGCCTCGACCGCCGAGCGGATCGCCCGCACGCTTGTCGAGTCCCGACTGGCCGCCTGCGTGAACCTGCTGCCGGGCGTGCGTTCGATCTACCGCTGGGAAGGCGCGGTCGCCAGCGAGGCGGAGGTGCTGATGATGATCAAGACCACGACCGCGCAGTTGCCCGCGCTGCGCGCGCATCTGGTCGCGCTGCATCCCTATGCCGTGCCGGAACTGATCGCCCTGCAGGCCGCCGACGGGCTGCCGGCGTATCTGCAATGGATCGCCGATGCCGTCGCGTCAGGCGGGCCGCCATGACGCGCGTGCGCTGAACCTGCGTTCGGCATCGGCCGCGACGGCCTGCGATACTGACGCGATGCGTCCGCCCTTCTCCGATGTCCTCTCCGGCCGCGATCGCCGGCTCCGCTTCTTCGCCGGGTCGCCGGCCCGTGCGACCGCGTGGCTGCTGGCCTGCGTGCTGCTGCTCGCGGGGCTGCCGGCCTGGGGCCAGGGCATCGGCTTCGACGATGTGCTGCCGGTCGATGACGCACTGAAGGTGTCCGCCGAAGCAGTTGCGCCGGACCGGATCGAGATCCGCTGGGCGATCGCCGACGGTTATTACCTGTATCGACATCGCATGGGCGCACGGGTCGAGAGCGGCTTCAAGACAAAACCGCTGCAGCTGCCGGCGGGTCGCAAGCACACCGACGAGTTCTTCGGCGAAGTCGAGACCTACCGTCGACAGGTCACCGGCGTGCTGACCGGCGCCCCGGCCAACGGCGTCGACACGCTGCAGGTCGAAGTGAAGTACCAGGGCTGCGCGGACGCGGGCATCTGCTATCCCCCGCAGACGCGCATGCTGCAGGTCGCGCTGCCGCGGGATGCCGGCGGCATGGCGCGCACGCCGGCCGCGAGCGATTCGAACTTCGCCGCGTTCGGCCAGGCGCTCGGCGGCAACAGCGCCGGGCGCGCGCCGACGCTCACCGGCGCCAACGATGCGCTGCCACCGGAACGCGCATTCGCGTTCGAAGCCATCGCGGGCGACGGCGACACGATTCTGCTTCGCTTCACGCCGGCCAAGGGCTATTACCTCTATCGCGACCGCAACCGCTTCGAAATCCGCGGTGCCGACGGCATTCGCGCCGGCGTGCCGCGCTGGCCGGCGGGGCAGTCGCATCACGACGCGCATTTCGGCGACGTCACCGTGTACTTCGACCAGGTCGACGTGCCGCTGCCGCTGGTGCGCACGATCGCCGACGCTGTGGAGGTCGATGTCGTCGCCACGTTCCAGGGCTGCCAGGACGAGGGCATCTGCTATCCGCCGATGACCCGCACGGTGCGCGTCGCCTTGCCGGCGGGCCGCGTGCAGACCGTGGCCGAGGCCGCGGTTGCAATGGCCGGCGCCGCATCGTCCGGCGAGCCTGCGGCGGCAACGCCCTCCGTCGATGTGGACGACGCCGCAGCGCCGGCGAATCCTGCGCCGGTTGCGACCGGAGACATCGACGCATCCGCAGCGGGCACCGCTGTCGACGCGCCTGATGCCAGCGCCGACAACGCATCGCGCACGCGCCCACCGGGCGACAAGTCGATCGGCCTGTTCGCAGCCCTCGGCCTGGCCCTGCTCGGCGGCGTGTTGTTGAACCTGATGCCCTGCGTGCTGCCGATCCTGTCGCTGAAGGTGCTGGGCATCGCCAGGAGCGGCGGCAGTCGCGCGGCTGCTCGCTCGCATGCACTCTGGTACACGGCCGGTGTGCTGGTCGCGTTCGCGATGGTGGGCCTGCTCGTGATCGGGCTACGTGCCGCCGGCCAGGCCATGGGCTGGGGCTTCCAGTTGCAGCAGCCGTGGTTCGTCGCCGCGCTCGCCTATCTGATGTTCGCGGTCGGTCTGAGTCTGTCGGGCGTGTTCAACCTCGGCGGGCGTATCGGCAATGTCGGTCAGGCACTCGCGGGGCGCAGCGGTCCGGTCGGCGATTTCTTCACGGGTGTGCTGGCCTGCGTGGTCGCCAGTCCGTGCATCGCGCCGTTTATGGGCGGCGCGCTCGCGTATGCCTTCACCGCGTCAACGCCGATGGCGCTGGCGGTGTTCCTGATGCTGGGTCTGGGGCTGGCGCTGCCGTTCCTGTTGATCGGTCTGGTGCCCGCGCTCGCCGACCGGCTGCCGAAACCCGGCGCCTGGATGGAAACGCTGAAGCAGGTGCTCGCGTTCCCGATGTATCTGACCGCGCTGTGGCTAGCCTGGGTGCTCGGCAAGCAGCGCGGCGTCGATGCGATGGCGCTGCTGGTCGCGGGCATGACCGTGCTCGCGCTGGCGTTGTGGTGGTTCGAGCGTCGCCGTTGGACCGGTCACCCGCTGCATCGCGGACTCGCGCTGGCGCTCGCGCTGGTGGCGTTGTTGCCGGTGGTCGCGGTCGGCCGGCTGACGGCGCCAGCAACCGCGGCCGCCGCAGTCACCGAAGGCAGCACGCACGTCGCGTATTCCGCGGAGCGCCTGGCCGCATTGCGCGCCGCTGGCACACCGGTGTTCGTCAACATGACCGCCGATTGGTGCGTGACCTGCAAGGCCAACGAGCGCCGGGTGCTGTCGGGCGCCACGTTCAAGACGGCGCTGGCCGATGCCAGGGCGACATACATGGTCGGCGACTGGACCAATGTGGATCCGGAGATCGGCGCGTTCCTCGAAACCTACGGCGCGGTGGGTGTACCGCTCTATGTGGTGTATCCGGCAGGCGGTGGTGACGGCGTCGTGCTGCCGGCCCTGCTCAGTGATGCGATCGTCGTCGAGGCATTGGCGCGCGCGCGCGCCGGGGCGGCCGAATGAAGGTCGGTCCACTGACCGTCGTTGCCATCGCGGTCGTCGCCGGCGGCCTGGGCGTGCTCGCCAGTCTGTTCGTCGGCGGTCCCGGCCCGCTGCTCGGGACCGAGGCCGGGCAACGCCTGTACGCCGACACTTTGAGTGCCACTGCACCCGCGCCGCCCGAAGGCGTGGTCGTCGCCCGCCGCGGTGATGCCATTGCACCGTTTGAAGTCGCCGGCCTTGACGGCGCGGCCCTGCAGTTGCCAGCCGCCCACAACGACCGCCCGGTGCTGGTGAACCTGTGGGCCAGCTGGTGCGGGCCCTGCATCGAGGAAATGCCCGAGCTCGACCGCTTCGCCCGCGAACAGGGCGCCAACGGCGTGCAGGTCCTCGGGATCGCGCTCGACGATACGGATGCGGTACGCGCGTTTCTCGAGCGGATTCCGGTGACCTACACCATCGCCCTCGACACGCCCGGCCCGGCCGATGCCGGCGTGCGCCTGGGCAATCCGCGGGGCGTGCTGCCCTACACCGTGCTGCTGTCGGGCGACGGTCGGTTGCTCAAGCAACGGATCGGTCCGTTCGCCCATGGCGAGATCGACAGCTGGGTCGCGCCCTGACCGCGGGAATTCAAACGGACGTTTAAAATCGTCAAACGTCTGCGAACTGGACACGATCGGGGACATCCCGCAGACTTCGCGCAACTGCCGCACTGCGTCCCCGATGGCCTCGATTCTCGTTCTCCACGGCCCCAACCTCAACCTGCTCGGCACCCGCGAGCCAGAGGTCTATGGGCATGCGACGCTGGCCGACATCGATACGTCGCTGCAGGCGACCGCGGAGGCCGCCGGTCATGCGCTCGAGACACTGCAGTCGAACGCCGAACACGTGCTGGTCGACCGGGTGCAGGCCGCACGCAGCGACGGCACCGCGCTGATCCTGCTCAACCCGGCTGCGTTCACCCACACCTCGGTGGCCTTGCGCGACGCGCTGGCCGCGGTGGCCCTGCCGTTCTACGAGATCCATCTGTCGAACCCGCACCGCCGCGAGCCGTTCCGCCACACCAGTTACTTCAGCGACCTCGCCGTCGGCGTGGTCTGCGGCTTCGGCGCCGACAGTTACCGCTATGCGCTCGACGCCGCGCTGCGGCGGATCGGTCCGGCCGCGGCATGACACTGCGCTGGCTCACCCTGCTGATGTTGGCACTTGCCGCACCGGCGCAGGCCGCCGATCCGGTTGTCGAGAGCGACCACGGCATCGACTGCGCCCGCCCGATCGGCACGATGGACACCGACCTGTGCCTGAGCGATGCCCTCTCGCGCGCCGACCAGCAACTCAATGACGCCTATCGGCAACTGCTGCCGAGGCTCGACGCCCAGCGCCGCGATGGCGCCTGCAGCCAATGTACGTCGGCGCAACTGGTGGATGCGCAGCGCCGCTGGATCGCATTCCGCGATGCCGATTGCGACTTGGCCTACGCCATTGCCGCTGATGGCAGCGGCCGCAACCAGGCGCGGCTCGATTGCATGATCGACCACACCGACTCACGTACCCGCCGGTTGCGCGCACTCGATTCCGAGCTGTGACGCGCGCAACCCGCCACTTCCACGCATAAACGACGCACGAGGCCACCATGGACCTGAGAAAGATCAAGAAGCTCATCGACCTGCTCGAAGAGTCCAATCTGACCGAGATCGAGATCAAGGAAGGCGAGGAGTCGGTGCGCCTGTCACGCAACTCGGCCGCCGCGCCGATGATGTACGCCCCCGCCCCGGCTGCTGCCGCCCCGCGCGCCGCAGAGCCGGTGATGCCGATGAGTTCGCCGGTGGACGCCGCGACCGGCGGCGCACCCAAGTCCGCCGGCGACGAGCTGCCACCCGGCCAGGTGGCCAAGTCGCCGATGGTCGGCACGTATTACGCCTCGCCCGCGCCGGACAAGCCGGCTTTCGTCTCGGTCGGCCAGCAGGTCAAAGCCGGCGACACGCTGGGCATCATCGAAGCGATGAAGATGTTCAACCCCATCGAGGCCGAAACCTCGGGCACCGTCGTCGCGATCCTGGTCGAGAGCGGCCAGCCGGTCGAATTCGACCAGCCGCTGTTCGTGATCGGCTGAGGCGGCGGCGATGCTGGAGAAAGTCGTCATCGCCAATCGCGGTGAGATCGCGCTGCGCATCCTGCGCGCGTGTCACACCCTCGGCATCCGTACGGTCGCGGTGCATTCCACCGTCGACCGCAATCTCAAGCACGTCGCGATGGCCGACGAGTCGGTCTGCATCGGCCCGCCGCCTTCGGGTCAGAGCTATCTCGACATGCCGGCGATCATCGCCGCGGCCGAGGTCACCGACGCCCAGGCGATCCATCCCGGCTACGGCTTTCTCAGCGAGAACGCCGACTTCGCCGAGCGCGTCGAACAATCGGGCTTCATCTTCATCGGGCCGAAGGCCGAGACCATCCGCCTGATGGGCGACAAGGTCGAGGCGATCCGCGCGATGAAGGAGGCCGGCGTGCCCTGCGTGCCCGGTTCCGGCGGTCCGCTCGACGACGACGCGGCCACCAACGTCAAGATCGCGCGCGAGATCGGCTACCCGGTCATCGTCAAGGCCGCCGGCGGCGGCGGCGGACGCGGCATGCGCGTGGTCCACACCGAGGCCGCACTGGTCAACGCGATCGCGACGACCAAGCAGGAAGCGAAAGCCGCGTTCTCGAACGACATGGTCTACATGGAGAAGTTCCTCGAGAACCCGCGCCACGTGGAAATCCAGGTACTGGCCGACGGCCAGGGCAATGCGATCCACCTCGGCGAGCGCGACTGTTCGATGCAGCGTCGCCACCAGAAGGTCGTCGAAGAAGCGCCGGCGCCAGGCATCACGCCCGAGGCGCGTGCGGCAATCGGCAAGGTCTGCGTGGATGCCTGCATCCGCATCGGCTACCGCGGCGCGGGCACGTTCGAGTTCCTCTACGAGGACGGCCGCTTCTACTTCATCGAAATGAACACCCGCATCCAGGTCGAGCACCCGGTGACCGAAATGGTGACGGGCATCGATCTGGTCCGCGAACAGCTGATGATCGCCTCGGGCCACAAGCTGTCGATCCGGCAGGAAGACGTGGTGCTGACAGGCCACGCGATCGAGTGCCGCATCAATGCCGAGGACCCCGACACCTTCATGCCCTCGCCCGGCACGATCCGCCACTTCCACGCGCCCGGCGGACCGGGCGTGCGCGTCGACACGCACGTCTACGAAGGCTACGCGGTGCCGCCGAACTACGACTCGATGATCGGCAAGCTGATCGTGCATGGCGCCGATCGCGAACAGGCGATCTGCCGCATGCGCGTGGCGCTGTCGGAGATGGTCGTCGACGGCATCAAGACCAACATCCCGCTGCAGCAGCGGATCATGCGCGACCAGGGCTTCCATGCCGGTGGGCAGAACATCCACTACCTGGAAAAACGGCTGGCCGAACGCAAGAACAAGACGCTGGCGATCGGTTGATACGGCATCGGGGCCGAGCGCTCCCGGGACATCCGGGCGCTCAGCCCTCGCGGTCGGGAAGCGCGCGGCGCAGCGCCGCGTCGAGGCGGATCGGTCTCGCCCATCGGTCGAAGCTCGACACCAGGCCTTGCCGCACACGCGGGAATGTCTCCGTGCCCGGCCCCGCATCCAGTCGCACCAGCACGTCGTTCCAGGTCGCGGCCGGGTCGAATCGCCATTCGCCGACCACTTCCCGGCAGGTACGTCCCAGCGCCCGCGCCGTCGCGCAGGCCAGGTAGACATCCGCGGGCCGCGCGCCTGCATCCAGCAGCTCGATGACGAAGGCGCGTGGCGCGCCCTGGTAGCGCACCAGTTCGTCGACGAACGCGCCGCGATAACGGCCTGCATAGGTATTGACGTCCGCGAGCCAGGTATCGAGCCACGCATCTCCGGTTGCCGCCGACCAGACCACGACCGCGGGCGGCGCCGGCACATCGGCGTTGTCCTGCGCCAGCACAGGCAGGCCGAGGCCGGACAGCAGCACGGCGATCAGTACGGAACGCATGTGCATAGGGATGGGCTCCTTGAACACGGACTGGACGGATGCGATCCGCCGGTTGATCAGGCGGCATCCGCGGACAACGTGCCCGCGACGCGTGACGAACGACCATACTGCACCCTCGCAACCCAAGGACAGCTGCCATGCCCATCCGCCCTTCGCACAATCGCGCCGCACGCCTGTGGCGCTGGGGCCTGGGCATTGGCGTGGGCATCGCCCTGCTCGGCGTGTGGTGGCTGGCGCTGGACCGTGTCGCGGCGCGGGTCGGGCTCGACGCTGAAAGCACGATGCGGGAACTGCCGCGCAACGAAGACACCCGTCGGCCGACGGACTGACCGGATCCGGTTACGCCGGCATGCGGCGTAGAGGTTTCAGCGCGCGGCGATGACTAGTGTGCCCGGACGACCGCCTTGCTGCCACCAGTCGCCTGTACCAGTGACGCGCAGGGAGATGTCGCCTTTGCGCATCGCCAGGTCATTGCCGAACTGGCCGTTGGCGACGTAGGCGCCGATCACGTCGCGCGGATCCTCGACCCCGCTGAAGCTCGCGGCGCCGGCGTCGATGCGCAGGCTGTCACCGCCCCTGGCCTTGACGCTCACGCGCACCGGAAGGGACCGACCATCACTGCATTGCAGTTCGCCGGTTCCACGCGCGGTGCGGTGCTGCAGTGACCAGTTGCCAGCCGTGAACACCAGTTCGCAGGTCATCGACTCCGCCGCGAGCGTATGTCCGGACGCGCCCGCGGACAACACCGCACCGATCAGCATCGCGGCAAGCGGACCTTGGTTTCGGCGGATGCGAAGAGACGAGTGCATGCGTCAACGCTAGCAGAAGGTCGGGGCAGACACACGCCGCAGTCGATGACTGCGGCGTGCTGATTGACTGAATACGAAGATGTCGTCGCGCGACGCGAAGGCTCAGCGCCAGCGGCGATCCCGCGAACGGTCCTGCCGCGGATCGTAGTACTGCACCGTGCAGCGGCCACGGCGGTCACAGGTCTCGCGCCGCACCTGCTGCTGGTTGCGCCAACCGTGGGCCGGTGCATGGCGCGGGGGGCCGTTGCGATAGTGGGGCGTGTTGTAGCGCGGCGCGGTGCGGTAATACACCGGACGACCCCGGTTGTCGTAGGACACGAGCAGGCGGTTGTTGTAGTCGCCGCGGTAGTAGGGCTGGTTGCCGCGCAGCACCACATCGGCGACATCGACGATCACCCGGACCAGGTCATCGTTGGACTGGGCCTGCGCCGGTGCGGGCGCGAACGCGGCAGCTGACAAGCCCGCAGCCAGCAGGCCGGGCGCGAACCATCGGGTCAGGGGGTTGGTGCGCATGACGTTTCTCCAGTGGGCCGCCACCGCAGCGGCCATGGATCGACCATGGCGCGCCGGGAATGAACAAGCGTGCAATTTCCCCGGATGCGTCTGGGTCGACGCAGGCACGTAAAGAAACGGTTCAAACTGTAAACGTTTCCTGGCGCTGGAAGCGATTACGCCGCAGGTGCGCGCGCGTTCGACTCTCCAACCGGCTTCGCCGACGCGCGCGCGGCGAGTCGCGCGACGGCTTCCGGCAAGACCTCCGGTGCCGCGGCAACACACATCCGCGCGGCGAGCGCCGCATCGATCCGCGCCTCGGTTTCATGCGCCCAGGTGGTGCGATAAGGCATGTGCACGCCCCAGCCACCGAGTGCGAGTACCGGCGCGATGTCCGAGCGCAGCGAATTGCCGATCATCAGGAATTGCCCGGCATCGATGTCGAACTCGGCCAACAAGCGCGCATAGGTCGGCGGGTCCTTTTCACTGACGATCTCGATGCGCCGGAACAGATCCGACAGTCCCGAGTCGCGCACCTTGGCCTCCTGATGGAACAGGTCACCCTTGGTGATCAGCACCACTTCGAAATCCGGGGCGATCGCTTCAACCGCCGTGCGGATGCCGGGCAGCAATTCCACCGGATGTCGCAACAATCCCTTGGCCATCTCGACGATGCGGTGCAGATCGAGCGCAGCAATGCGACCCCCGGTGATCTGCGTCGCCGATTCGATCATCGACAACGTCATGCCCTTGACGCCGTATCCGAACACCGCGATGTTGGCGGTCTCGACCGCGTACAGCGCATCGAGCACACGCACATCGGCCAGGTCGACATAGCGGCCGACGATGCGTTCGAACTCGGCCTGCGCGTCGTCGAAATAATCCTGGCTGCGCCAGAGGGTGTCATCGGCATCGAAGCCGATCATCCGGATCTCGGTCATGCGTGCATTATGCGTGGCAGACGTGATGCGTATCGAATACGCGGGGCACGAAAAAGGGCGGCCCGAAGGCCGCCCCATCGCACGTGATATCGGTCAACCGATCACGTCATGCGCGTTACGGCATCACTCCTCGGCAGCGCCCGCACCTGCAGCCTGACGGTTCACGAAGTCGCGATACTCCTCGGGCGTGATGAAGCCATCGCCGTCGGCATCGACTTCACTGAAGACCTGCGCGAGGCCCTCAAGGCCGGCGGCTTCGGCCTGGCTCAGCTTGCCGTCACCGTCCGCATCGAGATCTGCCCAGGTCACCTGACCCTGCTGGGCCTGCGGCGCATCGGCCGTGGCGTCCTGCGCATAGTCCTGAGTGGTGGTATCCGTGGTGGGCGGCGCCTGCGTGGTGGACGCGGCCGGATCCTGCGCGAACGCCATCGGCATGGCCATGGCAAGACCCAGGGCGATCATCGCGGTCAGCGGCTTGCGTGCATTCTTCATGAGCGTCTTCTCCGTAATACGAAACTTGGGTTTGGTGCGCGGGGTGGTGATACGTCCTCGTCGGGGATACCGCACGGGGCCCACCATGCAGGCGCCGGAATGAACCGACTGCTGGCTGCGATCGCGGGACTTACGAAGGTTTAACCACAACGCCAGCAAGAGGCTCTACGCCAAACGTTCATAAGGCGTGAGCGGGTGCGCGCAAAACGCGGCATGAAGGTGTTGCGGGTGTTCAAGTTCTCGTGTGTTGCGCGCGTCCTGCTGCAGCGGAAACGATGAACAAAACACAACGTTTACGAGCGGCCACACAACCGCGCGGCGACCGGCGCGTCCAGGTCTGTATGCGACACTCGGGTTTACCCCGATTGTGCTCTGGAGATCCGTATGACACGCACGCGACCCCTCGTTCTGACCACCCTCGCCGCTTCGCTGTTGTGGCTGTCGGGCTGCGACGGCAATGCCGCCAACGGCGCCGCGACGCAGGACACCGCAGCGCCGCCGGCGGACAGCGCCGATGCAACTGCAGCGCCCGCAGCCGATGCAATCGAAGGCCTGCCGTTCGCGAGCACCGCGGTCGCGAGTTTCAACGAGCCGTGGGCAATCGGTTTTCTGCCCGACGGCAGCGTGCTGATCACCGAGAAGAGCGGCGTGCTCAAGCATGTGACGCTGCCCGGCGGCGAAGCGCGTGAGATCTCCGGCGTGCCGGCTGTCGCCAACGCGGGCCAGGGCGGCCTGGGCGACATCAAGCCGCATCCGCAGTTCGCGGATAACGGCATCGTCTATCTGAGCTATGCGGAAGACGGCGAAGGCGGTCGCGGCGCCGCGGTCGCACGTGCGCGTCTCGATCTCGATGCCGGTGCGCTGCAGGATGTCTCGGTGATCTGGCGCCAGGTGCCCAAGGTCGACGGCAACGGGCATTACGGCCATCGCATCGCATTCGATGGCGACGGCAAGCTGTGGATTTCCTCGGGCGAGCGGCAGAAGTTCGATCCCTCGCAGAACATGCAGTCCAACCTCGGCAAGATCGTGCGTCTCAACGACGACGGCAGCGTGCCGGACGACAACCCGTTTGCGGGCAAGGGTGAGGTCGCGTCGCAGGTCTGGTCGCTCGGCCACCGCAATCCGCTCGGCATCGCGTTCGACGCGCAGGGCCGTCTGTGGAACAGCGAGATGGGGCCGGCCGGTGGCGACGAGCTCAACCTCGTCAAGCGTGGCGCGAACTACGGGTATCCGACCGTCTCCAATGGCGACCACTACGATGGTCGCGAGATTCCCGACCACGACACGCGTCCGGAATTCGAGAAGCCGGCGATCACCTGGACGCCGGTGATTTCGCCGTCGAGCCTCGCGTTCTACAGCGGCACGCTGTTCCCGGAATGGACCGGCAACGCCTTCATCGGTGGCCTGTCGGGCCAGACGCTGGTGCGCGTGGAGATCGACGGCGACAGCGCGCGCGAGGCCGAGCGTTTCGCGATGGGCGGCCGTATCCGCGATGTCGCGCAAGGCCCGGACGGCGCGCTGTACGTGATCGAGGACGGCCAGAACGGCCGCCTGATCCGGCTGGCGCCGCGCGAGGGCTGATCCCCCACGCGTCGCATCGAAGGCCGCGGGACACCGCGGCTTTCTTCGTTTTGGGGCCTTCAGATTTCCGGACGTTCGATCGGATTGCCCAGCGCCGCGCGATAGCGCACGTACAACGCCTGCACCTTGTCAATGTAGGCACGCGTTTCCGCATACGGGGGCACACCGTCGAACCGCGTGACCGTACCGATGCCGGCGTTGTAGGCCGCGAGCGCAAGCGTGCGATCGCCGTCGTAACGCCGCAGCAGGCCCCGCAGATGGCGCGCGCCGGCGCGGATCGATTCGGCCGGCGCACCCGGATCCACCACACCGTAATCGGCGATCACGTCGGGCATCAGCTGCATCACCCCGCGCGCGCCTTTCAACGAGACTGCCGTGGCGTCGAAACCACTTTCCGCATGGGCGATCGCACGGAGCCAGGCCTCGTCGAGGCCGTAGGTCTTCGCGTTCGCCGCGAACAGCGCCGAGTGCGGCTTGAGCTGCGGCGCGCCGACCTTGCCCAGGCCTTCGTGTGCGGGTTCGCCGGGCGGGGTCTGCGCGGTGAAGCGCAGATACTCGCGCGCGCCCGGCAGCCGGCGCGTGCCGTAGACCAGCACGCCGTCCTGCTCACGCTCGTACAGCACGCCACTGAAGACGCCCATCGAACCCCACAGGTTCGGCGTCTGCACCGCCCCGTCGGCAATCTCGCGCGCCTCGCATGTCGAACCCGGCTCGGGCGCGGTCGACAGGCTCACCGTCCCGCCCTTGACGCAACGCCACACGGTGCGCGCCTCGACCGGCGCAGCGGCCATGAGCGCAGCCACGACCAGAACGGCCGTCCATCGGTGCGACATGGGCTGGAGCTGGGACATGGCGGCACCGGAGACGGGTCGCGGCTGTATACGCCGATTGGCGTGCACATTGTGTCGGAACGCATGTGCGGCCATGATCGTCGCCCGCCGAACGAGCCCTCCCCCGATGCCGCACTGGTCGTCGCTGATCCGGGACATCCCGGACTTTCCCAAACCCGGCATCGTGTTCAAGGACATCACGCCGGTCCTCGCCGATGCACGCGGGTTCGCCGATGCGATCGATGCGATGGCCGCGCCCTGGCGCGATGCGGTGCCGGATGCCTTCATCGGCATCGAATCGCGCGGCTTCATTTTCGCCGCCGCGCTCGCGCATGCGCTGGGCACGGGCTTCGTGCCGGTGCGCAAGCCGGGCAAGCTGCCGGCGCGCACGTTGGCCCACGATTACGCGCTCGAATACGGCAGCGACCGGTTGGAGATGCATGCCGATGCATTGCCGCCCGGGGCCCGCGTGGTGCTGGTCGACGACGTACTCGCCACCGGCGGCACCCTGCGCGCGGCGCTGTCGCTGGCACGCCAGCAGGGCGCGACCGTGGTCGGCGCCGCGGTCCTGGTCGAATTGCCCGAACTCGATGGCCGCGCACGCTGGGATGTCGACGCGCCACTGCACGTCGCCCTGCAGGGCTGATTTCAAGGCGCGGCGACACGTCCGCAGGCACGCTGCCGGTGAATCGTGCCGGAGCCTGTGATGCGCATCGAACGTCTGGTCCTCGGCCCCAACGACTGGGTGCCGAACAATCCGTCAATCGCGGTACGCGTTTATCGCGGCCTGCATACGGCTGACGGCCATGTGCCGGATGCGCCGGCGTTCGAGCACATGTTCGGGGCGCATGGCTGGCCGCCGGACTGGCGCGGCGGCGTCTACGACGATCACCACTACCACTCGACCGCGCACGAGGTGCTCGGCGTGTACGCCGGGCGCGCGCGGCTCGAGATCGGCGGCCCTGGTGGCGAGGCGATCACAGTCGAAGCAGGCGATGCGCTGCTGCTACCGGCCGGCACCGGCCATCGCTGTATCGATGCCGATGCCGCGTTTCGTGTTGTGGGCGCCTATCCCGACGGACAGGTCTGGGATCTACAACGCGCCGCGCCGGATGCGGCGACACGCGCGCGCATCCATGGATTGCCGGCGCCTGCGCGAGACCCCGTCGACGGCACGCCGTCCTAGCGCGTGGCATCAGGGCGTTGCAGGCGCGGGCGGCGCACCGCGCTTGGCCTGCTCCAGCAGTGCCGCGAAGCGCGCCTGCCGCAGCTGGTCGCCGAGCGTGATGCACTGCGGACCGACGGGTTGCGATGCGAGCTGCGTCCGCATGGTGCCGGCCACCTGGTCGAACTGGGCGTCGACGGCCTGCACCGTCGCGGCGAACTCGGGGGAGTCGGGCTTGCTGCCCTTCGCGGCCACATAGTCTGGATTGTTGATGCGGAACTGGGTCACGCCGGTGTCGAGCGCCTGCGCGCCGGCCGCATCCTTGGCGCAGAACTCGCGGAACACTTCGATCTGACGGTCGAAGACGTGTGCGCCCATATAGGCGGCCTGTCCATCGTCGAGAGGGGCCTGTGCAAACGCAGGGGCGCCGACGGCGGCAAGGGACATCGCGAGGCACGCGGTACGCAGGATCGGCATGACGAACTCCGGAACGGATCGGGGGAAGCGCGGACAATAGCGCTGCGATGTGAGATTTCCGTCAGTCGTCGTCGATGTCGTCGTCCGGGTCACGTGTCTCGTCCGCGTCTTCGGGCGCTTCGGGCATGGCCGGCTCGAGCAGCGTGTAATCGTCGACATCGCGACTGCGGATCCGCCGCGAGACCGGATAGGCCTCCAGCGCCGGCTGCGGCGTACCGGCGATCCGCGCAGGGTCGGGCGCCGGACCGGAAAGCCATGTACGAAGTGCCTTCGCCGGCAGGAACAGCGGGCCATCGGGGGACAGTGGCGCAGGAATCGCGGCATTGGCCATCGTCAGCAGGGCGAACGATGCGAGTGGTGGCAGCTCTCGCTCCCACAGATCCCATACACCTGCCGCGAACAGCAGTTCGCCGGTGCGTGACTGGATGAAGTGGGGAACCGGGCGCGCGCCACTGCGGTCCCATTTGTAATAGCCATTCATCGGAATGACGCATCTTCGGAACGCCCAGGGTCTTGCGAAGATGCGGCTCTTCGGTGCGCGATTCAGGCGCGCGGTGATCGTGCTGTATGGCGTCTCCGGCATTTTCGACCAGCGCGGCACCAGCCCCCAGCGCAGGGTGTCCACGGCCATCTCGTCGTCATGCATCACCAGCACGAGCGCGTCGCCGTTTGATGCGATGTTGTAGCGCGGCGGTGCATCCGACAGCCCACTTGCGATATCCACCGACAATGCCGCCGGTACGGCATCGGGCGCGATGGCCTGCACGAACCTACGCATCGGCACGCTCCGGGTGATTGATTGGACGTGCGCGATGCGACATGCGGCCAGCCTGCGACGCGATGCGTGAAGCAGGCGCGGATTTCACGCCTGCATGTCGCCGTCGCGGCCACGGTGGTTGCACCACCCGCCACGAGACGATGCCATGCAGATGCCGAATCCTTCGCGACCGCCGACGCCGCCGAATGACGTACCCGGCAGCATCCCGCACCCGATGCACGACCCCATGCCGGACCAGCCCGTCGATCCACCACTGCCGACGCCCGGCGACCCGGAGCGCGATCCGCAGCCGGTACAGGACCCGCCCGCACCGGGCCAGCCACAGGATCCCCCGCAGCAGTCCTGATCAGCGCAGGAAAGCACCAATGCATCGCGGGAAGGCGATGCGTTGACACGCATGCGTGGAATGCAAAATAGCCCTGCTGGTGATCCTGCTTACGTCACGCAAGAGGTATCGATCGTGTGCCTGCATCCCCGCGCGCCTGGCGCTGAAAGCGGCTGCCTTACAGTGCGACGGTCGAGACCGCAGCGTCGGTGTCGGATACAGACCCTGCAGCCGCGTACGTGCGCTCGCACTCGTAGCCGCCGTCGGCGCCGAAGACACGGACGGTTGCCCCGCGCGCGAAGAGCTGCGGATGGGTCGCGAGCATGTCGAAAGCCGACGAGTGGGTGGCATGGTGCGAGGCCGCGGAATCGCCGGCAACGGCGAGTTCCCAGTCGAATGTCGCCGCGTTGTGGCGCAGGGTAAAGCTCAGGGGAGGCATGCAGGGCGTCCATCGGCTTGAAGGGGAAGCCGGGCACCACGGCAGCCTCGCACATCGGGCATGACGGCCTCGTGGTGTTCAACGGCTTGAGCCCGTTACACGCAGACGCACTGCCGTGTCTCGGCTTCGAACGGCTCTTCGATGGGAATCCGATGAAGCCCGCGCATCGCCGCGAAGTGTCCCGACAACAGTGCACATGTCGCCCTTCGACGGGCACGTTTCGATGGTCGCGCTTCCAGTCAGCGATGCTGGGCGAGATCAAGCCGGCTCGAACCTCTGCGGGAATCACGTGCATCCCAACAGACCATGACCGCGTTCAAGACGTGAGATTTTCGCGTGTGGGCGACGCCTGGGCATGCACGCTGCATGCATGCGCCCCCTGTCCCGCCGTTTTTACGCCCGCGATGCACATGTTGTCGCGCCCGAACTGCTCAACAAGGTGCTGGTCACCGCAGACGGACGTCGTGCGCGCATTGTCGAAGTCGAAGCTTATTGCGGGGGCGACGATCCGGCGGCGCATTCGTTCCGCGGCCCGACGCCGCGCAATGCGGTGATGTTCGGCGCGCCAGGTCATCTGTATGTGTATTTCATCTACGGCATGCACTGGGCGATCAACGCCGTCTGTGGACAGCGTTCCGGGCATGGCGTGCTGATCCGCGCCGCCGAACCGCTGGCCGCCCTGGAGACGATGGCCGACGCGCGCCACACGACCACCCCCACCCTGCTGGCATCGGGGCCGGGCCGTCTGGCGCAAGCGCTGGGCGTGACGCGCGAGGACGGTGGGCTCGACATCACCAAACGCACATCGCGCATCTGGATCGGCAATGACGGCGTGGTGCCGCCGGAGACGCCGTTGATCACCACCCGCATCGGCATCCGCCGCGCAGTCGATGCGCCGTGGCGCTTTTGTGTTCCGGGGAATCTTCACGTATCGCGCCATCGCGGACCGCCAAAGGTGCGGTGCGGAGTCTCGCGCTAGTCGAGTGCGCGCAAGGCCTCTGTAACGGTCGCAGCGTCCGTCGGACGCACTACACGCGCGAGTTCCACGCCGTCACGCATCACGATCAGCGTGGGCCACAGCTTGACCGCAAAGCTTCGGCCAAGCGGGCGGCCCTTGCCGTCCTCGATCTTCAGATGTTCGACACCGTCGCGACCGGCGAGCGCGGATGCGATCGCCGGTTGCGCGGCCTGGCAATGGCCGCACCAGTCGGTGCCGAATTCGATCACCAGCGGGCCGTGCATTGCGTCGACCACATCACGGGACGGCGCCTTCTCGCGGTAGCCGCTGGCGGCACGCATCAGGACAGTGCGCGCTGGATGGTGTCGAGCGGCGCGTTGGTCAGGTCCTTGGCGAGATCGCCAATCAGGCGCTGCTGGGTTTCCTTGTGCAGCAGCGGACGCACGCGGCCGAGGGTCTTGGCATCGGCGATCAGCACCAGGTGCGCGTACTTGTTCTTCAAGGCGCCGTCGTTGAGGCCCTGGGCGAGCTGTTTGGCGAACGTGGCCTCGTCGAGCTGGGAGGCGCTGGATTCCGCCGGCATCGAACCCGACGGACCGTCGTCGTCGAGGTTCATGCCTTCCAGCAGTGCTTCCTGCTTCAGGGCCAGGCTGCGCTCGTCTCCGGCGTTGCTGAACACGCGGGCCGAACCGCCATCCGCCACTACGACCAGGGCACCCTGCGGAATCTTCATCGTCATCATCGTCTCCACTTCTGTTTGGTTTGCGCCGCGATACGGCTGCAATCAGCGTAGGCAGGCAAATGTGAGCGGCGTGGCACGGGGGCGTTTGCACCGCCGCACGGGGTTCAGGACCAGGGGCGCGCAGAGCGCCATGTAATAATCTAACGTTTGCAGTGTTCCGGTGACGCCGTGTCCTCCAACGCGATTCCTGCGCCGCTCGCAGCGCGCCTGTCCTCGATCGATCTGCTCCGAGGCACCGTGATGGTGCTGATGCTGCTCGACCACGTGCGCGAGACGTTCTTTCTGCATTTGCAGATGGGCGATCCCGTCGATGTGGACACGACCTCACCCGCGCTCTTCGCCTGCCGGCTGCTCGCGCATCTGTGCGCGCCGGTGTTCGTATTCCTGACCGGTCTATCGGCCTGGCTCTACGCGAGCCGGCACGTCGACGGCCGTCGCGCGGCCTCTGCCTTCCTGTTCAAGCGCGGACTGGTCCTCATCCTGCTCGAGGTGACCCTGGTCAACTTCGCGTGGACGTTGGAGCTGCCGCCACAGACCCTGTATCTGCAGGTGATCTGGGCGATCGGGCTGAGCATGCTCGCGCTCTCGGCGCTGCTGTGGCTGCCGCGCGCCGCGCTGGTTGCACTGGCGGTGGCGATCATCGCCGGTCACAACCTGCTCGATGGCGTTCGACTCGAGGCAGGGCATCCCCTGCATGCGCTGTGGGCAGTATTGCACCAGCGCGACTGGCTGCAGTTCGGCGATGCGATGCGTGCGCGCACGTCGTACCCGCTGCTCCCGTGGATCGGCGTCATCGTACTGGGCTGGGCAGCCGGGCCGTGGTTCGCGCGCGAGGCCTCCGTGCCACGGCGGCATGCGCTGCTGCTCTGGAGCGGACTCGGCGCGCTCGCCGGCTTTCTGCTGCTGCGTCTGGCGAACGGCTACGGGGATGCAGCCTGGGCCCTGCAGGCGGACACCACGCGCACGCTGATGGCGTTCTTCAACGTGACCAAGTACCCGCCCTCCCTGCAATTCGTGCTGCTGACGCTGGGCGTGGGGCTGTTGCTGCTGCGGCTGTACGAGTCGCCCGCACTGGCGCGCCACTTGCAGCCGCTGTCCGCGCTGGGCGCCGCACCGATGTTCTTCTATCTGCTGCACATCTACGTGCTGCGGCTGCTGTATCTGGGCGCGGTTGCGCTATGGGGCACCAATCACGGCGCGCTCTTCGGCTTCGACAGCGTCGCCACGCTGTTGGCGATCACAGTCGCGCTGACCCTGATGCTGCAACCGCCGACCGCGGCGTTCGCCAGGCTCAAGGCACGCCGCCGTGATATCGCATGGTTGCGCTATCTGTGAGTCCGGTGCACAGCGCCCGTCAGCGCCAGGGCTGACGGCCTTCGGTCCACGATTCGCCGCGCACACGGCCTGCCGGATACGGGCCGTGCAGCTCACCGTAGCCAGGGCCGAAGCCGTCGAAGTAGCCGCTGGCGCCATACCCGCCGTACCCGCCATAGCCCCCATAAGGGCCGAAGCCGCGACCGTAGTAGCCGGGGCCGTCTGACTGGGCGATGCGCAGGTTGAGCTGCATCGTGTTGAGGTTGCCGGCCTCGCTGACCGTTTCCTTGCACAGACTGATGTCGGCGGCGTTGAAGTTGCTGGTGCCGCCACGCGAGGAATAGCCGATGCCGGTCGTGACGCTGCCGGTCACGGTGCGCTCGCTGCCGTCGGGCGCGGTCGGACAGCCGCCGCGGCGCACCAGATCGTCGCCGTAGCGTGCGCGATACTCGGGCGTCTCGGTCCGCGGACCGGTGTACTCGCCGCCGCCGAACGCCGCGTCACCGGTGAACATCGGCTGCGACGGCAGGCTCAGGTCGACGCGGTCGTCCTCCGCCGCGTGCGCCATGGCCGGCGTGACGAGCAGGGAAATCCACAACACTGAGGTGATCCGCATGGCGAGGCCTGTTCCGGTTTCGTGGGCGGACGCGTCGGCCCGGAGTTCGACGCTAGCACTGCGCGCTTGAATCGGTGCTGGCTGCGGTCAGGCCAGTGCGGCGGCATCGACGATGCGGCAACCTGGCGCGGCCCGCAGGGCATGGGCCACGAGTGCGTCGGCGATGCGCGGCGCCGGACTGATCCGCCAACGCCTGGGCAGCAGCGGCGCGAGCGTACCGAGCACCACGGCGCCGACGCGTTCGGCGGGACGGACCTCGGCCCGATCGCCGCCAATCAGTCCGGGACGCACGCAGGTCAACGACGGCCAGCCCTGCGCGGACAGCCCGGCTTCCAGCTCCCCCTTGACCCGGTTGTAGAAGAACCGCGACTGCGGGTCGGCGCCCATCGCCGAGGTCAGCGCGAAGGCCTGCGCGCCGTGACCACGCGCGAGCGCCGCAATGGCCAGCGGATAGTCATGGTCGACGCGGCGGAACGCCTCGCGCGAACCGGCCGCGCGCAGCGTGGTGCCGAGCGTGCAGATCACTGCATCGACCGACCACAGCGCGGCGTCGTCGGGCAGTGCATCGAAATCCACGACCACCGCCTCCAGGCGCGCGTCGCGGCGCGGCAACGCTCGCCGCACGGGCGCGACGACGCGGGACACGCGCGGATCGGCCAGCAACCTGTCCAGCACCTGCGCGCCGACCAGGCCGGTTGCGCCGGCCAGCAGGACCACCGCGCCGTCAGCCGGCATACCGCATCCAGACGCAGTCGATCGCATCGAGTGCGATGTGCACCAGCAGGCCGATGCCGAACAGGCGCGTGCGTTTCGGAACGGTGAGACCGGCATAGACGGCAATCGCCGGCGCCGTGTGCAGCGGGTGGAAGCCGATGCTGCAGCGCCCGGGCGCATAGATCGGATCGGCCAGCAGATGATCGATGTCGATGATCCAGCCGAGCATCAGTAGTGCCCAGGCCCGGCCGAAGCGCTCGCGCCAGAACAGCCAGGCGAGCAGCGCCGGCACGGCGGCATGCAGCAACAGATGGAGGATGGCGCGGGCACCCATGCGCAACGGTCCGATCGATGGAGACGGGACAGCTTAGACGTGCACGCGTTGCGGATCATGGTTTGCCCTTGCGCGTCGGCGCTGCGACCGGCGACCCGGCCGTTACACTGTCAGGCGCTCCCATTCCGAGCGACAGAGTGCCTTGGCGCACACGAATGATGCGAAAGCGGGACTGGCGGGCGATCGCGACTTCGATCGCGACGGGATTACTGGCGTGCTTGTTGACGGCCTGCGGACAGGCCGGCGGCGCCGCGCCCGTCATCACCGGTGCGCCGGCGCTGGTCTCCGACGATCCGCAGGAATGCGTCCACGCGCATCACATCGGCCGCCAGACGGTGCGCCTGCCGGCGCCGGACGGTGGCTGGTCTGGATTTCCGCAAGCGGTCGTGGTGCTCAACGCGCTCTCGGGTGAGGTCGACATCCGCCACGGCCGACGCGACCGCTGTGGCTCCCCGGCCGATGCCCGCACGCTCGACTCGCGCTTTCGCGCAGGCGTGGGCACGGTGATGGTGCCCCGCCAGGGCGACACCGCGCCGATCGAGATCGAGTACGACCCCCACCCGCTGCCGCTGTGGCGGCCGATCGTGCAATTCGGCGAACCCACGCCGGTGCAACGCGCCGATATCGGCCGGTTCGCAATCCGGATCGCGTCGCTGGCGGTCGTGCTGACGCTGGTGATCTCGGCCCTGCTCAACTTCATCGCCACGCGCGAGCGGGCGTTCCTCACCTATGCCGGCACGGTCACCGTATTCGCCACTTGGCTGGCGCTGCTGTCGGGGATGTGGGCCTGGCCCCGGCCCTGGCTGCCGGTCGCAGACATCGCGGTCGAAGCCATGGTCGGCATGGGCCTCGCGTTGGCCGGCATGACGGCGCTGGCACTGGTGCGCCAGTCCTGGTTGCGCCGCCGGTGGCCGGCACTCGAACGTGGGATGCGCTGGGCCGCACGCGCGCTCGTCCTCGCCGGCCTGTGCGCACCGTTGCTGGCGCCTGCCGGTCTGGCCGCGATGTCGGTCGCCACCGAAGTCGGGTTCTATCTGATGGCGCTGGTCTTCGCCGGCGTCGCGGTGGCGGCAATGGTCCAGCGACGCAGCGGCGGTGCCCCGCTGCTGGCGGGCGTGCTGCCGTTCCTGGCCGTGGGCACATTGGAAGCCTTCGCACCGGACACGCTCGCGCTGTGGAAGGTCGAGGCCTTCATGCTGTCGGGCGGCTGGCTGGCCCTGACCTGCAGCATGGTGCTGACCCTGCGCCTGGGCATGCTGCGCCAGCAGCGCGACGAGATGACGCGACTGGCGCAGACCGATGCATTGACCGGCCTGCCGAACCGGCGCGCCGCGCTGGCACAACTGGGATGCAGCATTGCCATGGCCCGCGCAAGCGGTGCTCCGCTGACAGTGGCCTTCCTCGACCTCGACCACTTCAAACGCATCAACGATGTCCATGGCCACGACTACGGCGACCAGGTCCTGCAGCACGTGGCCCAGGCATTGCGTGGCGCGTTCCGGACGGCCGACCACGTCGCGCGCATGGGCGGCGAAGAGTTTCTGGTGATCCTGCCCGGCGCCGATGCCGACGACGCCCGGCTGCGGATCGACACCTTGCGCGCGCTGCTGGCGAACACCGGCACCGCGCTCGGCAAGCCCGGCATGCAGGTCACCCTGAGCGCGGGCATCAGCGCGCTCCACGCCGACGACGGCGGCGCCGATGCGCTGCTGCAGCGCGCGGACGCGGCGATGTACGCAGCCAAGCACGCCGGACGCGACCGCACGCAGTTCGAAGACCGGCGGACCGAACAGGTCGAGTGAGCGGCGCCGGCCATTACGGCCGCAGGACGCGCGCCGATATCCGACGCGTTGCATTCCGGGACACCGCATCGGTGCGCACACGCAGGGAGTCGCCAACGTCCCCGAAAACGCTGCCATATGTTCGGAAACGCACACGGGTTTTCACCGGATTTCCACTGCCTTGATGCGAACTTCGCGAACCTTAATCCTGATGAGCGGAGTCGTTCCATGGCGCACCACAGTCCCGGCGGTCTCATCCTGCTCGTCGAGGACAACCGCAATATTTCCGAACCCGTAGGCGAGTTTCTCGAAAGCCGTGGCTTCGAAGTCGACTACGCGGCTGACGGACTCGATGCGGTGAACCTCGCAACCGAGATCGCATTCGACGTCATCGTGCTGGACCTGATGCTGCCGCGGCTGGGTGGGCTGGAAGTCTGCCGTCGCCTGCGCACCGAGCATCGCAGTACGACACCGATCCTGATGCTGACCGCGCGCGATTCGCTTGAAGAGAAGATCGAAGGCCTCGAAGCCGGCGCCGACGACTATCTGACCAAGCCGTTCGACATCAAGGAACTCGAAGCGCGCGTGCGTGCGTTGATTCGCCGCGACCGTCGCGAGATCGGCGCCAGCGTGCTGCAGATTTCCGATCTCGTACTCGATCCGGCCTCGCTGCGCGTGCAGCGCGGCGGTCGCGAACTCAACCTCGCGCCGATCGCCTTGAAGATCCTGACCATCCTGATGCGCGAAGCACCGCGCGTGGTCAGCCGTCGCGAGATCGAACAGGAGATCTGGGGCCTGACCCTGCCCGACTCCGACACCCTGCGCAGCCATCTCTACAACCTACGCAAGGCGGTGGATCGCGACCAGGATGTGCAGCTGCTGCACACCATCACCGGCGCAGGCTATCGCGTCGCCGATCTGCAAAAAGCCGTCGCCTGATGCGATCGGCGTGACGCTCCGGACACGGAGCGTCACGCTGTCACGCGCTGCGTAGCTCGGCGCGGTTTACTCCTCTTCTTCGCTGCCGCCGGGCGTTTGCCGCTGCGGCGCCTGACGCGTTGCGTCGTCCTGACGGTCGTTGCCCTGCCCACCCTGCTGGCCGGGCGTGTTCTGCGATTGCGCGGATTGCTGCGGATTCTGAGTCTGCTGAGGCATGGGAAGCTCCAACGGCGGGAATCGCCGTATGCGCACCGTCTGCCACGGATCGTGAGTCGGTCGAGACGGCCGGGCATTCAGTACATGCCTCGCAGCCATTGTTGCCAACCATACAGAAAGCTGTCTGCGGATCGCCCCGGATTACGACGCCTGTTTCGCGACGCGGAGGACGAACGCCCGCGATTTCAACGGGATATTGCACGCCTGTCTGCGCTCGTCTTCCACACGTGATGTCAGCCGTACAGGCCGGTTCCAGTGGCGAACAACACGCCGGCGGTGCAAGCGATGAATCGCATGGCTTGTCGCCTGCGCCCTGTGTCTCCGGTCGCGCGGCGGCGTTCCGCAGCTTGGCGTAATGGCTGCAAGACCGAGACCGCGGATGCGCGTCCTCGCGCTGGACGAAGCCGCCCGGCCCTCCAATCCGATTGCGATCAGTACCGGCTGCGCCGGGTGCGCGTCCACCATGCGAACGCCGCGCCAGCGAGCAGACTCCCCGCCGCCATTGCAAGCAAGCCACCGATGCCGCGCGTCGCATCGATCAGCACCGGCATCGGCGCGACCGCGTCGACTGCGCGCACCGCCGCAATCAGGCCGACGCCGGCAGCGAGTGCATACAGCGGCACGCGCGCCTTCGGCCAAACGCGTACCAGCAGCGCTGCGACGAGGAACGCCGGCAGCCAAGCCGCCAACACGATGCCGGCATAGGCCGGGCCGAAGCCCACGAGATCCTGCAGCGTGGTCAACGCGCGCACGCGCAGCGGAACGTCGACATCCAGCGCCGCCAGCGCCTGCAGATTGAATTGGGTCTGCACCACGCTGCCCCAGACGGTGGCGAGCAGCAGCGCGGCAACGAACGCGGCAATGCGCTGGCCCCATCCGAGGGTGCGGGTCGTGCGGGAAATCGTCATCGGCAAGTGGCATGCAGCATCATGTCCGTCGATGATGCCGCAGTCGCGGCGCCGAATGTGGAGTGTGCATGTCGATCGCGAGCCCCCGCCTGCCGGTTCCCCGCGTGACGCGCAGACCGATCCCGCGCATCGGCATGGCGTGTGTCGCCCTGCTGTCGCTGCTGCTGGCCGGCATCGCGACGGCCGACACCGCCGCCTATCGCCTGGAAACCGTTGCCGGGGGGCTGGATCATCCGTGGTCGCTCGCCTTCCTGCCCGACGGCCGGATGCTGGTGACCGAACGCGCGGGACGCCTGCGTGTCATCGCCCGCGGCGCCGACGGCGCATTCGCGTTGCGCGACGCGCCGGTCGACGGCGTGCCGCAGGTCTTGGCGATGGGGCAGGCCGGCCTGTTCGATGTCATGGTCGATCCCGGCTTCGCGCAGAGCGGCCTCATCTATCTGTCGTTCGCACACGGCACCGCGGAGGCGAACCACCTGCGCATCGTGCGTGCGCGCTTCGACGGCACGCGCCTGCACGACGTCACGCCGGTGTTCACCTCGCAACCGGCCAAGCGCGCCGGCCAGCATTTCGGCGGCCGCATGGCGCTGCTCGCCGACGGCACGCTGGTGACCGCAGTCGGCGACGGCAACCTCGAACGCACCGATGCCCAGCGCCTGCACACACACCTGGGCAAAACGATCCGCGTGCACACCGACGGCCGCGTGCCGCGCGACAACCCCTTCGTCGGCCGCGCCGGCGCCCTGCCCGAGATCTATACGATCGGCCACCGCAATCCGCAGGCGATGGTGCGCGTCGGCGATGCGCTGTATTCCAACGAGCACGGCGCCAAGGGCGGCGACGAACTCAATGCAATCGCAGCCGGCGCCAACTATGGCTGGCCGATCACGACCGACGGCGTGGACTACACCGGCGCGCGCGTGACGCCCTATCGCACCTGGCCCGGCATCACCGCACCGCTGACCCACTGGACGCCGTCGATCGCGCCCTCGGGCATGACCTTCTACGACGGTGCGTTGTTCCCCGCCTGGCGCGGCAGCCTGTTCGTCTCGGCCCTGGTCGAACGCAGCGTGCGCCGGGTGCCAATGCGCGGCGGGACACCCGGCACACAGGACATCCTTTTCGACGAACTCGGCGAGCGCATCCGCGACGTGCGCAGCGGTCCCGACGGTGCGCTGTATCTGTTGACCGACAGCGCGAGCGGGCGGGTGTTACGCGTCGTGCCTGCGGACTGACCGGTCCCGTAGGCGCGCGCTTGCGCGCGGCCAGGCAGTCCCGGACAAGCGCCATCGCGCGCAAGCGCGCGCCTACAGGAGCTTGACCGCTCACTCCTGCGCCGGCGGCGGCCCGACATGGAACGGGAGGTTCGCGTACGCCGCGTGTCCCTGGCCGTCGCGTACCTCGACGAACAACCGGTAAGCACCCGGCGTCGTCGGCGCCGAGAAACGCAGATCGCCGTTCGCGGCCTCGGCCAGCCGCAGCGGTACTTCCGGCGGCAGAGTTTCCGGATCGCCGCCGATCGATGTCGCCCGGCTTTCCTCGCGCACGATCCAGCGATAGGCCAGCGGATCGCCGTCGGGATCGCGCGCGATCACCTGCGCGCGATGCTCGGCATCGGGCGCCAGCACCACGCTGTCGATGGCGAGCCGGCCGTCGATGCGCAGCGGCGCGATCTCCGGCGCGCGGTTGTGCGGCCAACGCCCGGTCCACAGCTTCTGCATCGCATCGACGCCGGGCGTTGATTCGCCGCTGGACAGGAACAGGCCATACCAGGTCGGCGTGCGCTCCTGCTTCTGGCCCCACAGGAACACATAGGACCCGAGCCCCTGCGCGGCGTCGGCTTCGATGATGCGTGTGTAGCGGTCGACCAGCAGCGCCGCCTTGCGTGATGCGTCGTCCTCGACCGGCGCACCCCAGGACGTCAACGGACTTTCCCAGTGACCGGTCGGCCCCCATTCGGTGACGACGTAGGGGCCATTCCAGCGCGCGTCTTCGAGCTTGGCCGGCAGCTCGACGATGTCGCCGTAGAGCTGCACGCCGATCAGATCGAGTGACGGCGCGCGTGCCCGCAGCAGCTCCGCAAGCGCGGGATCGAACCCGGCCAGCGGCGTCATCACCGGATGGTGCGGATCTTCGACATGGATCGCCTGCGTGATCGACTCGACCACATCCCACACACGTGGATCGCGGGCTTCGAGATTCAGCTCGTTGCCGACCACCCACATCAGGACCGCGGGGTGTGCCTTGTGGGCACGTACTTGTTCGAGGATGCGCGCCTGCTGCACCGCGATCGCGGCCGCGTCACCGTAATCGAAGCCATGCCGTTCCTTGCCGACATGCAGCCCCATCGCGACCATCAACCCGTTGCGCTGCGCGCGATCGAGCATCGCGCGCACTTGCGCGGGATCGTTGGCGGTGTGCCAGGTGCGGAACGAATTCGCGCCCCGCGCAGCCAAGGCTTCCTGGTCGCCGTCCTGCAGGCCGGCGCCGCGGATGCGGAACGGCTTGCCATCGACCTGCAGCTGATGCCCGTCCGCCGTGGTGACGATCCGAACGACCGAGGGGCTGGCCTCCGCATGGGCGCAAGCGCTTGCCAGACCCAGCGCCAGGATCAACGTCGCAAGCAACCCGCGAAGGCGCAGCGTCCCCACGTGACCCGTGCCGGCCGCACGGGGCCGCAGACAACACACCCGACGGACTGGCGACATGGTGGCAACTCTATTGGGGGCCACCACTCTAGCCGCTCGTGCGCGCGGCGCGCACTGCAGTGCAGCGCGCGCCCGCATTGACGCGTGCCGCAAGGGCGAGGCCTCAGACCCGCGGCAGCGACACCGTCACCCGCGTCCCGGCCCCCAACGCGGACGCCACGTCGACGCGGGCATCGAGCGCCTCGGCTGCCTGACGGACGATCCACAGGCCGATACCCAGCCCTTCGGACGCGGCGTCCGCCTGGCGAAACGCGCTGAAATAGTCCTCGACACGGCTGGCATCCATGCCGATGCCGGTATCGGCGACGACAATGTCGACCGAGGCGTCACGCCCGCTGCAGGAAACCGACACACGGCCGCCGTCGGCGGTGTACTTGATCGCATTCGACACGAGATTGCCGATCAGGGTTTCGAGCAGGGCTGCATCGCTGCTGGCGACGCAGGGCGCGCCCTCGACCACCAGGTCGATCTGCTTGCGGCGGGCCGCGCGTGCCCAGACGCGCGCGGCGTCTTCCAGCACCGGCGCCAGGTCCGTCGCCCGCAATTCGGGGGCCGCGGCGCCGCCCTTGCCGGTGGCGCCGGCGATCATGTCGCCGAACTTCTGGTTGATGTAGGCAAGATCCTGCGCGGCGCTCTCCAGCCGCGCGTCACGATCCGTTTCGTCAGCCGCGCGCGCCTTGCCGAGGGCGTAGAGCGCTGCGCGCAGCGGGCCCTTGAGGTCGTGACCGGCGGTGGCGAGCACGCGCGCACGGTGCTGGTTCAGCGCCTGCGCCTCGACCAGCATGCGACGCAGTTCCAGCTGCGCCATCACCTGCCGCGCCAGCGCCTGCAGGGTGACGATCTGCACCTGGGTCAGTGCGCGCGGCACGGTATCGAGGACGCACACCGTGCCCAGCGGCAGGCCGTCAGGCGTCTTCAACAACGCGCCGGCATAGAAGCGCAGGTTCGGATCGCCGGTGACCAGCGGATTGCTGGCGAAGCGGGGATCGATGGTCGTGTCAGGCACCTCGAGGAAATCCTGCTCGAGGATCGCGTGCGCGCAGATCGAGGTCTCCAACGGCGTCTCGCGCACGCCCAGACCGATTTCGGATTTGAACCACTGCCGATCGGCATCGATCAGGTTGACCACCGAGATCGGCGTGCCGCAGACGGCCGCGGCGATCCGTGTGATGTCTTCGAACACGGCTTCGGCAGGTGTATCGAGGATCCCGTAGCTGCGCAGCGCCGACAGGCGCCGCGACTCGGCGTGGGCGGGCAACTTCGCGGCGGCCTGATGCATGGTGCACTCCGAGGGGGTGGCGGATTCTCCCACGCGCGACATGTGGCGCATGTGGTGAGGGCCCGGCAGCGCGCGCATGCCAATCGACCTCGATGAAATGCAGCCATGGCCGCGTAGTGCGCCGCGATGTGAGGAGCCGTGCACCTGCCGGCTGCTAGGTTTCCACATTGACCGGGAGAACATCTTGACCACTCGCGACACCGCGACCGCGGTGCTGGAAGACCTGGACGGCGAGCTCATCCGCATGTCGGACACCGGCGCCCCCCAACTGTCCCGCCTGGCGGCGTTCGCGAATGTGGCCGACGCGCTGCAGTTCATCATCGTGCCGCCGGACCGTCACTGGTTCTTCGTCGAACTGCACGCGCTCGTCGAACGCCATCATCTGCCGGTGAATACACTGGACGAGTCGCTGGCCACACATTGAAGCAAGGGGTGGCCAACGGAATGGGTCGTCACATGGAGTCCCCGCCTGAGCAGGCGTCATCCCGGGAGGACACTGTGTCCACGGGCGATCGTTTCTTCAGCGAGTCGGGGAATCTCGCCGATCTTGCAGTCGCATCGGTGACCCGCACCTCGCTCAGCCATGCCTTCGACGAACTGCTGCAGGGTCTCAGGCGCAGCATCGGCATCGCCCATGCGCAGCTCACGTTCGACCCCAAAGTCTCGGCCTGGTTCGCGCTCGAGCGCACGCCCGAGACGATACCCGCCAACCCCGACGGACCCGACCTCACCGTGGTCTGCCGCCAGGTCATCGAGCACAGCACGCCGATCGAGGTCGCGGATCTCGCGGCGCATCCGGTCTTCTCCAACGAACCGATCGTCACCGAAGCGGGCTATCGCTTCTACAGCGGCCTGCCGCTGCTGTCGGATTCAGGCCGCGCCCTCGGCGCGCTGTGCGTGATGGATACCCGCCCCCGCACGCTCGACGACATGGAGCGCGCGTTGCTGCAGGGCGCGGTCCGCCAGGCCAGCATCCAGCTCGAACTGCGTCGTGCGCTCGAGAGTGCGCGCCGTGCGAATCGCTATCGCACGCGCCTCAACGTTCTCGCCACACGTGGGTTCCGCGGACCGCTGACCACGATCACCACCGTGCTCGGCGAGCTAGCCGGCTTTTCCCATTCCGCCGAGGAAAAGGAACTGCTAGCACTCGCGCTCGAGGCCGCGCACACGCTGGAAACGGATTTCCGCCAGGTCGCCGAGGCCACCGCAGAGGAAGCCGATCAGGACCTGCAGACCAGTACGCGTGTCGCGCTGTCGCAGGTCTTCGCCGATCTCGCGCACACCATGGCGCTGCCGATGCGCGTGCACGGCACGCGGCTGGAGGTCGAAGCGACCGACGTCGCGCTGCGCACCAATGCGCCGCTGCTGCTCCGCGCCCTGTGCAGTCTGGTGCGCGTGGCACTGGAACGGCGCGCGACCCTCGTCTGCGTGCAGTGCGTGCGCGACGACGAGGACCTCGTGCTGTCGGTCCGCGCGCGCGGCGGCGGCGACCGCAGCGGCATGAGCGATCGCGACGCGCGCGGCGTGGCCGAGGATCTCGCCGGCCTCAACCCCAACGGCTCGCTGGGCCTGGGCACCAGCATCGCCAAGCGTAGCTGCGACGTGCTCGGCTACCAGCTGTCAGTGGAAACCGCGCTCGACGTCGGCAGCGACTACATCATCCGGATTCCGGCGACGCAGATCCTCGGCTGACGCCGCGGCCCACGTCGCGTCAGGCCTCGCGCCGCGGCGTCACATGCCCGCGGGGCAGATGCGCGGGCACTTTCGCGTTCAGCAGGCGCACCAGCGCGGGGGGCCATGAAGTCGTAGTCGTCAGGAATGTCGAGGCAGATCACCCGCGCATGCCGCAGATGCGGCGCGAACCGCTCGCTCAGACGCGCGCGGTGCACGCGTTCCATGACGAAGATCGTGTCGGCCCACGCCAGCAGTTCCGGCGTCACCGGCACGTCGGCGTCCGGGCTCAGACCCGCCGAAGCGGTCTCCACGCCGGGCCAGTCCGCGAACACCTGCTCGGCGGTCGGGCTGCGCAGCCGGTTGCGACTGCAGACGAACAGGACGTGCCGGGTCACGGAGAGACGGCTGCAGGCCGCGGCGCAGGTGGCGCCGCACGTGCGCGCACCCACGTCATGATGTCGCGGAACGTCGCGGTCCAGTAGATCTCCGGGGACGCGGCCAGGTGCTCGAGCAGCCGCGCATGCGCCTCGCGCGACACCGCGAGATGCTCGGCACCGATGCCGTGGAACGTGAGGTTCACCATCGTGCCGCGCCGTGCCGCGTCCTCGACCAGTGCGATCAGGGCATCGCCATCGACGCCGACCGGCGCCTCCACCGGCACGGCATGCACGTCGAGCGTCTGCATGTCGGGCACCACGGCGCCGCCCATGACCTTGATCGCAACGAAGTCGTCCGCGAGTGCCGCCACGTAATCACCATCGCCGGCCGCGGTGTCGCCACAGGGCACGGTGAAGGTCCGCGTGGCGGCGCCGTCGATGGCCTGCAGCATCGTCGAGGCCAGACGCACCTGTTCCTGCATCTGCAGCGCGGTCATCGTGTCGAGATCACGCTGTGGCGCCACCCAGTCGCGCCCGGGCTTCGAGGCTGCGCACTGGTGGAACAGGCTGTGGTTGCCGAGTTCGTGTCCATTGCGCGCCGCCGCGCGCCAGTCCGACATGCGCGAGCGCACCGTGTCGGCCGACAACGTGAGATAGAAGCTGGCTTTCAGGCCGTGACGGTCGAGCTCGGGAATCGCGGTGTCGAGATGCGAATCGAGCGCATCGTCGTAGGCGAGACTGACCGCCGCACGCTGGCCATCCGGCCACGCGAATGCGACCGTCGGCGCCGCGATCGCCGGGCATGCCCACAGCACCGCCACCAGTGCTGCCGCCAGGACCCGGCTCATCGCCGAGCCTCCACGCGCACCAACTGCGTCACGTAGACCGCAGATCCATCCCGCGTCGTCATACCCATGCGCGGATCGGTGAACGTGGCGGGGAACCATGTCTGCGCGAACATCACCCCGAGCAGGCGTTGCCAGTCGGCATGCGCAGCCTGGGTGTCGAGGCCCGGCTGGGCCACCGCGGCTATCTCGCAGACGCTCACACTGCAGCGCGGCGGCTTGACTTCCAGGCCGACGTAGGCGCCGGCATGTGTGCGCAGGAATGCCGCGAGCTGGGCTTCGGCGGCCTCGGACCAGTCGGCGTCGCGGCCTTCGTTGTCGAGCAGCGTGTAGAGGTCATTCATGTCGCTGTCACGCAGGCGCATCTCGGCGATGACGTCGTCCACGCGGCGCAGGTTCGCGTCCGACATCGGCCTGGGGCCGGTGCCTGACGCCGGCGCCGGAGCACGGGTGCGTGGGTCGAACGCCCCGCTCGGACCGCCTTCCGAACGAAGCGCGCCCTGACCCATCTCGGATGCCGCGCCTGTCGCCTGCAGCCCTCGGCCCAGGGCGTCGTGTGCGCCTTCATCGGGCACAGCCGCCTGCGCTTCGACATCGGCCGACGACGGGACGGCTCCGATCACTGGAGACGCACCCGGAGCGGACGACGTGGACATCAGGCCATAGCAGAGCAGCGCACCCGCCATCGCCGACAGCAGGCAGCACAGCAGCACGTGTGGCGGTTTCATCCGGAGCGCCTCGCGGGAGAGTGCCGGCAGGGTAGTCCGACCGCCAGATTCATGCATGTTGCAGGGCATCGGGGGCTGACCACGATCATCGCAAAGGCAGGATCTGCGTTGCAGACGCATCCACGTTTCGCCGCCCCCGCGGCACGACGGACAGTCGCCGGACCCGGCGCCAGCAGCAGACCCGAACGGACGCACCGCTGCACGCGATAGCCGCCGCGCGGATCGGCGCCTGCTGCTGCCTGCGATGCATCGCCTCACGCGATGGCGCCTGGCTGGCGCTGCGGCGTGGAGTGATGACATCCCGTGCACGTGGCCGTTCTACAGTGCGCGCTTTCCGGATGCCCAGCCCATGACGATCAACGACGCGACGACCGCTTCACTGCACGACCTCGATGTCAGCCTCTGCAGTTATGGCGATTCCGAAGGCGACCGCCTGAAGAAGATCGCCGCCCTGGCGAACATGGCCGTGCGCCTGCGCGACAACGCGCCGCCCGAAGAGCGCGAGTGGATCAACGAGGCCCTCCACGCGCTGGCCGTCAAGCATCGGGTGCCCGACGAATGCGTGCTGCCGCAGCCGGGCTGAGCGCACGCGCCTGACGCATCCGCGGAGGCGGGTGATGGGCGGGTGATCCGTCACGCCGTGCATGGCCGCACGCAGCTCACTTGCCTGCACGCGTCGCGCGCACGCGTGATCAAAGGCTCGTCGAATGTGCGGAAGCGCTCACATCCCTGCGCATGTGGACCGTAGGATGGCGATACGCCGCGGCGCGTCCGGCACCCGGCGGATTCCCACACTGCGGACACCGGTATGTATCTGGAAAAATTCTTCGGCGCGGCGCCCTCGCCGCATCCGTGCAAAGGCTGCGGCAGCGACGACAGGCTCGACTTCGAAGTCCGCATGGCGTTCCAGCCGATCGTCGATGCGCGCGACCGCTCGATCTTCGGGTACGAGGCACTGGTGCGCACCGATGCGGGCGGCGGCGCGGCCGAGGTCATCGCGCGGGTCACCCCGGCGCAGCTCTACCGCTTCGACCAGACCTGCCGGGTCAAAGCCATCGAGACCGCCGCCCGCCTCGGCCTGCAGCAGCGACTGTCGATCAACTTCTTTCCCAACGCGGTCTATGAGCCCGCGACCTGTATCCGCCTGACGCTGACCGCGGCGCAGATGTTCGGTTTTCCGACCGACAAGTTGATCTTCGAAACCGCGGAGTCGGAACAGATTCGCGACCATGCACATCTGACGCGCATCTTTCGCGACTACCGCAGCCGCGGCTTCCTGACCGCGATCGACGACTTCGGCGCCGGCTATGCGGGGCTCAATCTGCTGGCAGATTTCCAGCCCGATGTGCTCAAGCTCGACATCGCCCTGATCCGCGGCATCGACCGTGATCCGGTCCGCACCGCGATCGCCCGCGGGATCGTGCAGATCGCCCAGGACATCGGCTGCACGGTGCTCGCCGAAGGCGTGGAAACCGCGGCCGAATATCGCCGTCTGCGAGAACTCGGCGTTCCGCTGTTCCAGGGTTATCTGTTCGGCCGGCCCCAGCTGGAAACACTCGGCACCGTCCCCGACGCGCTCTGGCACCAGCTCGACGTCACGCCAGAGGCCTGAGCGCTCGCCCCGCCCGCGCTTGCGCCGGGCTCAGACCGGATCGCTGTCGGCCGCCGCCAGCACCGGCGCGTCGCGTGTCGATGCGACCTGCCGCGCCGCCTCGATTGCCGCCACTTCGGCCACCTGCGGGGTTTCGAAATTGTCGCCGGCCAGCACCGTCTCGACCGGCGCGTCCGAGCCGGCGACGTACAGCGCGCCCTGCGCCGTCCATCGGCCGGCCTTGTGCGCCGTCGGGGTCACGATCGCGGCGAGTGCATAACGACCTTCGGTTTCCATGCGCGGGGTTCGACGACGAGGGGCGGGGCTGCAGCGTACGCGCGCGCCCGACAGGGCCGTCTTCACGATCGCGCACCGGTCGCGACCACGGCGCCCGCCCCACCCCGCTGCCGCCGGCGTCGTGACAGGATGCCCACAAACGCCGGTGCTAGAGTCGGCCACCGCCTCGCGAGCCAGCTCCGTGCAACTTGCCCAACCGCGTGACCCCGCCACATTGCGCGCCTACGAGGCGCTGCTGCAGGCCACGCCCGATCTGCTCTACGTGTTCGACCTGGAGCACCGCTTCGTCTACGCGAACGACGCGCTGCTCAACATGTGGGGCATGCGCTGGGAGGAGGCCGCCGGCAAGACCTGCCTCGAGCTCGGCTACGAACCATGGCACGCGGCCATGCACGACGAGGAGATCGAACGCGTCATCGCCACGCGCGCGCCGATCCGGGGCGATGTGCCGTTCCGACACCATGCCAAGGGCATGCGCATCTACGACTACATCTTCACCCCGGTGATCGGCGCCGACGGGACGGTCGAGGCCATCGCCGGGACGACCCGCGACGTCACCGACCGGCGCATGCACGAGGAACAGCTCGAACTGCTGGTCAACGAACTCAACCACCGGGTCAAGAACACCCTGTCGACGGTGCAGTCGCTGGTTCGCCAGACCCTGGGCACCGCCGACGATCTGCAGGACGGCGGCGCGCGCATCGAATCGCGTCTGCTGGCACTGTCGAGGGCGCACGATGTGCTGACGCGCGAGAACTGGCACAGCGCCGACATGCAGGACATCGTCAAGGGTGTCATCGCGCCCTATGAAGCCACGCCTGGCGCGCGCTTCAAAATGTCCGGACCAGTCTGCCGCCTCACCCCGCAGCGCGCGCTCGCACTGGCCATGGCCCTGCACGAGCTCGCGAGCAACGCGGTGAAGTACGGCGCCCTGTCGCAGGACGGGGGCGAGGTGCACATCAGCTGGGACTGCACCGATGCCGACGAAGGTGCCGCGATGGCGTTCACCTGGCGCGAATCCGGCGGCCCCGAGGTCCAGCCCCCTACACGGCGCGGATTCGGCCTGCGCCTGCTCGAGCGCGGCCTGCGCAATGATCTGGGCGGCGACGTGGAACTGGCCTATGCGCCGGACGGCGTCGTCTTTCGCGCTACCGCGCCACTGGAAACCGCGCCCGTCGAGGGCGCCATGCCGGAAATGGAACACCGATGATCGACACCGCTGCCGCCATCCTCATCGTCGAGGACGAATCCATCCTCGCGATGCTGCTCGAGGATTTCCTCGACGATCTGGGCTATACGCCGCCTGCCGTGGCGTCGAACGTGTCCCAGGCGCTGCGGATCCTCGACACGCGGGTGATCGACTTCGCGATCCTCGACATCAACCTCGGGGGCGAACAGAGCTTTCCGATCGCCGACGCGCTCGATGCGCGGGGCATTCCGTACATCTTCATGACCGGCTATGGCGCGGCGGGCGTGCCCGAGCGTCTGCGCGACCACTACATCCTGCAGAAGCCCTACGGCGCGGAAGCGCTCAAGAAGGCCTTGGCCAGCGGCGGGCAGATGATGCAGGCGGCGTCGGACCGGAAATCGATCGCGGATCTTTAAACCTGTTTGATGGTCCGTCCGGGCGCTCCGGCGAAACACGCACGACCAGACACAGACTCGAGTGCGTGCGAGCAATCCCGACAAGGATCTAGGCGCGCCCTTGCACCAGCCGGTTGTGAACCGGCAAGTGCGTGCGGCGACCTTCGATGGCGACTTGCGCGACGTTCGACGGGACGCTGGCCCTGTCCGCGGGTCGACGGCCGAGCAACTCCCGGCCGTCGATCGGGATCAATGCCCGCCCTGCCGCTCCTCGGCGCGGTCACCCACCTCGTCATTGGACAGCTTCGACGGCTTCTCGCCCTCAGGCTTCTGCGGCGGCGCTTTGTCCTGCTGCGACTTCTTCATGCTGTCGGGTGTCTGCGGAACGCTCATGGCCGATCTCCGTGCGATGCGATGGACGAGCGCATCACCCTGCGCCCGGCTGGATCAACCGCCCGTGACGCGCGCCCGCACCGTCAGGGAATCAACCGCTGCGCGCGCAGACTCGCGAACAGGTCGAAGAACGCGTCGTCACTTGGCTGGTAGTCCAGAAACCCCAGGCGCCGGCTCTTGGACATGTCGGTGACCACTTCCAGCGGGCGGCCCAGATCGGCATCGGTGTGCCAGGGCGAGACCAGGCGCTGGATGTCGGATTCGACCAGACCATGCGCGGCCGCGAGCGTCGTCCATGCCGTGTCGTCGTCGGCCATCTGCTGCTCGAGCGGCTGCAGCGTGCCGTCGAACGGCGCCGGTTCCAGTTCGAACCACTCGGCAATGCGGCCCCACATCCAGCGCCAACGGAACACGTCGCCATTGACCACGTTGAAGGCTTCATCGGCCGCGGCCGGCGTCGTGGCCGCCCACAGCAGATGCTTCGCCAGCTGGCGTGCATCGGTCATGTCGGTCAGGCCTTCCCATTGCGCGGACGAACCAGGGAAGCGGAACGGCCGGCCCGTCGCCTTGCACAGCGATGCGTAGACGGCGAGCGTGGTGCCCATGTTCATCGCATTGCCGACCGCCGCGCCGATCACCGTGTGCGGGCGATGCACGCTCCAATGGAAGCCGTCGCGCGCGGCGGCTGCGAACACCTCGTCTTCCTGCGCGTAGTAGAAATTCTCGATGTCGAGTCGCGGCTGTGATTCGCGGAACGGCGTCTGCGGCAGCGCGCCCTGTGCATAGGCCTCGAACGGCCCGAGGTAATGCTTCAGGCCGGTCACCAGCCCCACATGCCGCACCGAGCCTGCAGGCTGCAGACCATCGAGCAGATTGCGGACCATCGCCGCATTGACGCGGATGTTCTCCGCCTCGTTGGCCTGCCGCGACCAGGTGGTGATGAACACATGGCTGGGCGCGAGGCCCGCCAGCGCTGCGCGCGTTGCCTGGGCATCCGACAGATCCGCCGCAACGCCCTGCACGCCGGGCGGCAACGCGTCTGGACGCCTGGCCAGCCCCTGCACCGCCCATCCCGCCTCCAGCAAGTGCGCTACCAGCGCGCCGCCCACGATGCCGGTCGCGCCGACCACCAATGCCTGTTGGGTCACAATCCATCTCCTGCTCAAGTCCGGCGTCCACCATAGGAACGCGGGACGCCCGCCGAAAGAAGGCACCAAATGGTTTCCACCCCATGAATTCAGCCAGCGCGGACGACGAGTGGCGCGAGGACTGCGCGCCGCGGCGGGTACTGGAACTCTTCGGCACCAAATGGACGTCGATGGTCTTGCACACACTGTCGGCACGCCACGCCGGCAGCGCGCGCAGCGGCGCCCTGCATCGCAGCCTGCCCGGCCTGTCGCGCAAGATGCTCACCCAGACGCTGCGCGGCCTGGAGGAGGCCGGCGCCGTCGCGCGCATCGTGCATCCCACAGTGCCGCCGGCGGTCGAATACGCGCTGACGCCGCTCGGCGAGCGGCTGGTCGAACCGATCGAACTCATCTACGACTGGGCCCGCCGCAATGCGGGCGTCCTCGACGCCCTGCAGCCCCGTCCCACCTCACGCCGTCGCGGCTGATCGCCGCGCCCCGACGCCACACGACTGCAGCGCACGCGACGTGCGCGGGCCCGCGGCGACGCGTACCTTCAGGGCGAAGTGCGCAGGCGAGCCTCGCGCTCGCGGCGCGTGTGACGATCGGCCAGGCGCGATTCGCGAATCTCCAGCGCGTGCACCACCCGACCCGTCGCGTCGAAGGTGTAGTCGGTGATGACGCGCATATCGAAATCGCCGGCCAGTACCCGGCCCATGGGGCTGTCCTTCGACACCTCTGCACTGGACGCCTCTTCCCACTGCGCGCGAATTCCCTGGCGCACCGCGTCCGGATCCGGCGTCATGCGCCAACGCGCGCGACGCTGGCCTGTCGCATCGGGCGGCAGCCACTCGATGACATGCGTCCACTGCAACGGTCCCTCGTCTGCAGGGCCGGGCCGGGTGTCCGTAAAGGTGGCCGGCAACAGCCGGGGCGGCAGATGGAACAGACGCAGGCGGTCGCGCGCCTCGGCAACAATTGCGGACTCGGAACTGCGCTGCGCGATCGTCTCCTCCATGAAGGCGCGCATCATGAAATTGACTTTGGGGCCGAGCGTGGCAGCGACGCGCGCGGTCTCGTCTGCATGGACACGTGCACGGACCGCTTTGATGTCGGGGATGCCCACGGCATCGCTGTTGTCTGCCAGGCGCACTCGCAGCGGCAGGGCACAGAAGACCTCGCCTTCGGAACGCGCAGGCACCGGGTCACTGGCCGCCGACGCCAGCCGCACGCAGTCGTCCTCACGCAGATCCACGAGTGATGTCCTGCCGCGCCGTGCGACATCCACCACCGTCAAGGTCATCCGCTTGCGCACCTCGCTGACATCCGTGGGCGTATCCAGCCTGCGCTCGCGTTGCGTGACGTCATAGACCAACGTGTCGCCGGCCTGCCAGCGGCCGATTCCTGCACTGGCGGCGGCGTCACCCGCACGGACTGGTTCTGATGCCGACAGCGCGAACAGGCTGGTCACGATTGCGCACATCAACACGCGCGATTTCGAATGCGTCAGGGCCATACGGCGCACCAGCGGGGTGGCGGGCGAGGCTAGCATGCCGCGTACACGTGCTCATGCCGCGACAGGCGAGGCGAGGCGAGGCGCGGCGGCCTGCATCCTCGTTCGACACCGTGTCGGCCGGCTTCGGCTCGGGCCTCGGCGGCGGCGTCTTTTCCTGCTGCGACGTGCGGAAGCTGCGGTCAGGGGCCCGTGCAGGATGTGCCCCCGCTTCACAGCCTCAAGTCTGCGACGCAGGACACGTCGAGCCCCGACCGCCGCGCCGGCATCACCACGCTCGAAGCCCAAGGCATCCGGCCATCGTCACGCGTCGCCGAACCTGAGCCGTCCACCCGTGGATCCGACAGCAGATCGAATCAAACCCCTTTCCGGCTCCGAATGCTGTAAGGTGGCCCCACTGTTCAAAGCGGGATCACGGTACATCGTGGCTCCGATGCGGTTGATCACAGGTTCCAGGGCCGGCAACGGCCTCTCCAGACGATCCGCTCCATCGCTTCGCGTTACCCCTTGCTCGATACAGTCCCGGCACCGCACTTGCGGGCCGTGCTTCCAATAAACTGATCCAAGGAGTAACACCATGAGTGATCGTCAGACCGGTACCGTCAAGTGGTTCAACGACGCCAAGGGCTTCGGCTTCATCACCCCGCAGAGCGGCGACGACCTGTTCGTCCACTTCCGTTCGATCCAGGGCAGCGGCTTCAAGTCGCTCCAGGAAGGCCAGAAGGTCTCGTTCAAGGTCGCGCAGGGCCAGAAGGGCCTGCAGGCTGAAGAAGTCCAGGCCGAGTAAGTTCTACTCGACCTGTGCCGCGTAAGCGGCGCCAAAGAACCCGGGCGGCAACGTCCGGGTTTTTTTGTGCCCGCCATTCGTGGACAGCCCCCGTCGAACCGTCGCCTGGCGACGCCGGCAATCCTTCTCGGCGACTCGCGCTCCCGGGGTCCGCGCACCGCCGCGCGATGACCGGGCGCACGCGATCTGCCAGACTGCGTGCCCTTCTCGATCACCGACACCGCACGCGGCCATGCGCCTCAACAAGCACATCAGCGACACCGGCTTCTGCTCGCGGCGCGAAGCCGACCGCCTCATCGGCGAGGGCCGGGTCACGGTCAACGGCATCCGCGGGCGCGTGGGTTCCGAGGTCGGCGACGGCGACATCGTCATGGTCGATGGCCAGGCACTGCAGACGCGCAGCGCTGCGCCCGGCAAGCGTCGCCACGTCTACATCGCGCTGCACAAGCCGGTGGGCATCACCTGCACCACCGAAGCGTCGGTCAAGGGCAACATCGTCGACTTCGTCGACCACCGCGAACGCATCTTTCCCATCGGCCGGCTCGACAAGGATTCCGAAGGCCTGATCCTGCTGACCAGCAACGGCGACATCGTCAACGCGATCCTGCGCGCCGAGAACAAGCTGGAGAAGGAATACCTGGTCACCGTGAACCATGCGGTCAGCCAGGACATCCTGCGCGGCATGTCGCGAGGCGTGCCGATCCACGGCCAGACCACCCTGCCCTGCCGCACCAGCCCGCTGGGCAAGTTCGGCTTCCGCATCATCCTGGTCCAAGGCCTCAACCGGCAGATCCGCCTGATGGCCGCGCACTTCAAGCTGCGCGTGAAGCAGCTGATCCGCGTGCGGATCGGACCGGTCAAGCTGGCGCATCTCAAGCCCGGCCAGTGGCGCAACCTCACCGATGCCGAACTGCGCGGACTGCTGCCCGGCCAGGCGGAATTCTGATGCGCGACGATCTGACCATCGCCGTCGGCGAGCTCTATCAGGCCATTCGCCACGAACACTGGCAGGGCAAGACCTACCGGCAGTTCTGGACGTGGTTCAACGACCGCTGCATCCAGATCGTCGGCATGGCGGACGCGGCCGATCTTGATGCTCTGGGCGTCGCCCTGTTCGAAGTGCGTGACGCGATCGAGGCCAGCGGCTACATGGTGGGCTCCGACCGTCTGGACGAGACGATCGACGCGGAGATGTAGGTCTGCGACGCCGGCGGCCTGACGCGGACACGTTCGGGACGCGATCAGCGCGACGGCGGTTTCGCCGGTCGGGGCATGTGGATCACGTGCCGACGGAAATTGAGCACCGTGCCGGGCATCGCATCGGTCAGAACGAACACCACCGGCATACCCGGTTCCCCGTCCTGCACCACGTCGGCGCTGAAGCCATGCGATCGCAAGACGGCGGCCGCATCTTCGGCCTGCGCCAAGGGGTCGTCGGCGACGAGACCAATCGCCGATGTCGCGCCCCGCAGCCTGCGCGTCATACCGGGCGCGGACCAGTTGATGATCGTGCCGTCGAACAGGATCGATCGCTGCACGCCGCCGGTATCGACGCGGAAACGCGCCTGCAGCCCGTTGCGGGCCAGCACTTCGACAATCGCCGCCCTGGCTTCCGGAGAGGCGGCCGCGAAGATCCGCGAGCCGCCGTCAGGAAACGGCAATGGATTGCGACCGCTCGCCAGCAGCCACGTCCACGTCGCGAGTGCGACAAATGCAACGAAGCCGATCGCCAACAACCATTTCGGAATGAACATCGGTGTGGCCCCGCGCGCTGGATCATGAGCGCGTCTGCTGGATAACGGCATTCCCACGCCGCAGCGGACAGACAGCCATGCGTCCGCAATCCGCGACCACGCGCCAGGCGCACGCACGTCCGTCACGCCATCCGGCAGGGTGTCTTCCGGCTGACGCGCCGCGTGCCCGGCGCCGCTACGTTGGGCGCCAGTTCGCAAGCCGGTCCATTCGATGGCCATCACCCGCTACGCCGCGACATGTGTCCTGCTGATTGCGAACACGGTGGCAACCGCACAGACGCCCGATGCCGAACGCGAGGTACGCGCCGCCGATGCCGCGTTCTGGCGGGCGTACAACGCCTGCGACATGACGGCCATCGGCGCACTGCTCACCGAAGATGTGGAGTTCTATCACGACAGAACGGGACGCACGACCACGCGCGAAGGCGTCGTCGATTCATTGCGCAATGGCGCCTGCGCAACGTCCGACATGCGGCTGCGGCGCGAAATCATCGACGGGAGTCTGGCGTTTCATCCGCTGGCGGACGGCTACGCGATCCTGTCCGGGCGCCATCGCTTCCACGTGCGCAGCGGCGATGCGCCGGAGCGCCTCGACGGCCAAGCGGAATTCACCAACCTCTGGCGCTTCCAGCACGGTCGCTGGCGAATGCACCGCGTGTTGAGTTACGCGCACGGACCGGCGCCCTACACGCCGCCGGCTGCGATCGAGTTGCCAGCATCGACGCTCGCCGCATACGTCGGGCGTTATCGCTCGGCGCGCATCGGCGAGATGTCGGTGGTCGTCGAAGGTGCGCACCTCAAGCTGACCGCCGGCGACTTCGTCCTACTGCTGTATCCGGAATCGGCGACCCGCTTCTTCGCGAAGGAACGGGATCTGCGCTTCGAGTTCGAACCCGCCGCGGTGTCAGCGCCCGCTGCGCTGGTCGTCTACGAGAACGGCGCGCCGACCGAGCGCGCCAGCCGGGACCGATAGCCCCGGCGTGAGTCCGTCAGCACGTCGTGCGTGAACCCTCGACGCCGAAGCGCCCGACTCGCCGCGCGCAAAGCCTCACGGGATTGTCGGCGGCTCGACCGGCGCACGCTCGCCCGGCAAGGGGCGGTTGCTCTCGCCAGCGTTCTCGCGCTTGTCGATGATCTCGTTGGCCAGCTTGTCGGCCGCAACCCGGTGCTGCAGCGACTTGCACATCGCGACGCCTGCATGGGTCAGGCGGACACCATCTTCGTGATCCTCGATCAGCGCGCTCTCCTCGAGCCGACGCATCATTTCGGTTTCCACCTGCATCGCCTCGCTCGCCTGACTGATCTGCTCCAGCACGTCGAGAAGCGCCAGGTCTTCCAGTGGAATCGGGTCAATCATGCGCGCGGCCGTCAGGAGATAGGGCGCAAGTATGCGCTCGCCGCGACCGCGGGCGGGGCCCGCCAGGATCGCCCACGCCGGGTGAAGGGTAGCGGTTCAGCGCGGTGCTGCGACGTAGCCGCCCCACGCCGGTGCACCCACCATCGGCACAGCCGCGCTGGGGCGCGAGGTGCGATCGGCATCGCGCGACCCGAAACGACGCCCAGTTCGCGCATCGCCTGCGCACGCGATGCATCTTCGCAACCTCGCCGTCGGGTGACACCCAAAATCGGCGCTGCTCTACGCAGGCGTCGACACGCGACTTCCGCGCCCAGGCCGGATCACCTCATGCGCTCGGCCTGCACCTTGGCCGGCGCCTTTCCGCCCAATAAAAAATGCCGCACCTCAAGAGGGTGCGGCATCGGCAACACGTTTCGAAGCGGCCGGGACCGGGCGCTTGGCCCGGTCCGGCAAGCGCGACTCAGCGGTTGGTCGCGGCGGTCGTCAGACCGGTGGTGACCACATTGGTCACGCCTTCGATCTCACGCGCAATGCGGGTGGCCTCGGCGATCTGGGTCTGCTCGTCCACCTGGCCCGTCAGCGTCACGACGCCATTGACGGTTTCGACATTGATATCGAGACCGGCCACGTCGGAGTCGGCCAGCAGGGAGGACTTCACCTTGGTGGTGATCCAGGTATCGGTGCCCGGCTGTTCGGAATCGGGACCATCGTTCATTCCGGTACGGGTGTTGTCCATTGCGCCCGGCGCCGTGGTGTCCGCGGTGCCGACCGGCGGCGTGGTCTGCATGGCCGGATCATTGGCCGGCTGCATGCCGGCGCGGTCGTCTGCGGCGCGATCGTTCGAGCAACCAGCGGCAAAGGCCAGCACCGAGGTCAGAGCAATGGCAAGCGGAATACGGGTGATGTTGGAAGTCATCTGAAGCTCCAGCGTCTGGGTGTGTGCCGGGGAGTTTCGACGGCGCGCTGCCTGCAGGGCGTGACGGAGACGCCCTGATCGCCACACAGCCGGCTGACGTTTACGTTCGTGACACGCCTGCGAAGGGAACTGTCACGGTCCATATTCCGACGCCGGCACCGGGAAGACGCTGTCGGCTGCCGCGTCGGGCACCGCAGGCCGGCGCTCAAGATCTGCAGTCCGCAGCCGCTAACGCCAACAGGCCAGCGAGCCACCCGCCCTCAACCAGGAGACGTTAATGACCGCACGACCCACCGTACTGGTGTGCGACGACTCGCGCGCATTGCGCATGCTGGCGACAGGGCAGCTGGACGCCGCCGGGTTCGACGTGGTCGGCGAAGCCGGAGATGGCCTGGAGGCGGTCAGCCAGTACCAGGCGCTGCGCCCGGACCTGGTGCTGCTGGACCTGGTGATGCCGCAAAGCGACGGACGCGAAGCACTGGCCCGCATCCTCGAAGTGGATCCGCAGGCCCGCGTGGTCATCCTCAGTTCGCTCGGCGCACAGAGCGACATCGAGCAGTGTCTGCGCCTGGGCGCGCGTTCCTACCTGCAGAAGCCCATCGACCCCGAGGCGATGGAGCGCGTGCTCCACCAGGTGCTCGCCTGAGCGGCGACCCGTCCCAATTCTTTGCATAAAGGGCACACGATGGCAGCGAAATTCCTTGGCCAGTTCCTGCTGGAACGTGGCGTCATCACCGCGCCGCAGCTGTTGGCGGCGATCGAAGCGCAGCGCGCGTCCAACCCGCTCCTGGGCGAACTGGCCGTGCGCAAAGGCTGGCTCGACGAAGCACAGGCGCGACGCATCCAGCAGCGCCAGCGCGTGGAAGACCGCCGCTTCGGCGATATCGCGCTGGAAATGGGCGCACTGGATCAGGACCGCCTCGATGCACTGCTCGAAGCGCAGAAGACCGGGCGCCGGATGCTCGGTCAGGTGCTGCTGGAACAGGGCGCCATCGATGCCGCGCGCCTGCAGTCGGAGATCGCCCTGCATCGCGCCGACCAGGAAAAGGCAAAGCACGCACTCGAGAGCGTGATCGAAAGCCATCCGCTGGGTGGGCTCGCCAACAGCGCGATCGACCTGTGTGCACGGCTGTTCCCGCGCATGCTCGCCAGCCAGTGTCTGCCCGCCGAAGTACTGACGCCGGACGACCTCGACGCCTGGCCACACGTCGCCCACGTGCAGGTGCAGGGCGATCATCCCTTCGGCATCGCCCTCGCCGCCGACATGGCCGCCGCCCGCGCGCTGGCCTGCGCCCTGCTCGGCATCACGCCGGAGGAATGCGACGACGCCCTGGCGCTCGACGCCCTGGGCGAAATGGTCAATGTGCTGATGGGCTATCTCGTCCGCGACGTGATGACCGATGACGACGCCGTCTACCGCGCACTGCCGCCCGACGCGACCGTGCCGGCTGCCGCACTCGCCGCCGACACCACACGCAGTCTGGCGATCGGCATGGGCACGCAGCTGGGCGCCTTCGCGCTGCTGGTGGACCGCCCGGCCTGATCCGTACCGCGGCGTCACGCGTACACTGCGCCTCCCGCCGGCAACACGCATGCATTCGGCGGGCGCAATCGACAGGATCGAAACGGTGGTCGTGTGACGGAAGTCGAGCACCCGGATGACACACAACAGGGCCAGCTCGACGGGCTGCGGCGCCTCCACGCCGAACAGCAACGCGAGTTGGACACCGCGACGCGTCAGCTCAGCGCGAACCGCACCCGCGTCAGGTGGGCCTTGGGGCTGGCGATCCCGCTGATCCTGGTCGTGTCCGTCTGGTGCCTGCATCCGGTGGTCATGAGCCTTCTTCAGGGCTACATCGTCGATTGCCCCCGCATGTCGTTCGACTGCCGACGCCGGGGCACCGACGACCCCGCGTACTGGGGCCTGCTCCTGATGCGGTCGATGATGGGCCTGCTGTTCCTGTCGGCAGCCGTGTTCGCCGTTCGCGCTTTACGCGCCCTGTCGCGACCGCCGCCGGTGTTGGAGATGATGCGTGCGCAGCTGCACCGGCTGCAGAGGCGGATCGACGCGCTCGACACCCGGCCCTAGGCACCTGTCGCGCAGCGTCGGCCCCCGGCATCGCACACGCTTGATCGCCCTCTGGGACAGGCGCCCGGCCCCGTCAGCTTTCCGCGAATGGCGCTGGTCTTCGGATCGATCTGCCAGACACAACGCCGCGCGCGGACAAGCCGCCTCCGGGGCATGTTGGGGCCCTCTCCCGGTGGTGGCGCAGCTGTTCGCCTCGGCCTTGCTCGGCGCGTCGCCACGCTTACGAATGCCGTGTCCCGACTGATCGCGAAACGTGGCCAGCGTCTTCGGCTTTCAAAGGCTTGAAGCTGCTGGGCCGCCGCTTGACCAGCCGTTCGGCGGTTGAGAGCCGCGGGAATGACGCCAGTTATCCAGACCCTCCCTGGCTCTCAATGGCGCTCTGCGCGCCGGGAGCCCCCTCCCCAACCGGTGCAGCTGACGCGGTCACGCCTCCCAATTCCACCCGGTTGCGTCCTGCATTCTTGCCGCGATAGAGCGCCGCGTCGGCATCCTGCATCGCCCTGACCAGCGACGCATCGTCATCGAAGCTCCCCGAGACGCCCACGGTGACGGTGCAGCGCACCGCCTCGCCCGCCACCTGCAGCATCACCGTCGACGCCACTGCGATGCGGACGCGCTCGGCCACGCGCAATGCGTTGTCTGCGTCGGCGCCCGGGCAGACAACAGCGAATTCTTCACCGCCCATCCGGCACAGCAGATCGTCCGTGCCCACGGCCCCGCGCAGCACATCGACAATCGCGCACAGCACGGCATCCCCGGCGTGGTGACCGTACCTGTCATTGACGCGCTTGAAGTGGTCGACGTCTATCAGCAACAAGCGCGCGCCGGCGTTCGGACGCCGCAGGCGCGCGGCCAGGGCCTCGGTCAGCCCGCGGCGGTTGAGCAACTGCGTCAGCGGGTCACGCGCGGCCATGTCGCGGAGCTTGTCGGTCAGGCGACGCAGCACCAGCCACACGATGAACGGCGGAATGATCGTCGCCAGCGAGCACATGTAGACATAGAAGACCACCTGGAACTGGTCATCCATCGCCAGCGCCGGAAGACCACCGGCCAGCAACTTGGTCAGCTTGAGCACGTTCAACACACAGATGCCGCTGATCAGCGCGGCAAACAGCAGCACCTCGCCACGGAGATCACGGGCGAACGTGCGCAGCCCTGCCAGCAGCACGACCACCATGCCGGCGAAACACAGCGCGCATATCGCCGCGAGCAACACGTAGCGCGCCACCGGTCCCCAGACCCACTCCACGATGATCTGCACAACCGCGTAGCCCAGCCCCAGCGCGGCCAGCGGCCAAAGCAGCGACGTCGGCCGCCCGAAAAAGCGCAAGCCGCCAACGCTGTAGGCCAGCAACGCACCGAGCGTGAGCGAGTGATTGACCACGCCCATCCAACTCCACCCCGCCGGCCCTTCCAGCAGCTGCAGCACGTACGCGGCGCCGAGGGTGAAGTTGCCCACGGCGAATGCATCCATCCCCATCTTCCCGGCATCCAGGCGCCTGCCGATGAGCAGGAACATCACCGCGAAGCTCAGCAGGTAGACACACAGCATGCCGACGAGAAGAGTGGCGATCATCAGGCGCTCGAAGTCGGAACAAGGGCGATGACGGACCGCCGCGCCGCTCGCAGCCGCCGCCGAAGGCACGGGCGACGTGCCTCGCAGCGAGCGAGATTGGATTGCAGAGCTGGCCGCGTCCTCGCCGCCCGAACCGAAGGTGACAGTCTGTTATCAGCGGCCGCGCGGACGGGAACTTGAATCCGCGCCTGCGTCCTCGGTGCTCCATGCAAAGGCATCCACATGGAACTCTTTCTGGCGCTCAGCCCAGGCGTGCCATCTCAGCCGCTCGGCAGCCGAGACGGCGCAATGAAGTGCACCGGGCACTGAAATCGCCGTGATAAGTAAGCCTGACACCGTCAGCTTGCCGTCGCCGACGCGCTGACCGGCCGCAGCATTGCGATCACCAGCGTGACCGCGCTCAACGCTCTGAACCTCAAACCTCCCGAGACAGGCTGCGATGGATGCTGCAGACGCCCGTACCCCACGACGCTTCGTGCCCAGAAAAATACGGAACCGGGAACGCAGGCTATGAGGAGGCGGACGTGTCGCCCTGACGCCCGTCGTAACCGATCGAGTCGATCACCTTGCGCCACGTCGCATCGGCGACATGGTGGTCGGGATGGCGGTCGATCAGATACCAGGTATGGACGCGCGGCGCGCGGAACACCAGCAGGCTCTGAACGTCGAGGGCAGCCTGCTGACCGGAGGCAATCTCGTGGAGGTAGGACCAGCGGCACCACGTCGCCTTCGCACCACGCAACTCCACGTATGCGGGCGCTTCCAGCACGCGACAGTCTGCATACGACTGCGCAAGGCCAGCGATCATGCGCGCGTGCGCCCTGCGCTCGTGACGCGGCGCTGCGCCATCCAGCGGCTCGTCATACATCGCGATCCCCGGCACGAAGCTGCCATGGCGCCAACGCGGATTCTCGAACAGGAACACGGGCAGGTTCGTCACGTCCTTGAGCGGGTGCAGCTCCTCCGGAAATTGCTCGCCCCGGACCTCGTCCAACAGCAGCGTCTGCTCCCGTACCGCTGCGAAGTCGGCGATCGAACTGAACTCCCATCCCGGCGGCTTCAACACTTCCAGTCCGATCCGACGATTGCGATAGAGGTCGCCGGTGGTGGACACGGTGGCCAGCGGATCGAGCGACAGCGCTGCAGCGGATGCGCCAAGTGCCTGGAGAAAGCCGCGTCTTGAGAGCATGGGGTGACCGATGGGTTCGGTGGTGGATGGCGTTGCGCCTCATGACTGCGCCAACAATCGCAAGGCGGCGCGTCTATACGAAGCAGCATGCGTATACGTTGCAGCAAGGACCCGACTGTAAGCGCAAATTCCTAAGCGGTGAGACGTGCACCAGGCACCGTGATCTCCCGGGCCACGATCCAAGATTCCGGCTTCGGCGCCCAGTCCCCCTCGCCCAGCACCGCCTCGATCAGGTGTTCAAGCGGATAGCCCAGCGTGTCGACCGCGGCAGCACTGCCGGCGTCTTCGCTGTGGGCCCTTGCCGCGAATGCCCGGAACGCGGCTTCGTCTTCGCGCGCGGCAAGTACGGTGATTTCGCGCGCAAGTTCGTAGGCCAGCTCGACGCCCTCACCCGCAGTGTGGAACGCCGCGCCCGACCAGAACGCCTGGATCGTCGTCGCGTTCCACCAGTCCGCATGGCGCGCGGCCATCTCGTCGGGGCGATACAGCGCCAGCCGCGGATCGGCCAGCCGCGGCAGCAGGGTGCGCTCCACGTTCACCGCGAACCCCTCGTGCAACCAGTCCGGCATCGGCAGATGCGCCAGCAGCGCATGCGTGAGTTCGTGGACGACCACCGCTTCCAGTTCGTCCAGCCCGTCGTGCCAGCTCGCGAAATGCCCGTAGCCGGCGTTGATGAAGACGCCGCTCGACATCGGCACTTCGTCTCCGTCGCCCTGGTACTGCGACAGATACGCGTAGTAATCGTCCTGACTGGCGAAGACCAGCACCACGTGACGTCCGTAACCGCTTTCGCAGGCCAGTGGCCCGAGGCTGCTGCGGATCGCCCGCAAGGCCTGCGTGCAGCTGCGCAGCACCAGCGCAGACGCGCGCGCAGACTGCGCCGACAGCAACAGGAAGTCCGTCGTGCCCGTCTGCCGATAGTCGGCGGGCAATGCAGCAGCGAGCACGTCGAGCCAGTGCGCGGCTGCGGCGTCGTAGTAGCCGTGCAGCAGACGCTCATCTGCATCGTCGGGAAGCGTGGCGTCCATCGCCGACCAGTCCGGCACAGGCAAGGTCATGTCGGTACGCCAATGCATCTGCACAGGCATCCGCGCGTGCGCGTCCGGCGCCGGCTGCGCCTCAGGTGTTTTCTTTCCGAACAGCCACGCGAGCATCCTGCTCCTCCTCCCCGAATCCGGGACGCATCGTCGCATGACGCGAGGCGCGTCGACCGGTATCGCCTGCTCCCGAACGGGTCGGAGAATTCCTGCAGATCATTCGTCCGCAGCCGGGCCGTCCAGGGCGACACCCGAATCCGTCGCAGCGAAACTGCAGCGCGAGGCGGTGGGTCTGCTTCAGGCCACCCGGGCGTGACACGTCACGCGCGTGCCGTGGCGAGATGCGTCGATGCGCTGATCGGGCATCCGGATACGGAGTTCCCGACCGACGGCACATGCGCCCTGCAGGCAGCCGATACGCTGCCAGCCGCGACATGGACCGGACGCGACCGGCCCCTGTCGCGGCGAGACGCTCACTCCTGGCGCACGCCCTGCGCGGCGCGCTCGATCGCGTCGGCGACCACGCCCGGCTGGGTGTAGAACAGCGCGTGGCTGGCCGACACACGGGTGATGTCGGCGCCGATGCGTTCGGCCATGTGCACGAGCATGGCCTGGTCGAACGCCTTGTCCTCGGTCGCGATCACCGCCCAGCTGGGCTTGCTGCGCCACGCGGATTGCGTCAACGGCGTGGCGAACGCGGCCATGTTGATCGGCACCTGCGAATCGCGCAGGAATGCAGCGTCGGCGTCGGTGGTGTCATGCGCGAAACCGGCCTTGAACTGAGCGGGCTTCACGATGCCGAAGCCGTCGGCCGCGGTGTCGATGACGAATTCCGGCGTCGGCGCGAAACCGGCGTACTGCTGCGCGGTGGTCTCGCCGGCGTCGGGCGCCAGCGCGGACACGTACACCAGCGCGGTCACCTTGTCGTGCACGCCGGCCTCGGTGATCACCGTGCCACCCCAGGAGTGGCCGACGAGCACGGTCGGCCCGTCCTGGCGATCGAGGACGCGACGCGTGGCTGCGACGTCGTCCTCCAGCGAGGTCAGCGGGTTCTGCACGATCGACACGCGGTAGCCGCGTGCGGTGAGCAGGTCGTACACCGGGCGCCAGCCCGAACCGTCGGCGAACGCCCCGTGCACCAGCACGACATTCTTCGCATGGGTCGCGGTGGTCGGCGTCGCTGCATCGCTTGCGTACGCGCCGGACACGGCGCTGGCGGTCAGGGCGGCGGCGAGGACGGCGGTCTTGAGGATGGACATGGCAGGTCTCCGGTCGGAATGGGATTGCGGTGTGCGTGGAGTGGGATGTGTCGTTCGGCAGGGCTACTTTTCCACAGCGTCCGGACCCTGAGGAATTAAAAGTCCGAATAATTTGATAATCCGTCCGGATCTGCGAACGCGACCGCCGGCTGCCGCGGGATCCGTCCGCGGCAACCGGCCGGCGTCAGGCGGTGGGGACCGTGCCGCCGTCGATCGTGACCTCGCTGCCCGACATCGCCGCCGCACGGGGCGAGATCAGGAACGCGATGAGGTCGGCAACCTCCGCGGGCATCGCCGGCCGTCCGAGCGGAATGCCGCCCAGCGCATCCATCACCTGCTGCCGTGCGCCCGCGAGATCGGTGTTCGCGCTGGCGGCGATGGTGCCGAGGAAGTCGGTCGTCGCCTCGGTCTCCACCCAGCCCGGCGAAACGCGCAGCACGCGCACGCCCTGTGGCGTCACCTCTTTCGACAGCGCCTTGCTGTAAGTCGACAGCGCGGCCTTCGCCGCGGCGTAGGCGATGGTGGAATCGTGCAGCGGCAAGCGGTGCTGGATCGAGGTCACGTGCACGATCACGCCCGCGCCGCGCTCGAGCATCTCCGGCAGCACCGCACGATCGGTGCGCACGGCTGCCATGAGATTGAGGTCCAGCGCCTTGGCCCATTCCGCGTCGTCGAGTTTCGCGAAGCCGCCCGCGGGCGCCGACGAACCGCCGACCACATTGATCAGTGCATCCACACCGCCGAGGTGGGCGCGCGCCTCGGCCACCGCGCGCGCGACGCCTTCGGGCGTGGCGAGATCGACCGCGAGGTAATGGACGCCGTCGACGGTCCTGTCGGGGATCGACCGGGCCGTCGCGACGACGCGGGCGCCCAGGCTGGCGAGCACTGCGGAGACCGCGGCGCCCACGCCCCGCGTGCCGCCCGTGACCAGAACGCGTGTGCCTACGATCCGGAGATCGAAGCTCATGGCGCGATCTCCAGCGATGCGATCCGGCCGCGGGCCAGGGTGAAGGTGTAGCGCAGATCGACCGGGCTGCCGGGAAACGCGCCGGACACATTGCAGGTCACGACATACGCGCGGCCGTCCTGCGCCACGGTGTGCGGCCGGGCGGTGGCGGCGTACTTCGCGTCCATCGCCGTCTTCCAGTCCGCGATCTGCGCGGGGCCGCGCTGGGTGTGGCCCTCGTCCAGCACCACGCCATCGTCGTTGAAGCAGCGGGCCAACGCCTGGCCGTCCAGACGGTCGGCTTCGAAATAGGCGGCAATCGGTTCGGGTAGATCGAGGGTGTGCATGACGCGCTCCTGTCGGTTGGAGCGGTCATGCTGCGCCGCGTGAATCGTGCTGTGAATCGCCTATTATCGAATCAGGCCATGTCGAAAACGGTACACAATGCGCGGATCCGAATTCGCTGAACTGCGGGCCTTCGCGGCCGTCGTCGACCGGTCCAGCTTCGCCCGGGCCGCCGATCATCTGGGGCTGTCCCGCTCGGTCCTGAGCCAGATCATCCGGCAGCTGGAAGAACGCCTCGGCGTGCGCCTGCTCAACCGCACCACGCGCAGCGTGTCGCCCACCGAAGCCGGCCGACGCCTGCACACGCGCATCGCCCCGATGCTGCGCGACATGGACGAAGCCGTGGCCGAGGCCATGGGATCGAACGCACGCGCCGCCGGCACCTTGCGCATCAACACCTTCAGCAAGGCGGCTGAGACACTCATTTCGCCGCGCCTCGGGCGTTTCGGGCGGGCGCATCCGGATGTCGTGCTCGACATCGTCATCAGCGATGAACTCAGCGACATCGCGGCCGAAGGCTTCGATGCCGGCATCCGCGTGGGCCGGCGACTGGAAAAGGATGTCGTCGCCGTGCGCCTGACGCCCGACGTGGAGCTGATGGCGGTCGCGACGCCCGACTATCTCGCCCGGTGCGGCGAGCCCGCCACGCCCGCGGACCTTGCACGCCACGCCTGCCTCAACTTCCGCTTCCCCGGCAGCGACCGGATCGCCGGCTGGGAATTCACGAAGGACGGCAGGCAGGTCGATTTCTACGGCGAGGGCCCGGTGATCGCCAACCGCCAGAACCTGCTCACCGCCGCGGCCCTCTCGGGGCTGGGCATCCTCTATGCCTACGACGACGACGCCGTCGTCGCAGCCTTGCAGGCGGGACGTCTCAAGCGCGTGCTCGCCGACTGGTCACCGACGGTGCCAGGCCTGTACCTCTATTACGCCAGCCGGCGCCACATGCGCCCCGCCCTGCGCGCCTTCATCGACTGCCTGCTGGATCTGGATATTGGCGCCGACGATGCGGGTCCATCAGACGTCGCGGCGACCTGACCGCGACCGCACCGCAACCGCGGATCGCCGTGCCTTTCGTCATCCGGCGCTGCGCTGCGAATAGCGGTCGAAGACGCCACTGCACGCCTGCAGTGCGTCCTCGATCCTTGTGCGCGCGTCCTGCCTGGTACAGCGCGTTGCCGGACTCAGGCGCCCAGCAGCTCGACGTCGAACTTCAGCGTGGCGTTGGGCGGAATGACGCCACCGGCACCGCGTGCGCCGTAGCCCAGACTGGCCGGAATGATCAGCGTGCGCTGACCGCCTTCCTTCATGCCCTGCACGCCTTCGTCCCAGCCCTTGATGACCATGCCGCCGCCCAGCGAAAAGATGAAAGGCTCGTCGCGATCCTTGCTCGAATCGAACTTCGCGCCCTGCACGCCGTTATCAAACAGCCAGCCGGTGTAGTGCACGGTCACATTGCGGCCGGGCTGTGCTTCCTTGCCCGTGCCGACGACGGTGTCTTCGTACTGCAGGCCGGACGGCGTAGTGATGGAGGTCATGGCGAAATCCTTGTCGAATGCGGAAACGGGGGCGCAGTTTAGCGGGCGGGTCGGGGTCCCGCATTCTGAGAACCGGTTCTGACTCCCGCGCCATGCGTGAAGCTGGCACCGTCGGCGACCTCCGGGCAGCAATAGGCGAAGCGGCCACCCTGAAGTGACCCGGGATCCCGCTGGCCATTGCCTTCCCACTGTCTGTAGTCTCGACAACGACGAACCGAATGGGCACCCCCGCGTCTCGCCCCTCGGCCATCAAGCATCGGGCGGCGGTCGAGGTGGAACCGGTCATGCGAGACAGGGAGACGCCGCAGATGTCGACATGGTTGTCCGCCAGGTGCGCCATTGTCGGGCTTGTTGCACTGGCCGCATGCAGCGTGGAGGGGACCGCCATCGCCAGCTCCTGCGACATGGACATCCGGATCCTGGAGAGTCGCCGGAGCGGGCCACTCGCGCTCGACGTGATCGGAACGCCGACGCTCTGCCTCCAGGCCGGCGGGGATGCCAACCTCGGTCAATTCACCGCGACCGCACGCATCACCAATCGTGGCTCCAGTCCTGTGGCGGTCGATTACAGACGTGGTGTGTCGAGCGCGTTCCAGTCCGTCGCCTACTGGCCCGAAGGACGACGGGACGAGGCCACCGCATTCGCCGAATGCTGTGGTGACACGCAGTCCGGACGAACCGAGCGAAAGACGTTGGCGCCTGGAGAGACGCTGCTGGTGAGCAGTTGGACCCGACACCACCAGGCCATCTGGTCCGCGATGAAGCCCCGCCTCGGGACAACCCCTGTCAGCGATGCGCGCCGTTATGTCGTCCGGTTCTCGCTCAATTTAGCCTACGACGCGGGCGCGGCGCCCGTCGCGATCTCGGAGCACTTCGATATCGTCCTGCACGCGGTTCCGGCCGACGCGGACTGATGGCACGAGGTGGGGTGGCGCGACGCGCATGTCCTGCCGGAATTCCTCCCTCAGCAACTCTTCGTGCAGAAGCCGGAATACCCGCGGGCTGTCGGTTGCCCGTGACCGCCTAAACTCCCCCAAAGGGCAGCGCGGCTGCGCCGCGCTGCCCGCCTTCATCAATGCACGCGCGCTGCCTCGCGCTCGGCAACCCCACCGGCAGGGCCATACACGGCCGGCATCTCCCGCACCCGCGCGCCCGCATCGGGCCCGGCTTCGAGCACCTGATCCTCGATCTGACGGATCAAGCCCTTCATCGCCTCCGCACCATCGAAGATCGCCGCGCCCATCACGGTGATGGTGCCGTCCGCGACGTCATTGCCGCCGCTGGCCATCAGCAGATCGCCCTGGGCACGCAGCAGATCAAGCAACCGGTCGGCCTCGTCCACCTGATCCAGCGTCATGCCGAAGTCGTAGTCCTGGTCGACCGCCGCCGCACCGGTCACGGCCGCATCGTCGATCTCCTCTGCCTCTTCGTCTTCATCGTCTGCCGCGTCGACTGCCGCAGCCACGTCTGCAGCAGCCGGCTTGCCCTTGACCTCCAGACGTGCCGGCCAGGTCACCGTATCGAGCACTTGCTGCACCTGCTCTGCCAACAGTTCCAGGCAGCCGGCCAACGCCGGGTGGTCGATCTCCGGGCCGTCCTCTTCCTCGTCCACGCGTGGCTCCGCCAGACGCGACAGGAACTCGATGTGCTGGTGCAGCTTGCGCAGCCGGAACTGGCCGTCCTCCGGCAGGAAATAGCCCACTTCGCCGCGATCTTCCGTCGTCAACTTCGACATCGTCGTCTCCTCATTCCCTGAAGTGCCCGTCCACGGATGTGGACGGGAAGTCGGGAGGTTAGAAACCGCAGGTAGACGGCGGGCGTATTTCCCCGAAGGGTGTTGTATTAGCCGCCCTCCCGACGCAGGAATCGCGTCGGTCCATGCCCGCACGCGCACGGGCACAAAAAACCCACCAGATTGACGGAGGTGGGGACCGCTACCTGAGGAGTTTCTACGCTCCTTGGGATCGAGTCTGCTACGAGGCGCGCGGCAACGTCAAGGTCAACGGCGGCGCGATCGGGACGCCTGGCCGTAGGATTTTTCCGCGAGGGCGCGAGCAGAAAGAAATGAAGCCGACATGGCGCTCAATGGCTGCCACTCAGAAAGTGGCGTGCGCCGCTGGCTTCAGGCGCCCAGCAGTTCCACCTCGAACTTCAGCGTGGCGTTGGGCGGAATAACGCCGCCGGCACCGCGTGCGCCGTAACCCAGGCTGGCCGGAATGATCAGCGTGCGCTGACCGCCTTCCTTCATGCCCTGCACGCCTTCGTCCCAGCCCTTGATGACCATGCCGCCGCCCAGGGAAAAGATGAAAGGCTCGTCCCGATCCTTGCTCGAATCGAACTTCGCGCCCTGCTCGCCGTTCTCGTACAGCCAGCCCGTGTAGTGCACGGTCACGTTGCGGCCGGGCTGCGCTTCCTTGCCGGTGCCGACGACGGTGTCTTCGTACTGCAGGCCGGACGGCGTGGTGATGGAGGTCATGGCGGGATCCTTGTCGAATGCGGAAACGGGCGCGCAGTTTAGCGGGCGGATGGGTTCCCGGCATTCTCGAAGGAACGCTGATCGACGGTCCGATCAGCTCTGTCGTGCCTGCCCGCTTTCACCGCTTTACCTCAGAAGTGAACTTGGCCCGCGACCTGTTACCCAAACTCGCGCTCAAGGCCGAGCAGCGACTCCGGGCCACTCCGGCAACGGCACTTCGCGAGCACGCATCACGCCGTCGCGCACCGTCCGATACACGTCGTCGATCAGGATGCCCCCGGAACACCAGACCTGACCGCGCGCGATGCGCATATGTGGCAGCTCTCCGGCTGCATACGACGCGCGCATGTGTGTCGAGAGCTCCGCCTCACGTGCGATGGGCTGCGGAAACCGCAGCGCCTTGAGGTCCGCCGAGGGCTGGCCATCGGGGTCGAACCGTATATCGCCACAGGACGCCCACTGTTTGTCGGCAGTCAAGTGCATCGGGATTGCCTGGTACTTGTGCAGCCAGGGCGCGTCGTCCATCGCGACGAACAGGAGTGCGTATCGGAACCGGCCGAACGGCGGAAATCCGTAATGGTCGGCCACGTCGAACTCGAGCGTCGCGCCCTCTTCCGCGCCGACGATGTTCTGCACCACGCGATACCGCGCTTTGAACAGCTCATCCATCGTGATGCAGGTGAGTTCCCCGGTCCGAGACGCGGCCGCCCGGCATGGATCCGGCATCGGCCGAATCGAAATACGCTCTCCGACGAATACGGCGGTGTCGACTTCCCGCGCCGCCCCGTCGAGCGTTGCAGCGGAGCAAACGAAGGCGGCGATCAGCGTAAGAAGGCACTTGGTTCGCACGGCGGGTTCCCTCCTGATGTACAGCGACGACCTCACTGTTTACCCGCACGCGCCTGCACGCGTATCAGTTTGCAGGCCCACCGGTCTCGCGATGCGTCGTCAGGCCGGATGCCGTGCTTGGCTGCTCGCTCCGGACGATCAACGCTTCGTCGAGCAGGTAACCGTAGAACTGCAACCGCCTGCGGAACTCGGCGCCGACCCAGCCGATCACCCAGAGGATCGCAGCCATGATCGCAAAGAACGACATCCAGCCGGGCAAGGCCAGCAGGTCGCGCCAGTTGCGCAGCACCACGAACAGCGACAACAGCAATGGCAGCAGACCGAGCCGCTCGACACCGCCAATCAGCATGATCAGGCGCGAACCCAGGCGGTCGTAGGCCATCCGCGCAGCGCGCGCCTGCGCTTCCAGCTCACCCTTGGGGTACGCGGCAAGCCGTGTCGCCAACGCACGGAACTCACCGACATCATGGTCGACCTGTGCGATCAGCCCCTGTCGATGCGTGCGGAACTCGCTCCACAACACAAAGACGTTGCGCACGAAGCCCGGGGCGAATCCGATCACCATGACGATCAGCCCGGCCTTCGACATCCAGACCATCCACTGTGCCGGTGCGAACCACTGGATCAACAGCGACGGCAGCAAGCCCAGCACCGCACCCACAACGCCAATGAGCGTCCAAGGGCGAATCCACTGTGGCGTGTTGAGCGTCGCGACCGGCCCCTCGGGCATGGCCTCGATGTGGGCGTCCAGCAACGCAAATGTCAGGGGCGCCTGATCCATGGCCTCGTCTCGCTTCCCAGTTCAAACAACCAAACTAAGTGAACCTGGAGTGGCCCGGCTAATTCGGACACCTGATAACGGGGACAATGGTCCCGGAGGTGTTCCATGGTCAAGCGTCAGCAGTTCACGGCCGAGTTCA
>NZ_JAVDVJ010000013.1:0-88314 GCF_031456825.1 Luteimonas sp. 3794 | reverse complement strand
CTGGGTTACAAATCGCCTGATCAATACGAAAAGCAGTTCAATCGCCTAGGGTATGTGCCCTAGGTTCCTTGTCCGAGAAACCCGGGGCACTCCACCTTGACCCTGTTTTCTCCGTCGACGTGGAGCTCGATTGCAGGCAGGCAGATGGCCGAGCGCCACGACGGCTATGCCTCGCGCGACGATGTGCTGGACTATCTGGCCGACTACGAGGCGCATTACGCGATCCCGGTCGAACGTCCCGTTCGGGTGGAATCCGTGCATCAGAGCGATGGCCGCCTTGTCGCGGCGGCCTCGGGTCGCCGCTGGTCGGCGCGCGCGATCGTCAGCGCCACCGGCACCTGGCGCAATCCCTTCGTGCCCCGGTATCCCGGCGCCGACGACTACACCGGCGAACAGATCCACTCCGCGCATTACCGCGCTCCGGACCGCTTTGCGGGCAAGAAGGTGCTGGTGGTGGGCGGCGGCAACTCGGGCGCGCAGATCCTCGCGGAGATCTCGCGGGTGGCCGACGCGCGCTGGGTCACCCAGCAACCGCCAGCGTTCCTGCCCGACGATGTCGACGGCCGCGTGCTGTTCGCCCGCGCGACCGAACGCTGGAGAGCGCAGCAGGCGGGCCGCGAGATCGAGGTGCCCGTGGGTGGGCTGGGGGACATCGTCATGGTGCCGCCGGTACGGGATGCACGCGAACGGGGCGTGCTCCACGCGGTCGCGCCCTTCGAGCGCTTCACCGCCACCGGCGTGATGTGGGCCGACGGCCGCGAGACACAGGTGGACGCCGTGATCTGGTGCACCGGATTCCGGCCTGCCCTGGACCATCTGCGACCGCTGGACGTCCTCGAGGCCGACGGTCGGGTACGTGTCGAGGGCACGCGCGCGGTGAAGTGCCCGCAGCTCTGGCTGGTCGGCTACGGCGACTGGACGGGGGCGGCATCGGCCACCCTGGTCGGCGTCACCCGCTCGGCCAGGGACACCGTGGCCGGCATCGGCGCTGCGCTCGATCCGACGGCTTCGACGCGGCACCACGCCCGGACGTGACCGGCCGAAGAGCAACGCGAACCCCGGAAGCGCGGACTGGCGTTCTGCATCACGGCGAGCCCGCCCCGCAGCTGCGCGCCTGCAACGCTGATCCGCTCGACGGCGGCCGCGAACGCGGGGACGGCCTGAGTGCGACATCAATCCGATTCGAGGACATCCATGGACGCGACCATCTACCACAACCCTGCCTGCGGCACTTCGCGCAACACGCTGGCACTGATCCGCCATGCAGGCATCGAGCCGACGGTGATCGAGTACCTGCGTGACCCGCCGTCGCGTCAACAACTCGCCGCGATGATTGTCGCCGCCGGCATCGGCGTGCGCGACGCGCTGTGCCGCAAGGGCACGCCCTACGACGCGCTCGGCCTGGACGATCCGGCGCTGGGCGATGACGCGCTGCTGGACGCGATGCTCGCGCAGCCGGTGCTGATCAACCGCCCGTTCGTGGTCACCGGCCAAGGCACGCGGCTGTGCCGGCCATCGGACGTCGTGCTGGAGATCCTGCCGCCGCTGACCCAGCCCTTCATCAAGGAAGACGGCGAGATCGTCCGGCCTGCCGGCTGACTGCAGCGTCGCCACAATAGGCGGCATGCAAGGCCTCGAGCACGCCGACGGCCGGCCCGTCGGCGAGGGAGTAATAGATCGACTGCGCTTCGCGCCGGGTGTGGACCAGCGTCATCTCCCGCAGTACGGCCAGGTGCTGGGACAGCGCGGATGCACCGAGACCGGTGATGGGCTGCAGTTCGCCCGCCGAGCGCTCCCCTTCCACCAGCTGGCACAACACCAGCAGACGCGCCGGGTGGGCCAGGGCCTTGAGCAGGCCCGCGGCCTCGCCGGCGTAGGCCGCCATGTCGTGCGCCGAAGCCGGGGCGCCGGGGGGCAGGATGGAGGACACGGGCATCGGCATCGGGCTCGCTTGACAGGGACGATGGGGGCTTCTTAATTTAGGACTTTCTAAATTACATGGAAAGCCCATGCTGGCGCCTCGGCCCCTGCCATTCGATGACGCGCGCGACGCGGCCGGCGGCGCCCCTGCCCGCGGATCCTCGCCGGAAGCCAATGGCATGCAGTGCCCGGGACTGCCGCGCGCCCTCGACCAGGACGCTAGCCGGTGACGTGGCTGCCTGCACTGATGGGCGGCGTGTTGATCGGACTCGCCGCGACCCTGCTGCTGTGGCTCAACGGACGCGTGGCCGGTGTGAGCGGGATCCTTGCCGGGGTCCTGTTTCCGCGTCGCGGCGAGGTGGCCTGGCGGATCGCGTTTCTTCTCGGGCTGGTGGCCGCAGGCGGCGTGGCGGTCATGCTGCTGCCGGGCATCGCCACCCCACGCAGCGGCTTTCCGCCACTGACGCTGGTGGCCGCGGGCCTGCTCGTCGGCTTCGGCACCAGCCTCGGGAGCGGCTGCACCAGCGGGCACGGTGTGTGCGGCTTGGGCCGCCTGGCGCCGCGTTCGCTGGCAGCGGTGCTGACCTTCATGGTCACCGCGATGGTGACGACCTGGGGGATGCGTCACCTCGGAGGCTGGGCATGAAGCGCATCATCGCCGCGGCGTTCGGCGCCGGCGCACTGTTCGGCACGGGCCTGGCGCTGTCGGGCATGACCGACGCGCGCCGGGTGCTCGACTTCCTCGATGTCACAGGGGACTTCGACCCCACGCTCGCCTTCGTGCTGGGCGGCGCCGTGATCACCACCCTGCTGTTGTTCCGTCCGGTGCTGCGGCGCGGCCGTCCGCTGTTCGCCGACGCATTCCGCCTTCCGGACCTGCGCCACATCGATGCGCGCCTGCTTGCCGGCGCGGCGCTGTTCGGCATCGGCTGGGGCCTGGCGGGCTATTGCCCCGGCCCGGCGTTGGTGGGTGTGGGCGTTGGTTCGATGGAGGCCGCCTGGTTTGTGCCGGCGATGGTCGCCGGGATCGTGCTGCACCGCTTGTCCCGCCGCGGCTGAGGGCACTCACAACAGCGGCCACGAAAAAGGCCTCGCGGGTGCGAGGCCTTCGGGCTTCATGGCGCGTAACGCACCACTTCAGAGTGCGGCTCCGCACCCGGACGGCACTGCTTGATCAGGCGAATGGATCCTGCAGCACCATCGTGTGCGCACGGTCGGGGCCGGTGCTGACGATGCTGATCGGGCAGCCGGCCAGTTCTTCCAGCGCGCGCAGGTAGGCGCGCGCCGCGGGGGGCAGCTTGTCCCACTCGGTGACGCCGTGGGTGTTCTCGTCCCAGCCCGGGAATTCCAGGTACACCGGCGTGCACTCGTCCCAGCCGGCGGCATCGAGCGGCGCGTACTCGGTGCGCTTGCCGCGGTATTCGTAGGCGATGCAGATCTTCAGCGTCTTCATGCCGTCGAGCACGTCGAGCTTGGTGATGCACAGGCCGGAGATGCCGTTGATAGCGACGGCGCGCTTGAGCGCGACGATGTCCATCCAGCCGCAGCGACGCGGACGGCCGGTGGACGCGCCGTATTCCTGACCGCGGTCGCGGATGCCCTGGCCGATCTCGTCGTCGAGCTCGGTCGGGAACGGACCACCGCCGACGCGCGTTGCATACGCCTTGGCGATGCCGAGCACGTAGTCGATCGCGTCCGCGCCCACGCCGGTGCCGGCGAGTGCGCCGCCGACGGTGGTGTTGGAGCTGGTGACGTAGGGGTAGGTGCCGTGGTCGATATCGAGCAGTGCGCCCTGCGCGCCTTCGAACAGCACGCGCTTGCCCTGCTTGCGCAGGTCGTGAAGGATGCCGGCCACGTCGGACTTCATCGGCTCGACGTAATCGCCGAACGCCAGCGCCTCGTCGTAGGTCCTCTGGAAATCCACCGCTTCGACGCCGAGGTACTTGGTCAGCACGAAGTTGTGGTAGTCGAGCGCGGTGCGCAGCAGTTCTTCGAGCTGCTTGGGGTAATGCAGGTCGGCCACGCGGATGCCGCGACGCGCCACCTTGTCTTCGTAGGCCGGGCCGATGCCGCGGCCGGTGGTGCCGATGGCCTTGCCGCCGGCGGCCTTCTCGCGGGCCTGATCGAGGGCGATGTGGTACGGCATGATCAGCGGCGTGGCCGGGCTGATCTTCAGCCGCGAACGCACTTCGACACCGGCGGCTTCGAGCTCGCCGATTTCCTTGATCAGCGCAGCCGGGCTGAGCACCACGCCGTTGCCGATCAGGCACAGTGCGTCGTCGCGCAGGATGCCGGAGGGGATGAGGTGGAGGACGGTCTTCTTGCCGGCGATCACCAGCGTATGGCCGGCATTGTGGCCGCCCTGGAAGCGCACGACGGCGCCGATGTCCTGCGTGAGCAGGTCGACGATCTTGCCCTTGCCCTCATCGCCCCACTGGGCGCCGATTACGACGACTGACTGACCCATCTTGTGACTCCTGATATCGCATTGCGGCCATCGGGGCCGCAGGAAGGGACCGGTCAACCTTGCGCGGGGATTGGCCGCTCCATCGGGGAGACGACCGCCTCGCAGGGCCGGACACGGAAAAAGCCGGCAGTCCCCTCATGCGAGATGGCCCGTCCGGCTTTTCCGCATTATCCGGATAAGGGGGGACGGGGGCCACCTGTTTCTGGGGCGCGTTCATGGGGATGGAGGGTCGATCGGTAGCGCCCCGACCCTCACCCGACGCGCAAAGCGCGTCGGCCTCTCCCGGAGGGAGAGGCCTTGGGTTCCGACGTGCGTGATGTTCCAGCGGACTCTGGATTCACGATTGCTGACGTATGCAGCCGCCTGTTGAGCCCCTCTCCCCTCGGGAGAGGGGTTGGGGTGAGGGCTGACGCGCGCGGGAAAGCTCGAATTCGCAGCCGGATTGCCGCCATTGGACTTCGCTTGGCCTACCGATCTACGAGGCCTCTATGCGACGGGCCTCTGTCCTTCCCGACATGGGTGCGCGTCGCCGCACCGAATATGCGCCGCTCGTTTCAGGCAAAGGCGCTGGGTCACGGCCTTCGCCGGGACGACGGTCGCGCGGCATGGATGGCCGACGACCAACCGGGTGGCCACAGGTCGTCGCGGCCAGCACAGAACCGCCCCATGTGGGTTCGTGACTCTAAGTAGAGCCCGCAGAGCGCAGAGCAAAACCAAGATCGATCCCAGCGTTCGCTGGGATGACGGTCAGGGGCGCCGACGACTGGTCGCCGCCGCTGTCTGCCGCGCGTCGCCCCAGCGAACGCTGGGGCCCATTTTGGTTTGGCTCCACGTGACGGTGGCGAGCGGAGGGCGGGTTTGGCTGGATCGCAGCGTTCGCTCGGCTCGGATGACGATTGACCCGACGCGGCCTCAGTGGAACGCGCTGAAGGCAGCTTCAGAAACAGAAGCAGAAGCACTCAGTGAATCGCTCTCGTGCCAGCTCAACCGCCGCATGGGGAATCCCGCCCCATCAACCCCGCACGAAATACAACGCAAGCAAGCCAACCGCCAACACGCCTGCGCCGATGCGGCGCAGGGTGGTGGTGGGCATCGTGAGCATCTGCTCGGCGTTGCGCTTCCAGAAGCCCGGGATGGCGAACAGGATCAGGCCTTCGAGTACGAACACCAGACACAGCGCCGCCCACAGATCCGACATCAGGCGCAGGCCATCAACGATCGCTGCGCATGTACTGCAGGAAGGGATCGTTGCGCTCGAGCACGATCACGCTGTCGCCCTTCTCGAACGCGGCGCGGTAGGCCTCGAGGCTGCGCTGGAACGCATAGAACGACGGATCGCGATTGGCCGCCTGGCCATAGATGCGCGCGGCCTCGGCGTCGCCTTCACCGCGCAGGGTCTGCGCGTCGCGCTCGGCTTCGGCGAGGATCACGGTCTGCTCGCGATCGGCCTGGCCGCGGATCGCGCGGGCGCGTTCCTCACCTTCGGCGCGCAGTCGCGTGGCCACTTCCTGGCGCTCGGCGCGCATGCGGTTGTAGACCTGCTGGATCACCTGGCTGTCGGTCGGCAGGTCGATCTGCTTCAGACGGATGTCGATGATGCGCATGCCCAGCGACTTGGCCGCCTCGTTGATGCCCGGCAGCTGGCGCTCGACGAACTCCGAACGGTTGCCCGAGACGAGTTCGGTCAGCGTGCTGGCGTTGATCTCGTTACGCAGCGAGTTCTTGATGATCGGCTCGAGGCGCAGATTGGCATCGGACTCGTTGCCGGACGTGGCGCGGTAGAACGCGGCGACGTCGCTGATGGCGACGATGGCCACGAAGTCCACGCTGACGTCCTTGCGCTCGGAGGTCAGCGAGCGCTCGGGCGAGAACGCGCTGGCGTTGAAGCGGCGGTCGAACACGCGCGCCGATTCGATCAGCGGCACCTTGAAATGCAGGCCCGGGCCGATGTCGGTCCGCGCCACGCGGCCGAGGTTGAGCACCAGGGCCACCTGGCCTTCACGGACTACGTAGACCGAGCCCATCAGGCCCAGCAGCACGATGATGATCAGGGGAATGACGAAATTGAGTCTCATCGGGTGGCTCCTTCACGCGACGGGCGCGGCAGCGTGCGCGCGGGCGCGGCCGGCGTCGCAGTGCTGTTGTTGCTGCGCGTCGCCTCGACGGACGGCGACAGCACTTCCGGCGGAATCAGCGAAGGCGCGGCTTGACCACCGGTGCCCTGCCCGGCCATCGGCACGTAGATCAGCTGGCGGCCGTCGCCACCGACGACGATGCGGTTGTCGGCCAGCACGCTCTGCACGGTTTCCAGCCACAGACGCTTGCGGGTGACCTCCTGCGCGCCGGCGTAGGCATCGACCAGCAGCGAGAAGCGGGTCGCGTCACCGGTGGCGCGGGCGATCTCGGCAGTCTTGTAGCCTTCGGCCTGCGAGCGGACACGCTCGGATTCACCGCGCGCCTCGGGCACGATCTTGGCGGCGTAGGCGCCGGCTTCCTTGACCAGCTGCTCGTTCATCTGCTGCGCGCTGTTGACGGCGTCGAAGGCGTCCTTGACCTCTTCCGGCGGACGCGCGTCCTGCAGGTTGAGTTCGTTGACGAACAGGCCCGTGCGGTAGCTGTCGAGCGAGGCCTGCAGGGAGGTCTGCGCCGCGGTCGAGATCGGGCCACGCGCATTGAGCGCGGCGTCGAGGTTGACGCGACCGATCTGCTCACGCACGGCGCTGAGCGCAGTCTGCTCGAGCATCTCGCGGGCATTGCGAGTGCCGAACAGGTACTGCACCGCATCACCGACGCGATACTGCACGTTGAACGACACGATGACGATGTTCTCGTCGCGGGTCAGTACCGGCACGGTGTTGCTGAAGGACTGGACCGTGGTCGCGTCGACCTTGGTCACGCGCTCGACCGGCCACGGCAGCTTGAAGTTCGGACCCGGCTGCATGACGCGGGCGACCTGGCCGAAGCGGAGCACCACGCCGCGCTGGGTTTCACCCACCAGCACGAAACAGTTGAGCAGCAGCACGATGACCACGACGACTGCGATCCAGCGCAGCGGATTGCCGCCACCGAAGCCGCCACCGAAAAGCCCGCGGAGCTGGTCGAGGATGCGGTCGAAACCACCACCGCCACCACCGCGCCCGCCACGGCCACCGCCGCCGGTCCGGCGTGGCGGCCACGGATTGCGCTCGCCCTGATTTCCGGAATCCTTGCGGTCCGGAGAATCCTTGTCCTTGTTGTTGCCGGGAATGTTCCAGGCCATGCCTGCTCCAGTTCTGGGCGCGCAGCCTGCGTCGGCAGCGGCGCGAGGGTCGCATAGTCTAACCGGCTCGCGCCTGTCGCAGGCCACGTACCGGAGGTCATGCCGGGAATACCTGTGGGGGCGGTTTCGGTTGCGATCGGGCTTTCCCTGGAAAGCCTGTTCGCGCGCCAGCGCGCCCCTACAGATCAATAGATGGTGTCGTCTTCGTCCGGAGGCAAGAGCGCGCGCAGCGGTTCGCCATCCGGCTGTGCAGCCAGGCGCGCCGCATCCGCATGGGCGAGGTCCACCTGCAGCAGCCAACCGGACTCGTCGAGCGTTTCCTCGCGCACGCCTTCCAGCGCATGCAGACGGGCATGCAGGCGACCGGATTCGGGCGGCAGGCGCACTTCGCCGGTCACGCGACGGATGCCGAGCCGGCGCGCCAGCGCTTCCGACAACAGGTCGAGGCCCAGTCCGTCGCGCGCGGAAATCCACACGCTCTCGCGCACGGCGTCATCCGCCAGCGCGCTGGGATCCTGGTCGTAGCGCGGCGTCGCGCCCTCGATGCGGTCGATCTTGTTGAACACCAGCAACTGCGGCAGGTCGCCGGCGCCGATCTCGGTCAGCACCGCATCGACCTGGGCGATACGCTCGTTCCGCAGCGGATCGGCGGCATCGATGATGTGCAGCAGCAGATCTGCCTCGCGCGCTTCGCTCAACGTGGAGCGGAAGGCGGCGACGAGCTCGTGCGGCAGATCGCGGACGAAGCCGACGGTATCGGCCAGCACCACGCTGCCGCCGGACAGGTCGACGCGGCGCACGGTGGGATCCAGCGTGGCGAACAACTGGTCGGCCGCGTAGGCATCGGCGCCCGACAGTGTGTTGAAGAGCGTCGACTTGCCGGCGTTGGTGTAGCCCACCAGCGCCACGCGTGGCATTTCGCTGCGGACGCGCGCGCGACGCATCTGGGTGCGCTGCACTTCCACCTTGTCCAGACGCGCCTGCAGCTGTTCGAGCCGCTTCTGCAGCAGCCGACGGTCGGTTTCGAGCTGGGTTTCACCCGGGCCGCGCAGGCCGATCGAACCACCGCGCTGACGTTCCAGATGGGTCCAGCCGCGCACCAGACGCGTGGCCATATGGCGCAGCTGCGCCAGTTCGACCTGCAGCTTGCCTTCGTGGCTGCGGGCGCGCTGGGCGAAGATGTCGAGGATCAGACCGGTGCGGTCGACCACGCGTCGCTCGAGAAATTTCTCGAGATTGCGTTCCTGGCCCGGCGTGAGCCGGTGGTTGACCAGCACCAGATCGGCGCCGGTCGCCTCGGCGGCGGCCTTGACCTCGTCGAGCTTGCCGCTGCCGAACAGCGTCGCGGCATTGGGCTTGTCGATGCGGGCCGGAATGACCGCGGCGACGCGGGCACCGGCCGAGCGGGCGAGTTCGGAAAATTCTTCCAGCGCGCCTTCGTCGGCCGGGCCATGCGAATGCGGCTGGATCAGCAGCGCGTTTTCACCCTTGCGGGAGCGTTCGAACAAAAGAGTTCACACCTCGGGTCAGTCGGTGGTCTCGGGCACTTCGTCCTCGCCTTCACCGGACTGGACGAATCCGCCGCCCGGCACGACGCGCACATTGCGGGCCGGCACCACGGTGGAGATGGCATGTTTGTAGACCATCTGGCTCACGGTATTGCGCAGCAACACCACGAACTGGTCGAACGATTCGACCGTGCCCTGCAGTTTGATGCCATTGACCAGGTAAATCGAGACGGGCACACGCTCGCGGCGCAGTGCGTTCAGGAAAGGATCCTGCAAGGATTGCCCCTTGGACATGGTGTTTCCCCAGCGTAGTTGTTGTTCTAATGACCTGTTGGCCGGGCCGTCACCCGCTCCCCGGACGACGACCGGCCGATGTTACACAACCGCGGTAGGTCTGGGCGGGAACGCAGAGGGCGATTGCTGTGCGGAATCGGGGATTCGTGATCGCAGCGAAGGAATGGCCTCGCCCTCGGAACGGCTTGAACAGCACTCCCCCGGACACGTGGGCGGGCTTGCGCCGAGGCCCATTGCTCATCCCAGAAACGCAGCGACCTCTGCGTCCAGCGCATCGCGCTGCGTCGCCGGGTCGAACCAGCGCGCTCCGCCGCGTCCACGCAGCCAGGTGAACTGCCGCTTCGCCAGTTGCCGCGTCGCGGCGATGGCGCGCTCGCGGAAGTCTTCAGCGCTGCCCTGCCCGTCCAGGAATTCCCAGGCCTGGCGATAGCCGACGGCGCGGATTGCAGGCAGTTCCAGCGGCGCGGGATGCGCCTGCAGCTGGGGCAAGGCGCGCAACGCCCGCACCTCATCGAGAAAACCGGCGACCAGCATCGCGTCGAAGCGGGTGGCGATACGCGCGTGGAGGGTTGCGCGCTCGGGCGGCGCGATCGCCAGTGCCAGCACCTGCGCGGGGAACGGCGGCGATTCGCTCGGGCGTTTCTGCCATTCGCTGATCGGAATGCCGGTCAGTCGATGGACTTCGAGCGCCCGCTGGATCCGTTGCGCATCACCTGACTTGATGCGCGCAGCGGCGTCCGGGTCGAGCATCGCCAGGCGCGCATGCAACGCGGGCCAGCCGATCTCCGCAGCCTCGGCGGCGATGGCCGCACGCGTTTCGGCATCGGCCTCGGGCATGGGCGACAGCCCGTCGAGCAAGGCGGCGAAGTACAGGCCGGTGCCGCCGGCCAGGATCGGCAGGCGCCCACGACGCAGGATGTCCTCGACCGCGGCGCGCGCGTCATGCGCGAATTCGGCAGCCGAGTACGTCTGCCACGGATCGCGCAGATCGAGCATGTGATGCGGCGCGCGTGCGCGTTCCCCTGCATCCGGCTTCGCCGCACCGATCTCGAGCCCGCGATAGACCAGCGCAGAATCGACGCTGACGATTTCTCCTCCGAACCGCTCTGCCCAGTCGAGCGCGAGCGCGGTCTTGCCGGAGGCGGTTGGCCCCATCACGGCGATGGCGCGGGGTTTTGGATCTGAAAGGATCTGATTTTTTGCGCTCATTGCGATCCAACTATCCCGTCATACCGATCCGCGACGTCACAGGCCGGACATGCGCCACGACATCGCGTCGCGCCGGTCATCCAGCGACTTCGTCTTCGGTCACATTGAAGGGAGAGACGCTGGGTCCCGGCTTTCGCCGGGACGACGATGCAGTGTGGGGGCTGCGTGTGCACCTCCCCCTTAGTACCCGGTCTCCTTGAGCGATAGCTGCACCTGCGCATGCGTAGCCTGCACCTCTGCCGGCGGCGCGCGGCCCAGCAGGCTTACCGCGACGATCGCGACTGTCGCCGACAGGAAGCCCGGAATGATTTCGTAGAGCTCGGAGTCCATGCGGTTGACCATGATCTCCTTCCAGAAGATCACCATCGCCGCGCCGGTCAGCATGCCGGCGATCGCGCCATTGGCGGTCATGCGCTTCCAGAACAGCGCCAGCAGCAGCACCGGGCCGAAGGCCGAGCCGAAGCCGGCCCACGCGTACGACACCAGGCCCAGGACGCGGCTGTCGGGATCGCGCGCCATGAAGATCGCGATCAACGCGACCAGCAGCACGCTCAAACGCCCCACCCAGACCAGTTCGCGCTGCGAGGCCTGCTTGCGGAAGAGGCCGCGATACAGATCCTCGGACAACACGCTGGAGCAGACCAGCAACTGGCTCGACAGCGTGCTCATCACCGCAGCCAGGATCGCCGCGAGAATGATGCCGGCGACCCAGGGATTGAAGAGCAACTCGACCAACGTGATGAAGACGCGTTCGGAGTTCTGCAGCACGGGCGCCGCGACCTCCGGATGGGCCTCGAAGTAGGCGATGCCGAAGAAGCCGACCGACATCGCGCCGATCATGCACAGCGTCATCCAGCTCATCGCGATACGGCGCGCGGTGGGAATCGTATGCACGCCCTGCGCCGCCATGAAGCGCACCAGGATGTGCGGCTGGCCGAAATAGCCGAGCGCCCACGCCAGCAGCGAGAGGATGCCGACGAGGCCCAATTCGCCGCCGCGGAACCAGTCAAGCTGCAAGGGATCGTGGGCGCGGATCAGATCCACGCTGGCGTCGAAACCGCCGGTGTGCATGAAGACCAGGACCGGCGCCAGCAACAACGCGAACAGCATCATCAGACCCTGCGCGACATCGGTCCAGCTCACGGCGAGGAAGCCGCCGATCAAGGTGTAGAGCACCGTGACCGACGCGCCCAGGAAGATCGCCTGCCAATAGGTCAGGCCGAACACACTCTCGAACAAGCGCGCGCCCGCGACCACGCCCGAAGCGCAGTAGATGGCAAAGAACACCAGGATCACCACTGCGGTGAACACGCGCAGGATGCGGCTGCGATCGTCGAAGCGATTGGTCAGGAAGTCGGGCAGCGTCAGCGCATTACCGGTGCGCTCGGTATAGACCCGCAGCGGACCGGCCACGAACCGCCAGTTGAGGTAGGCGCCCAGCAGCAGACCCACCGCGATCCACGCCTCGGACAGACCGCCCAGAAAGATCGCACCCGGCAGGCCCATCATCAGCCAGCCGCTCATGTCGGAAGCGCCGGCCGACAGCGCGGTCACGCCTGGTCCGAGGCTGCGACCACCGATGATGTAGTCATCGAAATTCTTGGTCCGGCGCCAGGCCACAACTCCGATCACCACCATCATCGCCAGGTACACCAGGAACATGACGATGGTCGGCGTATTGGATCTGAGCACGGAGCCTCCTGGGCGGGATCGCGACACGACAAACGCCGCGGCGGCTGCCGCAGCGGTGCGCCAGCCTAACGCACGGCTGCGCCGCGGTCAGCCTTGCGCACGCGGACGCAATCGACCATGGGAGCTGACGAGACGTGCTGATGCGGCAGGTCCCGCGCCGGGCGCTCAGGGATATAAGTGCACGCACTGGAAACCAGGCACGATCATCGGCATCCGCCGTCCCGCTACGGCAACCGGCGCCCTGCACCTGCCAGCGGGTCGCGAACCAGCCGCACTGCGATCAGGCGTCGTCGGGCCAGCTGATCGCGGGCTTCGGCGTGGCCGCTCGAGGCTTGGGCACCGCGTCCACTGCGGCCCAGATCTTCAAGGCATCGACCGTGTCCGCGACATCGTGCACGCGCAGGATGCGTGCGCCGTGCTGCGCAGCGATCAGGTGCGCGGCGACGGAGCCGGCCACGCGTTCGGCCGGCGCATCACGACCGGTCAATTCGCCGATGCTGCGCTTGCGCGAGAGACCGGCGAGCACCGGCACGCCGAGTTCGACGAAGCGCGACAACTGCGCCAGCAGCACCATGTTGTGTGCGGTGGTCTTGCCGAAGCCGAAACCCGGATCGACGATGATGCGCTTCTTGTCGATACCCGCCATTTCGGCGGAAAAAATCCGCTCGGCGAGGAAGCGGTGCACATCACCGACAACATCGTCGTATTCCGGTGCTGTCTGCATGTCACGCGGTTCGCCGAGCATGTGCATCAGCACCACCGGTACGCCCAGCGACGCCGCGGCCTCAAGCGCACCGTCTCGGCGCAGGCCGTAGACATCGTTGATCAGGCCCGCGCCCGCAGCGACGGCGGCGCGCATGACCTCGGGCTTGGAGGTGTCGACGCTGATCGGCAGCGACGTGCGCGCGACCAGTGCTTCGATCACCGGCAGCACGCGTCGCAGTTCTTCTTCCACCGACACCGCATCCGCACCGGGACGGGTGGATTCACCGCCGATGTCGAGCACATCGGCGCCCGCTTCCGCCAGCCGCAGGCCGTGCACGATCGCCGCCTCGGCATCATCGTGCGCGCCGCCATCGGAAAACGAATCCGGCGTGACGTTGACGATGCCCATCACGCGCGGGCGATCGAGCCGCAGGACGCGGCCGTTGCAGTCGAGCTGCGGCGCGGTGTCGAACATCATCGGTTTCTCCTGCACATGGCCGGTGCGCCCGTCATCATCCGACGACTCGTGCCGAACGCCACGTCCAGCGGAGCGCCGGGCCCGACGGGCGACAAGGGATCGCGGGCTTCCGGCTTCGGGTCGGACATCGTCTGCTCCAGATGGCGTTACGTCAGCGCAGACTCTGGCGACTCGTCGCGTGCACCGCAAGCAGGGGCATTACCGGCCTTGTGCGTGCGCGCGTTGGAAGTCCACCAGCGCATACATGCCCGCGCCCGATAGGATGCCATGCGTCCTGGCGAGGAACGCAGCTTGTTCCAAGCTGTCGCGACCTCTGGCACTGCCGAGCAATACGAGCCCATGCGCGACCGGCTTGCCGCAAGTCTTCCCGATTGACGGGAAGCAGGGTGCAGGGCCTCTGCCTTGTCAGTCGTCATGTGCTCCATCGACCGGGCACATCGTCTCGTGCACCAGTGAAGCGATATCGGGCGAGGCGTTTCGCTTCTCGCTGCCCGTTCCACGAGGCATAGGCGCTTGCGACGAAAGCCCTCGCCAAATGAAAAAGGCCAGGAATCCTCCTGGCCTTTTTCGTGAACGCTGCGACTGCGATCAGGCCTGTTCGGCCGGACCTCCGATCGGCGGCTGCAACGGGCGGTTGCCCGTGTCGCCGCTGTCGTCGTTCTTGTTGGCGTTCGACTTCGCCCAGCCCATCGGCGGCGGCGGATCGCGGCCTTCCATGATCGCGTCGATCTGCGGCACGTCGATGGTCTCGTACTCGAGCAGCAGCTTGGACATCGCGTGCAGCTTGTCGATGTTCGCGGTCAGCAATTCGGTCGTGCGCTCGTAGGCCTTGTCGAGGATCGTGCGCACGACCTCGTCGATGCGGCGCGCGGTGTCGTCGGAGACCGACTTGTGCTGGGTGACCGAACGGCCGAGGAACACCTCGTCGTCCTCTTCGCCATAGGCGATCGGGCCGAGTTCGTCGGACAGGCCCCACTTGGTGACCATGTTGCGGGCCATCTTGGTCGCGCGTTCGATATCGTTCGACGCGCCGGTGGTGACCTTGTCGCCGCCGAAGATCAACTCTTCCGCCACGCGGCCGCCATACAGCGAACACAGCTGCGATTCGATCGCCACGCGGTTCATCGAGTAGCGGTCGCCTTCCGGCAGGTACATCGTGACGCCGAGCGCGCGGCCGCGCGGAATGATCGTGACCTTGTAGACCGGATCGTGCTCGGGCACGAGACGACCGACGATCGCGTGGCCGGCCTCGTGATAGGCGGTCAGCGTCTTCTCGTCCTCGCTCATCGCCATCGAACGGCGCTCGGCGCCCATCAGGATCTTGTCGCGGGCGCGGTCGAAGTGGTCCATGCGGACCGCCTTGCCGTTCTCGCGCGCGGCGAACAGCGCCGCCTCGTTGACCAGATTCGCCAGGTCCGCGCCTGAGAAGCCGGGCGTACCACGGGCGACGACCAGCGGCTGCACGTCTTCGTCCAGCGGCACCTTGCGCATGTGCACCTTGAGGATCTGCTCGCGGCCCTTCACGTCCGGCAGTCCCACGACAACCTGGCGATCGAAACGGCCCGGACGCAGCAGCGCGGGATCGAGCACGTCGGGGCGGTTGGTCGCAGCGACGACGATCACGCCCTCGCCGCCCTCGAAGCCATCCATCTCGACCAGCAACTGGTTGAGCGTCTGCTCGCGCTCGTCATGCCCGCCGCCGAGACCGGCGCCGCGATGACGACCGACCGCATCGATCTCATCGATGAAGATGATGCACGGCGCCTGCTTCTTGGCCTGCTCGAACATGTCGCGCACGCGGCTGGCGCCGACGCCGACGAACATCTCGACGAAGTCGGAACCGGAAATCGAGAAGAACGGCACCTTGGCCTCGCCGGCGATCGCCTTGGCGAGCAGCGTCTTGCCTGTGCCCGGCGGGCCGACCATCAGCACGCCGCGCGGAATCTTGCCGCCCAGCTTCTGGAAGCGCGACGGATCGCGCAGGAACTCGACCAGTTCCGACACTTCTTCCTTGGCCTCGTCGCAACCGGCGACGTCGGCAAAGGTGATCTTGGTCTGCTCTTCGTTGAGCAGCTTGGCGCGGGACTTGCCGAAGGACATCGCGCCCTTGCCGCCGCCCTGCTGCATCTGCCGCATCATGAAGAACCAGAAGCCGATGATCAGCGCGACCGGCAGCAACTGGATCAGGATGTAACCCAGCGAAATGCCACTCGACGGCGGTGCCTGGTCGATCGCGACGTTGTGGTTCATCAGGTCGTCGATCATGCGATCGTCGCGACGCGGGGCGATGACCGTACCGCTCTGGCCGCCCTTGGTCTGGAACGTGATCGTGCGTTCGTCTTCGGCGATCTTCACCGCGCCGATCTGGTCACGACGGACCTGTTCCATGAACTGCGAGTACTGGACATCCTGCCCGCCTGCGCCGGTTCTGGGGCTGAAGCTCTGGAAGATCACCATCAATACGACGGCGACAACCACCCAGAGCAGCAGATTCTTGACCAGATCGTTCATGTGTCGGGGTTCTCGTGAAGAGTGCGGTGGAGCGCTTGATGCATCGGGGCCATGCTACTTCATCGTCGCCAGCTTGCCCTGCGCGAGGGCATAGACCTCTGGCGAACGCTGTCTGGAGGCCGCCGGCTTGCGGATCGAGAGCTTGGTGTAACGCCGTCTCAGGTTGCGAACGTAATCGTCGAACTCGGTGCCCTGGAACAGCTTGATCAGGAACGTGCCGCCGGTGCGGAGATGGTTGTCGGCGAAGTCCATCGCCAGCTCCGCCAGGTGCATCGCGCGGGGCTGGTCGACAGCATCGATACCACTCTTGTTGGGGGCCATGTCGGACAACACAAGGTCGACCTGCTGCCCGCCGAGGGAGGACTCGAGCATCGAGAGGACCGCATCTTCACGAAAATCCCCGTGAAGGAACTCCACCCCGGCGAGTGACGGCATGTCCAGGATGTCCAGTGCAATGACCCGGCCAGAGTCGCCCAGGGCCTGCCGCACCCACTGCGACCAGCCGCCCGGCGCAGCCCCCAGGTCCACCACGACCATGCCCGGCTTGAGCAGACGGTCGCGTTCGACCAGCTCCTCGAGCTTGTAGGCGGCGCGCGAACGCAGGCCATCCTTCTGGGCCTTCTTTACGAAGGGGTCGGAAAAATGTTCTTTCAGCCAGCGCTGACTGCTTTTGCTGCGGGAGGCCATCAAGGGCTCGGGGGCGGGACGGGTGCGTCCGGTGGCCATGATATCCTGCCGACCGCTTTCATTTCCCCGATCGGTTCATCCATGAGTAATGCCCTGACCGCTGCCCAGACCCGTTTTCTGCGCGGCCAGGCCCATGGCATCAAAGCCATGTTGCAGGTAGGCGGCAAAGGCATCACCGATGCGCTGATCGCCGAAGTCGATGCAGCGCTCGAGCACCACGAACTGATCAAGGTCAAGGTCGGCGCCTCGGACCGCGATGCACGCGACGCGATGATCGCCGACATCGCCGCACGCACCGAGGCGGCGCTCGTGCAGCGCATTGGCCACGTGGCCGTGCTGTACCGCCAGAGCAAGGACCGTCGCCAGATCGTGCTGCCGCGGTCCTGATTGCAGCGCGCGGCCGATGCAGCTCAATCTCGAATCTCCTGATTTCGACTACGTCCTGCGCGGCGCCGATGGGCGTGTGGCGCTGGTCAACGACCGTCGCCTGGCACGCAGCTTCATCGTCGCGCCGCACAGCCTCGTCGAGGACTGGCCGGTCACCGATGTGCGCAACCTCGATGTCGAGGCCCTCGCCCCGGTGCTCGCGCTCGAGCCGGAAGTGGTACTGCTCGGCACCGGTGAGACCCAGGGGTTCCCGCCGCCCGCGACCATGGCCGCGTGCCTGTCACGCGGGATCGGCCTCGAAGCGATGACCAACGCCGCCGCGGCGCGCACGTTCAATGTGTTGGCCGGAGAAGGCCGACGGGTGGTGGCGGCGTTTGTGCTGGCCGAACGCGACGCAGCGTCGGGCACGTAGGCGCGCGATCGCCCATTGCGGGATCGGAGCGGCACGCCGCAGCCTCTCCATCGGAACGCACCAGGGTGGTGTCCTATCCCGTAGAAGCCTTGGCCCGTCGTTCCGCGTTGGTTCGTCATTCCCGCGTAGGCGGGAATCCATCGACGTCAACCTATTGAAAGAAAAGTCCCGGGATCCCCGCCTGCGCGGGGAAGACGGTCAAGACGCTTTCGGGGCAGCACACTAGGACGCAGCCAGACATCTGCCATCATCCCAGCAAACGCAGGGATCTTGCTTTGCCGCGCCTCACGGCTTGCCAAGATCAGGTAAACGTCAAAATAGGCCCCAGCGTCCGCTGGGGCGACGGCCCAAGGGCCCCTGCGGCCTGACCGTCAACGCCCCCACCCAATCAGCGGGCAGGCAGATACGTCAGCGGATCGACCGGTTTGCCGTTGTAGCGGATCTCGAAGTGCAGCATGTCCCGGGCGGCGCCGGTGCGGCCGAGTTCGGCGATCTGCTGGCCGGCCCGGACGCGCTCGCCTTCATTGACCTTGCGGGTGCGGTTGTGCCCATAGGCGGTGAGCCACTGCTCGTCGTGCTTGACGATGATCAGCTCTCCGTAGCCGACCAGGCCCGCGCCGGAATACACCACCACGCCATCGGCCGCCGCATTGACCGCCTGACCCGGCGTGCCTGCAATCCCAATGCCCTGCTTGGTGGGGTCGTTGCCGACGTAGCGGTTCACGACCTGGCCGGCCGTTGGCCACTGCCACCGGAACGGGCTGCGCACCGGCGCAGCGGCGGGCGCCTGGGGCGTGGTCTGGGTGGGCCGGACGGCCGGGCGTTGCGCCGTGGCGGTGCCCGACGCGGCGGGCCGCGCCGGACTGGCGCTGGCACCGCCGGGATAGAGGCGCAGGCGCTGGCCGGGATAGATGGTGTAAGGCGGGCGGATATTGTTCCAGGTCGCCAGATCGAGCGCGCTGATGCCGTTGCTGGTGGCAAGCCTGTAGAGCGTGTCACCGCGCTGGACGGTCACTGTCTGGCCGGGCCGGGGCGTCGAAGCCGGCGTCGCACTGCCGCCCTCGCGCACCACCGTACTGGTGCCGCACGCCGACAACACGCACACCGCGAACAACACCACCAGCTTCCTCATCCACGCATCTCCAACCAGACCAGTCCAACGATTACCAGCCCAACCATCAACCAGCCGAGCCATTCGATATACCGCTTGAGCACGGGTTCGAGCTTGGGACCGCCCCACGCCATCAGACCGGCGACCAGAAAGAACCGCGCGCCCCGTCCTAGCAGCGAACCGGCCACGAACGGTAGCAGCCCGACTCCGAGCGAACCCGACGCGATCGTGAATACCTTGTACGGGATCGGCGTGAATCCCGCGATGAACACGAACAGCAGCCCGTGTGCGACGAACAACGCCTGGATGTTCTCGAATGCCGGCTGCCAGCCCATGCGCACGATCCACGGCCACACCAGATCCAGCGCGAAATGGCCGAGCAGATAGCCCAGCAGACCGCCGGCCACCGAGCCCAGCGTGCACAGCAGCGCGTAGCGCCACCACGACTTCGGCTTCGCCAGCGACATCGGCGCGAGCATGACATCGGGCGGAATCGGGAAGATGACGGATTCGGCGGCGCTCATCAGCGTGAGGTACCGCGGTGCGTGGCGGTGGCGCGCCCACGCGAGCACGGTGTCGTACATCCTTGCAAACAGCTGCATCAGTCGACGTATCCAGACAACAGGGGAACAAAGGCGACCGCAGCGACATCCCGCTGTTCAATCTGCCCGTCGGCATGCTTGCGCAGCACCAGCAGACGTTGCGATCCAGGTGCGCCCACCGGCGCCACCAGCGTGCCGCCTGCGGCCAACTGCTCGGTCAAGGCCTCGACCAGCGCGGGGCCAGCGGCGGTGACGATGATGGCGTCGAACGGACCGTTCTCCGGCCAGCCGATGCGACCGTCGTCATGCTTGCTGCGCACATTGAGGCCCAGCGAGCGGAAACGCTTGCGGGCGACGCGGAGCAGTTCACCGATGCGCTCGACGGTGTGCACTTCGATCCCGAGCGCGGCGAGGATCGTCGCCTGGTAGCCGGAGCCGGTCCCGACCTCAAGCACCTTGCCGGGCATACCGTTGGCCAGCAGCGCTTCGGTCATGCGCGCGACCACCCAGGGCTGCGAGATCGTCTGGCCGTGGCCGATCGGCAATGCGGTGTCCTCGTAGGCGCGCGTGGCGAGCGCTTCATCGACGAACAGGTGACGCGGCACGGTGCGGATGGCGTTGAGCACACGCTCGTCACTGATACCGCCGCCCGGATGGGCACCATCGCGCAGACGTTCGATCAGACGATCCCGCACGCGTTGCGAGGTCATGCCGACGCCCACCGCTTCGGGCTGCAGGCGCATCCGCGCTGTCACGCCTGACTCGCCTTGAGGTCCGCTTCGAGTCCGCCGACCCAACTGGCCACGTGTTCGAGCGCCTGGTAGCGCGTGAGATCGACGTGGATCGGCGTGATCGCGATGTGCTGCGTGCGCACTGCGTGGAAATCGGTGCCCGGACCGGCGTCCTGTTCGGGGCCGGCGGCGCCGATCCACCACCAGGTGCGGCCGCGCGGATCATCGATCGACGTGCACGGCTCGGCGCGATGGCGGTTGCCCAGACGCGTGACCTCGAAGCCGGCGAGTGCGTCCCACGGCACGTCCGGCACGTTGACGTTGAGGATGGTGTCGGCGGGCAGCGGGTCGGCCTTCAGGCGCGCGACGATCTCGACCGCGGCGCGCGCGGCGGTCTCGTAATGCTTGCCGTCGTGATCGCGCGTGACCAGTGACATCGCGACCGCCGGCAGACCGAGGAAGCGACCCTCCATCGCTGCGGCGACAGTGCCTGAATAGATCACGTCATCACCGAGATTGGCGGTGTTGTTGATGCCAGAAACGACAATGTCCGGTTCGAGTTCGAGCAGGCCGGTGATCGCCACATGCACGCAATCGGTCGGCGTGCCATGGACGCGCCACGTGGAGGCATCCACCTGCACCGTGCGCAGCGGCATGTCGAGCGTGAGCGAGTTGCTCGCGCCGGAACGATCGCGATCGGGCGCGACCACCAGCACCTCATGACCAGCGTCACGCAGACCCTGGGCGAGAATCCGGATGCCGGGGGCGTCGACGCCGTCGTCGTTGCTGACCAGTACGCGCATGGATCGTTCTAGAGGCTCCGAGCCGTCGGACAAGAGCGCCATGATACCGGATGCATCCGCGCCCCACCTCGGCCCCGATGCGTTGCAGCGAGGGGGCTGCGCTGCCGTACATGACATGCATCTCGGTTGCAACCGCTCCACGGTGTTGCGACACACGATGGCTGCGTCTCGACGTGCGCGCCGCTACGCTAGCGGCATGCATCGAGGACGCCACCGCCCGGATCCGCCTGCGCCGCCCACTGATGACGACGATGCGGCGCTGTTCCGCAATGCGATCGGCCCGGTCCGCGAACTGCCGGCCGCGCCATTACCGCCGCCGACGCCCAAGCCTCGCCCCTCGACGCGCATGGCCGAACGCGACGATGCGCAGGCGCGCAGCGAGTTCAGGCAACTGCTCGACGGCCCATTGCTGGGCGGCGGCGACACGATGCAGTACCGACGCGACGAGATCTCGCCACGCGTGCTGCGTCGCCTCGGACGCGGTGAGTACGCCGCGCAGGAAGAGCTCGACCTGCACCACAGCGATGCGCTCCAGGCCACCGCCCTGCTACGCCTGTTCCTGCGCGATGCGGTCGATGCCGGTATCGGCTGCGTGCGCGTAATCCACGGCAAGGGACTGAACTCCTCGCCCGATGCGCCAATTCTCAAGAACCTCGTCGACCGCCTGCTGCGCCAGCGCGCCGACGTGCTCGCCTTCCACAGCGCACCCGGCGGCCAGGGCGGCGCCGGCGCAGTGCTGGTGTTGTTGCGACCGCGGCATCGCTGAGCGCATCACACGCGGTGGAACGCAATACGTCGGGCATGAAGATCCCCGCAATGGCGCTGGATGTCGTCGCAATCCGCCTTCCGGCACTGTCGAGGTCTGAGGGACGCACCAGGTTTCTGCCCAGCTGGCCTGCGTCGGCCCTGGTATCGATCTGTCCGACGCCCGATGGTTTCCGCCCATATGCGCGCTGTTGATTCGCAGCGCGTGGCTGAGGCATCGCGCTGGTTTCGCTGCTGCGGTACCTGCGCGCGCGACGTATCGGCCTGGCCTGAATTGCGACTGCCCGTCTTCCGCGCGATGTTGCGCGGCGCACACGTCGTCGCGTCATGCTGGAACATCCGGGGCTTGCAACGGCTGCATCACCGCCTATTGCCAACCCGCGCGATACGGGGGCAGGGGCACACAGCACGGCGGCCGCAATGAAAACGGCCGCCGCTGCAAGTGCAGCGACGGCCGTCGGTGTTCACCCGGTACGCGCCCGGCTCAGTGCTTGACCCGCGTCCGCTTGGCGCCTTCGGCGCGCGGCACGACCTTGCGCGCAGCCTTGGGTTCGACCTTCTGCCCGGGCGGCGGTGGCAACGGCCGCTCCAGCGCCAGATCCAGCACCTCGTCGATGTACTTCACCGGCATGATCTTCATGCCGTCGGTGACGTTCCTCGGGATGTCGGCCAGATCCTTGCGATTCTCCTCGGGGATGATCACGGTCTTGATGCCGCCGCGCAGCGCGGCCAGCAGCTTTTCCTTGAGTCCGCCGATGGCCGTGACGCGGCCCCGCAAGGTGATCTCACCGGTCATCGCCACGTCCGCGCGCACCGGAATCTTGGTCAGCAGCGACACAAGCGTCGTCGCCATCGCGATGCCCGCGCTCGGCCCATCCTTGGGGGTCGCGCCATCGGGCACGTGCACGTGAATGTCGTGCTTCTGCAGCACCTCGAGTTCGACGCCGAGACGCTCGGCGCGCGATCGCACCACCGACATCGCCGCCGATGCCGACTCCTTCATCACATCACCCAGCTGACCGGTGAGGATGAGCTGGCCCTTGCCCGGCACCTGCGTGGCTTCGATCTGCAGCAGATCGCCGCCGACTTCCGTCCACGCCAGGCCGGTGACCAGACCGATTTCGTTGTCCTGCTCGGCGCGGCCGAAATCGAAGCGCTGCACGCCCAGGTACTTGTCGAGATTCTTCTCGGTGACCTTCACCGTCTTGACGCCCTTGACCTTGCCCACGGCAACCGGTCCGGCGAGTGCGATTTCCTTGACCACCTTGCGGCAGATCTTGGCGATTTCGCGCTCGAGGTTGCGCACGCCGGACTCGCGCGTGTAATAGCGCACGATGTCGCGCACCGCGCCTGCGGACACGGTCAATTCTTCAGCCTTCAGCCCGTTCGCCTTCAGCTGCTTGGGCAGCAGGTAGCGTGTGGCGATGTTGAGCTTCTCTTCCTCGGTGTAACCCGGAATCCGGATGACCTCCATGCGGTCGAGCAGCGGACCGGGGATGTTGAGCGAGTTGGACGTCGCCACGAACATCACTTCCGACAGGTCCATGTCGACCTCAAGGTAGTGATCGTTGAACGTGTGGTTCTGCTCCGGATCGAGCACCTCGAGCAACGCCGATGCCGGATCGCCGCGGAAATCCATCGACATCTTGTCGATCTCGTCGAGCAGGAACAGCGGGTTCTTGGTGCCGACCTTGTTCATGCTCTGCACGATGCGGCCCGGCATCGAACCGACGTACGTGCGGCGGTGACCGCGGATCTCGGCCTCGTCGCGCACGCCGCCCAGCGCCATGCGGGTGAACTTGCGGTTCGTCGCCTTCGCGATCGACTGGCCCAGCGAGGTCTTGCCCACGCCGGGCGGACCGACGAGGCACAGGATCGCGCCCTTCATCTGCTTCACGCGCGTCTGCACCGCGAGGTATTCAAGGATGCGTTCCTTGACCTTCTCCAGGCCGTAGTGATCGGCGTCGAGCACGTCCTGCGCGGCCTTCAGGTCCTTGCGCACCTTGCTACGCTTCTTCCACGGCACGCCGAGCAACCAGTCGAGGTAATTGCGCACGACCGACGCTTCGGCCGACATTGGCGGCATCTGCTTGAGCTTGTTGAACTCAGCCTTGGCCTTGGTCTCGACGGCCTTCGGCATGCCGGCCTCGGCAATCTTGCGCGCGAGCTCGTCGATGTCGCTGGGCGCATCGTCGATCTCGCCCAGCTCCTTCTGGATCGCCTTCATCTGTTCGTTGAGGTAGTACTCGCGCTGCGACTTCTCCATCTGCGACTTCACGCGGCCGCGGATGCGCTTCTCCATCTGCTGCACGTCGATCTCGCCGTCGACAAAGCCCACCAGCAGCTCCAGACGATCGGCGGTGTCGGTCGCTTCGAGCAGGCGCTGCTTGTCCGCGAGACGCACGCCCAAGTGCGCGGCGATGGTGTCGGCCAGGCGCGCGGAGTCGTCGATGCCGGCCAGTGTCTGCAGCAGCTCGGGCGGCAGCTTGCGGTTGGTCTTGACGTACTGCTCGAACAGGCTCATCAGCGAACGCGCAATGGCCTCGACCTCGCGCGGTTCGCGCGATTCGAGTGGCGGAATCGCCACGCCGCTGCCTGCCAGCGCACCCTCGTTCTCGCGGATGTCGCGCAACCTGACGCGCTCGGTGCCCTCGACGAGCACCTTGATCGTGCCGTCGGGGAGCTTGAGCAGTTGCAGCACCGTGGCTAGCGTGCCGACCTCGTAGAGGTCCTCGGCCACCGGGTCGTCGGTTTCGGCCGACTTCTGCGCGACCAGCAGGATGCGCTTGTCGGACTCCATCGCCAGATCGAGCGCGCGAATCGACTTGTCGCGGCCGACGAACAGCGGGATGACCATATGCGGGAACACCACGACATCGCGCAGCGGCAGAACCGGCAGTTCGTGGGTTTCGGGAGTGCTGCGTGGGGGCATCGTCGTTCCTCGGTGTGGCGCCGCCCGGTGGGACGGCCCTGGCGGCCGTGCGGCCACCCTGCCCCCGTTTATGGGGCGGGGCCGGCCGGGATGCAAGCGCGTTTGAAGCGCCAGAGACAGAAGCGCCGCGGGCCCGAAGGCACGCGGCGCGTCGTGAAGCGGTCTGCGTCTGGAAAACCCGGACTGGCACGCTGCCGGAACGTTTCGTTCCGGCGGTCGACTCAGTCGCCGGACGCGACCTTCTGCTCAGTGGCAGGGGTCTCGTAGATCAGATACGGCTCGGACTTGTGCTCGATGACCGACTCGTCGACGACCACCTTGCTGACGTTCTCCAGCGACGGCAGGTCGTACATCGTGTCGAGCAACACCGATTCGACAATCGTCCGCAGACCACGCGCGCCGGTCTTGCGCTTGATCGCCTTCTTGGCGATGGCGGCGAGCGCGTCCTGGCGGAACTCCAGTTCCACGCCTTCCATCTCGAACAGCTTCTTGAACTGCTTGCTGATCGCGTTCTTGGGCTCGGTCAGGATCTGGATCAGCGCGGCCTCGTCGAGCTCCTCGAGCGTCGCCACCACCGGCAGACGACCCACGAACTCCGGAATCAGGCCGAACTTGATCAGATCCTCCGGCTCGACGTCCGCCAGCACCTTGCCCACTTCCGCCTTGCGCTCGGAACTCTTGAGCTTGGCACCGAAACCGATGCCGCTGGCGTCGGTGCTACGCGCCTGGATCACCTTGTCGAGACCGGCGAACGCGCCGCCGACGATGAACAGGATGTTCTTGGTATCGACCTGCAGGAATTCCTGCTGCGGGTGCTTGCGTCCGCCCTGCGGCGGCACGCTGGCGACCGTGCCCTCGATGAGCTTGAGCAGCGCCTGCTGCACGCCTTCACCCGACACGTCACGCGTGATCGACGGGTTTTCGCTCTTGCGCGAGATCTTGTCGATCTCGTCGATGTAGACGATGCCCTGCTGCGCCTTCTCGGCGTCGTAGTCGCACTTCTGCAGCAGCTTCTGGATGATGTTCTCGACGTCCTCACCGACGTAGCCGGCCTCGGTCAGCGTCGTGGCGTCGGCCATCGTGAACGGCACATTGAGCAGGCGCGCCAGCGTCTCGGCCAGCAGCGTCTTGCCCGATCCGGTCGGACCGATCAACAGAATGTTCGACTTGGCCAGTTCGACCTCGTCGTTCTTGCTGCGGCTCTCGATGCGCTTGTAGTGGTTGTAGACCGCCACCGCCAGCGTCTTCTTGGCCCGGCGCTGACCGATCACATACTGGTCCAGCACTTCGAGGATCTCGCGCGGCTTGGGCAGCGAACTGCGTGCCGATTGCGCCTTCTCCTCGAGTTCCTCGCGAATGATGTCGTTGCACAGCTCGACGCACTCATCGCAGATGAACACGCTGGGGCCCGCAATCAGCTTGCGCACCTCATGCTGGCTCTTTCCACAGAAAGAACAGTAGAGGATTTTGTTGCTGTCGCCGGAACGACCCTGACGGTCTTCGCTCATGCCTTGGCCAAATCTGTATTGCGGTTTCGTTTCGAGAATAGCACAGCGTCCGGCGCCTCCAACGGGAGGCCGCCGTCACACGGATGCATGCTGGATCAAGCGTTTAGCAGCGCTCAGGCGGCCGTGATGGAGTCGTCGGGGCGGCGCTCGAGCACCTGATCGACAAGGCCGTACTCGCGCGCGGCCTGCGCACTCTTGAAGTTGTCGCGCTCGGTGTCGCGGGCGATCGTCTCGAGGGGCTGGCCCGTGTGGTGGGCCATGATCTCGTTCAGACGCTGCTTCATCGAAAGGATTTCGCGGGCGTGGATATCGATATCCGTCGCCTGGCCCTGGAAGCCGCCCAGCGGCTGGTGGATCATCACGCGCGAGTTCGGCAGCGCATAGCGCTTGCCCGCCGCGCCCGCCGACAACAGCAGCGCGCCCATGCTGGCCGCCTGGCCAATGCAGATCGTGCTCACGTCCGGCTTGATGAACTGCATGGTGTCGTAGATCGCCATGCCCGCGGTGACGATGCCGCCGGGCGAGTTGATGTACAGGTTGATGTCCTTCTCGGGGTTTTCGGCCTCGAGGAACAGCAACTGGGCGACGATCACGTTCGCCATGTGGTCGTCGATGCCGCCGACCAGGAAGATCACGCGCTCCTTCAACAGGCGCGAATAGATGTCGTACGCGCGCTCGCCGCGGCTGGTCTGCTCGACCACCATCGGCACCAGGTTGAGGGCTTTCGTCTCGATGCTCATCAATCAATTCCCGTCGGTGGAGCGTCCGGCCCACATGGACCGGACGGGGTGCGCGTGGCTCAGCCCTGCGGGCCGATCGCGTCCTGGAAGCTCAGCGACTGCTCGGTGTGCTGGGCGCGCTCGGCGATCCAGTCGATCACCTGCTCTTCCATCACACGGTTCTGCAGACCCGACATCAGCTGGGGGTCGTTGCGGTACATCTCAATGACCTGCTGCGGCTCTTCATAGGTCGAGGCGATCAGGCGCATCGTTTCGTTCACACGCTTGGGGTCGAGCTTGAGTTGGTTGCGACGGGCGACTTCGCCGACCAGCAGGCCGACGAGCACGCGCTTGCGCGCCGGCTCGAGGAAATCATTGTGTGCGTCGTCGGCAACGGTCGGGTTCTGCCCGTTCCGCCGCGCCTGCTCGACGGTCTGGCGCAGCACCGACTTCGCCTCGGACTCGACCAGCTTCGGCGGCAGTTCGACGTGCGCGAACGCCGCGACCAGCTGCTCGCCGACTTCGCGACGCAGACGGTTCATCAGCGCACCCTTGAGTTCGCGCTCCAGATTGCTGCGGATCTCGCTGCGGAACTGCGCCATCTCGCCGCTCTTCACGCCGAAGCTGCGGATGAAGACCTGGTCGACTTCGGGCAACTGTTGCTCAGAGACCTGCTCGATCTTGACGTGCACGGTGGCCTGCTTGCCGGCGAGCTGCGGCACGCGCCAATCGGCCGGGAAGCTGACCTCGATCGCCTTCTCTTCGCCTTTGGTCAGACCGGCCAGCGCGTCTTCGATCTCCGGGTACATCGCGCCCGAGCCCAGCACCGTGACACCGCGCTCGGCGCCTTCGGCCGGCAGACGCTCTTCGCCGATCTGCGACCAGGTTTCCACGTCGACCGCATCACCCTTCTGCGCGCCGCGCGTGACCGCGCTCCAGCTGCGGCGCTGCAGACGCAGGTTCTCGATCATGCGGTCGATGTCGTCTTCCGCCACCTCGGCGGTGTGGCGCACGACTTCGAGCTTCTCGAGCGCAACGTCGCCGAAATCCGGCACGATCTCGAAGGTCGCGGTAAACGCGAGTTCGCCCTCGCCCGCTTCACCTTCCGGCGCAATGCGCGGCTGACCGGCGATCTGCAGTGCGTTCTCGCGGATGGCCTGGTCGAAACCTTCACGCAGCAGGCGGTCGAGCTCTTCGGCTCGGACCTGTTCGCCGAAGCGCTGCTCGACGACCTTGGCCGGCACCTTGCCGGGGCGGAAGCCCTTGAGACGGGTGGTCCGCGCGATCTCGCGCAGACGGCCACCGACCTGCGACTCCAGGCGTTCGGACGGCACGCGGAACGTCATCTTGCGTTCCAGGCTACCCAGCGATTCGACCGAAACTTGCATATCCACTCCTGCGCTTGCGGACGGTGCCGCATGACATCTGACTGTTGGGAATTGGTTCTGAACTCTGCCGCCCGCCCGAATCCAGCTGACCGGACGACGGAACGGCGTAGTTTGGCGGATTCGGGGGCTGGCCGCCACCGCTCCGGGTGCACGCCCTCGGGGCACGGGGATCAGGGGGGATGCTGCGCGAGACCTGACGCAGTGCCCGCAGGCCGCATCGGCGGGCGGTGCGTGCGAACACCCGCCTCGCCCGGCGGCTTGCCGCAGCCGCCCTGCCTCGATGGTGCGAAAGGGGGGACTCGAACCCCCACGCCTTGCGGCACTGGTACCTAAAACCAGGGCGTCTACCAATTCCGCCACTTTCGCGTTGCGCCCGCCGATGGCGAACCGCGGCATGTTAGTCGATCACCCTGCCGTTTGGCAGCGATGCCGCGAGATGCCTCATGCGGGACCGACGCTATCGCGCGCGGGATGCATCGCCGCCGGCGCGCGAGCGCCGGAAACGAAAACGCCCGGCCGAGGCCGGGCGTTTCGTGGAACTGGTGGGCCGTCAAGGATTCGAACCTTGGACCTATTGATTAAGAGTCAACTGCTCTACCAACTGAGCTAACGGCCCGATGAAGCGGGCGCGCATTGTAATAAAACTTTGCGCGCTTGAGCAACACTTTTCGAGTGCGACCCGGTGAAGCAATGGGGTGGAAGACGGGATTTGAACCCGCGACCCCCGGAATCACAATCCGGTGCTCTAACCAACTGAGCTACATCCACCACAGCAAAATTGTCTCGTACCGCGGGACGTGGCGCGCCCGACAGGAATCGAACCTGTAACCCCCGACTTAGAAGGCCGAGTCAATCTGGCGCCACGTCAACCGGTTACGTCTCGGAATAGTCAGGTCGACAGTGCCGAGGGCGCGCATTGTAGCGCGGAATTTCAAAAAATTGTCAGGAGGTTTTGAGAATTTTTCGATGACCCTCCGGCACCCTCGTGTGACCTCAGATGTCGCGTATTCGACAGCCCCTGCATGTGCGGACGCTTCGTCCAACCCCCCCCCTTTCAGCGCGCAGCAGGCGCCATGGCCCGAACTGGCTGATGACCTCATGGCGATGACAGCAAAGTACAACCTCGCGCCGACGCAGCGCGCCGCCGTGGCGCTGGACACGGCGGCGACCTCGCCGCGCGCCGGCTGCGGTGGGCCTGATTCCGCCTTGGGCGAAGGAGCTCGGCGGTTATGCCACCTTCAACGCGCGTATCGAGACGATCACTACGAAGCCGGCGTTCCGGCACGCCTGGCGCAACCACCGGTGCCTGATCCCGATAGCGGGCTACTACGAGTGGGAGCAGTTGCCTGGCGGCGTCAAACAGCCCTATTTCATCGCCCGCGCAGACGGTCAACAGCTCTACGCGGCCCAGTGGGAGCCGCGCCACCCACTGCAGGAACCCACTGAAGACGGGAGCTGCACAGTGGTCGTCCAGGACGGCGTCGGGCCTGCGGGAGACGTGCACCCACGCATGCCGGTGTTCCTCGATCCAGAGCAGACCGAGGTATGGATGACCGCTTCCCCTGACGACGCGATGGCGATGCTGCTCTCTGCCGAGGTGCCGGAGCTGAAGTTGACCCGGGTGTCTCGGTCCGTGAACAACCCCCGCAATCAAGGCGGTCGGGAGTTTCTGGAGCCGGTGGACGAGAGCGAGGGCTGACGCAGCGCATTCAGACGAAGCACTTCCCGTCTCGAGCAGTATTACTACTCATCGCAAGAACTGAGACCGGCGCCGAGCACCGTGCGCCCGTCGTTGGAGCCGGCGAGCGCGAGAAATACGGATGTACAGTTTCGGCGAGGGTACGTGGTGTGAGGAGATGGCGCACGGCCGCGTGTCGAACGCGGCCATGCGCAGGGTATGACGAGAGCTAATGGAATCAGACTGCTTGGCAGGTGCCGTCACGGTTGCAGAGCTGCACGAAGTACCAATCGCCTGCGAAGCACTCCCACACTTCATACGTACCGCCCAAGCGTCGCTCGACGGTCGCAGTTTGGCCATCGAACGAACAGGCGATATTTGGCTGGGCCACCGCGCTACCAGCTGTGACGACAGCGGCTGCAAAGGCCACAGCTGCGAGTGTCTTCCTGATTCTGCGCTTCATTTCGCATTCTCCGTAAAGTCGAGACGAAGAGCGGTCCGCCTCATGCGTGAGACGAGCCGCGAGGACAATTCGAGGTTTAGATATCCTGCGCAGTACAGCGCACCTGCGACGAAGCAGACCCAACGACTTGCCCACCAAGGCTGTAGTTCACCGTCATGTTGATGAAGCCCTGCCGTGTCGGGCAATAGAACCGGCAGAAGCTCTTGTTGGTGCAGTTCGCCGGGAAAATAGCCCCGGTGTTGAACGTGTTCGCCGACCACGAGATCGTGTCGTAAGAAACACCCTGAGCATCCGAGAAACAGAAATTGCTGGGTTCGCACGCGATCGAAACCGACTGAGCGCTTGCGATCTTGGGGGCCATAGCCAGTGCGACGACGGCGAGTGCAGCGATTAGAGTTCCTTTCATTACGCATTCTCCTTTGCATTAGTCCAGCGGCAACATGCCGCGCGAAGAACGTACCAGTGCGGTTGCAGTGGAAACTTGAGCGGGTCCACAGAACGGCGTGAGAGCGCATTAACCCGAATGAAGTTCGAGAAGCAGCGTGCGCTGGGCGTAGACCGGCGATCGCGGCGACATCCTTGGGAGGTGTAGGGCCGCTGCGCGCGCACGTGCTGTGCACTCAGGGTAGCGAGTGCACCGTGGCCCTCAATGCGACTGCTGCTTGAATCGGCGTCAGGAAATTTCTACACCGTGAGATTGATCACCGGCAGCCGCGGCGCACCGCCTGTGATGCGGCCGCCTGTGAGATAGGCGTTGTTGCCTATTGGTACGTCCTGCCCGATCGCGCGCATGTCTCGTAGCCCTCGGGCGCCTCAAGCGTCGAGGTGACGTCGGAGTTATGGGCGGTAACCGTGGCGACGAGGGTTGTCTCGCTGGCCTGCAGGCCGCGGAAGCGCGACCAGGTGTTAACTCGCATCGGTCAGGTGCCTCTCGATGGATACGTTCTGCCAGATCTCGAGGCCGGCGTCCGCAGTGCCCGCGCGGCGTGCGCTGATGGTGACGCTGACGCCGAACCCCTTCCACGTCTCTGCGACGTCCTGCACTTCTATCAGTTGCAGCGGGGTGTAGAGGCCCGGGGCGCCGCCGGTGATCTCGCCCTGGACGAACGGCGGAATGCGCATGTCCACCAGCTCCTGCTCGCCGCGATCGCCGAGCACCACGCGCCCGCGCTCTGCGGCAACGGCCGCTTCTGTGATCAACTGGTCGACCACCTGCTCGGCGAAGGTCTCCCCTGCACTGCCGGCTCGCGTGATGCGGCCGAGGGCCCCCTGCTGCTCGCCGCTCACGATCACCGCGTCGAACAACGGTCGCGACTGCAGGCGCGCGGACTCGGCGGTCACCCAGCTGCCCGGCAGCACGATGTCGGCCACCGTCGAGTTCCACGCCCACGGGCTGGCCGGATAGCGCGAGCGCACGTGCAGATCAAGCTCGGACGGATGCGACTGGATCACCGCGCCTCGCGCCGCGGCAATCCGCTGCAGCACCGCCATCGGCGTGAGGTTCTGGTAGTACCAGGCACCGCCAGGCACCAACCAGTCCACACCGGCTCAATCGAGGGTGAAACCCGTGTTGGTCAGCTCGGCCTCGGCCAGTTGCCGCGCGGTGCGGATCTCGGACTCGGCCGCGCTGCGTTGCGGCGCATACGGGTCGTCGAGCACGGTAGTGCGCGATCGGCCGATCACCGTGACCCCACGGTTGGCGAACTCGCGACTGCCTTCACAGCCTTCGATGATCGCGGTCCAGACATATCCATTCATATTGACTTACACCTGCGCAGGCCCGTCGACGGTCGGTCGCAGCAGCGCGACATGGCCTGGATCGGCCAGTGTCATTCGCAGCGTCCAGTAAGCGCTTTCGACGTTGGAGGACAGGTCGACCGTGTCGGCCGCGATGGGCGTGCGATCCGGAAGCCGGACCACTGAAACAGAATTGAGCACGACGTGGACTCGAAGGGCGGGCGGTTGCGGGGGCGGCGCTGCTGGATTCTCGATCCAGGGCAGGTCGGTGATCGGGTCGCGGCCGGGGTAGCGGCCTTGCGGCCCCCAAGGGATCGAAGACCTGCAGCGCATCTGCCAGCCAGACCCTGACAAGCTGCCGCCGCGCCGTGACCGTCGAAGCACGGGCAAAGCGCATCGGCCTGCCGATCACCTACGACAGCCGGGGCGGTGTGATCACCACCGTCGACGCCCTCAACCGAGCCCTCGGCATCGGGTCGCCAGCGGCGAACGAGGGCATGCTCGGCGCGGACGCCCTGTAGGCACGCCATGGGAAGAGGAAGCCCCCCGCAAGCACGACCCATCGATCCCTGCGCACATCGACCAGACGCGGCTGACTGCCGGCATGCTGTGGGACAAGTCGGGCAGCGGTCGCTGGTACAGATCGCCGATGGCCGTCCTGCGGACAAGCCCGGCGGGGAGCCGGTGCCGCCCTACCCGACGAAGGCGAACGCCTGGCTGCGCTACCTGCGCCAGCTGTTCTCGTTCGGCATCGAGCGCGGCCTGTGCCGCACCAACGCAGCGCGCGGCGTGCGGCAGGTCAAGGAAGTGCGCAACGCCCGCATGCCGACGCCCGAGGCATTCCGCAAGATCTACGACTACGCGAAGGCCGGCAGCGAACTACAACCGCGGGAGAAGGGCCGACAGCCGCCATACCTCTGGGCGGCGATGGAGCTCGCCTTCCAGGCGTGCCTGCGCAGGATCGAGGTGATCACCCTTCACGACGGACAGGTGACCGAGGTGCTGGCTGACGCAAGCAGCGAAGCTGTCGAGCTGCTCAAGACGCGCCGGCGCAAGGGCAGCCGCGACAACCAGGTGCGCATCGGCAGCCGCATGCGCGAGGCGATCGCCGCGCTGCAGGCGCACCGCGCCACCATCTGGGCGCGCAAAGGGTTCGCCACGCCGATCCGGCCAGAACAGCGCGCGCTATTCGTCAGCGAGGACGGCACGCCGCTCACGCGCGACGGCTTCAAAAGCAGCTGGGGGAAGATGATGCGCGCCGCGCTGAAGGCCGGGATAATCGCGCCCGAAGACCGGTTCGCCATGCACGGCCTCAAGCACCGCGGCATCACGGATACGAAGGGCACCGGCGCGGACAAGAAACACGCAGCTGGCCACGTGACCGACTCGATGGCGAACCTGTACAACCACGATTTGCCGATGGTTGAGCCAGCAGATGACTAATTCCGCGGTATGAAGAACTAACGCCGCAGGATCACGCTGCAGCTTTATCGATCTCTTCGTACACCTGGTACATCTGGCGCGAAACCAGCCGAGCTCTCTCAATCTGAGTCAATGCTTCATTGAGCGAAACAGTTTGATCAAGGTCGTAATCTGCTTTTACGCGCAGCAAGCGAGCAGCGTCCAGAGCCCGGCACAGCTGAGACTTCGTTGCTGAATATGTCGCAAGCTTCGAACACACGCCCGAGACGTTCCATTCGAGAATTCGATGGTAGACGTCCTCATGGGTCACATGTTTCACGCCTGGTCTATAGCGAGCTGACTCAGGCAACATCGACGCAAAAGGCAACACATCGTGAAAACAGGAGTAGTAGGCTCTGCTAATCGAGGCACGAAGTTCTACTTCTTTTGCAGAATGATTCGCCGCTGCTTTAGCAAACTCACGCAAGTCTTCAGTGACTGTAGGCATTGGATCCTTCCTGCTCTACCTTTTCTGCCGGCCTAGCTTCCAGCTCGTCCCAGTCCGCGGCGAGAACAAGTCGCAACGAGCCGGATTCTTCGACTGGGAAACTGCGCTCGCCTAGTTCGCCGTAGAGGTCCCATTCGAGCTGCGCTGCAGTCTCCGGCGCCACGTGAACATGGAAAGTAACCAAAAGTGAGTCTTCACCACTTTCAAGCGCTATCACTGTTGGCTGAAGCGCCCGGACGCGCACTTTCCTATCGAAAAGAAAACGATTGGCACATGCCACGACCTCCGCAACCTCGACGTCATCTCGGCCTCGCTCTTGGAGTGGATACTGAGGCGTTGCGGTACTTGTAAGAAGCGGATCGCGCTCAATGCCTGCATTGCTCATACGATCAGCTAACTCCATCGCCGATCGAAAATAGCCCGAACAAGCCAGCATCACCTCGACGCCACGCATCGCTTCTGGACTAGAGACGATCGCATCGTGATGGCGTTTGAACTTCTCAAAAACCCACCGCGACTCCCCGCCAATCTGCATCACATTCATGCCGCGAAGCAGCGTCATGAAGTCGGCTGTGAGAGACAAGGCGCGGTCGTACAGCGCCACCGCGGAAGCGAAGTCTGACTTGTAGGCCGCGATATGAGCGCGAATCTCCAACGAACCGACCGTGGTCGCGTTGCTGAGATTCAGCGCTTCGCGCTCGAGCCTACGCAACTCAAATTCACTCGGCCAAGCTTGCTTGCGCAAATAGCTAATGGCCTGCGTGTAAAGCTCGTCGAACTTGGTCGCCGGTGCAGGCGCAGTCATGGGCAAGTTGCCAAGATCTAGGTATCCGTACCGAAGGCATGCGTCGCAGGATACTGGCAGCGACGAACTCAAACCGCAACAAGGCTGCACTAATTGTCAGGACAATAGTCAGGAGCAACAGCGAGAGCTATCGTAAGCCTTTGATTCAATGGCGCGCCCGACAGGAATCGAACCTGTAACCCCCGACTTAGAAGGTCGGTGCTCTATCCGGTTGAGCTACGGGCGCCAGTGCGTCGAATGATAAACGCGGCTGGTACCCGGTGGTCGGGGTAGAGGGATTCGAACCCCCGACATCCTGCTCCCAAAGCAGGCGCGCTACCAGACTGCGCTATACCCCGCCGGAACAAGCGGTCGAACCTGACCCCGACACGGCCAGGACCGTACGAAGGGCGCAATTGTACGACCGCCGCGCGTGCTGTCAATGCAGCGCAGCATACGGATGCACGTGTATCCTCCCTTCCGATCCGAATCCATGGACAGACAGGGGCTTAGACCATGCGCAGCGGCAATCCCGCACTGAAGGAATCCACCTTCCTCGATCTCGCCAGCGGCAGCGTCGTTTCACGCGACGGCCAGGCGATGACTCTCAACGGCACCGTCAACAAGACCGGCTTTCTGCTGCTGTTGACGATCCTCACCGCAGCGTTCGCCTGGTCGCAGGTCGAATTCGGACCCGATGGCCGTCCGCAGCCCGGTTTCGGCATCTACATGTGGGGCGGCCTGATCGGCGGCTTCATCCTGGCGATGGTCACCGTGTTCAAAAAAGAGTGGGCGCCGGTCACCGCGCCGGCCTATGCGCTGGTGGAAGGCTTCTTCCTCGGCGCGATTTCGGCCATGTACAACTTCATGTACGAAGGCATCGTGCTGCAGGCCGTGATGCTCACCTTCGGCACGCTGTTCGCGTTGCTGTTCGCCTACCGCACCGGCCTGATCAAGGCGACCGAGAACTTCAAGCTGGGCGTCGTGGCCGCGACTGGCGGCATCGCGCTGGTGTACCTGGCGACGATCGTGCTGGGCTTCTTCGGCGTGTCGATCCCGCTGATCCACGAATCGGGCCTGGTCGGCATCGGTTTCAGCCTGTTCGTGATCGTCATTGCCGCACTGAACCTGGTGCTGGATTTCGACTTCATCGAAACCGGCGTCGAACAGGGCGCACCGAAGTACATGGAGTGGTACGGCGCGTTCGGCCTGATGGTCACGCTGGTCTGGCTGTACATCGAGTTCCTGCGCCTGCTGTCGAAGTTGCAATCGCGCTGAGCCCGGGCGCGCAGCACGGAAAAAGGCGCCGAAAGGCGCCTTTTTCTTTGGTGCCAGGCGCAGGGCGCGCAGCCCGACTTCGAAGATGATCCCCGCGTTCGCGTCCTGATGTCGCTGCATGACACTCCGCACGCATGCGCCTTGTCGTCCGCTGCGCCGGCCATGAGAGCGGATTTTTTTTGCAGAAACGCGCTTGCGCGCGATGCGGCGGTACCGGTGTTTCATCGCGCGCAAGCGCGCGCCTCCAGCGCGGAACACCTCGCGGGGCTCACCCGCCGTCAACTTCGCGTCGTCGGCGCCTCTATTGCACCGACGTCCTTGCGGCCCGGCCACAGCATGAAACCGATCGCCACCGCGCCCAGCAGCCAGCAATAGTGCACGCTGCCGGCGAGCGCGAGCGGTGAGACCGACGCAAGCGAGGCGGCCAGCAGGATCTGCGCGCCGTAGGGCAGCACGCCCTGCGCGACGCAGGCAAAAATGTCCAGCAGACTGGCCGCGCGCCGCGGACTGATGCCGTGCTGGCCGGCAATGTCGCGTGCCACGCTGCCGCTGACGAGGATCGCGACGGTGTTGTTGGCAGTGAAGACATCCGCCGCACCTGAAAGGGCGGCGATGCTGAACTCGCCCGAGCGGCGTCCGCGGCGTCCGCGTGCGAGCTTCGCGATCAGGCCGGCCAGCCAGTCCAGCCCGCCACTGGCCTTGGTCAGCGCGCCGAGCCCGCCGATCAGCAAGGACAGCAGCAGGATTTCGATCATGCCCTCGAAACCGCTCCAGATGTCGCCCACGAACGGCACCACGCCATAGTCGTCGGCAAACGCCAGGCCGAAACCACCGGCCAGCACGATGCCCAGACCCAGCACGATGAGCACGTTGACGCCGGCCAGCGCGAGCGCCAGCACGATCACATACGGCAGCATCAGCCAGGCCGATCCGGTGGGCTCGGCATCGATCGGAGACGCGCTGCCCAGCGCGCCGAGCAGCACGAGGGTCGCCAGTCCGGCCGGCACCGCGATCCTGAAGTTCTCGCGGAACTTGTCGCGCATCTGCGCGCCCTGGGTGCGGGTCGCGGCGATCGTCGTATCGGAGATCACCGAGAGATTGTCGCCGAACATCGCGCCGCCAATGACCGCCCCGACCACCAGCGCACGGTCGAGGCCCGACGCCTCTGCAACGCCCAGCGCGATGGGCACGACCGATGCGATCGTGCCCATCGACGAGCCGATCGCCAGGGCAATCAGCCCGGACAGCAAAAACAGGCCGGGCAGGACCAGGGTCGCGGGGATCGCCGACAGGCCGATGGAGACCACGGCATCGACCGCGCCGATCGCGCTCGACACATACGCGAACGCGCCGGCCAGCAGGAAGATCAGGCACATCAGCACGATGTTCGGATCGCCCATGCCGCGCAGCAGGATGTCGCCGGCCTGCAGCCCGCGGCGATGCGCGATCCATGCGGCGAGTGCCAGCGCCGGCAGGATCGCGACCGGCGCGCGCAGCTGGTAGAAGCCCATCGGCTCGCCCTGGGCGGTGAAGTACAGCCCGGCGCCGAAGAACAGCGCGAGGAACAGCAGCAGCGGCGTCAGCGCCAGTGCGCCGGAGCGGTCGGTCATGCGGATGGAATCCGTGCGGCGAAAACGTCCGCGCATTGTGCGCAGGACGCGGCGCGCCCGTCATGACGACCGGCGGGATGACCTGCAACGAAAAACGGGACGCCGAAGCGTCCCGTGTGTGTGCTCGAAGCGCCGACGCGCGTCGGCGCGCGAACTGCCGCCGTTCTCAGAGGCGCGACGCGATGGCTTTCGCGAACGCCATCGTATTGCCGGTGCCGCCCAGATCCGGCGTCACGCCGTCCTTGGCATCGAGCGTGGCGACGATCGCCTTGCGCAGGCGCTCGGCTTGGTCCGGCAGCGCCAGATGGTCGAGCATCTGCGCAGCGGCGAGCAGCAGCGCGCAGGGATTGGCGACGCCCTTGCCGGCAATGTCGGGCGCCGAGCCGTGCACGGCTTCGAAGATCGCCGCGTCGGTACCGATGTTCGCGCCCGGGGCCAGCCCCAGGCCGCCGACGAGGCCGGCGCACAGGTCGGAGATGATGTCGCCAAACAGGTTCGTCGTCACGATGATGTCGAACTGCTCGGGACGCATCACCAGCTGCATGCAGGTGTTGTCGACGATCATCTCGTTGGCTTCGATGTCCGGGTACTCGGCCGCCACTTCGCGCGCGACCTTCAGGAACAGGCCCGAGGTGCTCTTGAGGATGTTCGCCTTGTGAACGATCGTGACCTTCTTGCGACCGGTCTTGCGCGCCAGCTCGAACGCGTAACGCACGATGCGGTCCGAACCCTTGCGGGTGATGCGCGTGATCGATACCGCGGTCTCGCCGTCGGCCGAGGTTTCCTGGCCTTCGCTGATGTACGAACCTTCGGTGTTCTCGCGAATCGTGATCAGGTTGACGCCATCCGCGAACCGCGAGCGCGTGTTCGGGAACGAGGTCGCCGGACGCACGTTGGCGTAGAGGTCGAACTGACGCCGCAGTTCCACGTTGATCGAGCTGAAGCCGCCGCCGACCGGCGTGGTCAGCGGGCTCTTGAGCGCGATCTTGTTGCGGCGGATCGATTCGAGCGTCGCAGCCGGCAGCAGTTCGCCGTGCTTTTCGAGCGCCATCAGGCCGGCGTCCGCGTCTTCGTAGCTGAGGCCGAGCTGCATCGCGTCGAGCACGTGCAGGGTCGCGTCCATGATTTCCGGGCCGATGCCGTCGCCGCGGATGACCGTGATCGTGTGGGTCATGTGAGGTGGGATTCCGTGCGCAGGGACGACGCGCGAGGCGCGGCGTCGGGTGAGGGGGAAACCCGCGCATTATGCCCGAGCCGCCCCATCCGACCCAAACGCCGCCTTCTCGCCGGCGTCGCGCTGGCGCACGGGCAGCGCCGCGCGTGCGTCGACGATCCCGCGTCAATCGTGCGGATGCACCGCCGGCGCGCCCGCCTCACCCTGCTCCAGACGATCGAGAAAATCGACCGCGCGACGCATGTGCGGAATCACGATACTGCCGCCAACCACGAGCCCCACCGAGAACGTCTCGAACAGTTCCTCACGCGTCGCGCCGGCCTCCTTGCATTGGGCCACGTGGTAACTGATGCAGTCGTCGCAGCGCAGCACCATCGAAGCGACGAGTCCCAGCAGTTCCTTGGTTTTCAGATCCAGCGCACCGGCCTGGTAGGTCTGCGTGTCGAGCGCGAAGAAGCGACGCACGACCTGGTTGGGTTCGGCAAGGATGCGTTCGTTCATGCGCTTGCGGTACGCGCTGAACTCGGCGACGCGATCGGTTTCGGTGTCCTCGCTCATGCGCCTGCGCCCTGGACCAGCGGCAGGAAACCACCCTTGCGGTGCAGCGCCATCATGTCGTCGTAGCCGCCCACATGGGTCTCGCCGACGAAGATCTGCGGCACGCTGGTGCGTCGCGCGCGGGCCATCATGCGCTCGCGCTCGGCGACGTCGAGATCGATACGCACCTCACGCCACTCGAGTCCCTGGTTCTTCAGGAAGGTCTTGGCCGCCATGCAGTAGCCGCAGATCGCGCTGGTGTACATGACGATCTCGGGCGCGGCGGCGGTGGATGCGGGGCTGGGGGAATCGGGGGTCACGGCGGTCTCCGGAAACTTGTCGGTCGATTGTCGGTCAGATGGGGCGACGACGCCGTGTTTTTTGCATCGCTCGGCGCAAATACCCGCCTTAACATGGCATTCACGCCTGCCCAGCATGCCCCCTGCATGCTGCACCTTCATCTTTTCGCGAAACCGCCGATGCGCCGAGCCCAGACCCTGCACCGCCCTGCCCGCCTCGCGCGACTGCCGATGATCACGGCACTGGTGCTGGCGACGGCCACGGCGGGTGCACCGGCCCAGGACACGCGGTTGCCGGACATCGGATCCTCGGCCGGGGCGGTGCTCAGTCCAGCGCGGCAGGCCGAATACGGCCAGATGCTGCTCGCCCAGTTGCGTCATTACGACTACGTTCTCGAGGATCCCCTGGTCGACAGCTGGCTGCGCAGCACCGGCAACCGCCTCGCGGCATCGAGCGACCAGCCGCAGCAGCCGTTCACGTTCTTCATGATGCGCGACCGCAGCATCAATGCCTTCGCCACGCTGGGTGGCTACATCGGCATGAACGCCGGGCTGGTGCTGGCCGCCGAGACCGAGGACGAGGTGGCCGCGGTGCTCGCGCACGAAGTGGCGCATGTCACCCAGGCCCACGTCCTGCGCGGTGTGGAGCGTGCGCAGCGCGACCAGGTGCCGATGCTGCTGGCGATGCTCGGCGCGATCGCGGTGGCGTCGCAGAGCGGCAGCAATTCCTCGGACGACGCGGCGATGGCCGTGATTGCCGGCGCACAGGGGCTCGCCCTGCAGCGCCAGATCGACTACACCCGCTCCAACGAATCGGAGGCCGACCGACTGGGCATCCGCACGCTGTCGCGCGCCGGCTACGACCCTGACAGCATGGCCACGATGTTCGAGCGCATGCAGGCGGTGTCACGCACCAACCAGGGCGGCGACCGCGAGCGGCTGCCCGATTACCTGCGTACCCACCCGGTCACCACCACGCGCATCAGCGAAGCGCGCGACCGCGCCGAACGGATGAGCCGGGACACCGTCCAGGTCACGACCTCGACGCCCGAAGGCACACGCACCGAGCGCGTGGCGGTCAATGCAGGCGCCCAGGCGCCGGCGCGCGGCTTCGGCAACCCGATGTTGCCGGCCGGACTGCACCTGCCGTCGGATGCGCTGTCGGGCATCGACGGCACCGCTTTCGGCTGGGCGCGCGAGCGGTTGCGGGTACTCAGCGCCAACACTCCTGCGCAGGCGGTGCGCGAATACGAGGCGATGCGCCGCAATGGCCCGTTGACCGACGCCCAGCGCTACGGGCTCGCCGTCGCGCGGCAGCGGCTGAACGAGTTCGACGCTGCAGGCAAGGCCTATGCAGAGCTGCTGGCCGAGTATCCCGGAGACGTCTGGCTCACCCTCGGCGTCGCCGAGATCGACGCGCGCGCCGGTCGTATCGCGGCGGCAGACCAGCGCTTCGAGCGTCTGCTCGACCGGATGCCGCGGCATCCGGCGGTGGTGTTGACCTACGCTGCCGCGCTGGCCGAACGCAATACCCCCGAAGCCGGCCTGCGGGCGCAAGCCATCCTGCGCCCGCTGCTCACCTCGTCCGGCGGCGATCCGGCGTTCCACCGCGCATTCGCGCGGGCCAGCGAAACCGCGGGAGATCCGGTGCGGGCCGGTGAGGCCTGGGCCGAGGCCGCCGTGCTCGGAGGCCGCCCCGAGCAAGCGTTGATCCAGCTCAATACGCTGAAAAAGCGCGAGGATCTGGACTATTACGCGCGCACACGGATCGACGCACGGATCGCGTCGATCACGCCCACCGTGCTCGAACTGCGGCGACAGGGCATCCGCGACGAGGATCTGCGGCGGCGTTGAACCCGCTCGAGCCGACGGTGATCGTCGACTGCCTGGCGCCTGCCGCTGACACCAGGTCTGGCTGCGGATGTTCCAGCCCGAGATCCAAGGCGCCGCCATTCGCCGCATCGAATGTCTTTGGTGCGACGGGCGTCGCCAGACCGCGTTTGGCACGGCGCCGTCACGAGCGTGATCCCGAGGCCTGCAGGTCCGGTGCTGCCGGGCCGCACCGTGTCGCCAAACCGTCACAAAACTGTCGTGTAATGGCGCCATCCCACCGGCGCTATGGACAGATCCATGCAGAAACGCATCCTCATCGTCGATGACGAACCAGCGATCCGTGACATGGTCGCCTTCGCGCTCCGCAAGGGGGAATTCGAGCCGATGCACGCCGGCGACGCGCGCGAGGCGCAGTCGGCGATCGTCGACCGCGTGCCGGACCTGATCCTGCTCGACTGGATGCTACCCGGGACCAGCGGCCTGGAACTGGCGCGCCGCTGGCGCAAGGACGCGCTGACGCGCGACATCCCGATCATCATGCTCACCGCCCGCGGCGAAGAGAACGATCGGGTCGGCGGGCTGGAAGCCGGCGTCGACGACTACGTGGTCAAGCCGTTCTCGGCCCGCGAACTGCTGGCCCGCATCCGCGCGGTCATGCGCCGCGCCCGTGACGACGACGAGGACGGCAGCGTCACCGTCGGCGCCCTGCGCATCGACGGCGCCGCCCATCGCGTGTTCGCCAGCGACGCGCCGGTGACGATCGGACCCACCGAGTACCGCCTTCTGCACTTCTTCATGACCCATCCCGAACGCGTCTACAGCCGCTCGCAGCTGCTCGACCACGTCTGGGGCGGCAGTGTCTACGTCGAGGAACGCACGGTCGACGTGCACATCCGCCGGCTACGCAAGACGCTCGAGCCGAGTGCACTGGATGGGATGGTGCAGACGGTGCGGGGGTCGGGGTATCGGTTCTCGGCGTCGGTCTGACGCGCCCGCGCACGAAGCGCTCGGCTCTTGATCTTCGCGACGGCGCAGCGCACAGCGCACACCCGGAGGGCGGCGGGCATGGATGCCCGCCGTTTTCCGACCGAGCCAGGATGGCGAGTCGGAAAATGCCGGAACGAACGAATGACTGGATTCGCTCCGTCGGGGCTGGCCCTTTTCTTTGGTTCGGTTTCTTTTGGGCCAGCAAAAGAAATGAACCCGCTCGCCGTAAGGCGAGTGGAAGCGTTTGATCTTTCTTGTATCGCCCTTGGCGAGAGGACGAAAAGCAACGTCAGACGCTTTCGTCCGCTGGCGCGGCCGAGTTCATTTCTTTTGGTTGACGCCCCACGCGCGTAGCGCGAACGGCGAAGCCGGCCCCGAAGGGGCGAGCATTGAAGATGCGAGTCAAAGAAACGGAACCAAAGAAAAACGTCTCCCCGACACGTCCGAAGCCCGCGGCTTGGGGTGCGCGGGGATTTTCCGACTTGCCATCCTGGCTCGGTCGGAAAACGCCACCCATCCATGGGCGGCGCCCTCCGGGTAAGCGTTGTTTTGCGGGGCGTTCTGTTTCAGGTAACGGCAACCGCCAGAGCCAGAGCCAGAGCCAGAGCAACAGCAACAGCAACAGCAACAGCAACAGCAAGACCAGAAGCACCCTCGACATCCAGATTTCTTACGCCAACCTGTCACCCCACATTGCCTAGACTCAACGACATGCCACCTCGTATCCACGTCGCCTGGACCCGCACACTGGTGCAGCTTGTTGCCGTGCTCGGCGTGGCGGCTGTACTGGGGGCACTGGCCGACCATATCTGGATGGCGCTGGCGGTCGCGGCGCTGGGTGTGCTGGCCTGGCACTACTGGAAACTCTATGACCTGCTGACGCGACTGACCTCGCGCAGCCGTGTGCCGCCGCCGCAGGGAGATGGCGTGTGGCAGGAGACCGATCGCATGCTGCACCGGGGACAACAGGACATGCGTGCGCGCAAACGCCGCCTGATCGCCATGCTGCGCGCCTATCGCGCCGTCGCGGCCGCGCTGCCGGATGCGGTGGTTGTGGTGGACCGCAACAGCCAGCGCGTGCAGTGGTTCAACCGCGCGGCGACCAGCCTGCTGGGGCTGCAGATGCCGCGCGATGTCGGCAAACCGGTCGGGGACAGGCTGCAGCCGCTGCCGGTCGCGCACTGGCTGGCGCAGGGCCGCCGCGCCGAGCCGATGCTCGACGTGCCCTCCCCGCATTCTTCGGGCACGCGGCTGGAATTGCGGTTGATTCCTTATTCCGACGATCTGTGGCTGCTGCTCGCCCGCGATGTCACCCGGATCATGAAGCTCGAGCAGATGCGCCGCGACTTCGTCGCCAATGTCTCGCATGAACTGCGCACGCCGTTGACGGTCGTGCACGGGTATCTGGACATGCTCGATCCGGCCGAACAGCCGGAATGGGCGCCGATGCTGGCCGAGATGCAGAACCAGTCGCAGCGCATGACCCAGCTGGTCGAGGACCTGCTAACCCTGTCGCGACTGGAGGCGCAGGAGGGCGTGGGCGACGAAACCGTGTCGATGGCATCCATGCTGGTGACGCTGCGGCGCGAACTCGAGGTCCTGAGCCAGGGCCGGCACACGATTACGCTCGAGGATGCCTCACCGACCGATCTTGTCGGTTCGACTCGCGAACTGCACAGTGCATTCTCCAACCTCGTCAGCAATGCGGTGCGCTACACGCCTGCCGGCGGCCGCATTACCATCCGCTACGCGCCGATTGCGGACGGCGGTGTGGCCCTGTCGGTCGAGGACACCGGCTACGGTATTCCCGCCGCGCACCTGCCGCGCATTACCGAGCGTTTCTATCGCGTATCGACGAGCCGTTCGCGCGAATCCGGCGGCACCGGCCTGGGCCTGGCCATCGTCAAGCACGTGCTGCACCTGCATCAGGCGCGGCTCGAGATCGAGAGCGAAGTGGGCGCCGGCAGCCGCTTCGCCTGTCATTTCACCGCCGAGCGCATCCGCGCCCGCGACGCCCAGTATTTTGGAGCCACCGCATGAGTGCCGCCCGTACACGCGTGCAGAAAGCCGCGAAGTCCCCCCAAGGCGCCCAGCCGGTCGAGATGCCGGGCGAGCCGGTCGATCCGCTGCGCGACCCGGCGCTGTATCTCAACCGCGAACTGTCGCAGCTGGACTTCAACTTCCGCGTGCTGGCGCAGGCGCAGGACGAATCGGTGCCGTTGCTCGAGCGCCTGAAGTATCTGTGCATCGCCTGCACCAACCTCGACGAATTCTTCGAGATCCGCGCCGCCACGATGCACCACGCGCAGGACTTCGGCGTACCACTGCCGCCCGACGGGCTGACGCCGGCCACCGTGCTCAAGCGCATCCACGAGCGCACCGCGCAACTGGTCGAAGCGCAGTACTCGTGCTGGAACCAGGTGTTGCGGCCGGCGATGTCCGAGGCCGGGGTGCGCGTGCTGGGTCGCGACCAGTGGACGGCGCGCCAGACCCGCTGGCTGCGTGCCTACTTCCGTGACGAAGTGATGCCGGTGCTGTCGCCGCTAGGGCTCGACCCCGCGCATCCGTTCCCGAAAATCCTCAACAAATCGCTCAACATCGTCGTCGTGCTCAAGGGCAAGGATGCGTTCGGACGCGTGGGCAACCTCGCCATCGTGCGTGCACCGCGCTCGCTGCCACGCATCATCCAGTTGCCCGAGAGCATTTCCGGGGGCGAGTACGACTTCGTGTTCCTGTCGTCGGTGCTGTCGGAGTTCGTGCACGAACTGTTCCCCGGCATGGACGTCAAGGGTGCCTACCAGTTCCGCGTGACCCGCAATTCGGAGCTGATCGTCGACGACGAGGAAGTCGAAAACCTTGCTCTGGCGCTGCGCGACGAGCTCGCCGGACGTGGCTATCTGCGGGCAATGCGGCTGGAGATTTCCGCCAAATGCCCGAAGCCGATCGTGCGCACGCTGCTGCAGAACTTCGACCTGCCCGAGAACGCGGTCTACCGCATCGACGGACCGGTGAATCTCAACCGCATCAGCCAGATCTTCGATCTGGTGCAGCGACCGGACCTCAAGTTCCCGACCTTCCAGCAGCGGATGCCCAAGGGCACCGATGCGATGTTCGAACTCATCGCCGACGGCGACATCCTGCTGCACCACCCCTTCGATTCGTTCGCGCCGGTGCTGGAGCTGATCAAGCAGGCGGCCGAAGACCCGAACGTGCTGGCGATCAAGCAGACGCTCTACCGCACGGGCAAGGACTCGGGGATCGTCGAGCACCTGATCCAGGCCGCGCGCAACGGCAAGGACGTGACCGTCGTCGTCGAACTGCGCGCGCGTTTCGACGAGGAAGCCAATCTGGGCCTGGCCGACCGGCTGCAGGAAGCCGGCGTGCAGGTGGTCTACGGCGTGGTCGGCTACAAGACCCACGCCAAGATGCTGCTGGTGGTGCGCCGGGAAGGCCGCAAGCTGCGCCGCTACGTGCACCTGGGCACGGGCAATTACCACGCCGGCACCGCGCGGGTGTACACCGACTTCGGCCTGCTGACGACCGATCCGGACATCAGCAACGACGTGCATCTGCTGTTCCAGCAGATGTCGGGTCTGGCGCCGGCGATCGGGCTCAAGCGACTCCTGCAGTCGCCCTTTACGCTGCACGCCGGCGTGATCGCGCGCATCGAACGCGAGACCGAGCACGCCAGGGCCGGCCGACCGGGTCGCATTGTCGCCAAGATGAACGCACTCAACGAGCCGCAGGTGATGCGCGCCTTGTACGTGGCCTCACAGGCCGGCGTGGAGATCGATCTGATCATCCGCGGCGCGTGCGCGCTCCGCCCCGGCGTACCGGGCGTGTCCGAGAACATCCGGGTACGTTCGATCGTCGGTCGCTTTCTCGAACATCACCGCGTCTACTGGTTCGCCAACGACGGCGACCCGGACCTGTTCTGCGCCAGCGCCGACTGGCTGGAGCGCAACCTGCTGCGGCGCGTGGAGACCGGGTTTCCGATTCTCGACCCGGACCTCGCGGTGCGCGTGCGCAGCGAATCGCTGGACAACTATCTGGCCGACAACCTCAACGCCTGGGAACTGCGCGAGGACGGCAGCTACAGCAAGATCGTGCCCGATGGCGACACGGCCCCGCATTCCGCCCAGGGCTGGCTGCTCACCCATCTGTGCGGCTGAGCACGCGGGTGTTGGGACCGGCATGCATTAACATGCCGGCTCCCCCAACGCTGCGGATGCGCCCTGCGCCGCGGCACCCAGGAATGCCATGACCGGTCATGACACGCTCGCGCTCGCCGAAGCACTGACGGCACCGCTCGAGGATGGCGAAATGCTCGCCGCGATCGACCTGGGCTCCAACAGTTTCCATATGGTCGTGGCCCGCTACACGCTGGGCCAGCTGCGCGTCGTCGATCGTTTGCGCGAGACCGTGCGCATGGCCGAAGGCCTCGATGGCCGCGGCGGCCTCACGCCCGATGTCCGTCAGCGTGCGCTGCAGTGCCTGTCGCGTTTTGGGCAGCGCATTCGTGACATCCCCCCGCAGCGCGTCCGCGCACTCGCCACCAACACCGTGCGCCGGCTGGCCGCGCCGCAGGCCTTCCTGGTGCCGGCCGAAACTGCGCTGGGCCACGCGATCGAGGTGATCTCGGGGCGCGAGGAAGCGCGTCTGATCTATCTCGGGGTCTCGCACGCGCAGCCCCCCAAGCCCGGCGAGCGCCGGCTGGTGATCGACATCGGCGGCGGTTCGACCGAATGCATCATCGGCAGCGGCTTCGATGCGCTGGAGCGCGAAAGCCTGCAGATCGGCTGCATCGCCAGCACGCGACGGTTCTTTCCCGGCGGCAAGCTGTCGAAGAAACGCTGGCGCGAAGCGCTGGCGGAAGTGTCGGCGGAGTTCCAGCAGTTCGCCAGCACCTACCGCACGCTCGGCTGGCAGGAAGTGGTGGGCGCCTCGGGTACCAACAAGGCGATCGGCGAGATCTGCGCGGCGATGAAACTGACCAAGGGCGCCGTGACCGCGCAGGCCCTGCCACTCGTGCGCGACACACTGCTGCAGGCGGGCCATATCGACGCGATCCAGCTGCCGGGCTTGTCCGACGACCGGCGACCGATCATCGCGGGCGGCGTGCTCGTGCTCGAAGCCGCGTTCCAGGTGCTGGGCATCGACCGCATGCAGGTCAGCAAGGCGGCGATGCGCGAAGGCGTGCTGCGCGACATGCTCGGCCGCGGCGGCAGCGACGATCCGCGCGGCAGCTCGATCGCCGCCCTGGAGCAGCGCTACGGCATCGACCAGGCGCAGGCTACGCGCGTGGAAGGTACCGCGCTGCGCCTGTTCGACCAGGTGGCGCGCAGCTGGAGCCTGGACGGCGACGATCTGCGCATGCTGGCCTGGGCCGCGCGCGTGCACGAACTGGGCCTGGTGATCGCCCACAGCCAGTACCACGTGCACGGCGCCTACGTGCTCGAGCATTCCGACATCGCCGGCTTCTCGCGGCAGGAACAGCAGTTTCTCTCGACCCTGGTGCGTTGCCAGCGGCGCAAGATCGGCAAGTCCGCATTCGACGCGTTGCCCGACCGCCTGCTGCTGCAGGCGCGACGCACCGCGGCCCTGCTGCGTCTGGCGGTGCTGCTGCACCGCAGCCACGAGGCCGACGAGATCCCGCGCCTGGACGCGAGCGCCGAGGGTCCACTGCTGCAGCTGCGTCTGCCGCGCCAATGGCTGGATGCACGCCCGCTGCTGCGCACCGATCTGGAAGGCGAGCCCGACGACATGGCCGCGCTCGGAATCACGTTGGCACTGACGGCGGATTGAATCGGCGCTGACGATCCGTGGACGCGCGCTCGCGCGCGATGCGGTGGGTCGGCCAAGCCCACTGCATGCAAGCGTGCGCCCACACGCTTCGCCACGCTGTCACCGAAGCGTCAAACCCCGGTCATCGCCACGGCATCGACGGTCCGCAAGCTGCGCACAACCAGCGACCGGACCGAACGATGCGCTACGCGATCGTCACCGATACGTACCCGCCCGATATCAACGGCGTGGCCCTGACGCTGCAATCCTATGTCCGTGGCCTGCGTGCACGCGGCCACGAGGTGGAGATCGTCCGGCCGACTCGCGCCGGTGAGCCGCCGGGCGCTGACGCGCAGTCACTCCGCATCCGCGGTCTGCGCGTGCCCCGCTATCCGGGCCTGCGCCTCGCATTGCCTGCCGGCCGGCGACTGCATACCCGCTGGCGCGCCGCCCGCCCTGACGCGCTGTACGTGGCGACCGAAGGCCCCCTGGGCTGGTCGGCGCTCAATGCCGCGCACACGCTCGGGATTCCGGTCGTCACCGCCCTGCACACCCGGTTCGATCTCTACATGGCCGCCTACGGCCTGCCCTGGCTGCAACCTGCGGCACTGTCCTGGATGCGTAGCTTCCATGCGCGCGCCGACGCGACGCTCGTCGCCACCCGCGCCCTGGCGCAGGAACTGCGCGAAGCCGGCATCGGCCACCCGGTGGTGCTGTCGCGCGCGGTCGACTGCGCGCAGTTCGATCCGGCGCGGCGCGACGCCGACCTGCGCAGGCAATGGGGTGTGGACGGAAACGGCCTGGTCGCGATCCATGTCGGCCGCATCGCCGCGGAAAAGAACCTCGGGCTCGCGGTGCGCGCATTCCGTGCGCTGCAGGTCGAGCACCCCGAAGCGCGCATGGTGTTCGTCGGCGACGGTCCCGAGCGCAGCGCGCTGCAGGCGGCCAATCCGGATTTCATCTTCAGCGGCGCGCAGCGCGGCGATGAACTCGGCCGGCATTTCGCCAGCGCCGACCTGTTCCTGTTCCCCAGTCGCAGCGAGACCTTCGGCAACGTCGTGCTCGAATCGATGGCCTGCGGTGTGCCGCAGGTCGCCTTCGACCACGGCGCGGCCACCGAACACCTGTGCGACGGCGCGCATGGCGCACGCATCGCCGGCGACGACGAGGATGCCTTCGTCGTCGCCGCCGTCGCGCTGGCGTGCGATCCGGTCGCGCGCCGCGCGATGGGCCTTGCCGGTCGCGACGCCATGCGCCGCCTGACGCCTGCGCACGTTGCCGACGATCTCGATGCACTGCTGGCCGGCCTGCGCGCAGGCACGGACGCGCGTCAACCGCCTTCCAGCCAGACCGATGCCGAGGATGCCGATGGACGCGCCGCCGCGTAGCCGACTGCTCCACCACGACACCGGCTGGTGCCTGCGCGCCAACCGCGCCTGCACCCGGCTGTGGATCCGCCGCTACTTCGCGACCGTCAGCCGCCTCGGCGACGGCGTGCTCTGGTATCTGCTGATGGCCGCGCTGGTGCTGGTCGACGGCTTCGACGGTCTCGTCGCCGCGACACACATGGCCGCGACCGGCGCGGTCGCACTGCTGCTCTACAAGTCCCTCAAGCGCTGGACCAAACGCCCCCGCCCCTTCGCCGCCGACGGCCGCATCCGCGCCTGGGTCGCACCGCTCGACGAGTTCAGTTTTCCATCCGGGCACACTCTGCACGCGGTGTCGTTCTCGATCGTCGCGGTCGCCTGGTATCCGATGCTCGCCGGGGTGCTGGTGCCGTTCGCGGCGAGTGTGGCGGTGTCGCGGGTGGTGCTGGGTTTGCACTATCCGAGTGATGTCTTAGCGGCGACGGCGATCGGGAGCGTGCTCGGCGCCACTTCGCTCTGGGCGGGTACCGTCATCTGATCCGACTTGATGTCGACAAAGCAACTTTCCGCTTTCCGCTTTTCCGCTTTTCGCTCTCCAGATCGCCGCCGGGCAGCCCGCAGACCCGTAGGGCGCCGCACATGGATGTGCGGCGTTTTTCGACCGAGCCAGGATGGCGAGTCGAAAAATCCCGGAACGAGTGACACGCCGGGTGAGCCCCGTCGGGGCTGGCCCTTTTCTTTGGTTCCGTTTCTTTTGGGCCAACAAAAGAAATGAACCCGCTCGCCGCAAGGCGAGTGGAAGCATTTCATCTTATGTATCGCCTCAGGCGAAGAGGCGGAGTAGCAACGTCAACCGCTTTTGTCCGCTGACGCGGCCGAGTTCATTTCTTTTGGTTGACGCCCACGCGCGCAGCGCGAACGGCAAAGCCGGCCCCGAAGATGCGAGTCAAAGAAACAGAACCAAAGAAAAACGTCTCCCCGATACGTCCACACCCCGCGGCGTCACGTGCACCGGGATTTTCCGACTCGGCATCCTGCCTCGGTCGGAAAACGCCGCCCATCCCTGGGCGGCGCCCTCCGGGTGGGTGTGCGCAGCGCGGCGGATCGAAGATCAAAAGCTCGGCTGTAAGCCCGCTTCGGAGTCAAAGCAGAATCGAAGATGTTGTCTTGCCCGCAGTGGAGTCGGCGACTACTTCTTTCCAGGCTCAGAAAAACTAACGGGACGACTCAAAAGACGACAACACCGCCCTCACCAACGCCGGCCGCCCCTGCCCCACCCAATCCCGATCATTGTCGACCTGCGCATCGACGCGCGCCGCCTCCAGCGCATCGACATCGAGATCGGCGATCGCCCAGACATCCGCGTCGCCGGTCTCGATCAGCACCCCACCGGACGGGAACCCCACATCCATTGGCGCGAACAGCCCCGCGCGACCCGTGTTGACGTCGAGGATCGGCGTCCATGGCGCGTCACCCGCCGTCACCGACTGGACGACGAAACAGCGGTTTTCCAGCGCGCGGGCCAGGCAGCCCACGCGCACGCGGGTCGCGCCGGCGGCGGTATCGGTGCAGCTGGGCACCAGCAGCAGGCGTGCGCCGGCTTCCCACTGCGTGCGCGCCGGCAACGGGAACTCGATGTCGTAGCAGATCGAGATACCGGCGCGTACGCCACCCAGATCGAAGACCTTCAGGGTATCGCCGGGATCGATCACGCCGGTTGCCTTCTCGAAGCCGGTCAGCTGCAGCTTGTCCTGCCAGCCGTGTCCGCCGTCCGGCGCAAACACATCACTGCGGTTGCGGTAGCGACCGCCGCCGATGTCGAGCAGAAACGAGCCGGCGACGATGTGCATGCCGGTGTCGCGGGCGAGGCCGGCGAAGAGGGTGCGCCAGTCTTCGCGGTAGCGCTGGACCGCCGCCATCGAGGCCAACGTGTCGCCGCGCACGCTGTCGTCGAAGGTCGCGGCCAGTTCCAGTGCGAGGTATTCCGGCAGCACCGCGACCTGCGCACCCAGCGCGGCGGCGTCACCGAGCAGGCGGCGCTGATGCGCGGCGAAGGCCTCGAAATCCGGCGGCATGCCGATCGCATAACGTGCGGCGGCGACCCTCATGCGCCGGCGTCCAGCGGACGGGTCCAGAACGTCATCGGGTGCGCCACTTCACCGACGTCGACCTCGTTCCAGCGCAGCAGCATCGTCATGCCCGGCTGCCGCACATAGCCGCGCTTGTGCCAGAACACCTCGTTGTCGTGATGCGCGCCGGGCCGACGCGGGTCATCCTCGGCGCGATCGACGGCAGCGAAGGCGGTCAGGTCGAAATCGCCCAGCGCGCGCGCATGCGCCTCGCGCAGATCGAAGAACTGGTGGCCGAGGCCGCGCCCGCGCCACTGCGGCAGCAACAGCGATTCGCCGAAATAGAACACGCGATCCACGGCGACATCCTGATCGACAAACGGCGCCTGGAACTCGGCCGTGTCGTCGGCCAGTGGCAGGCCGGTGGAGGCGCCCACCACCGTGTCGCCGTCGAAGGCCAGCACGAACACGCTGCGCGGCGAGCGCGCATACGCGGCCAGATACGCTCGCTCGTAATCCGCGTCGCCTGCATACAGATAGGGCCAGTCCCGGAAGACGGTCATGCGCAGCTGCGCGACCGCATCGAGCCAGGGGTGCATCGCGTCGCCCGACAGCGCGCGCACGGTGGGTGCTGAAGACGTCATGGCGGGAGTTTCGCATGCGCGCGGTCGGCGCTTCGTCTGCACCGCGCAACGCAGCATGGCCCCAGGCATGCCTGAGGCCACGTGCGCAAGACCGGGTGGATCAGCGCGGCAAGGGCGGCGGCGTCGCCGTCGGCGTGACCGCCACCTGGTACCAGTCCACCCGGCGGGTGACCAGCATGATCGCCGCGAGGATCACGAACAGCAGGCCCGCGCCCAGCACCAGCGCGTTGTCTTCCGAGATCAGCAATCCGAACAGCGCGGCGTAGAGCAGGCCGAGCCCGGCCGCGAAGCCCAGCCCGCGCAGCCGGCTGCGCAGCACCGCGGCCAGATACACGCCGATCAGGCCGATGCATGCACCGCTGGCAGCGAGATAGGCCCAGTCGAAGGCGATGTGTTCCGACAGGCCGAGCAGCAGCAGGAAGAAGATCGCCAGCGCCAGGCCCACCAATCCGTACTGGATGGGATGGATGCGCAGCCCGCGCAGCATCTCGAACATGAAGAACGCGGTGAAGGTGAGCAGCACGAAGACGATGCCGTACTTGCTGGCGCGATCCGCCCGGGTATAGGCGTCGACCGGGTCCACCAGCGAGATGCCGAGCACGTCGACGCCGGCATCGCCGTGACCCCGCAACAACGACGCGGTGTGGGATTCGGCGCGGGTGCCGTTGCGGTACTGCAGCTGCGCATCGCTGGCCAGTGACGAGACCGCCCACTCGGCATGGAACCCGCCCGTGCCGACCTCGCGGGCGCGCGGCAGGAACCGGCCATTGAACTGCGGGTGCGGCCACGGCGAATCCAGCGTCACGGTGTTCTCGTCGGCCAGCGGCACCACGGCCAGCGTCTCGGCGCCGCTCAGTTCGAAATCCAGCACCGTGCGCAGGCGCACCGGCGCACCGGCCAGGACCGGCTGCGCAAGCAGCGCATGCACGCCGCTGCCGCCCTCGCTGCCCGAGCCCTGGTGCAATGCGGTCCCGCTGCCGTCGATGCGCAGCCGCGGCGCGCCGCGCAGGCCGCGGACATCGGCGATCGTATAGCCGACCCACGGCGTCCCGATACGCCGAGGCGGCAGACCTTCGGCATCTTCGGGAATCCTGACATCGAAGTCTGCGGAGAGCTGCCCACCGAGCGCGTACATGCGTACGTCGTGCAGGCCGAGCTGGCGCAGATACGGCGCCATCGTGCCGGTCATCTCCATGGTCTTGGGAAAGAACGTCCACACGCCACTACGGTCACGCCAGACGCGGCCGGTCGACCGGCCCTGGTCGTCGGTCTGCTCGACCTCCACGCGTTCGGTATAGGGGACCACGAGTACCGGCGCGCTCAGCGTCTGCGCGCCCGCCTCGCTCGAGGCGATGCGCGAGACCGCCGCCGCACGATGCTGCTCACGGTCATGGATCACGGCGCGGATCAGCACCAGGGGTATCAGGATCGCCAGGCTCAGGCCGGCAATGATCAGTATCTTCAGCATCAGTCGCATCGCGACGCTCCGTGTTGGGATGCGCGCAGACTGCGCCGCGTGCGTGGTGGCACGCGGGCGGCTGTGTGAAGCGAAGAAGAAGTCTCAACCGATGGTGGGCAGCGGCAATTCGACGACTGCGCGCGTGCCACCGCCCTCGCGGTGTTCCAGGCGCACGCCGCCGCCGTGCAGCGTCGCAGCCTCGGCGGCGAACGCAAGTCCGAGGCCGCTGCTGCGGCTGCGGCCATTGGGCCGCGGCAACGAGAAGAAGCGCTCGAACACCCGCGGCAGTGCATAGTCCGGCACGCCGGGGCCCCGATCGGACACGCTGATCTGCAGCCGGGCGCCGTCGCTGAGCGCCTCGACCTCGACCACGCCACCGGCCGGCGAGAACGCGCAGGCATTGTCGACCAGGTTGGACAGCAGCTGCCGCAGCAGGAATGCATCGCCGCGGATGCGTAGCCCCGACGCATCCGCGGTGTGCAGCTGCACCTGCACGCCGCAATCCGCGAACGGCGCCACTGCAGCATCGATGAGGGTGGGCACGTCGATAGCGGTCGGCTGTTCGATCCGCTGGCGATGCTCGACCGCGGCCAGCGCCAGCAGCTTGTCGATCATCTGCGCCATGCGCTCGCTCTGTTCGCGCACGTTGGTTGCGAAGCGCAGGCGGTCGGCCTCGGGCAATGGCGATTCGAGCAGTTCCGACGCGCCGCGCACCGCCGCCAGCGGCGCTTTGAGTTCGTGGGTCAGCGCGTGCACGTAGCGCTCGACGTACTGCTTGCCTTCCAGCCGCTCGCGCATCGTTTCCAGCGCGCGGCCGAGATCGGCGAACTCGCCAGCGGCATCCGGCAGCGTCGCGCGCTCGCCTGCCGTGACCTTGTCGGCATAGCGCCGCAGGCCGCCAAGCTGGCGCGACAGCCACCAGGCGGCGAGCAATCCGACCGCCAGCGCACTGCCGAGCAGCACGAAGCCCCAACGCAGGATGGTGCGTTCGCTGCGGGCGATGAACGGCGCGATCGCGCTGTTGGGCTTGGCCACCGTCAGCACGCCGACGACGCGGTTGCCGTCGCGGATCGGCGCGGCGACATACATCACGGAAGAGCTGTCGTCGTCAGGATCACTGAGGGTGGACCGCGCGCCGTACTGGCCGCGCAGCGTCAGCAGCACATCGTTCCAGCGCGAATAGTCGCGGCCGAGATCGCGGCCGGCCGAATCGAACACCACGAGGCCTTCGGCATCGGTGACGTAGATGCGGTACTCGGCCTGCGCCTTGCGGAAGCCCCAGATGTTGGCACCGATGTCGCGCGCCCGCAGCGCGCGCACGCGGGCGGCGAAGCGACCGTCGTCGATGCGCCCGGCGAGAAAATCATCGGTGGCCAGCTCAGCGAGCACGTTGGCAGTGTCGGCCAGCGTGTCCTCCATCGCCTGCCGCACGCCGGGCTTGATCTCCTGAGTGAAAACGCGCATCAGCAGGAACGCCGCCAACGCGACGATCAGGAAATACCCGAGAAGGATGCGCAGCCCGATCCGCACCTCAGTCGATGTCCAGCGAATAGCCAATGCCGCGGTGCGTGCGCAGCGGGTCGATGGCGGGCGCGACCGCACGCAGCTTGCCGCGCAGGGTCTTGATGTGGGTGTCGACGGTGCGGTCGCCACTGTCCGGCGCATCGTCCCAGACCCGCTCCATCAGCTGCATCCGCGACAGCACCGCGCCCGGCCGCGCCAGCAGCGCTGCCAGCAATCCGTACTCGTAGCGGGTCAGATCCAGTGCGCTGTCGTGATAGCGGATCCGGCGGCCGTCGACGTCATGCTCGAACGCCCCGGTGCGCTTCGCTTCGGGGATTGCCGTCTCGGGCACACCACGGCGCACAACCACACGCACGCGGGCGACCAGCTCGCGCAACGAGAAAGGTTTGGCGATGTAGTCGTCCGCGCCGAGATCGAAGCCGAGCACGCGCTCCGACTCCGCCGCCTGCGCGGTCAGGAAGATCACCGGCAGCGGCGCGTGCCGGCGCAGTTCGCCGCACAGCGCGAAGCCGCTGATGTCCGGCAGGCCGACATCGAGGATCGCCAGATCGAATGCGGTCTCGAGCACGGCAGCCCGCGCCTGCTGCCCGTCGAGGCAATGGCGCACCGTGTGCCCGTCGGCCTGCAACGCATAGACCACGGTCTCGGCGATCGCGATTTCGTCCTCGACCAGCAGGATGGCGCTCATGGAATCCACGACGTCGGAAGTCGGCGAATCCTAACCTGTGGCGACGAATTGCCCTCGCGTGCGCGCCTCATCGTCCAGCCCTTTGCCCATGAAACGCCAGTCCGCTTGCGGTCCCGGATAAGCTGTCGCGATGAACTACCAACACGCCTTCCATGCCGGCAATCACGCCGATGTCCTCAAGCACATCGTGCTGCTCGCGATCTGCGATGCGCTGACGGCCAAGCCCGCCCCGTGTTTCGCGCTCGACACCCACGCGGGCGGCGGCGTCTATCGCCTGCGCGAGGAGCGGGCCCGACGCACGGGCGAAGCCGACGACGGCATCAGCCTGTTGCTGGCCACGGCGCCCAAGCAGCCGTTGATCGCGCGCTATCTCTCGGCGGTCAATGCCTGTCGGGCCGAGCACGGCGCCGATGCCTATCCCGGTTCGCCGTGGCTGCTGGCCCATGCGCTGCGCGAGCAGGACCGGATCGCCTGTTGCGAGACCGAACTCGCCGCGGCGGGCGCGCTGCGGCGCGCACTCGGCAGCGATCCGAGAGTCGCAATCCACAGCGGCGACGGCTATGCGGCGTTCAAGTCGCTGTTGCCACCGAAGATCGGCGATCAGCGCTTCAATCGCGGTCTGGTGCTGGTCGACCCGCCCTACGAAGCGCAGGCGGCCGAATTCGAGATCGCACTGAAGGCCATGCGCGAGGGTCTGACGCGCTGGCCACAGGGCATCCAGATGCTCTGGTATCCGATCAAGCAGCGCCGCACGCTGACGCCGTTCCTGCGCTCGGCCGCCAAATTGCAGACCAAATCCTCGCTGCTGGTCGAGCTGCTGGTCCGCGCAGACGATTCGCCGCTGCGCATGAACGGCAGTGGCCTGCTGATCCTTGACCCGCCTTGGCAGTTGGCCACCGCGCTCGCCCCCGCGCTCGACGCGCTGAAGAGCGCGATCGGCGAAGCCGGCGCCGACACCCGCCTGCACTGGCTGCGCGAACCGGCCTGACGACATACGTCAGGGCGCTCCTGAATGGGCGAACTTCGCGCAACGCGCGCTTTCCCTTCACGGTTCGTGAATAGCGCGTACGGGTAAGGTCACCCATACCCGTTCAGACCCGACTCTCGATGACTGCACGCAACAGACTCCCGCCTTGGCATGAGGAAATCCGCCTCGCCAATGGCCGCCAGGTGCTGATCCGCCCGATCCGTCCCGCCGATGCCGAACCGCTGCGTGCGTCGTTCGCGTTGCTCGAACCCGACGAAGTCCGCCAGCGGTTCCTGTACGCCAAGGCCGAACTGTCTCCGGAAACGGCGAATCGCCTGACCCAGCCCAATCCGAAGTCGGAATTCGTGCTGGTCGCAGCCGAGCCCTATACACCCGGAGACGCCCTGGTCGGCGCCGTGGCCCGCGCGGCTGTACTGCCGGGCACGCGCCAAGCCGAGTTCCACATCCTCGTCAGCCATTACGTGGCCGGCATGGGCCTGGGTCGGCACATGCTCCGGCGCCTCGTGCGCTGGGCCAAGGGCAAGCGTCTGGAGCGCATCTTCGGGGACGTGCTTGAGGAGAACGAGCCGATGCTTGCGCTCGCGAAGTCCTTGAGCTTCCAGCAGGAGGCCGTCGAGACACCCGGCATGGTTCGCGTGTCGCTCGAGCTCAAGCGTCAGGTCATCGACACCACGCCCAACGTACGGCTGGGCTGACCGCCTGATCCCCCCGCGCTGCTTTGCGGCGCGCTTTTGGCAGCGCCGTCGCAGTTCCTGCGACGCGCTCGTCTAGACTTCACCCCCTGATTCGCGCCGGCCCTTTGGCTTTCGGCGCTGCCGTTGTTTTTTGTTCCGCCATCCGGATCTCTCCATGCCGCACGCTGTCGCCGCTTCGCCTCCCCTGCCCACCGCCGGTCATGCACGTGCATGGTGGCGCGCGCCCGCCAGTCGCAGCGCCTTGGCGTGGGCGGTGTTGCAGGCGGCACGCGCGCACGACGGTCCCCTGCTGCTGGTTGCCCGTGACAACCATGGCGCGCAGCAGCTCGAACACGATCTGCGTACGCTCGGCGGGCCGGACGCCGATCTGCCGGTGGTGCCGTTTCCCGACTGGGAAACCCTGCCCTACGACCGCTTCAGCCCACACCCGGACATCGTCTCGCAGCGCCTCGCGGCCCTGCACCGCCTGCCGTCGCTGAAGAGTGGCATCGTCGTGGTGCCGGTGCAGACGCTGATGCAGCGCCTCGCCCCGGTGCGCCACATCGCCGGTGCCAGCTTCGACCTGGATGTCGGTCAGCGACTGGATCTCGACGCCGAAAAACGCCGGCTCGAGAGCGCCGGTTACGCGCACGTGCCGCAGGTCCACGATCCCGGCGACTTCGCCGTGCGGGGCGGCTTGCTCGACGTCTACCCGATGGGCGCGGATCAGCCCTATCGCATCGAGCTGTTCGACGACGCGATCGAAACCATTCGCGCGTTCGATCCCGAATCGCAGCGTTCGCTCGACAAGATCGCCGCGCTGCGCATGCTGCCCGGCCGCGAGGTCCCGCTGGACGACGCCGCGACCGCGCGCGCGATGGACACGCTGCGCGAGCGCTTCGACATCGACACCCGCCGCAGCGGTCTGTACCAGGACCTCAAGGCCGGCGCCGCGCCGGCCGGCATCGAGTACTACCTGCCGCTGTTCTTCGAAGCGCCGCGGCGCACCCTGCTCGACAAGGGCGAGGCGCCGCTGTCCACGGCGACGCTGTTCGACTACCTGCCGGCGAACACACTGCCGGTCATCGACACCGGGGCCTCGCCGGCCAGCGACCATTTCTGGACGCAGCAGGTCACGCACCGCTACGACCAGCTGCGTCACGACATCGAACGCCCGCTGCTGCCACCGGCCGAGCTTTGGCTCACACCCGATGCGCTGCGCGAACGCCTCAACCAGGGCGCCCGCGTCGAAGTCTGCGACGCCGAACATCCGCGCCACGCGCAGGCTTCCGTGCTCGGCGACCAGCCGGCCCCCGATCTGCCCCTGGCCGCACGCGACCACACGCCGGCCGATGCGCTGGTGCGCTTCCTCGGCAGCTATCCGGGCCGCGTGTTGATCGCCGCCGATTCGGCGGGCCGCCGCGAAGCGCTGCTGGAAATCCTGCACGCGGGCAAGTTGCGGCCGTCGGTCCTGCAGGACTTCCCGACGTTCATCGCCGATCGCGACGCGAAATTTGCAGTCGCGATCGCGCCGCTCGACAACGGCTTCGCCATCGATGCGCCGCAGCTGACGGTACTGACCGAGCGCCAGCTGTTTCCCGAGCGCGCCGCGCAACCGCGTCGCCGCAAACGTGCCGCGCGCGATCCGGAAAGCATCATCCGCGACCTCGGCGAACTCAGCGAAGGCGCGCCGATCGTGCACGAGGATCACGGCGTCGGCCGGTATCGCGGTCTCGTCGTGCTCGAAGCCGGCGGCCAGCCGGGCGAATACCTCGACATCGAGTACGCCAAGGGCGACCGCCTGTACGTACCGGTATCGCAGTTGCATCTGGTCAACCGCTATTCCGGCGCGTCGCCGGAAACCGCGCCGCTGCATTCGCTCGGCGGTGAAGCCTGGACCAAGGCGCGCAAGAAGGCCACCGACAAGGTCCGCGACGTGGCTGCGGAACTGCTGGAAATCCAGGCCAAGCGCCAGGCGCGCGCGGGCCTCGCCCTGGAAGTCGACCGTACGATGTACGAGCCGTTCGCGGCCGCGTTCCCGTTCGAGGAAACGCCGGATCAACACGCGGCCATCGAGGCGATGATCCGCGACCTCGGCTCCAGCCAGCCGATGGATCGCGTGGTCTGCGGCGACGTGGGCTTCGGCAAGACCGAAGTCGCCGTGCGCGCAGCCTTCGTCGCCGCCGCGGCCGGCAAGCAGGTCGCGGTGCTGGTGCCGACCACCCTGCTCGCCGAACAGCACTACCGCACGATGGCCGACCGCTTCGCCGACTGGCCGATCCGCGTCGAAGTGCTGTCGCGCTTCAAGAGCACCAAGGAGATCAAGACCGAGATCGGCAAGATCGCCGATGGCACGCTCGACATCATCGTCGGCACGCACCGGCTGCTGCAGCCGGACGTGAAGTTCAAGGATCTGGGCCTGGTCATCGTCGACGAGGAACAGCGTTTCGGCGTGCGCCAGAAGGAGGCGCTCAAGGCGCTGCGCGCCAACGTGCATCTGCTCACGCTCACCGCGACGCCGATCCCGCGCACGCTCAACATGGCGATGGCCGGCCTGCGCGATCTGTCGATCATCGCGACCCCGCCCGCGCATCGCCTCGCGGTGCAGACCTTCGTCGTGCCCTGGGACGACGCGCAGCTGCGCGAAGCCTTCCAGCGCGAACTCAGCCGCGGCGGCCAGGTGTATTTCCTGCACAACGATGTCGAGAGCATCGGCCGCATGCAGCGCGAGCTGGAAGAGCTCGTGCCCGAGGCGCGCATCGGCATCGCCCATGGCCAGATGCCCGAGCGCGAGCTCGAGAAGGTGATGCTCGATTTCAACAAGCAGCGCTTCAACGTGCTGCTGTGTTCGACGATCATCGAGTCGGGCATCGACATCCCCAATGCCAACACCATCATCATCAATCGCGCCGACAAGTTCGGCCTCGCGCAATTGCACCAGCTGCGCGGCCGCGTCGGTCGCTCGCACCATCGCGCGTATGCGTATCTGGTGATCCCCGACCAGCGCTCGATCAGCAGTGATGCGAAGAAGCGCCTGGAGGCCATCGCGTCGATGGACGAACTCGGCGCGGGCTTCACCCTGTCGACCCACGATCTGGAAATCCGCGGCGCCGGCGAACTGCTCGGGGAAGGCCAGAGCGGTCAGATGGCCGAGGTTGGCTTCAGCCTCTACACCGAGTTGCTGGAACGTGCGGTGCGCAGCATCAAGCAGGGCAAGCTGCCGGATGCAGACGACGTGGACGCGCGCGGCGCGGACATCGAGTTGCACGTGCCCGCGCTGATTCCCGAGGACTACCTGCCCGACGTGCACACGCGCCTGATGCTCTACAAGCGCATCAGCAGCGCGCGCGACATCGACAAGCTGCGCGAACTGCAGGTCGAGATGATCGACCGCTTCGGCCTGCTGCCCGATCCTGCGAAGCATCTGTTCCAGATCGCCGACCTCAAGCTGCAGGCGACCGCGCTCGGCATCCGCAAGCTGGACCTGGGCGACAAGGGCGGCCGCGTGCAGTTCGTCGAGAAGCCCAAGGTCGATCCGATGGCGGTGATCCGCCTGATCCAGGGGCAGCCGAAGCACTACAAGATGGATGGGCCCGACAAGCTGCGCATCACCCTGGAGTTGCCGGATGCGGAGACGCGGATCCAGGCTGCCCGCGGGTTGCTGATCGCGCTGGCGCCGTCGAGCGCTGCCTGATCGGCGCCGGATCTACTTCTGTAGGAGCGCGCTCGCGCGCGATCGGGCGTTATCGAAAATGCCGGATCGCGCGCAAGCGCGCTCCCGCAGTTTCGTGATCGAGCACTGCTGGCTGCGTGGCGCTCAGCGCGCCGGTTCTTCTGCTGCCGACGCGCGTACACTCTCGACGATCAGATCGGCGAGCCGAGCATAGTCGCCGCCGAAGTGATGACCACCAGGCAAGGTGCGCACCGTGACGTGGCCCGGCGGCAACGAGGCGCAGGTCGCGTCGCTGTCGCCCTCGCCTTCGATGCACAACGTACGGTCGGCCGACAGACGCAGCACTTCCGGCGCGATCTCCAGCGCATCGTCGTCGCCGGCCGACAGCCAGTTGCCGAGGTGAAACTCGAACGAGGCGCGCTTGCCCAGCCCCATCAACACGGTGTGCGCGACGGTCGCGCGCGTCGGGGCCGGCAAGCGGTTGACCGCGAACGGCAACACGTCCGCGCCCTGCGAGTAGCCGATCAGCAGTACCCGCGGGCGCTGCCAGCGCATGGCGTACGCACGCACCACGCGGTCGAGATCACGGGCCAGTCCGTCGGGCGTCCGCGCAGACCAGAAATAGCGCAGCGAATCGAAGCCGACGACCGGAATGCCGCGCGCGGCGAGCGCGGCAGCAACTTCGACATCGAGGCCCGCCCAGCCACCGTCGCCGCTGAGCAGTACGGCGAACACCGGTTGCGCCGTGCCGGTTGAGGGCACCTCGATCAGCGGCAGATCGCGGACGTCAGCCGGCGGCGGCGCAGGCAGCGTGCGTGCCGACGCCATGGCGAATGCGCGCACGGCGGCGGCGAGCGGTGGCAATGCAGTGCCGTGCGTACGCACCGCGGAACCACCGATGGATGAAACGAAGGCCTGAAGGATCGGCAACTCTCGAACGTCGCCCAGTGCCAACCACGGCGTCGCCAGCTTTGGAACCGCCCGGAGCGTCACCGTGCTCGGCACCGGCGTCGATGCATTGAACAACGTCCCCGCACCCTTGCATGGCGGCTTACCAAGCGCGAGCGGCGGCAAGGCACCGCGTGTGATCACGCCGGCGAAGACGCCGCGATCCGCCTGCGCGGCCATCGCATAGACGATCGCGGCACCCGCGCCCTGCCCCACCAGCACCGGCGGCCGGTAGTCCGGCAAGCGCGCGTAGCCCTGCAGCCAGTGCGACAGATTCTCGAGGTCGCCATCGGGAAATGCGCAGACGCCGGCGTCCTTGGCGAATGCGGCCTGCAGATGTTTCACGTCGATGGAGGCCACCAGCGCGCCTTCGCGCGCGAGCGCAGAAGCGGTCGCGGCGTCATGTCCTGTGCCGAGCAGCAGCACGGTATGCGTCGCCGGCTGCGCCGGGCGGGTCAGCGCGATGTCATGGAAGAAACCGTGACTGACCCGCTCCTGCGCAGCCGCAGGAAACCCGAACGACAACGCGCACACGCAGATCCACACCAGCCTCATTTCGACAGCACGCCGCGATAGCCACCGGCGATCAGCGCCGCGGCATCGGCCAGCACCAGCAACGGCGCCACGCCACCGGGCGTGGCCAGATAGCGCGCATTCCACTGCGGATCGAACTTGTCCTTGAACGCGCGCAGACCGCGGAAGTTGTAGAAGTGCTCGCCGCGTGCGAACAGCAGCCGGCCCATGCGATGCCAGTTAGGCGCCAGTGCATGCGCGGCCATGCCCGACAGCGGCGCCATGCCGAGACCGAACTGCACGTAGCCGGCGTCCGACAGGTACTGCAGCAAACGCGCGAACAGGAAGTCCATCGTGCCGGGCTGCGCATCGGGGAGATGCCGCATCAGGTCGATGCTGGCCTCGGCCTCGGCCTCGCCAGTCGCGGGATCGCCCGCAACGAGCAGGCTCGCGAAAGCGATGATCCGCTCGCCATCACGCACCACCGCCACAGGATTGCGCGCGATGTAGGCCGGATCGAACGCACCGATCGAGAAGCGCTTCTCTGCAGCGCGATGTTCGCCGAGCCAGGCATCGGACACCGCGCGCAGCGCCGGCAGCGCGGCCGGCACATCGACGGCGTCAATGATCGCGAAGGTCAGCCCTTCGCGCTCGGCGCGGTTCACCGCGGTGCGCAGATTGCCGCGGCGCTTGCCCTGCAGCGAAAAGCCTTTCAGCGGCACGCTTGCGTACTCGCCGAGCTTGAACAGCCGCAGGCCGGCGTCGAGATACAGCGGCAGCGCGTCCTGACCGACCTGGTAGAAACAGCCGCGCGCACCGGCATCGCGCGCGTGCTCGAGAAACAGCCAGACCAGCTCGGGCCAGGATTCGCGCGGGCCCACCGGATCGAACAGCGCGATCCACGAGCGGCCCTGGCGGCCGTACATCAGAAACGCATCACCGGCCTCCGAGAACAGCAGGTGCTTGTCACCGGTCAACACCAGACCCGCGTCGGCCTGCGACTGCGTGCGCAGAATCGCCTGCGCCTGCGCAAGCTGCGCGGCATCGGGCAAGGGCGGTGCGGGCATGCCCGGCCGCACCAGCTGGCGCAGCGCCAGCACCAGGGCGACCACCGCGACCGCCACCATCGCGCGCAGCGAACGCGGCGCCTCGCCCGACACCGCGAACTGCCACCACAACTGTTGGCCGTAGGCGACATCGCGATAGGCGAAGAACAGCAGACCCGTGACCACAACACAGATCACCGCCATCGCCAGCAGCCAGCCACCGGTGAACGGCACGGCGAGCAGCGACGCCCGACGCTTGAACGAACGCCGCGACGCCAGCAGTGCGAGCAGCAGCGCCGACAGCACGACGGCTTCGGTCAGTGCCAGTCCCTTGGGCAAGGCGAACAGCAGCGCGAGTGCGACCAGCACCACCGCGGCCCACCACGCCGCATCGAGCCGACGCAGCAACGCGCGGGCGACGAACAGCAGCAGCACGCCGATGATCGAACTCAGGAAATGCGCCGCCTCGACCAGCGGCAGCGGCAGCACCTGCAGGGCATGCAACGCGCGACCGGTCGCCGGCGTCGCACCGGAGACCAGCAGCATCACCGCCGCGACCAGCGTGGCTGCGGCGAGCACGCGCGGCGCGAGGCCGGACAGGAAACGTCGTGCCGGCGTCGCCAACTGCCCGGTTTCGTGGGCGATCAGCACGCCCAGCGCGATCACCAGCGGCAATACGTAATAGACGAGCCGGTACAGCACCAGCGCACCCGCGAGTTCGCCGGCCGGCACGCTGCTGCCGAGCGCGACCAGCATGACCGCCTCGAACACGCCCAGGCCGCCGGGCACATGGCTGATGACGCCGATGACCACGGCTGCCGCATAAAAGCCGAGGAAGGTCGCAAAGCCGACCGCGCCCTCGGGCAGCAGCAGCCACAGCACGGCCGCCGCAGCGGTGATGTCGAGCACCGACAGCGCCAGCTGCGTCCACGCGAGTCGCGGCGACGGCAACCGCAGGCGCCCGATGCGTGTCCGCACGTGACACAGCGCCAGCACCCCCAGCACCGCACCCATGGCCGACGCGCCACAAGCGGCGACTCCCCATGCGGGGAGAGGCAACAGCGGCGCGAGCGCGGCGGCATCCCACCACAGACCGGCGCCGCCGACTGCGCAGGCGCCGAGTCCGAACACCAGGGCATTGAAGACGATGGCTCGCGACACGGCCGCCGGCTCCACCCCGGCCGCGCCGTAGAGCCGCATCCGCACTGCGCCGCCGGTGAACACGCCCAGGCCGATGGTGTTGCTCAGCGCATAGGCGACGAAGGCGGTCTTGGCGATGGTGCGCGGCGGCACGCGGGCGCCGACATAGCGCAGCGCACTGGCGTCGTAGCCGACCAGCGCGGCGAAGCTGACGGCGGTCGCCAGGACCGCGAACGCGATCCGCACGCCGGGCGTGGCTTCCATCGCGGCGACGATGTCGTCATAACGCAACTCGTGCCAGAAACTGCGCAGCGTGAACACCAGTAGCGTGCCGATGCCCAGCACGCCGGCGACGATCACGATCCGACGCAAGGCGTCGGCATGCGCGAGCACGCGGGCAGTCACTGCCTGCAGCGAACGTCGGGACGATGACGCCATGCGAACCCTCGCCTGCACCCTCACACGATTGCGGGGCGCGATGGCGGCGGAGCATACACCCCGCCGCGCTGGCATCAGTGCAACCGCCTTGCGGCATTCAACGTGGAGATGGGCAAGGCAGGCATGCCTGCGGCGCAGCCTCGGCGTGGACGCACCCGCCGCACCGCATCACGCGCAAACGCACTCCCGCAGCGCCGCTACGGGTGAGCCATCAACCAGCGCGCCGCACCGATCCCGGCGCGAAGCCGCGTCCTACAACCGCGAGAACGACCACGACTGCATGCGCCCGTCGCGGTACGGCATCACCCCATGGAACGCGCGCGGATCCGCATCGAACACCAAGGGCAGGAACTGGCGATCGCCCTCCCACAGCGGCAGATCGAGGATGCGGTCGACGTCGATCCACTCCAGCGCGCCTTCGGGGTTCGAGGTCATCGGCGTGCCCTGCCAGGCTTCGATGACGAACAGGAAGCCCAGCCAGTCCTCGCCGTGCTTGCCGAAGCCCGGCCAGCTGATCGTGCCGCGCAGCGTCATCGCCTCGCAGGTGATGCCGGCCTCTTCCATGATCTCGCGGCGCATGCCGGCGACGACGTCCTCGTCCGGCTCGACCTTACCGCCAAGGCCGTTGTACTTGCCGAGGTGATGATCACCGGGCCGCGCATTGCGATGGATCATCAGCACCTGACGGCGATCGGGCGAGAGCACGTAGCCGAGGGTGGCGACGATCGGGGTATAGGGCATCGGTGCGGTCGAGTTTCGGCGAGGCCGGCGATTGTAGCGACACCGCGCCGCAGCCTTTCGTCCCTCCAGCGGGCGGTCGACGAATGCATGGCGGATTCCGCCCGGCTCCGCTGACTTTCAGGATCCGGCACGCACATGCCGTGATCGCCTTCCGGATAGATCGAAGACGTTGGAGTCCGGCCTTCCCCGGACGTGCGCGTTGCAAGCGCCTGCAGCGTAGGGCTGCGGGCGCGACAGGCGGCGGCGACGCCGCCGCTCTTGGCCTCATCTTCTGCGGGCAGCGTGATGGCAGGCTGTCAGTGCGCGGCCATCGGGTCAGGGGCGATCAGGCAGCAGTCGCACGATCAGCGCTTCGTAGAGATCAGGCAGCGCTTGGAGATCGGAGACGCGGACGTGTTCGTCGATCTGGTGGATGCTGGCATTGACCGGCCCGATCTCGATGCACTGCGCGCCCAGTGGCGCGATGAAGCGCGCATCCGAGGTGCCGCCGCCGGTGCTTTCTTCGGGCGGCGCGCCGGCGAACGCCGTCAACACGTCGCGCGCCGCCGCGCGCAGCGGGCCCTCCGGCGTATAGAACGGCTCGCCGCTGCGGTGCCAGGCCAGCGTGTAGTCGAGCCCGTGGCGATCCAGCAACGCCGCGATCTCGGCCTCCAGCGTCGGCGCATCCCAGTGCGGCGTGTAGCGCAGGTTGAACTGCACGGTCGCGGTACCGGGAATCACGTTGGTCGCGCCGGTGCCGGCGGCGATGTTGCTGATCTGCAGGCTGGTCGGCGGGAACGATTCGAAACCCTCGTCCCAGCGGCGCGCGACGAGTTCGGCGAGCGCCGGCGCGGCGTCGTGGATGGGGTTGCGCGCCTTGTCCGGATAGGCGACATGGCCCTGCACACCGCGCACGGTCAGCGTCGCCGACAGGCTGCCGCGGCGGCCCACGCGCAGCAGATCGCCGAGGACCGCGGTCGACGAGGGTTCGCCGGTGATGCACCAGTCGATGCGCGTACCGCGCTCGGCAAACGTGCGCGCGACGCGGCGCACACCGTCGATCGCCTCGCCTTCCTCGTCCGAGGTCAGCAACACGGCGAGCGTGCCGGTGTGGTCGGGGTACGCGGCGACGAATCGTTCGGCCGCGACGACGAACGCCGCGACGCCGCTTTTCATGTCCGCCGCGCCGCGGCCGTAGAGCACGCCGTCGCGGATCTCCGGCGCGAAGGGATTCGACGCCCACGCCTCGACCGGGCCACTCGGCACGACATCCGTGTGGCCGAGCAGCACCAGCACCGGCGCGCCCTGCCCGTGCGTGGCCCAGAGATTGTCGACGGCGCCGTAGCGCAGCGACTCGATCGAAAAACCCGCTGCCTGCAGACGCGCGGCGATCAGCGCCTGGCAGCCGGCGTCGTCGGGTGTGATCGACTGGCGTGCGATCAGGTCGCGGGTGAGATCGAGGACGTCGGACATGGAACTCTCGTGTAGGAGCGCGCTCGCGCGCGAAGAGGCTTTGCCGGGAACGCACCATCGCGCGCAAGCGCGCTCCTACAGGGCGGCTCTGCCGCGCGCCATCTGCATCAGTCGATACCGAAGCGCTTCTTGAAGCCGTTGTCGGAAAATCCCTGGCTGATCTCGCCGTCGTCGGTGACCACCAGCGGACGCCGGATCAGCTGCGGATACTCGCGCAGCAGCAGCTTCCACTCGGCATCGCTGGCCGCGGCCTTGCGGTTGTCCGGCAGCTGGCGCCAGGTCGTCGAGGACTTGTTGACCATCGCCTCGAAACCACCGAGCTTGCCGGCCCAGTCGACCAGCGTCTCCGGCGTCGGCTTGGCATCGCGGTAGTCGACGAACGTGTGCGCGACGCTAAAGCGGTCGAGCCACTTGGTCGCTTTTTTGCAGGTGTCGCAGTTCTTGAGGCCGTAGACGGTCGTCATGGGACATCCAGATGGTCTTGAAGCCGCGCCCGCTTAAGAGCGGGCGGGTGAGCCGCATTCGCGCGATGCTCGGCGGGACAGCTCAGTCCGCCAGGCCGCGCAGCAGATCGTTGACACTGGTCTTGCTGCGGGTCTTCTCGTCGACCTGCTTGACGATCACCGCGCAATACAACGAGTGCGAACCGTCCTTCGCCGGCAGCTGGCCGGAGACGACGACGCTGCCCGGCGGCACGTAGCCGTAGCTGACGTCGCCGGTCGCGCGGTTGTAGATGCGGGTCGACTGGCCGAGGAACACGCCCATGCCGATGACGCTGTGGTGGCCGACGACGACGCCTTCGACGACTTCCGAACGCGCGCCGATGAAGCAGTGATCCTCGATGATCGTCGGGCTGGCCTGCAGCGGCTCCAGCACGCCGCCGATGCCGGCGCCGCCGGACAGGTGCACGTGCTTGCCGATCTGCGCGCAGGAGCCGACGGTCGCCCAGGTGTCGACCATCGTGCCTTCACCGACATACGCACCGATGTTGACGAAGCTCGGCATCAGCACGACGTCGCGGCCGAAATAGGTGCCGCGGCGCACGGCGGCACCCGGCACCACGCGCACGCCGGCGGCCTTGAACTTCGCTTCATCAAAGCCGGCAAAGCGCGCTTCGACCTTGTCCCAGAACGGCGCCGGCTGCGCGTCGACGAGCGCCATGTCGTTGGTGCGGAAATACAGCAGCACCGCTTTCTTCAGCCATTCGTTGACCTGCCAGCCGCCGTTGCCGTCGGGTTCGGCGACGCGCAACTCGCCCGATTCCAGGCCCTGCATCGCCTGCTCGACCGCCGGTTTGACGGCATCGCAGATCTCGGCGGCGGTCAGTTCGGCGCGGCGCGCGAACGCATCCTCGATGGTGGTCTGCAGGGCTTGGGTCATGACGGGACTTCGTGGGGAAAACGGGGCGTTATCGTGCCACGTCGCCGTCGATCGAGGCGAGCAGCGCGGTTCGCAGCGCGTCCTGCGAATCTTCGTCGAGCAGACGGCCGGCGCTGTCGCTCAGCCGGAACACGTCCTCGACCCGCTCGCCGAACGTCGCCACGCGCGCGTCGTGCACGCGCACGCCATGCGCGCGCAGCACGTGGGCGACATTGGCCAACAAGCCGGGTCGGTCCGTGCAGACCAGGCTGAAGACGGTATGCCGGGCATCGGCACTGGCATTGAACTCGATGCGCGGTGGCACCCGGAAATGCCGCAGATGCCGCGGCTGTGCGCGGCGCGCGGGCTGCAGATCCAGCGCACCGGTGAGCGCCGTGGTGAGCGTGCGCTCGATGGCGGCAAGCTCGAGGTGTTGCCGCGTGTCAGCCGGCAGCACCTGGAACAGGTCGAAGATCGTGCCATTCGGTCCGTCGAGCGCACGTGCCTGCTGGATCACCAGGCCAAGACGGTCGAGCGTGATAACGATGGCCGAAAACAAACCGTCGCGATCCGGCGAATGCACGAAGACTTCCAGCGCCTGCGCGCCTGCGGCGAGCCGGCGCACGCGCACGACGACATCGCCGTCGACGGTGTCGCGCAGACCCAGCGCCTGCCAGACCACCTGGTCGGCGCGGCCGCGCAGGAAACTCTCTTGCGGAATCCGCGTGAACAACGCGTCGGCTTCGGTGTCGCCCACGCCATGCGCCGACAGCAGGCCGCGCGCGCGATCGCGCGCCTCGGCGATGCGCTCGACCGCCGCCACCGGATTCTCCAGTCCACGCCGCAACGCAAGACGCGTGGCACTGCGCAGATCCGTCAGCAGCCGGTCCTTCCACGCGTTCCACAGCTTCGGCGAGGTGCCTGCGATGTCGGCGCAGGTCAGCAGATAGAGATAATCGAGCCGTTCGCGGTCGGCGACTTCCGCCGCGAACTTGTGGATCACCGCCGGATCGGAAATATCGAGCTTCTGCGCGCTGGTGGACATCAGCAGATGGCGCCTGACCAGCCATTCGACGAGCGCAGTGTCGGGCTCGCCGAGGCCGTGGCCCTCGCAGAATTCCCTCGCATCGACTGCGCCGAGTTCGGAGTGGTCGCCGCCGCGTCCCTTGGCGATGTCATGGAACAGACCGGCGATCAGCAGCAGTTCGGGCTTGCGCAGCTGCGGCCAGACCTCGTGCGCGCTGGAGAAGCGTTCGTCCGGCGCCTCGGACGCGAAACTCGCGATGTTGCGCAGCACCGCAAGTGTGTGCTGATCGACCGTGTAGACGTGGAACAGGTCGAACTGCATCCGACCGGTGACGTTGGCGAACTCGGGAATCCACACACCCAGCACGCCCAGCCGCGCCATGCGTTCGAGCGTGCGCACCGGAATCGGCCCGCGCAGCAGGTCCAGGAACTGCTCGCGCAATTCGGTCGACGCGGTGCGCCAGGACGGCAGCGCATGGAGCGACTCGGCCAGCGCGCGCGCGGTCTGCGAATGCAGGCCCCGGAGCTCCTGGTGATCCGCCCACATTCCGAACAGGTCGAACACGCGGGCGATGTCGCCGCCCGGCCAGACGTCGTCGCGCGCGACCAGATAACCACGCTGGCTGCCGAACTCGGCATCGAGCGGCTGCAGCGTGCCCTCGCCTTCGATCTGCTCCTCGAACCGCTGCAGCAGGCGTTCGCTGATCCGCTGCACCACCGAGGCGCTGCGGTAGAACTCCTGCATCATCTTTTCGACTAGCCGATTCTCAACCGGCGCATCGTCCGCGGCCTCGACGTGATGCAAGCGCGCGGCGAGCGCCTTCTGGTAGTCGAAACGCAGGCGTTCCTCGGCCTTGCCGGCGACCAGATGCAGGCCGAAACGCAGGCGCGACAGCGTGCGCCGTTCTCGTTCCAGCGTGGCGTGTTCGTCGACGCCGAGCTGGCCCAACGCGATCAGCTCTTCGGTGCCGTAAACGCCGAGCACGCGCCGCGCCATCCAGCGCAGGTTGTGCACGTCGCGCAGGCCGCCAGGCCCGTCCTTGATGTTGGGTTCGAGATTGTCGGCCGTGTCACCGAAGCGCGCGTGGCGCATCTCGAGTTCGCGGCGCTTGGCGTGGAAGAAATCGTCTGCCGGCCAGACCCTGGTATCGGCGATCGCGTCCATCAACGCGCGGACCTCGCCGATATTGGCCAGCAGCGGCCGCGCTTCCAGCAGCGCCGTCAGCACGGTCACATCGTCGGCGGCGCGCGTGCACTCCTCGAAGCTGCGCACCGCATGGCCGACCGGCAGGCCGAAGTCCCACAGCAGCGCGAGCATGCGGCCCAGCGCTTCGGCGTGCTCGGTCTGCGCCTGCGATGTGGCGATGACCAGCAGATCGATATCGGAATGCGGAAACAGCTCGCCACGGCCATATCCACCGACCGCGAACAGCGCCAAGGGCGCATCGCCCGGAATGCAGCGCGCCCAGGCCTTGCGCACCCAGCCATCGACCGCATTGGCCCGCGCGGCGAGCAAACGGTCGATGTGCTGGCCGGCATCGAAGCCCTGGGCCAGGCGCGCGTCATGCGCAGCAAGCGCGGCACGCGCCTCCGCCACCCATGTCATGTCGTCGCTGTCGGCGCCGGGGACCTGGGGGGCGGTGCGCTCGGCCACGTCAGAGGAACGCGTCGTTGTCGTCGCCGGGGATACGGGTCAGCACGTCCACGCCATCGGCGGTGACGGCCACCGTGTGCTCCCACTGCGCCGACAGTTTCCGGTCCTTGGTGACGACGGTCCAGCCATCGGGGAGCACCTTGGTGAAGCGCGTGCCCTCGTTGATCATCGGCTCGATCGTGAAGGTCATGCCTTCCTTGAGGACCACGCCAGCGCCGGGCGTGCCGTAGTGCAGCACCTGCGGCTCGTCGTGGTAGACCTTGCCGATGCCGTGGCCGCAGTACTCGCGCACGACACTGAAACGCTGGCCTTCCGCGTACCTCTGGATCGCGTGACCGACATCGCCGAGTGTCGCGCCCGGCTTCACCTCACGGATGCCGCGCCACATCGCCTCGCGCGTCACCTCGACCAGGCGCCGCGCCATCACTGACGGCGTGCCGACGAAGTACATCCGGCTGGTATCACCATGCCAGCCGTCCTTAATGACGGTGACATCGATATTGATGATGTCGCCGTCCTTGAGGACCTTGGCGTCGTTCGGGATGCCGTGACAGATGACGTTGTTGGCCGAAATGCACGTCGTCTTGGGATAGCCCTTGTAGCCGACGTTCGCAGGAATCGCGCCCTGGACCCGGATGATGTGGTCGTAGCAGATGCGGTCCAGTTCCTCGGTCGTCACGCCCGGCTTCACATGCGGAGCGACGATCTGCAGCACCTCGGCGGCCAGGCGACCGGCCACGCGCATCTTCTCGATTTCTTCGGGCGTCTTGGTGTGGATACTCATGGCGCTATTATCGCCGAATTGAGCCCACCAGGGGGCGACTGAGCGGTCAACATCCGCGAACTCCAGTGGAAGCTCGCTCGCCGCAACCGGGACGCCTTCGTATGAGCCTGCGTCGGCAGGCGCAAATCGCGCCGGACTACCGTGCGCATTTACTGCATGAATCTCCGGGTGTGCGCGTCCATGGGCGCGGTGGACGCGAGCCTGCGGTCCGCCATACGGAATCCGCTTGCTGACGCCAGCCGCTCGCCCCATGTCGCATGCACGCTGTCGCGAAGCGAAAATCCGGGCCACGTCCGCATGCCCCCCAGCATCTGGGGCCTGTCGCACCCGCCGGCGATGACTGCTACACTTCCGCTGCTGTGCGGGGTGACCCGCCGCCGATGCCGGGCGTCACCGGTAAATTCACACCTGCTGCAATGTCCCGTGCCGGGGTGCCTCGAATGAGGTTCGGTCACGGAGGCGGCAGGGAGGCCCAACCCCGGAACCATCGCCCCGCCCCGTGCGGTGCAACCGCCCATACCCGACCGTGGCGGCCGGTTCCAATGCCAGGAGTTTCACAATGCCCCAGATCACCATGCGCCAGATGCTGGAAGCCGGCGTCCATTTCGGCCACCAGACGCGCTACTGGAATCCCAAGATGTCGCCGTACATCTTCGGTGCCCGCGGCAAGATCCACATCATCAACCTTGAGAAGACCGTTCCGCTGTTCAACGACGCGATGAACTTCATCTCGGGTATCGCGCAGAAGCGCGGCATGATCCTGTTCATCGGCACCAAGCGCAGCGCGCGCGAAGCGATCAAGGAAGAAGCCGAGCGTTGCGGCATGCCGTTCATGACCCAGCGCTGGCTCGGCGGCACGCTGACCAACTTCGCCACGGTGAAGAAGTCGGTGTCGCGCCTGAAGGAACTGGAAGCGGCCGAAACCGACGGCACGTTCGAGAAGCTGGTCAAGCACGAAGTGCTGGGCCTGCGTCGCGAGCGCGACAAGCTGGAAGCCTCGCTGGGCGGCATCAAGGATATGAACCGCCTGCCCGACGCGCTGTTCGTCATCGACATCGGCCATGAAGACATCGCCATCAAGGAAGCCAAGAAGCTCGGCATTCCGGTGATCGCGGTCGTCGACACGAACTACGATCCGGCCCTGGTCGACTACGCCATCCCGGGTAACGACGACGCCATCCGCGCCGTGCAGCTGTACGCGAACGCCGCCGCCGACGCCGTGCTGGAAGGCAAGGCAGCCACCCCGAGCGCGGCGACCGTGCGCGAGGAAGAGTTCGTTGAAGGCGGCGAGAAGCCGGCCCGCGCACCGCGTGGCAAGAAGGCCGAAGACGCCGCCCCGGCCGCCGCACCTGCAGCACCTGCGGCCGAGTAACCGCCGCGACATGCGGCCGTCCCATGCTGGACGGCCGCGCATCACGCCCTGCGCGGGGTACCGCGCAGTCGGCGTCGATCCGTGAGGCGGGCATTGCCCGCACGACATTCCCCGAATTCAGAGGTCTCCAATGGAAATCACCGCATCCCTTGTCAAGGAACTGCGCGAGCGCACCGGCGCCGGCATGATGGAGTGCAAGAAGGCGCTCAGCGAAACCGCAGGCAACATCGACGCGGCCGCAGAGGCGCTGCGCAAGTCCGGCCTGGCCAAGGCCGACAAGAAGGCCGACCGCGTCGCCGCCGAAGGCCGCATCGCTGCTGCCCAGAACGACAGCGTCGCCGTGCTGGTCGAGATCAACTCCGAGACCGACTTCGTCGCCAAGGATGACAACTTCCTGCGCTTCACTGACGTGGTCGCCCAGACCGCTCTGGCCTCCGGCGCCGCCGATGCCGACGCGCTGAAGGCTGCGAAGGTCGAGTCCGGCGACACGATCGAGGAAACCCGCGCTGCGGTCATTTCCAAGGTCGGCGAGAACGTGCAGATCCGCCGCCTGGTCCGCGTCGAGAGCGCGAACAATGTTGCGGCCTACGTGCACGGCGGCCGTATCGGCGTGCTGGTCGAGCTCAAGGGCGGCGATGTCGACCTGGCGCGTGGCTTGGCGATGCATGTCGCCGCGATGAATCCGCCCTACAACAAGGCGAGCGACGTCCCGACCGATTTCGTCGAGAAGGAAAAGGAAATCGAGCTGGCCAAGATGTCCGAGAAGGACAAGAGCAAGCCGGCCGACATCCTCGAGAAGATCATCAGCGGCAAGATGAGCAAGATCGTCAACGAGGTCACGCTTTACGGCCAGCCCTACGTGCTCGACACCGACAAGACCGTCGAAGCCGTGCTGAAGGCCGCAGGCGCCGAAGTCGTTGGCTTCCAGCGCCTGGCCGTCGGCGAAGGCATCGAGAAGGTGGTCGAAGATTACGCTGCTGAAGTGATGAAGCAGGCCGGTCTGGCCTGATTCGTTTGCGCACATCGACGCTGCGGCGTCGATGGTGTGACTCGATCGAAGCAACGCGCCTGCAAGGGCGCGTTGCTTTTTTTTCATCTGCTGAAGCGGGGAATCACAGTCGCCCTCGTGAGGCGTTCACCAGTGGGCCGGGTGCAGAGGGCGTGCTGACCGATCGTCCGGGTGCCCCGAAACGCCCTCGCCTTGTGGATGTCGGTGACCACAATGCCGGCGCGAGCCCGGCTCCGGGAAGATCGGACATGGCGCGTCCAGCAGAAAATCTCGCGCCGACCTTGCGGGCGCCAACGCCTGACCCGCATACGAAAACGCCCGGCCAAGCCGGGCGTTTTCAATCACTCTGCGGCAGTGCGCGTCACTCCAGATCCCGAACCCCGAGCTCCTGCAGCGCGTTGCGCATCAACGCGGCGGCAGGCTCGCTCAACGTCTCGTTGTCCAGCGCGTAGCGGATCGTCGCCTCGATCAATCCCAGATGCGTCCCGCAATCGAAGCGGACGCCCTTGAAGCGATATGCATGCACCGGCTGTTCTGCGAGCAGCGCCGCGATCGCATCGGTCAGCTGAATTTCGCCGCCCGCCCCCGGCTTCGTGTTCTCAAGCAGTTCGAAGACGCGCCCATCGAGTACGTATCGGCCGACCACCGCCAATGTACTCGGTGCCTCCTCAGGCTTGGGCTTCTCGACCATGGCATTGATTCGGCCATGCCGCCCTTCGAACGCTTCGGTGGCGACGATGCCGTAGCTGGCAGTCTGTTCGCGCGCGACATCCTGCACGGCAATCATGCTCGCGCCGGTCGCCTCATGCGCATCGGCCATCTGCCGCAGCGCACCGGCGCCATTGCGGTTCCACAGCAGGTCGTCAGGCAGCATGACTGCGAAGGGCTCATCACCAATGACAGCGCGCGCGCACAACACCGCGTGACCCAGGCCACGCGCCTCGGGCTGGGTCACGAAGATCGCCTGGACGCCGTCGGGCAGCGGACGGCGGACCTTCTCCAGCAGTTCGTGCTTGCCGGCCGCCTCCAGACGGTCCTCGAGCTCGTAGGCCTTGTCGAAGTAATCGCCGATCGCGTGCTTGTAGCGATTGGTCACGAATACCAGCGTGTCGCAGCCGGCCTCGATCGCTTCGTCCACTGCGTACTGGATCAGGGGCCGATCGACGATCGGCAGCATTTCCTTGGGAACCGTCTTGGTCGCGGGCAGGAAGCGCGTCCCGAGCCCTGCAACGGGAAACACCGCCTTGCGGATCCTCTGCGTCATAGTTGTCTCGCGTGTCGTGGGGGGAACGCGACGATCGTCGCACCTCCATTGTGTGTTGCCCGCGATTGCTGCGGTGCGAACTCGGGCACCGCCTCGCGCAGCGCCGATGCCAGCAGCTCGAGGTCGTAACGTGCCACGCCGTCGGTGAGCTTCAACAACGCCGCAGCGAGCCTCTCGGCATGCACGGTGCGCGCTTCGGCGAGCAGGATCTTGGGGTGCGTGGTCGGTCGGTACCGCTCGTCTGCGTGGAACAGGGTTTCGTGCAGCTTTTCGCCCGGCCGCAAGCCGGAATAGACGATCGCGACATCCTGATCCGGATGCTTCCCGGCCAGGCGGATCATCTGTTCCGCCAGCAACCGGATCGAGACAGGCTCACCCATGTCGAGGGTGTACACCGCCTGCGCCGAGCCGATCGCCACTGACTGCATGATCAGCTGACAGGCCTCGGGAATCGTCATGAAGTACCGGGTGACCTCGGGATCGGTCACGGTCACCGGTCCACCGCGACGGATCTGCTCCCGGAACAGCGGTACCACACTGCCCGCCGAATCGAGCACGTTGCCGAATCGCACGGTGATGAAGTCGGTGGACGAGGCGCCCGCCAGGTCTTGGCAGACCATCTCGGCCAGCCGCTTGGTGGCGCCGAGCACGTTGACGGGATCGACCGCCTTGTCGGTGGAGATCAGCACGAACGTACCGACCTTGTGCGCGATGGACGCATTCGCCACCGTCCGTGTCGAGAGCACGTTGTTGCGTACGCCTTCGCGCAGCTGCACTTCAAGGACGGGGACCTGCTTGTAGGCCGCAGCATGGAAGACCGCATCGGGCGCAGCGCGCTGCATCGCGTGTTCGATCACTGCCGTATCACCGCAGTCGCCGAGCACCGGTACCAGCGAAATGCGCGGAAAATCCCGGCGCAGCTCGCCCTCGATCCGGGTCAGTGCAAGTTCGTCCATCTCGACCAGCGCGATCTGCGCGGTACCGTTGCGCGCACACTGGCGACACAGTTCCGAGCCAATCGACCCACCCGCGCCCGTGATGAGCACGCTACGGCCCCGCAGCCATGCACGGATGGCCTTCCAGTCCGGCGTGACCGGCTTGCGCCCGAGCAGATCCTCGATCGCAACCTCTTTGAGTTCGCCAGGCAGCGAACGCCCTTCAAGCAGGTCGTCGAGTTTAGGAACCGTGCGAAAGGGCAGCCCGGTCCGCTCACATGCCTCGACGACCTTGCGCATCGCCACCGCCTCAGCGGAAGGCATTGCAATGACCAGAAGCTCGGCGGCGGTTTCCGGCCCCACCTGTTCGACATCGCGGATACGGCCCAACACGGGCACGCCCTGCAGCTGACTTCCTCGCAGTTTGGGCGCATCGTCAAGAAAACCGACAGGATGGTATGCACCCGTGCGGCGCAGATCCCGCACCAGGGTTTCGCCGGCCTGCCCTGCGCCGAGAATCAGGACGCGGACGGCGGACTGGCTGGTCCGCGTCATGCCGTGGTCCTTCCATGCCCGGTACAGCAACCTGGGCATGCCCAGCAGCGCCGCCAGCAGCAGCGGATAGGTGATCAGGACGGTACGCGGAACGAGATCAAGCCGGTTGTAGACGAACAGCACAAGCATGACGGTCAGCAAGCCCAGGACCGACGCCTTCACGATGTTCATCAGGTCCGGGACGCTGGCGAACCGCCACACGCCCCGGTAGAGGCCTACCCGCCAGAAGATCAGGCCCTGCGCCATCAGGATCAGTGCGATTTCGGCCGACCAGAGCGCGAACGTCGGCGCGCTCTCCATGACCGAGTGTCGGAACTGGTGCAGGCCGACCCAGCACAGCCAGACCATGGCCAGATCGTGCAGTACAACGGCCACACGCGGCGTCAGAACGCCGATTCTCGCCTTGAGGTCAATCATCCAGTCGCTTCCCTACGACAGACGCATGCGGCGTACATGCCGGATACGGTGAATGAGCCAAATGGTGACACCCAGGAGATACCACGTGGCGAAGGCTCCGATGATAGCGGGTTGCGGCGCACCCGCCATCGAGATGGCGACGAACGTCGACAGCAATGTCCAGGCAGCATAGCCACCGGTGACCACGGCATGGGCATGCCCCGCCTGCACGCACCGCTGATACATATGCTGTATGTGCGGCGTCCACCACCGTTCACCCCGAATGATGCGGGACAGCAATGTCAATGCCGCGTCAATCAGGAAGGTGCTGATGGGTAGCAGCCACAGCAATGCATGGACCGGGTCCGTCGAGGGCATCAACGCGATCAGACATGCCGCCACATAGCCCAGTGCGCCGCTACCGACATCCCCTAAGAAGATCCGCGCGGCCGGAAAGTTGAACGGCAGGAAGCCTGCGCACGCAGCTGCGGCAATGGTCGCCAGCAAGGCGCCATCCCCATGAATGCCCAAAAGCAGGAATCCCAGCGCGACCAGGATCAACTGGACGACGGCCAGCCCATTGATCCCGTCCATAAAGTTCCAGACGTTGACCAGTCCCAGCGCGAGAGCGAACACCATCAACGCACGCCACACGGGGTCCCCCGCCCAAGCGACGCCGGCCGCCAACAGCGCGGCAGCCAGGATATGCACGGCCAGCCGCCCCCAGGGGGACAGGGGCCGGTGGTCGTCCACCCAGCCGATCGCAGCTACCAGGGCGAGACCGCAGGCCCCAAGCAGGACGACCGACGATGATGGGGTGCTCGCCAGGCCCAACCAGAGCATCGCAGGCGCGACGACCGCGACGATTGCGACGCCGCCCCCTCTGGGGGTCGCCACTACATGGCTACGCCGCTCGCCCGGCATATCCACCAACTGACGGGACATGGCGTAGCGGCGCGCCAGCGCCGTCAGCACCGAAGCGGCCAGGCACACGGCGACGCACAGCGCCAGCACAAACGGGAGCGATGCAGGCACTCAGACCACGGCGTAGTTGAGCAGCGGCTTGATGGTGCCCCACTCCTTGCAGCTAGGGCACTGCCAGTGATGGCTGCGCGCGCCGAAACCGCACTGTTTGCAGCGATAGCTGGGGTTGCGCACCAGCAGCTGCTCGGTGATCAGGCGCAATTCCTGGAGCGTGCCTGCGTGATCGACGCCGTCCGCCAGGGTCAGATCGATCAACGCGGCCTCGCCGCGAACCGACGGGCGGTCCTTCAGCTGGCGCGTGAGGTAGGCGCGCGCCGCACGTACGCCCTCTTCCTGCTCGACCAGACGCGTCAGCGCCAGTACCGGCGCGACGCCCTTGTAGTGCTCGGTCATCTGGGACAGGAAATTCCGCGCGCCCGGCACGTCGCCCACACGTTCATAGGCAGCCAGCAACGGCGCGAGGATCTCGGGCAGAAAATCGGTGTCGTGACGCGCGGCGCGTTCGAACGCGCGGATCGCCGCGGCATCATTGCCGGCGTCGATTTCAAGACGACCTTCGAGAATGCCTGCGCGCACCGAACCAGAGTCCGCGGCGTAGGCGCGCTGTACCGCGCTGCGTGCGCCGTCAACGTCGCCGGCCGAACGCAGGCGGTCCGCGAGCTCGCACTCGAACTGCGAGATCAGCTTGCCCATCGGCTCGCCAGTCGCCGCCTCATAGCGCGTGGCGTTTTCGATCGCCTTCTGCCAGTCGCGCTCGGACTGGTAGATGCCGATCAGATGCCGCAATGCCTGCGGTGCCCGCTGATCGATCTGCGCCAGATCGGCGAACACCGTTTCTGCGCGATCGAGCAGGCCGGACTTCATGTAGTCCTCACCCAGCGCAAGCAGCGCCTGGACCTTCTGCTGGTCGTTGAGGTCGGGGCGCTGCACCAGCCCCTGATGCAGGCGGATCGCACGATCGACTTCGCCGCGACGCCGGAACAGATGTCCGAGCGCGACCTGGGTTTCGAATGTGTCCTTGTCCAACTCCGCGATATGCAGGAACAGTTCGATGGCCTTGTCGGGCTGCTCGTTGAGCAAATAGTTCAGGCCGCGGAAATACGTCATCGACAGGCGGCTGACCTGGGTGTCGCTGTGACGCTCGCCGCCGCGACGACCGATCACCCAGCCACTGAGGGCCGCAATCGGCAGCAACAGGAAGAACCAGAACCATTCGGTCACAAACGCCATGGATCACGCTCCATCGATGGATCGGCCGCGTACGCGCGACCCGGGCCGGCGATGGACATCAAGGCGCAGTGCGCGCCCCGCCGACGGTGCGTCGACGATCCTACCCGCTTGCCGATCCTGCACGCCAACCGTGCGGCGATCCGCACCGGGCGTGGAAAAGAAAATGGGACCGCGGTGGGCGGTCAGTCTTCGGCCGGCATCGGCTGTACGTCGCTGACGCGATCGCGCAGTTCCTTGCCCGGCTTGAAATGCGGCACATGCTTGCCCGGAAGCGCGACGGCATCGCCGGTCTTCGGATTGCGTCCGGTGCGCGGCGGACGGAAATGCAGCGAGAAGCTGCCGAAACCACGGACCTCGATCCGATCGCCGGCTGCCAGTGCGCCGCCCATCATTTCGAGCATGGCCTTGACCGCTAGGTCGACGTCCTCGCCCTTGAGATGCGCCTGGCGCTGGGTCAGCAGTTCGATGAGTTCCGACTTCGTCATGTCTCGTTCTTGCAAATGCGACAACGCCGGCCCGGGACGAGCCCGGACCGGCGCCGCATCGGCTTACTCGCCCTTGTTGCCCAGCTGTTCGCGCAGCAGCGCACCCAGCTTCGTGGTGCCGCTCGACGCTTCCGATGCCTGCTTGTTGTACTCGGCCAGGGTCTCGGCGGTTTCCGCCTCGTCCTTCGCCTTGATCGACAGCTGCAGGACGCGGGTCTTGCGATCGACGCCGAAGTACTTGGCTTCGATCTCCTGACCGACCTTCAGATGCTGGCTGGCGTCGTCGACGCGCTGGTCGCTGATGTCACGTGCCTGCACATAGCCTTCCACGCCCTCACCCAGATCGATCACTGCGCCCTTGGCGTCGACTTCCTTGACGGTACCGATGACCTTCGAACCGCGCGGCGTGGTCGCCATGAACTGACCCATCGGATCCTGCTCAAGCTGCTTGACGCCCAGCGAGATGCGCTCGCGCTCCGGATCGACCGCCAGCACGACGGCCTCGACGGTGTCGCCCTTCTTGAATGCACGTGCCACGTCTTCGCCGGTGGAGTTCCACGCGATGTCCGACAGGTGGATCAGGCCGTCGATACCGCCGTCCAGGCCGATGAAGATGCCAAAGTCGGTGATCGACTTGATCTGGCCGTCGACCTTGTCGCCCTTCTTGTGGATGGCCGCGAAGGTTTCCCACGGGTTCGACGTGACCTGCTTGATGCCGAGCGAGATGCGGCGACGCTCCTCGTCGACGTCGAGCACCATGACCTCGAGTTCGTCACCGACCTGCACCACCTTGGACGGGTTGACGTTCTTGTTGGTCCAGTCCATTTCGGACACGTGCACCAGACCTTCGACGCCCGGCTCGATCTCGACGAACGCGCCGTAATCGGTGACGTTGGAGACCTTGCCGAACACGCGGGTGTTGGACGGGTAACGGCGGGCGATGTTGTCCCACGGATCCTCGCCCAGCTGCTTCAGGCCGAGGCTGACGCGGTTGCGCTCGCGGTCGTACTTCAGCACGCGTACGTCGAGCTCTGCGCCCACTTCCACGACTTCGGACGGATGGCGCACGCGCTTCCAGGCCATGTCGGTGATGTGCAGCAGGCCGTCGATGCCGCCGAGGTCCACGAACGCGCCGTAATCGGTCAGGTTCTTGACGACGCCCTTGAGCACCGCGCCCTCGACCAGCTTCTCCATCAGCTGCTCGCGCTCTTCCGAGTGCTCGCTCTCGACCACTGCGCGGCGCGAGACGACAACGTTGTTGCGCTTGCGGTCCAGCTTGATCAGCTTGAACTCGAGTTCCTTGCCTTCCAGGTACACCGGGTCGCGCACCGGGCGCACGTCCACCAGCGAACCCGGCAGGAACGCGCGGACGTCCTTGATGTCGACGGTGAAGCCGCCCTTGACCTTGCCACTGATGCGGCCGGTGATGGTCTCGTTCTTCTCGAGGGCTTCCTCGAGTTCGTCCCACACCATCGAGCGCTTGGCCTTCTCGCGCGACAGCACGGTCTCGCCGAAGCCGTTCTCGAGGGAATCCAGCGCCACCTTGACGGAGTCGCCGATGGCGATGTCGATCTCGCCGGCGTCGTTACGGAACTGCTCGATCGGCACGATGCCTTCCGACTTCAGGCCGGCGTTGATCACCACCACGTCGGTGCGCACGTCGACGACGATGCCGGTGACGATGGAGCCTGGCTTGAGCTTGGCCAGATTGGTCTGACTGGCTTCGAACAGTTCTGCGAATGATTCGGTCATTGGTAAATACCTGGTTGACTCAGACTGCGTGGCGGCGCCTTGTCAGCGCGGAGTGCCGGCAGTCCACCCGTTGGTCGGCCGTCGCGGGATTGCAGGGCCGTGAGTGTTGAGGTGAACGGACCGCCGGCTGGAAGGATCTCCGGACGGCGACATGGGTGCAGCGGTACAGCGATGAAACGTCACACTTTCCAAGAACGCCGAAGCAGCCCGAAACGGACCACCCCGGCTTGCAACAAACGCCCGACCCCGGATCGGATCAGGCGTTGCGTGCAGGCAGTAATGAGAGCACCCGTTCGACGACAGCTTCGATGCCCTGACCAGTGGTGTCGATGCGGACGGCGTCTTCGGCCGGCCGCAACGGCGCCACCGCACGGTTGGCATCGCGGGCGTCGCGGGCGAGGATCTCGCGCAGCAGACCGTCCATTGTCACCGAAACCCCCTTGTTCTTCAACTGTTTATAGCGACGGTCCGCCCGCTCCTCCGCGCTCGCGGTGAGGAACACCTTCCAGCCTGCGTCGGGGAAGATCACCGTGCCCATGTCACGACCGTCGGCGACGAGGCCCGGGGCGACCCTGAATGCCCGTTGCCGGTCCTTGAGTGCAGCGCGGACCTCGGGAATCGCAGCGATAGCCGAGGCAGCCGCGCCGGCGGTTTCGGTCCGGAGTTCATCCGTGGCGTCGTGGCCGTTGACGAGCACGCGCAGCTCCTCGCCCCCTTCATCGAAGCCGATGGTCGTATCGAAGGTGCAGCGCACCAGCGCGCCGGCATCGTCGAGATCGAGGTCCGCCCAGCCGGCCGCGACACCCACCGCGCGATAGAGCGCGCCTGAATCCAGATAATGCCAACCCAGCCGCTGCGCCACCGCACGGCTGATCGTGCCCTTGCCGGAACCCGAAGGCCCGTCGATCGTCAAAACCGGCACCGTCGCCGTCATCTGCATCTCCTGCGCCGGGGGCCATGTTCGCGAGCGAACGCCCAAGCGCTTGAATCGTGTGGGAAAGAGCAGCTAGAATAGCCGGCTTGCTGTTTGTATCCCATCCCAGAGGTTCACCATGAAGGTCCTGTCGTCCCTGAAGTCGGCGAAGACCCGCCACCGCGATTGCAAGGTTGTGCGTCGCCGCGGCAAGGTCTTCGTGATCTGCAAGTCCAACCCGCGCTTCAAGGCGCGTCAGCGCTAAGACGCGCTGCTGCCGCGCATGCGGCATGCACGCGAGAAAGGCCGCAGCGATGCGGCCTTTCTTCGTTTGCGGCGCTTCTCGTACCGCGTCGGCATCGTCGTCGCGCGAATTCTGATAAACAGGCGCGTGCGCCCTGTCGGCGCCCTCACCTCCATCGCTGTCCTGCCCAGGAGTCACCGCCATGTCGCGTTCCTTCGCTTCGATCCTCGCAGGCGCCGCGCTGAGCTGCGCGCTGCTCGCCAGCCTGCCTGCGTCCGCTGACACGTTGCTTGTCGACCGCACCAAGCAGGCCACTGGCGCCAGCGTGCCCTCGCGCGGCATGTCGATGGCCGATGTCGAAGCCCGCTTCGGCGTGCCGAGCGAGCGCTTGGACCCGCGGGGCGGCCAGAAGCGCCAGTGGCCGACGATCAATCGCTGGGTCTATCCGACCTTCACCGTCTATTTCGAGCGTAACCGGGTCATCGACACCGTGGCCAACCGCGCCACAGCGTCGGAGATCGGCCCCAAGCCCGCCATCCGTTGAGTCCATGACCGAACACGCATTGCGCTTCCCCGCGGAGTGGGAACCCCAGTCCGCGATCCTGATCGCCTGGCCGAACGAAGACACCGACTGGGCCGCGCGCCTGGGCGAGGTCGAAGACACGTACATCGCGCTGGTCGCGGCGATCACACGCTTCCAGCCGGTCGTGATCTGCGTGCCGGACGAGGATATCCAGAGTTACGCCTACGTGCGCCTGGCGTCGAACCGCATCGACATGGCGCGCGTGCGTTTCGTCGAGGCAGCGTACGACGACACCTGGCTGCGAGATTCCGGCCCGATCTCGCTGCGCCGTGGCGATGACGCGTTCCTGCTCAACGATTTCCGCTTCACCGGCTGGGGCGGCAAATTCGACGCCAGCCAGGACGACCTGCTGGTCGGTCACCTGCATGCTGCCGGGGTGTTCGCCGACGACGCGCGGCGACGCGAGATCGACTTCGCGCTCGAAGGCGGCGCGATTGAAACCGACGGTGCGGGCACGCTGCTGACGACCTGGCGCTGCCTGCACGAGCGGCATCCGGACGCATCGCGTGAAGTGTTGACCGCGAAGCTGTCCGACTGGCTCGCGCAGGATCGCGTGCTGTGGCTGGACCACGGCTATCTCGAAGGCGACGACACCGACGCGCATATCGACACCCTCGCCCGCTTCGCGCCGGGTGATGCGATCGTGTTCCAGGCCTGCGACGACGACACCGATCCGCACTACGCCGAGCTCCAGGCGATGGCCGATGAAATCGCCGCGCTGCGCACCCGCGAGGGCGCGCCGTATCGGCTGTTCCCGCTGCCGTGGGCGCAGCCGGTGCTCGACAATGGGCGTCGTCTCGCCGCGAGCTATGCGAATTACTTGATCCTCAACGGCGCGGTGTTGATGCCGGCCTATGGCGATCCGGCAGACGACGCCGCGGCGGCCGTGCTCGCGCAAGCGCATCCTGGCCGCGAAATCGTGCAGGTGCCGTGCCGCCCGCTGATCTGGCAGAACGGCAGTCTGCACTGCATCACCATGCAGTTGCCCGCCGGCCTGCTGCGGGACGCGCTGCCCGGCTGACGCTGGAAAAACGCCCGGCGTCGCGAGTCGGACCTCGGGTGTCAGCTCCGTCCATTCAGTGCCCGTCAGCGACTCCGGCGCGAGCTCCTGGCCCGAGGGCTGGCGTCGTACACGATGGATTGCATCGCGTGCGACGCCGCGTGGATCACCTCGTTTATCTGCCCGCACGCAGCGGCGCGTTAGCATTGTCGCAATCCTCCGAGGGTTCGAATCCATGTCCCGCAAGACCACGTTGCCTGTCGCGCTGATCCAGGAGCGCGCCGTCATCGACCAGGGCGCCGGCAATGCCGACGCCAACCTGTCGGTCATCGAAGCGCGCGTCGCCGAGGCCGCAAAACAGGGGGCGAGGCTTGTGCTGCTGCAGGAGCTGCACAACGGTGCCTACTTCTGCCAGCACGAATCCGTCGACGAATTCGATCTTGCAGAACCCATCCCCGGCCCGAGCACCGAGCGTCTCGCCGCGCTGGCGAAGCAGCACAAGGTGGTGCTGGTCAGCTCGCTGTTCGAGCGCCGCGCAGCGGGGCTGTACCACAACACCGGCGTGGTCTTCGACGCAGACGGCAGCACGGCGGGCAAGTACCGCAAGATGCACATCCCCGACGACCCTGGCTTCTACGAGAAGTTCTACTTCACGCCGGGCGACATCGGCTTCAAGCCGATCGACACCTCGGTCGGCCGGCTCGGCCTGCTGGTCTGCTGGGACCAGTGGTATCCCGAAGCTGCGCGGCTGATGGCGCTGGCAGGCGCGGACCTGCTGTTGTATCCGACCGCGATTGGCTGGGATCCGACCGACGTCGATGACGAGAAAAAGCGCCAGCGCGATGCCTGGATCCTCAGCCATCGCGGTCACGCGGTCGCGAACGGATTGCCGGTGCTGTCATGCAATCGCGTCGGCCACGAGCCGTCACCGATCGGCGCGTCAGGCATCGACTTCTGGGGCAACAGCCATGTGCTCGGCCCGCAGGGCGAGTTCCTCGCCGAGGCAGGGACCGACCCGACCATACTGAGCTGCGAAGTGGATCTGGGCCGCAGCGAACATGTGCGTCGCATCTGGCCGTTCCTGCGCGACCGTCGCATCGACGCCTATGGCGATCTGCTCAAGCGCTACATCGACTGACCCATGCCCCTCGAACTCCGCGACGCGGTCGAAACCGATTTCGACGCCATCACCGTGCTCTACGCCCGCGAAGTCGCGGACGGCGTGGCGACCTACGAATACGACGCGCCCGATGTCGACGAGATGCGACGCCGCTGGTCGACGATCACGTCGGCCGGCTATCCGTACATCGTTGCGATCCACGATGGCGTGTTCGCCGGCTATGCCTACGCCGGCGGATTCCGCACCCGCATCGGCTACCGTTTCACCGTCGAGAGTTCGGTCTATGTGGAGCATGCACAGCATGGCCACGGCATCGGACGCGTACTGATGGAACGGCTCATCGAGCTGTGCACGCAGCGTGGCTACCGGCAGATGATGGCGGTGATCGGCCCGCCGCTCGATGGCCCTTCGGTGCAGTTCCACCAGCGGCTCGGTTTCGAGACCGTCGGCGTGCTGCCCGCCTCGGGCCGCAAGCACGGACGCTGGCTCGACACCATCCTGATGCAGCGCGCCCTCGGCGACGGCGCCGCCACTCCTCCCGAAGACGAATGACCCGATGACCGAACCGATGACCGGCGCGACGACGCCTACTGGTGCCACGTCCTGGCAGTCGCAGCCGCATGCGATCGTCGAGCGAGACGGGGTGCGCTACACCCTGCTCGGTACCGCACATGTGTCGCGGGTCAGCGTGGAGGCGGTCGAGGATGCGATCGGCAGCGGCGCGTTCGAGGCGGTCGCAGTGGAACTCGACGCGCAGCGCTTGCAGGCGATCAGCGATCCAGATGCACTCGCCAAGCTCAATCTCGTCGATGTGATCCGCAAGGGGCGCGTGGCGCTGTTCGCCGCGAATCTCGCGCTGGCCGCCTACCAGCGCCGCCTTGCCGAGCAACTTGGGATCGAACCCGGCGCTGAGCTCAAGCGGGCAGTCGCACTGGCGAACGAACGCGATCTTCCGGTTGCGCTGATCGACCGCGATGTCGGCCTGACATTCAAGCGTGCGTCGAAAAAGCTGGGCTTCTTCGGCCGATTGAAGCTGGTCGGCAGCCTGCTCGGCGGACTGATGGCATCCGACGAGCTCGGCGAAGACGAGATCGAGAAGCTCAAACAGGGCGACATGCTCGAATCGAGCTTCGGCGAATTCGCCAAGAGCAGCCCGCAGCTCTACGAGGCCATCATCGCCGAGCGCGATCGCTACATGGCCGCGAAGCTGCGCGAGCAGGCCGGGGATGCGCGCGAAGTGCTGGCCGTGGTCGGCGCCGGCCATCTCGCCGGTCTGGCGCGCCATCTCGCCGATGACGCGCAGGATCCGGAAGTGACCACCACCGAGCTCGAACATGCGCCCAAGGGCCAGAGCATGCGCTGGGTTATGACCGCGATCACGCTGGCGATCGTGGCGATGATCGGCTGGGGCTATTACCAGGGCGGCGCCGAACTCGGCCGCCAGCTGGTGAAGGAATGGATCGTCATCACCGCCGGCTTCGCCGCACTCGGCGCACTGGCGGCGCTGTCGCATCCGCTCGGCATCCTCGGCGCCGCGATCATGGCGCCGCTGAAGCCGATCCGTCCGCCCGGGATCAACCCCGGACTGGTCAGCGGATTGATCGAGGCCTACATACGCAAGCCCGCGTACAACGATTTCCTTTCGCTGCGCGACGATGCCGGCACAGTGCGAGGCTGGTACCGCAACCGCGTCTCGCGCACGCTGTTGAGCTTCCTGCTCGCCAACGTCGGGTCGAGCATCGGGGTGTGGGTGGCGGGTTTGCGGATCGCCGGCAAGGTGCTTAGCTGACGCGCCTTCTCGCGCCTCAGTCACGGCGGACGGTGTCGCTCTCCGCTCTAGCGCAACACTTGCGCTCTGCCCCGCCGCCTTGCAGCCCTGCTTTTCGCTGTTGGATTTCGCTTTGGCTTTTGGTTTTTGGCTTTTGGCTTCGACTGTCGCTGTTGCTTGTGCCGTTGAATTGGCTCTTGATCTCAATCGAGCCGTAGAGCGAGCTGAGCATCGCAGGGCGGCGGGGTCGAAGAGCAGCCCATGTCTGAGCGCAGCGAGTTTGGGCTGCGTGCCCCGTCGACCGAGAAGTGCAAGGGACCGGCACGGCGCAGCCGTGTCGGATCGCGTCCGGCGAAGACGGTTTTGCTTACTTTTGCCAAGACAAAAGTAAGCCGCGCGACAGCGCGGAAGCCCTG